>VBWA01000064.1 GCA_006218025.1 Rhodocyclaceae bacterium | reverse complement strand
AACTCGTTCGGAGCGGCGGGTGATAGCCGAGCGAAGCGAGCAAATTAGTAGCCTCCCCGTGAGGGGACGGGAGGGGCGGGCCTTCAATTTGCTTTTCGCGTGTTTCATCTTCTGTCGGTGGTACTCGGTGCCATGAGCGTTAATGCAGTCTTTGGTAGAGGCCGCCGGGTAGTTGGGCTACCCGTCCGGCGAGTTCCATGGGCAACAGCATGGCAAGAAGGTCGGCGGGCGTCAAGCCGCTGCGCGCGGAAAGCGTGTCGAGCGCGCAGGGAGCATCACCCAGAAAAGCGAGCACTTGCTGTTCGCTATCGTTCGACGCCACTGAGATCTGGTCACGGGTGGCGCTTGAGATCGGGGAGGCTTCCCAGCGCAATTCTTCGAGGATGTCCTGCGCCGATTCGACCAGCTTTGCGCCCTGGCGGATCAGTTGATGGCAGCCGCGCGACAGTGGCGAATGGATCGAACCCGGAATCGCAAACACTTCGCGGCCGCTTTCCGCGGCCAGCCGGGCGGTGATCAGCGAGCCGCTGCGCAGCGCCGCTTCGACCACCAGGCAGCCCAGGCCGAGGCCGGCGATGATGCGGTTACGGCGCGGGAAGTTCGACGCCAGTGCCGGCGTGCCGAGCGGGAACTCGCTGAGGACGACGCCCTTTTCGGCAATGGCGCGGGCCAGGGCTTCGTTGCGCGCCGGATAGAGGCGGTCGGCCCCGGTGCCGATCACGGCCACCGTGCCCGCGGTCGTCGCCAGCGCACCGCGATGGGCTGCTGCGTCGATGCCCAGTGCGAGGCCGCTGACGATGGTCAGCCCGGCATTGCCCAGCGCTTGCGCGAAGGCTTCGGCATCGCGCAAGCCCTGCGCGGTCGCGTTGCGGCTGCCGACCACGGCCAGCATCGGGCGATTGAGGATCGCCGTGTCGCCCTTGGCGTAGAGCAGCACCGGCGGGTCGTCCGAAGTCAGCAGGCTTCGCGGGTAGTCGGCATCGGCCAGGGTCAGCAGCCGATTGCCGGGCTGGGCCGCCCAATCCAGCGCCGCGTCGATCTCGGCCGCGCATTCATGGCTTAGCAGACGCTCGGCCAGCGCCGGGTCGATGATTGCGGAGAGGGCGCGCTGACTCGCCTCGAAGATTGTGTGCGGCAGCCCTAAGGCCTTGAGCAGCACGCGCCGGGCTTCACCGCCGACGCCGGGGATCAGCGTGAGACGGAGCCAGGAAGCGAGTTCGCGGCGATCCGTCGTCATGAACTCAGAGCCTTGTGCCGGCGTCAGGGGGTGCGAACCGTATCGCCGACCACCACCGGATGCGTCGCGTTCATCACCAGGGCGTAGGAGACGCGGTCGAAGACGCGGAAAACGAACAGCAGGCCATTGCGGGCGTCAGGCAACTGGTAGTTGGTCTTCACGCCCTCGTAGCGGTTGCTGACCTCGGCACCGGCCAGATCGGCGGCCAGCACGTGGCCAGGTTCAAGCCCGTCGGCCTTGCCGCGATTGAGCGTGATCACCGACTGCGGACCGCCAAACTTCACCCCGCCGTATATGGCGAGTACCTTGGCCTGGATCAGCTTGCCCGGAGCGTGTGGAATGTAATTCACCACATCCTGGCGCGGCGCGACCAGCAGGCGGTCGTCACGGACGATCTCCTGCTTCGAGGTGAGTATCAGGAAGCTCGATGGCATACCACCCTGGGTCATGCGCGCGGTGCCGAGAAACACCGCTTCGTGTCCAAGCGTCTCCTTCGTGTCGGGGTCGAGCAGAGGCTTGCCGGGGCGGAACAGCTGCCAGACCTTGTTCGGAGTGGCGACCTCGGTGGTATAGATGGTGTCGCCGGCGCCGGCGATCACGCGGTCGTTCTGCAGGGCCACCACGCGCGGCGCGGCAGCGAGCCCGCTTTCGTCGAGTACCCGCGGCTCGCTGAGGAAGGGTTCGATATCCTGCGGCGGAATCGAGGGGATGCCCTTGCGTAGCGGCTCGACATACTCGCGTCGCGGTTCGGTCACTGTTACCAGCTTGAGCCGGGGCTGGGCGCCGCTCTTGTCGAGCACGATGACCTGGCCCGGGTAGATCCGGTGCGGGTTCTTGATTTCTTCCGCATTCATCTTCCATAGTTCTCCCCAGCGGTAGGGATCCTTGAGGAATCTGGCGGAGATTCCCCAGAGGGTATCGCCGGAAGTCACGATATGCCGGTCGGGCGCACCGTCGGCCAGCTCCAGTGGCTTGGCTCCCTGTGCGACTGCCAGAGTGGTTGAAATGGTGATGAGCAGCGCAGATATAATGCGACGCATGGCGTGATCTCCTGGCCGAGTGTCTATGTGAATGGCGAACCACCCGAGTATCCGCCGATTCTGCCCGACAATTCCCCCAGCATCAATTCTTTCAAGAGCGGTTTCATGGCCCTATTGCCGATTTTGCGTTACCCCGATCCGCGGCTGCACCGCCGCGCGACACCCGTTGCGGAGGTGGATGCGCGCATCCGCCAGCTTGCCGCCGACATGGCGGAAACCATGTATGCCGCGCCCGGCATCGGGCTGGCCGCCCCGCAGGTGGACCAGCACCTGCGCCTGATCGTGATCGATGTTTCCGAAGACAAGTCGCAGCTGCAGGTCTTCATCAACCCCGAACTGCTGGAAAAATCCGGTGAATGCGAAGGCGAGGAAGGCTGCCTGTCGGTGCCCGGCATCTACGAGACGGTGAAGCGCGCCAGCCATGTCAGGGTGCGTGCGCTGGGGCTGGATGGCAAGCCCTTCGAGCTGGAGGCCGATGATTTGCTCGCGGTCTGCATCCAGCACGAAATGGACCATCTCGAAGGCAAGGTCTTCGTCGAGTACCTCTCGCGCCTCAAGCAGACGCGGATCAAGAGCAAACTGCTGAAGCAGGCGCGCGAAACCTTTTAGGGAAACACTGAATAAGTATCAAACACTGTGAACGATTTCTTTGTCATGGAGTCAGA
>VBWA01000063.1 GCA_006218025.1 Rhodocyclaceae bacterium | reverse complement strand
GGCGGTGCGGATGGCGGCGCCCTGGGCGCTGCTGCCGCTGGCGGGAGCCGTTGCGGCAGCACCGGCGGGCGCATTGGCCGCTGTGCCACCACCGGCTGGCGAGGCAGCGGTGCGGCCGGCGTTCTGCGTGCTGGACGGTGCCGCAAGGGGCGCAGGCGTTGCCGCAGCAACGGGCGCCGGTGTCGCCGCCAGGCCAGCGGGCTGAACTTTGTCCGTTTCCCGCAAGAGGTCGGTGATGTTGGCAACGAGGGTTTTCCAGAAAAGATTGTCGGCGGTGTTGGTGATCTTGGAATCGGACGCATTGCTGCCGCCACCGCCGCCGCCGCTGGCGCCCGGACCGCCCCCGGTACTGGCGACATTGGTCGAGATGCTGACCGAGCTTTGCGAACTGCGCGAGATGTTCGGGTAATCGATGCGGTACATCTTGAGATAAGGCAGGTCTTGCGTGATCGAAAGGCTCTTGCCGTTCATCTCATAGCGCATGTCGACCTGCTTGCTGATGGTATCGAGGATCTCGGTCAGGGTCTGGTCGAGCACGCTCATGGTGACCGTGCCTGTGATGCCGGGATGAACGGATACATTGACCTTGGCATCCCTCGCCAGGGCGAACAACAAGTCCTGCACGTTCGTCTCGTGCACTACGACGCTGTAAAGCTCGGGCCTTTCCGCCGGCTTGGGTGGCTTCGGCAAGGGGGGCGCGACGGAAAATTCGGGCGCCTTGCCCGTGACCGGCGCAGCGGGTTCCAGATGTTGCGTTGACGGTGGAGGCGCCGGGCTGGCGCATCCCGCGAGCAGCACGACCGAACTCGCCAGGCGCAGCCATTTGCCGGGCATCCGGCCGGCACCGCCGGAAACCCGCGTAATTATTGGTGAGACAAACGGATTCAACAGCCTCAAGGGTTTGGCTCCTGTCGGATTCGGGCCCAAGTTCTAAGTATGGGTTGATTCATCTTGAGCGGTTCCGGCAGGCTGTGCAGGGCATCTCTTGCCTCTTGCTCGGTCGAATACCGGCCGAGGTAGACGGCCACGACGCTTTTTCCATTGTAGACACGATGGTGTGCATAAATCCGAGAAGCATCGACCAGTTGCGAGACCTCCCCAAGGTACTCGGCGACATTGCCCGTCGAGGAAAGGCTGGCCAATTGGAGCGTGAATCCGCGCGACTGCTGATCGCCCAGAAGTTCTTCCGTGCGCTTGACCAAGGCACCGAGCCGCTGACTGTCGAACTTTGCTGTGCCCGTTTTCTCCGCCTCCCGTGCCGCAGCCGAAGGAGCAGCAGGCTTGGCGATCACGGAAGCGGCGACAGGCATTGCCCCAGCACTGGATTTGATGGCCGGCGCTTTGGCGGCAACCGGGACGACCGTTGCCTCGGCGACCCTGGCGCCCCGCGCCGCAACCGGCTCAAGCAGAGCCGGTGCACTCGTTCGATGCCAGCCCAGCGCCCAGACCGCCGAACCGGCCATCGGGACGGCCAAGGCCAGGCTGATCGCCAAGGTGCGCAACCAGGGAAGGCCGGCCCAGCGATTCGTCGCCGGATCGGCATGAAGTTCCCCGCAGGCGGTTTTCACATGACGTTTCTCGACCTGCTTGACGCCTTCGGCGTAGGCGGCAAGCAGGGCCTTGTCCGCCAGCAGATTGATGCGCCGGGCGCGCCCTTGGGAAGCTTTGAGCAGCAGGGAAATTGCGGCGGACGTAAATAACCGGCCGCCCCGCCATCCGGCAATACGCAAGCGGTGATCGATATAGGCAGTCGCTTCATCGCGCGGCAGCGGGGGCAGATCAAAGCGGTGGATGACCCGATCCCGCAACTGACGCAGCCTGCGCTCGGCCAGTAGCGTATCCAGTTCCGGTTGACCGAACAGCATGATGTTCACCAGCTTGTGCCGGTCGGTCTCCAGGTTCGACAGCAGGCGTACTTCCTCGAGCGATTCCGGAGGCATCGCATGGGCCTCGTCGATGACCAGCAACACGCGCAGGCCCAGCGCATGCCGGCGCAACAGTTCTTGGTGCAATTGCGCAAGATTTTCTTCCGTCGATGCCGGCTGGCTGGTCAGCCCGAGATCGCGCGAGATGGCGCTGATGATCTCGTCGCGACTGAAGCAGGGATTGGCCAGGTAGACCGAACTGATGTCTTCGGGCAGCCGGCTGATCATCAGGCGTGCCAACAGGGTCTTGCCGCTACCGACCTCCGCGACAGCGGTAACGATGCCCTCTTCGTGACAGGCCACGTGAAGCAGCGCTGTCAGTATGCCGCCGCGCTGACTGCCTGAAAAAAAGAAATCGATATCAGGCGTTATCTGAAATGGAGATTTTTCCAGATCGAAATGCTTCAGATAGAGGAAAGACATTGCTGGCTACCGATAACGGACAGTCTTGTCAGGATACGGTTTAAGTTCAATAGGTTGCACAATACCGCTACATACATTAAGGAATGTAGCCGAATGGGGCCGAATTCCATGGGTCGTTCTGAACCGCTTTTTGGCCCTTAGTCACCGTATCGCCAGCGCCGACTCCTGAAGATTCCGGCGAATCGCTCAGCGCGAAGACTGGCGTCAAAATCGACGCCGGAAATGTCGGTCCATCGAGGTCAATCGGAGTCGCTTCGGCTGCATTCCGGCCGGAAGATCCTGGTGAAGGATGGGCAACGCGTGGTCACAGGCAAGCGCCGGCCTGCCGCTGCGCATGATCAGGTCAGATCGCGGTGAGCCCCAAGCGCGCGAACAGCGCTTCGTCGCGGTCGGCTTCCGGGTTGCCGGCCGTCAGCAGCTTGTCGCCGTAGAAGATTGAATTGGCGCCGGCGAGGAAGCACAGCGCCTGCAATTCGTCGCTCATCTGCTGGCGACCAGCGGAGAGCCTGACCATGGAACCGGGCATGCTGATGCGTGCCACGGCAATGGTGCGCACGAACTCGAAGGGGTCGAGCGGCGGCGCATTTTCCAGCGGCGTGCCGGGCATCGGCACCAGTTC
>VBWA01000010.1 GCA_006218025.1 Rhodocyclaceae bacterium | reverse complement strand
AAATCGTAGCGAGCGGGCCGCAGCGGGGCGCGGCCGGAGCGCAGCTACCGGAATGTACGTCGTTGTACATGAGGATAGCCGGGTTTGCCAACTGAGCCGCCCAAGCCCCGATCCGGCACGCGCAGTAGATTTATTCACAAGCTCTCAGATGTGATCGGCCATCACGCGCCGGTAGAACTCGTGGAAGTGCTGCATGCCGTCTTCCATGGGCGACTGATAGGGACCGACTTCGCTGCGCCCCTGTTTCATCAGCGCGCGGCGGCCGCGATCCATGCGCTCGCCGATGTCGTCGTCCTCGATCGCCGTCTCCATGTAGGCGGCCTGCTCGGCCTTGATGAAGTCCGGCTCGAACAGGGCGATGTCCTCGGGATAATAAAACTCGACCACGTTCAGCGTCTTGTCCACGTCCTGCGGCACCAGCGTCGACACGACCAGCACATGGGGATACCACTCGACCATGATGTTCGGGAAGTAGGTGAGCCAGATCGCGCCGTGCTTGGGCAACTCGCCGTTGTAATAGTCGAGCACGGCCTTGTGCCAGCGCTGATAGGTCGCCGAACCCGGCTTGGCCAGCGAGGTGAGGCCGACGCGCTGCACCGAATACCAGTCGCCGAACTGCCAGGTCAGATCATCGCAGGTGACGAAGCCGCCCAGCCCGGGATGATAGGGCGCGACGTGGTAGTCCTCGAGATACACCTCGATGAAGGTCTTCCAGTTGTAGTTGCACTGGTGCAGTTCGACGTGATGCAGCTTGTAGCCGGAAAAATCGAGTTCACCCGCGACCTTCATGCCCGCCAGGTCGGCGTTGGCGGAGCGCGGCCCCTTGAACAGCAGGCCCTGCCAGTTCTCGAGTTTCTGCTTGGCCAGATTGAGGCAGGGATTGGCCGGAAAATGCGGCGCGCCGATCAGTTCGCCGCCGGCGTCATAGGTCCAGCGGTGGATCGGGCAGACGATGTTCTTCGCGTTGCCGGCGCCCTGCAGCATGATCGCCTGGCGGTGACGGCAAACGTTGGACATCTCGTAGAAGCCGTCGGGCTGGTGGACGACCATGCGCGCGTGGTCATGCCACTCCTGCGAGCGGTAGTCGTGCACCTCGGGAACCATCAACTCATGGCCGACGTAGCCCGGGCCGGCATCGAAGATCAGCTTTTTCTCCAGCTCGAAAAGCTTTTCATCGAAGTACCACTCAACCGGAAACTGCGACGCTCCTGGTGAGAGGAGTGCGCGGGAGCCGACATCGGACATTATTCCGAACCTCCAAGAGGGTTTACCCGGAAACCGGAAACGGACGGAAAACGAAGTTTCAGAGCAGGCTAATGTCCGCGTCAGCGGACGTTACGCCGAAACCAAATTACCGTCAGGAGAGACAAATCGCCGGCCTGAAACCGACGGCGTGATTGTAGCCAATTTGACCAGAGGGCGCACCTTAGGCTATCTTTTCGCTTTTCCCTTGCCGCTGGTCATCGCTTTCGGCCAAGGCTTCACTCATGGCCACTACTCCGATCACTTCTCCC
Organism: Rhodocyclaceae bacterium; assembly: GCA_006218025.1. Taxonomy (GTDB): domain Bacteria; phylum Pseudomonadota; class Gammaproteobacteria; order Burkholderiales; family Rhodocyclaceae; genus Sulfuritalea. The sequence continues at coordinate 130,215 of VBWA01000010.1, read as the reverse complement.
GACACCGATTCAGCAACGGCAACCGCCCCGTCGTTCGAAAGCGCCCTCAGCGAGCTGGAAAGCATCGTTGCCGCGATGGAGGCCGGTCAGATGCCGCTGCAGGATGCGCTGGACGCCTACAAACGCGGTACGGCGCTGTTGCGCCAGTGCCAGGAAACCCTGACTGCGGCGGAACAGCAGATACGCATCCTCGATGCCAACGGATTGCGCGACTTCGACGCCCGGACGGAAGCCGGCGACGCCGGCAGCGGCGAACAGGAAGGCTGAAACACTCATGAATTTCCCGACCTGGATGTCCGGCATCCAGCAGCGTACCGAATCGGCCCTGGAAGCCGCCCTGCCCTCGCCCGGGATTGCTCCTGCGCGCCTGCACGAGGCAATGCGCTACGCCGTGCTGGGCGGCGGCAAGCGCGTGCGCCCGCTGCTGTGCCACGCCGCCGGCTCGATCTTCGCCGCCGACAGCCGGGTACTCGACGCCGCTGCCATTGCCGTCGAACTGATCCACGCCTATTCGCTGGTACACGACGACCTGCCCTGCATGGACGACGATGTCTTGCGCCGCGGCAAGCCAACTTGCCATGTCCAGTTCGACGAAGCGACCGCGCTTCTGGTCGGCGACGCCCTGCAAACCCAGGCCTTTCAGACGCTGTCGAATCGCCTTGAGGGCATTGCGGCGACCCGCCAACTCGATATGCTGCATCTGCTGGCGGTCGCCTCGGGTTCACGCGGCATGGCCGGCGGCCAGGCCATCGACCTCGCGGCAGTCGGCCAGCAGCTGACCATCGGTGAACTGGAATTCATGCATATCCACAAGACCGGTGCGCTGATCCGCGCCGCGGTCTTGCTCGGCGCCCATTGCGGCGAAGCCCCGCCCGATTCCCTGGATCGTCTCGGGCGTTTCGCCAACCGCATCGGGCTGCTATTCCAGGTGGTTGACGATATCCTCGATGCAGAAGCGAGCACCGCAACGCTGGGCAAGACAGCCGGCAAGGACGCCGCGCAGAACAAGCCAACCTATGTCAACATCCTCGGCGTGAGCGAAGCAAAAAGCATGGCAAGCAAGCTGAGACAAGACGCGCACGAGGTCCTGGCGCCATTTGGCGAGTCCGCCGTTCGCCTTCACGAACTTGCCGACTTCATCGTCGAGCGCACCTTCTGATGAGTCATCTCCTGCTCGACAGCATCAATTCCCCTGCCGATCTTCGCGCGCTGGAGCGCGATCAGCTGTTCCAGGTGGCCGCCGAACTGCGGGCCTTCCTGCTCGAGTCGGTATCGAAGACCGGTGGGCATCTGTCCTCCAACCTCGGCACCGTCGAACTGACAGTCGCGCTGCATTATGTGTTCGACACCCCGGAGGATCGCCTGGTGTGGGACGTGGGCCATCAGACCTATCCGCACAAGGCGCTGACCGGCAGGCGTGCCGGCATGGAGCGTCTGCGCATGAAGGGCGGGGTTTCCGGCTTCCCTCGCCGGGTCGAGAGCGAATACGACACCTTCGGCGTCGGCCATTCATCAACGTCGATCTCAGCCGCGCTGGGCATGGCGGTCGCGGCGCGCAACAGGGGCGAGGAACGCCGCGTAGCCGCGATCATCGGCGACGGCGCGATGTCCGCCGGCCAGGCCTTCGAGGCGCTGAACAATGCCGGCGTGATCGATGCCAATCTGCTCGTCATCCTCAACGACAACGACATGTCCATCTCGCCGCCGGTCGGCGCGCTCAACAAGTATCTGGCGCGTCTGCTGTCGGGAGGCCCCTTCAACGCCGCGCGGCGCGCCGGCGAAAAAGTGCTGGCCTCGATGCCCAATGTGCTGGAGTTCGCCAATCGCGTCGAGGAACATGTCAAAGGCATGATCTCGCCGGGCACGCTGTTCGAGGAGCTCGGCTTCAACTACCTCGGCCCCATCGACGGCCATGACCTCGATGCACTGATTCCGACGCTGCAGAACCTGCGCAAGCTAAAGGGCCCGCAATTCCTCCATGTCATTACCCGGAAGGGCCAGGGCTACAAACTCGCCGAAGCGGACCCGATCCTCTACCACGGCGTCGGAAAGTTCGACGCCGTCAGCGGCATCGAGCCGGCCAAGGGACCCGGTCGGCTCACCTACACTCAGGTGTTCGGCGACTGGCTGTGCGATCAGGCTCAGGCCGACTCGCGCCTGATCGGCATCACGCCGGCCATGCGCGAGGGATCGGGGATGGTGCGCTTCGCGCAGGAATTTCCCCAACGCTACTTCGACGTCGGCATCGCCGAACAGCACGCGGTCACCTTTGCCGGCGGGCTGGCCTGCGAAGGCATGAGACCGGTCGTCGCGATCTACTCGACCTTCCTCCAGCGGGCCTATGACCAGCTGATTCACGATATCGCGCTGCAGAACCTGCAGGTGGTGTTCGCCATCGACCGGGGAGGACTGGTCGGTGCCGATGGCGCCACGCACAACGGCGCCTTCGATCTTTCCTACCTCACCTGCATTCCCAACATGGTGGTGATGACGCCGAGCGACGAGAACGAATGCCGCAAGATGCTCTCGACTGCCTTCCAGGTAAACGGCCCGAGCGCGGTGCGTTACCCCCGCGGCAGCGGGCCTGGATCGCTCATCGAGCCCGGGCTGGAGACCTTGCCGCTGGGCAAGGGCGAACTGCGACGGAAAGGCAAGCAGGTGGCCCTGCTGGCCTTCGGTTCCATGCTGACGCCCGCGCTGAAGGCGGGCGAAACCCTCGACGCCACGGTTGCGAATATGCGCTTCGTCAAGCCGCTGGACGCTGAACTCGTCCTTCAACTCGCGGCGAGCCATGATCTGCTGGTGAGCATCGAAGAAAACGCCCTGATCGGCGGCGCCGGGGCCGAGGTCGCCCGGGCCCTCGAATCATCCGGTTTGCGCACCCCGCTGTTGCGTCTCGGCCTGCCGGACAAGTTCATCGACCACGGTGACACCGCATTGCTGCTGGCGGAAGTGGGGCTGGACGACGTCGGTATCGTGCGCAGCGTGGCAGCGCGGCTTGCTGCGGAAAGTAATAGTTGAGTAAAACGGTCGGATAATGGTATAGTTCTTCTTGTCAGAACTTAACCCTTACCCGAGAAACGACATGAATTGCAGGGATCCCATGGCTCCACCCCAAAAATCAGTCATTGCAGACGTTCAGAGCACCGCGGATTCGCGCCAGCTGCCGATCAACAAGGTCGGCATCAAGGACATCCGGCATCCATTCAAGGTGCTGGACAAGAGCGGAGGCGTGCGCCACACCGTTGCGACGTTCAACATGTATGTCGGACTGCCCCATAATTTCAAGGGCACCCACATGTCCCGATTCGTCGAAATCCTCAATGTGCACGAGGACGAGATCTCGGTCGAGAGCTTCGAGGCCATGCTGCGCGAAATGGTGAGCCGCCTCGAAGCCGAGACCGGCCATCTTGAGATGAGCTTCCCCTATTTCATCAACAAGGTCGCCCCTGTCTCGGGCGTCAAGAGCCTGATGGATTACGAGGTAACCTTCATCGGCGAAATCATCGAAGGCGGCCGCTACCGGCAAACCATCAAGGTGGTGGTCCCCGTCACCAGCCTCTGTCCTTGCTCGAAGAAGATATCGGATCGTGGCGCGCACAACCAGCGCTCACACGTCACGATCAGCGCCACCACGAACCAGTTGGTCTGGATCGAGGACTTGGTTCGCATGGCCGAAACCCAGGCTTCCTGCGAGCTCTATGGCTTGTTGAAGCGCCCGGACGAGAAATACGTTACCGAACGAGCCTACGACAATCCGAAGTTCGTCGAAGACCTCGTGCGCGACGTTGCCGGCGCCTTGAACGCCGACCCGCGCATCGATGCCTATGTGGTGGAGAGCGAAAACTTCGAGTCCATCCACAACCACTCGGCCTACGCGCTGATCGAGAACAACAAGAAGCGCTATTGATCTTCGCGCTTTACCAACGAAAAGGGCCGCCCGGTATTCCGGGCGGCCCTTTTCGTTGTATCTATCCGTATGGCGTCGAATCAAGCCCTGCGGGTCAGCTTTTAGCTCCGGCATAACGCCTGCTGGCGCAGGCGAGCCTTACGAGCGGGCTTTTAGCTCCGGCTAACGCCTGCTGGCGCAGGCGAGCCTGCTCTGAAAACTTACGCTCTTCGCGTAAGTTTTTCCTTGATGCGCGCCGACTTGCCGGAACGATCGCGCAGGTAATACAGCTTGGCGCGGCGCACGTCGCCGCGACGCTTGACTTCGATGCTCGCAATCAGCGGCGAGTAAGTCTGGAAGGTGCGCTCGACGCCCTCGCCGGACGAAATCTTGCGCACGATGAAGTTCGAATTGAGGCCGCGATTGCGCTTGGAAATGACCACGCCTTCGAAAGCCTGAACGCGCTTGCGATCGCCTTCGACCACATTTACATTGACGATCACGGTGTCGCCGGGCGCAAACGCCGGAATGGTCTTGCCCAGACGGGCGATTTCTTCGTTGTCGAGTTGCTGGATCAGGTTCATTGCTTTACTCCATCAAGTTATGGCTGCGGATAACACCCGCCAACCTCTCGCGCAGAGCAGGACTTTGTCGCCCTGATACGCGCCTACTTGCCTTCCCGCTGGAACTCCGCCAGCAGATCGGCTTCTTCCCGGTTCAACTCCCTGACCTCAAGAAGATCAGGACGCCTTTGCCAAGTCCTTCCCAGCGCCTGTTTAAGGCGCCAGCGCCGGATTCTTTCGTGGTTGCCGGACAACAGCACATCCGGCACCGCAGATCCTTCATACACCTCCGGCCGCGTGTAGTGCGGACAGTCCAGCAAGCCTGCGGCAAACGAATCCTCAACTGCCGAAGCCTCATCGTTCAACGCACCTGGCAGTTGCCTGATGCATGCATCCATCAAGGCCATCGCCGCCAGTTCGCCGCCGGAAAGAACAAAATCGCCCAGCGACAGCTCTTCATCCACGCAGCGTTCAATCAGCCGCTCATCAATTCCTTCGTAGCGGCCGCAGAGCAAAATCGCCCCGTCGCTTTCCGCCAGTTCCACCACACGCCGCTGGTCAATCCGCGCGCCTTGTGGTGAAAGATAAATCACTTTTGCCGTACCACCAGCGCCGACTTTTGCCGCCGCCTTTGCTGCCGCTTTTGCTGCAACTATCGCCTGTTCCAGCGGCGAGGCCATCATTACCATCCCGGGGCCGCCGCCGTAAGGCCGGTCATCCACCGTTCGATGCACATCCTGCGTCCACTGGCGAGGGTTCCAGCATTCGATCTGCCACAGTCCCCGATCCAGCGCGCGCCGGGTAATTCCCGATGCCGTGAGCGCTGCAAACATCTCGGGGAACAGCGTGATGACATCGAAGCGCAAGCTCACCAGTCGCTATCCCAGTCGGCGTGAATTATTCCGCCCGGAATGTCCACCGCCTTCACTACATGTTCAACGAAGGGCAGCAATCTCTCGCGCTCGCCGTCCACTACCACCAGCACCTCATTCGCGCCCGTCTCGATCAGAGACTTGACCCGGCCCAGGGGCTGGCCCTGCATATTCACTACCGCCAGGCCGATCAGATCGACCCAGTAGTACTCATCCTGCACCGGTGGCGGCAGAGCCTCGCGCGGCGCGCCAAAAAAAACGCTGCCCAGCGCTTCGGATGCGTCCCGATCGTCAATGCCGGCAAGCTTCGCCACGACACCATCGCCGTGCAGTTTCACGGCTTCGAGACCATGCACCTTCCAGCTTTCGGCCGGAGCATCGACATCCGCAGAAAGCCACCACTGCGCCATCTTCCGCCACGCCTCGGGGTCATCACCGAAGGGATGAACCCGCAGCCAGCCTTGCACTCCAAACGGGGCGACGATGCGCCCCAAAACAATCATGCGGCTTAGGCGGCCTTTGTCGCCGCTGCCTGCTTGACCAGACGTGCGGCAGTAGGCGACAACTGCGCGCCATGCCCCTGCCAGAAGGCCAGACGTTCGGTATTGATCACCAGCCCGTTTTCGTTCGCGGCGGCGACAGGATTGTAATAGCCGATGCGCTCAATGAAGCGGCCATCGCGGCGGTTGCGCGAATCGGCGACCACCATATTGAAGAAAGGGCGCTTCTTGGCGCCGCTACGGGCGAGACGAATAACAACCATGGTGTTCTCTTGAAAAGCGGGAAAGCCGGCGATTTTATTGCAAAAAGCCGGATAAAACAAGGCATAGCATTCGGCTATTGATCGCCTTGAGCTCTCAAAGCCGGCAGGCTCCTTCACCTTCCCGGCAGAGCGAACACCTCGCGGATGGTCTGCTGGATGGCGAGCGCCGCCTGGCGCGGATTCACCGCCTGGCGGATCGGCCGGCCGACCACAATATAGTCGGCACCGTTTCTGAAAGCCTGGGCGACATCGACGGTACGCTTCTGGTCATCGACCGGCTTGTTCTCGACCGGTCGGATGCCAGGGGTGACCACCATCAGTTTGTTGCCCAATTCGCGCCGGATCATCGGCGCCTCGAGGCCGGACGAAACGATGCCATCCACCCCTGCGGCCAGCGCCCGGCGCGCGCGGGACAGCACGAGCTTGTCCACATCGCAGGCGAAACCGAGGTCGTCCAGATCGCCGCGATCGAGGCTGGTCAGCACGGTGACCGCCAGAATCTTGAGATCGCCCTTGTCTATCACCGCCGCTTCCATGATCGCCTGATTGCCATGAATGGTGGCAAACGTGGCTCCGCTGCCCGCCAATGCCCGTACCGCGGAACGCACGGTTTCGGGTACATCGAAGAACTTCAGATCGACAAAGACCTTCTTGCCCTGACTGACGAGCCAATGCAGCAGTTCGAAATAGCCACCGGTCATGAAGAGTTCCAGCCCGATCTTGTAAAAGACCACCGCATCGCCCAGCTCGGTCACCAGATCGCGCGCGGCCTCGGCGTCCGGGACATCGAGTGCGACGATCAATCGATCCATCGGTTCGATCGGCTTGGCAGACAACAGGCTGGTCATTTCGGATACCTCGCAGGGTGGCAGAAGAAAACGCGTCCGGATTCTACTAGAATCGTGTTTCACCTTAGGCCATTCAGCTCGCCATGCGCCGCAAGAAGATTCCTTCGCCGCCGATCCAGCTACAGCAGGCATTGGACTGGCTCGCCGAGCCCCAGCAGGGCGATCCGCTGCTCGATCTGGTGCCCTTGCGAAATCACATCGCTGCGCTTGGGCTCCTGGAACTTCCCCTGCGAAGCCGCATCAAGATCGACGAGTTGCTCCAACAGCGCGCCGAACGAATTGATGAGGCGCTCATCCCGCTGTTACTCGACGTCAAGCTGCCATTGCCGATCCACCTTGGCACGGTCGCCCAGGGCTTGATCGGTCTGCGAGCAGAATTGGGTGAAGCGTGGCTGAGAATCGCCGGCGACGTCAATCCCAGAAATCTTGCCGGCATTCGCCGCAGTGGCGCGCAAATCTGTTTGCAGGGAATTTTCAACCTGTCGCGGCAACTCGTCGCCACCCTGCTGACCGCGACCCCCACGCCAATGGGCTTCTGGCGCAACGCGCAAGCGCTCTATCATTCTGCTCGCGAGTCCGTCGACCCGACAGCGACCCTGCCCGCCGAAATGAGCGCCATCGATGCCCGCTTCAAGGCCATGTTGGCGCTCACGGCAGCACAACCCGAGGGGCTCGCGCCTCGCGAAATTGCCTTTCTTGCGGACTATCTCGAGAGCAACGCTGCGGCCACCCGCATCGACATGATCTGTCCCGAGACGGGCGGCGACTGGCTGTGGCTCAACGCCAATATTGACCAGCCACCGATATCCCTCGAGCGCGTCAAACCTGACGGCGGACCCTGCCTTTACTTCCGTTTTGGCGAACTTGCCGAGCTGGCTGCGCGGCATCTCGACCAACTAGGCGATGGTGTGCCGCCATTGTCACTCGGCCTGCCACTTCAGGCAGCCGGCGCTGACTACCGCAACGCGCTGGAACGGGCTCGTCAATGCTGGACTGCGCCGCGACGACGCAGTTACAATCGCCGCCCGCAAGCCCTGCCGGTGGAGGTCTGTACGCAACTGAGTACATTGTGGACAGCTCTGGGCAGCGATTCTCAGGTGGAACCACATTCCCGCGAATGCGAGCTGACATACAGTGACTGGACGTTGCTCAACGAAGGCCCCGCAGGTTATGCCATCGTGCATGTCGTCGGCGAGGTCACCGGCATCGTGCCGGGTTGTGCCGTAGGTTTGCGCACGGGTGCGGGTGCCGCCTGGCAGATCTGCCTCGTGCGCTGGGCTCGCAGCAAGAGCAGCAGCCATGTCGAGTTGGGACTGGAGGTCCTGGCACCATCGGCAAAGCCAATACGAATACAAGCCTTGACCACGCGAAATCCGGAGCCGCCGATACCTGCGCTGCTGCTGCCGGCCCTGCCGAGCCTCAACCGCGGTGAAGCGATTCTGGCCGCGCGGGGCGATTACAACGCGCGTCCATTCACTTTGCTCCAGGAGAACGACGCCCGCTTGCGGATCGTCGAATGCATGCCGCACCGGAGTCTCATCGAAACCTCCAGCATCGAAGTCTTTGAGTTCATTCGCAATCCCACCGCCGATTAGGCTCGGACGGATTGCGGCAACTCGGCGACCAGCAGTGCGCCGATCAGAATCACGCTCCACGAGGCGTAGAGCCAGATCAGGAATACCGGGATTGCGGAAAAGGTGCCATAGACAACCGAGTTGACCGTAAATCCGGCCGCAATATAGAGCGCAAATAGTTTCTGCAGACCGACAAAGCCCAGTGCCGCCATCGCTCCGCCAAAGCACGCATCCCAAACTTTTACGGGCTTGTTGGGTACGCCCCAATACAGCAGACCGAACAAGGTAGTCATGAACGCAAACGGCAACAATACCCTGACCACGAGATTTGTCACCCAATACGGTTCATTGAGGAGGCCAAGCGATACACCGGCGATGAACGAGATTGCGGCGATGCTGGCACCGAATACCAGCGGTCCGAGCAGCAGCGCAAGGACATGAATGGCCAGGCGTCGCAACAGCGGCCGGCCAGCCTTGACTCGCCAGATATGGTTGAAAGCCCGCTCTATGGTCAGCATTTGCATCAATGCGGTCGCTCCCAGCACCGCTATCCCGACAAAGGTCACCCGTCCGGCGCGCGATGCGAACTGTCCAATGTATTTTGCGATGATGACGCCCGCCTTGTCAGGCAGCAGGTTCGCAAGGAGGAATTTCTCCAGCGCGGAACCAAGGCCGGCACCAACCGGCAGCAGCGATAACAAGGCGAACGCCGCTGCAATCATGGGCACCAGACCAATCAAGGTCGCGAACGAAAGCGCCGCTGCGGTCTGCGCGCAGTGCTCGCCATGAAACCGGCGCGCCGTGCGCACGACCAGCCGAAAGGGTGCCAGGAGCCACATATAATGCAATTCTACTGGAGGTCGGAAAATGCAGAAGGCAGGCGCAGTGCGGGAGATTCTTGTTCTCTACTACAGTCATCATGGCTCGGTACGCGAGCTGGCGCGGCACATCGCGCATGGAATCGAACAGATGCCCGGCATCGTCGCGCGCCTGCGCACCGTACCCCGGATATCAGCAGTCTGCGAAGCGACGGAAGCCGCCGTCCCTGATGAGGGTGCGCCTTATGCCGAAGCCCGCGATCTCGAAGAGTGCATCGGTCTCGCACTAGGCAGCCCGACCCGTTTCGGCAACATGGCAGCACCACTGAAGTACTTCCTCGACTCCACCAGCGGCCTGTGGCTGAAAGGCGGGTTGGCGGGCAAACCAGCAGTAGTGTTTACGTCAACCACGACGATGCACGGCGGTCAGGAGTCCACCCTGCTGTCGATGATGCTGCCCCTTCTGCACCACGGCATGATGATTCTCGGCATTCCCTACACCGAGCCGGCGCTCTCGCAGACTCGCGAGGGCGGCACGCCCTACGGCGCGAGCCATGTCAGCGGCAGCGATGGCACTACGGCTGCCAGCGAAAATGAAAAGCTGCTGGCCGTCGCACTCGGACGCCGTCTGGCCGAGACCGCGAAGAAACTCGCGGCGTGAATCCCTGGTTCAACCGGCTGGCAGCAACCAGCCTGGTCGGTTTGCTGTTTCTCTGCCTTGCCTGGGAACTCTGGCTGGCGCCGCTGCGTCCCGGCGGCTCGATGCTGGCTTTGAAAGCCTTGCCGCTGCTGCTGCCGCTGTTCGGCATCCTGCGCGGCAAGCGTTACACACACCAGTGGACGTCCATGCTGGCATTGGCCTACCTCACGGAAGGCCTGGTGCGCGCGACTACTGATCAGGGCGCCAGCCAAGTGCTGGCAATGGCCGAGACCGTCCTGGCGACGCTGCTGTTCGCCGGCTGCCTCGGCCACGCACGTGTAGCCGCTCCGTCAAGAACCGTCAAATCTGCGGATTGAGCTTTTCCTGCCCGGAGCAAAGCTTGTTGAGGGCATTAATGTAAGCCTTCGCCGAAGCGACCACGATATCCGTGTCCGCACCCTGACCATTCACGATCCGGCCGCCTTTCGACAGTCGCACAGTTACCTCGCCCTGCGCATCTGTGCCCGTGGTAATGGCATTCACCGAGTAGAGCAACAGTTCGGAACCGCTCGCAGCAACGCTTTCGATCGCCTTGAATGTGGCATCGACGGGGCCGCTGCCGCTTGATGCCGCCTGCCGTTCCGCGCCTCCTGCAGAGAGCGTGAGGCGAGCCTGCGGCGCCTCGCCGGTTTCCGAGTGGAACATCGAAGACACGAGTTTGTAGTGCTCGTCATCAGTCAGAACCATCTCGTCGCTCATCAGTGCATGCAGGTCCTCGTCAAAAATCTCGTGCTTCTTGTCGGCAAGCTCCTTGAAGTGCGTGAAAGCTGTATTCAGTACCTGTTCGCTTTCCACCTCGATGCCGAGTTCCTTCAAGCGGGCCTTGAACGCCGTGCGCCCGGAATGCTTGCCAAGCACCAGTTTGTTGGCGTTCCAGCCGACGTCTTCAGCCCGCATGATCTCGTAGGTTTCACGGTGTTTCAGCACGCCGTCCTGATGGATGCCCGACTCATGAGAAAACGCATTGGCGCCGACGATCGCCTTGTTCGGCTGCACCGGGAATCCGGTGATGCTGGACACCATCTTGGATGCAGCGACGATCTGCGTGGTATCGATCCGGGTGATGCAGGGAAACACATCCTGCCTCGTGTGCACCGCCATGACGATTTCCTCCAGCGCGGCATTGCCGGCGCGCTCGCCAAGACCGTTGATGGTGCATTCCACTTGGCGCGCGCCTGCCATCACGGCGGCAAGGCTGTTGGCCACGGCCAAGCCAAGGTCGTTGTGGCAATGCACAGACCAGATCACCTTGTCGGAGTTGGGAATCCGTTCGCGCAATTGGCGGATTCGCTCCGCATACTGGTCCGGCACGTTGTAACCCACGGTGTCGGGAATATTGATGGTGGAAGCACCTTCCTTGATCACTGCTTCGATGATGCGGCACAGGAAATCAAGATCCGACCTTCCCGCATCCTCGCAGGAAAATTCGACATCGTCGATTCCGTTGCGCGCAAAACGAACGGCATGCTGCGCGGCAATCAGCACATCATCGGGCGACATGCGCAGCTTCTTTTCCATGTGGATCGGGCTGGTCGCGATGAAAGTGTGGATGCGTCCGGATTTCGCCGGCTTGACCGCCTCGAGCGCCCGCGAGATGTCCTTGTCGAATGCGCGGCACAGGCCCGCCACCGTCGAGTCCTTGATGGCTTCGGCGACGGCCCTGACCGCCTCAAAATCGCCGTTGGATGCAGCCGGGAAACCCGCCTCGATTACATCCACGCGCATCCGTTCAAGCTGACGGGCAATCCGCAGCTTTTCTTCCTTGGTCATGGAGGCGCCGGGACTCTGTTCGCCGTCGCGCAAGGTTGTATCGAAAATGATCAAATGTTCCTTGGACATGATTGTCTCCTGGGGAAAAACAACAATAGCTTATGCCGCACCTCGCAGGGCGGGCACTATGAACAACCGGATTGTGGGGGGGGGTGTATTTAGCGCGCGCGGCGCAGCAGCGGAAGCAGCTTCGCGCGCAGCGGCAGACGCGCGATCAGCGCGCCTGAGAGGGCAAGAAATAATGCAGCAAAGGTGAATACCGTAGCCATGGTGATGACTATAAAGATTTTATTCCGGCCGCGCAACAGATTTCCGCCGGCCGCGCCAACTCCAGGCTGCCATCACATAGCCCGACAGGGCATAGGCGAGAAACAGCGCGAACAGCACCCCGGGCGGATAGGACGATACCAGCACATAACCGAGGACGATGACGGGCAGCACCATGAACGGGACGCTGCGACGCAGATTGATGTCCTTGCCACTCCAATAGCGCAGAGTGCTGACCATGGTGATGCCTGCAAAAAGCGTCAGGGCGAAGGCATACCAGCGCACGTCTTCTCCCGCAATGTTCAGGTCGTTGATGATCCAGATAAAACCCGCCACCAGCGCGGCCGCAGCCGGACTGGGCAAGCCCTGGAAATAGCGCTTATCCACGACACCGATATTGGTATTGAAGCGGGCCAAACGCAGTGCAGCCCCAGCGCAATAGACAAATGCGGCAATCCAGCCCCACTTGCCCATGCCCTTCATCGCCCACTCGAAGACAATCAATGCGGGAGCGGCGCCAAACGACACCATGTCGGACAATGAGTCGTACTCTGCACCGAACGCGCTCTGTGTTCGCGTCATGCGCGCCACGCGGCCGTCGAGTCCGTCGAACACCATGGCGATGAAAATAGCCACTGCCGCATGCTCGAAACGTCCCGTCATGGCCTGAACGATGGCGTAAAAACCAGCGAACAGCCCCGCGGTGGTCAGGAGGTTGGGCAGTACGTAGATTCCGCGCCGACGCAGCTCGGGATTCATCAGCGCCTTGCGAGGTGGGATTGCCGGCATGGTGAAGTGGCAGTAAGAAGCAGAACCTATTCTAACGGCTCAAGCAAGCTACGCGGCAAAGTCCTGGCCGCCCACCCTGGCTGTCGAGTCCATCACACGCCCATACGCTTGAAGAAAGGCGGGGTGCCGGGCAGGGCATGGCACCGCCACGCCCTGCCCAACTCCCGTTCCGGGATCAGTTCTTGGTCTGATCGACCAGCTGGTTCTTCTTGATCCACGGCATCATCGCCCGCAGCTGCGCGCCGACTTGCTCGATCGGATGGGCTGCCGTCAATCGACGGCGGGCCGTCATTTCGGGATAGTTGGTGCGGCCTTCGAGAATGAACTTCTTGGCGTACTCGCCTTCCTGAATGGCCTTCAGGGCATCCTTCATCGCGGCACGGGCTTCAGCGCCGATCACCTTGGGACCGGTCACGTACTCGCCATACTCGGCATTGTTGGAGATCGAGTAATTCATGTTGGCAATGCCGCCTTCGAAAATCAGATCGACGATCAGCTTGACCTCGTGCAGGCATTCGAAATACGCCATCTCCGGCGCATAGCCTGCCTCGGTCAGCGTCTCGTAGCCGGCCTTGATCAACTCGACCAGACCGCCACAAAGGACCGCCTGTTCGCCAAACAAATCCGTCTCGGTTTCCTCGCGGAAGTTGGTCTCGATCACTCCGCCCTTGGTGCCACCATTGGCAGCGGCATAGGACAGTGCGATGTCCTTGGCCTTGCCCGACTTGTCCTGATGAATGGCGATCAATGAGGGCACACCGCCGCCACGCAGATACTCGGAACGCACCGTATGACCCGGGCCCTTCGGCGCGATCATGATCACGTCCACGTCAGTGCGAGGAATCACCTGGTTGTAATGAACATTGAAGCCGTGAGCAAAGGCCAGCGCAGCGCCCTTCTTCATGTTGGACTCGACTTCGCCGTAATAGACTGCGGGAATAGTCTCATCGGGCAACAGCATCATCACGACATCGGCATCCTTCACCGCTTTGGCGACTTCCTCGACCTTGAGGCCGGCCTTCTTGGCCTTGTCCCAGGAAGCGCCTCCCTTGCGCAATCCGACCGTCACCTTGACGCCGGAGTCCTTGAGGTTCTGTGCATGCGCGTGACCTTGCGAGCCGTAGCCGACGATAGTGACCTTCTTGCCCTTGATCAGAGAGAGGTCCGCGTCCTTGTCGTAATAAACTTTCATTCGTTTTCCTTCGGTTCAGAGTTCAGACTTTGAGAATTCGATCGCCGCGTCCGATGCCGGACACACCGGTGCGAACGGTTTCAAGAATCAGCGCGCGATCAATGGCTTCAAGAAAGGCATCCAGCTTGGAGCCGTTGCCTGTCAGTTCGATGACGTAGGTCGAATCGGTGACATCGATGATGCGACCGCGAAATATATCGGCGATGCGCTTCATCTCCTCACGATCCTTGCCGGCGGCGCGCACCTTGACCAGCATCAGCTCGCGCTCGATATGCGCGGCTTCGGACAGATCCACCACCTTGACGACATCTATCAGCTTGTTGAGCTGCTTGGTGATCTGCTCGATGACATCGTCCGAACCTGTGCTGACGATGGTCATGCGGGAAAGGGAAGCATCTTCCGTCGGCGCTACCGTCAGCGACTCGATGTTGAAGGCACGGGCGGAGAAAAGACCGGAGACACGGGACAGCGCACCGGCCTCGTTTTCGATAAGAATGGAAATGATGTGTCGCATGCTTACAGTTCCTCGGCCAGAATCATTTCCGACAGCCCCTTGCCGGCTGCCACCATCGGGTAGACATTAGCCGTCTGGTCGGTGAGGAAATCCATGAAGACAAGGTCGTTCTTGTGTTTGGTGAAGGCCTCGCGCAGGGCCGGCTCGACATCGGCAGGGCGCTCGATCTTCATGCCGACATGCCCATAGGCTTCTGCGAGCTTGACGAAATCCGGCAAGGCATCGACATAGGATTCAGAGTAGCGATTGCCATGGAACATCTGCTGCCATTGACGCACCATGCCGAGGTAGCGATTGTTCAGGTTGATGATCTTGATCGGCAGACGGAACTGTTTCGCCGTCGACAGCTCCTGAATGTTCATCTGAATCGATCCCTCGCCGGTGATGCAGGCCACCGTCGCCTTCGGATTTGCGAAGCGCACGCCCATCGCATAGGGCAAGCCCACACCCATTGTGCCCAGTCCGCCCGAGTTGATCCAGCGCCGGGGCTTATCGAACTTGTAGTACTGGGCAGCCCACATCTGGTGCTGGCCTACGTCAGAAGTGATGAAGGCCTCGCCGCCTGTGACCTCGTAGAGCTTCTCCACGACATACTGGGGCATGATGATTTCCTTGCCCTGCTTGTACTTGAGCGACTTCTTGCCGCGCCATTCGTCGATCTGCTTCCACCATGCGGCCAATGCTTTCGGATCAGGCACGCCCGCGGAGGATTCGAGAAGCTTCTGCAATTCGTCAAGCACATCCGGCAGGTTGCCGACAATCGGCACATCGACTTTTACGCGCTTGGAAATCGAGGATGGATCTATGTCGATGTGAATAATCTTGCGCGATATCTCGGCAAAATTCGCCGGGTTGCCGATCACGCGGTCGTCGAACCGTGCGCCGACGGCAATCAGGACATCACAATTCTGCATGGCCATATTGGCTTCGTAGGTGCCATGCATGCCCAGCATGCCGAGGGACTGCTTGTCGGTGGCCGGATAGCCGCCCAAGCCCATCAGGGTGTTGGTCACCGGATACCCGAGGCTGCGCGCGAGTTTGGCCAGCTTTTCTGCGGCATCGGACAGAATCACCCCACCGCCCGCATAGATCATCGGGCGCTTGGCTTCCAGCAGCATCTGGACTGCCTTCTTGATCTGCCCGCTATGCCCCTTGACCACCGGGTTATAGGAACGCATGGTGATCGTCTTGGGGTATTCGAACTCGCACTTCTGGTTGGTGATGTCCTTCGGGATGTCGACCAGCACGGGACCGGGGCGGCCGGTCTTGGCGATGTAGAAGGCCTTCTTCAGGGTTATAGCCAGATCCCTGACATCCTTGACCAGGAAATTGTGCTTGACGCAGGGCCGGGTAATGCCCACCGTGTCGCATTCCTGAAAAGCGTCCTGCCCTATGTAGGCCGTGGGCACCTGCCCGCTGATGATGACCATCGGAACGGAGTCCATGTGTGCCGTCGCGATCCCCGTCACCGCATTGGTCACGCCTGGCCCTGAGGTAACCAGGCAGACGCCTATCTTGTTCGAAGATCGCGAGTAGGCATCGGCCGCATGAACAGCAGCCTGCTCATGGCGAACCAGAACATGCTTGAACTTGTCCTGTTTGAAGAGTTCATCATAAATAAAGAGGACTGAGCCGCCGGGATAGCCGAATACGTACTCGACCTTTTCCTCCTGCAAGCACCTGATTACAATTTCCGCGCCGGTTAGCTGCATTGATTACACCTGTTACACTTTTCGAGTGAAACGTATAACCTTACTGACTCGTCCGCGAATGGTCAAGATTTATAGTCTGTCCTTCGTACTGAAAAACTGCTGAAAGCTGGCAGGAGCCATCCTCTGAGTTCCCGAATCGAACTTTCCGATTTTCTTGCCGGCGTAGAGCGACGAGCCTTCAAACAGGCCATGTTCGCCATTCGAAACGAGGAAACAGCCCTGGACATCGTTCAGGATGCGATGATGCGTCTCGCGGAGAAATATGGTGATCGTCCCGTCACCGAATGGCCAATGCTGTTTCAGAGAATCCTGCAAAACGCCATTCGGGACTGCTACCGCCGATCCAAGGTCAGGTCCCTCTGGACAACATTGCTGTCGTCCCTTTCTCCCGGCGATGATGAAGACGCTGATCCACTTGAAACTTTTGCGGCGGAAAACGAGTCAGATGGGCTGATGACGCCGCATCGGCAGTTGGAGCGATCGCAACTCCTTGCTGTCATTGAAAAAGAGATCGAGAAGCTACCGCCACGTCAACGCGAAGCCTTCCTGATGCGTTATTGGGAGGAAATGGATATTGCCGAAACCGCGGCGGCGATGGGTTGTTCGGAAGGCAGCGTGAAGACGCACTGTTCGCGCGCTACGCACACTCTGGCTGCAGCACTTAAGGCGAAAGGCATAGAGCTATGAACGGCGAAAACGAATTCGGCTACAGGGCAAGGCAGATTCTCAATCAAGGTTTAGATGTCCTTGATCTGGGTGTCGCCGGTCGCCTGCATCAGGCTCGCCAAGCCGCCTTGAATAGCCAGCGAGTGCCGGTACGGGGTTTGCGCTTGGCCGGAATCGGGGGTGACGTGGAGTTTGCGTTTTTGTCCAACGCCCGTAGCCTGCTTGCCGTCATGGCCCTGACTGTCGGCGCGACGGGTGCTTATTACTGGAACGCCTTTGAACAGGTTCAGGAATACGAGGAAATCGACAGCGCCCTCCTTGTCGATGAACTTCCCCCTTCCGCCTATCTTGATCGAGGCTTCCACGCATGGCTCGAGCACGCTTCGGACTCATCCTCGCAGTAGCGCTCTGGCTGGCCTCTCCATTTGGCCACGCAGTCGTTCTTCCTCCGCTCCCGCAGCCATCCTGGACTGAACTGAATGCTGAGCAGAAGCGCGCCCTTGCTCCACTGGCTACCCAGTGGGACAAGATGAGTGGCTTTCAGCGAAAAAAATGGCTTGGAATCGCCCAACGCTACCCATCCTTGAACGCGGAAGAGCAAGCTCGCTTGCAGCGTCGGATGACTGAATGGGCCAAACTTACGCCGGATGAGCGCAAACGGGCCAGAGACAAGTATAAATCGCTGCAAAAAGTCCCCCCCGAACAGAAACAGGCGGTGAAACAGAAGTGGCAGGAGTACAAGGACCTGCCCGAAAGCGAAAAAGCCCGCCTCAAGGCTGAGGCGACCCAGAAACGAACGCCGCGCCCAGCCCCCTCAAAGCAACAGCCCGTAGCTGCCCAACCGCCGCCCGCACCAAGCGCTCCACCGTCGCCCCTCCCAGTCGGCCAAGCCGCAACACGCTAGTCCGCAACCATGTCCGCCCCCGTGGCCACGTCCAGCGGTCAACTGCCTGGCTTGCGTCGCCGTATAGCCAGCATGGCCTACGAAGGCCTGTTGTTGATTGGCGTGCTTTCGGTGACTTTCATGTTGCCGCACCTTGCCATAGGGATGGCATTCGGCATCATTTTTCCGGGATGGGTATTGATCACCCACGTTTTCGTGGTGCTCAGTGCTTACTTCATCTGGTACTGGCATCACGGCGGGCAAACCTTGGCGATGCAGACCTGGAAGATTCAGCTGTCGACGCCGGGCGGCGAGCAACCGCCCTTGGCTCGTTTGGTGCTGCGTTATGTCCTGGCTTGGCCGAGCATCGTCTATTTCGGTGTGGGAGTGCTCTGGGCACTATTCGATCGCGACCACCAATTCCTTCATGATCGGCTGGCAGGTACCCGGATCGTGTTCAAGCGCGACTAGAGCCGTCGATCTACGCTGACTAGCGCCGTTCGACCCACCAGAGCATCCCCGCAGCAGTCATCAAGAACAGCACGCTGGGGGTTATTGCAGAAAAGAAGGGTGGCCAGCTGTTGATCACGCCGAGACTGGAAAACAGTCCGTTCAGCATGTGGAAGCCGATGCCGAGCATGATGCCGGCAAATACCCGAATGCTGACCGCTCCCATCCGATCCTGCATGTAGGCAAACGGCAGTGCCAGCGCCATCATCACCAGGGTTGCCAACGGATAGATAAGCTTCTTCCACATCGCGATATCGTAGCGATCGGTCTTCTGCTGGTTTCCGCTCAAGTGGCGAATAAAGAGGTAAAGATTCACTAGTGACATGCGCTCCGGCACCACCAGAAGCACTGCCAGCAGATCCGGATTGAGCGCTGATTTCCAATTGAGTTGGCCATATCGCTCCACATGTGCCATATCATCCGAAAATACAGTGCGGACCACGCCTTCCAGCGACCAGGTGCCGGCGCTGAGGTAGCGGCCGCGTTCGGCTTGACTGATCGACAGCAATTGGAACCGCTCGTCGAACTCAAAGACGCGTACGCTCTGAAGGGAAGCATCAGGAAGCACCTCGCGAACATTCACGAACGAATGCTCGTCTCTCACCCAAAGGCCGGAACGAAACTCCTGCGCAACGAGTGCGCCCATGGCCTTCAGTCTGAGTTGCTGGGCTGCCCTCTCAGCCGGCGGTGCAATCAGTTCGCCTACCAACAGCGTCGAAACTGCAAACACCATACCGATCTTGGCCAGGGTGAACAACAGATCTCTCGTCGAGAGTCCGGCCGCGCGCAAAACCGTGATCTCGGAGTGACGAGCGAGCAACGTCAGCGCATAAAGGGTACCGATCAGCACGCCGATCGGGAATAACTCATACAACCGTCCGGGCAAGGTCAGTGCCACGTAGCCAAGTGCATGCTGAAGCTGATAGCCGCCCTTGCCTATGCTTTCAAGCTGATGGATCAGGTCGAAGAAAGCAAAAAGCATCAGGAAGGCCAGCAGCACCAGACCCGTAGACGCATAGATCTCGCGCGCCAGATGGCGCTCGTAGAGTTTCAGCGCCACCGCAGTTTCCCCCACGCCAGGGGATTCTGTCGTCGATAGAAAAGAACGATAAGCAGCACGAACATGCCGACGTGTACTGCCCAGACGCCGATCTCGAAACGCAATTTCCCTTGCGCCACCCATGCCTGACTGATACTGAGCAAATTGCTGTAAATCATGTAGGTAAGCAGAGCAAAAACAAGGTTGTTGGTACGCCCCGCACGCGGATTGACGAACGCCAGGGGAATTGCCAGCACGGCCAGATTCAGCGCAGCAAGGGGCAACCCGAGACGCCACAGGAGTTCAGCCAGATTTGCCGGCTGTCGATCTCGCAAAAGCTCCCACAGCGGCTTGGTCCGAGGCGAATCCTCAAACCCGCGAGCTTCCTTGGTTTCGATACGCAAGGCGTAACGATCAAACTCCATCACACGATACTCCGCCGTTCCCGCCGTGCCTTCGTAACGTCGCCCCTGATCGAGAACGAGAAAGCGATCGCCATTGGGCACAGTCTCCGTATGACCTTGCGCTGTCGCCATCACGCCCAGCCGGCCCTGCTGAATGGAGCTGATGAAAACGTTCTTCACCTTGCCATCCTCACCCGCGACGCTCTCGACGAAGAATACGCGGTCAGCCCCGCTCGACTCATTGAATGTGCCTGGCGAGACGCGGGCCACGTCGTCGCGCTGATCCATACTCTGGCGGTAAGCCTCGCTCTTCTGTGTCGCCCAGGGGGCCAGCAGCAAGGAGAGCACCGCGATGACCACCACGGGCGGCCCGACAAACTTCAACACCGGCTTGACCCAAGCTGTCAAAGGAATGCCTGATGCCAACCAGACAACCATTTCGGAATCGCGATACCAGCGCGACAGGGTCATCAGGACCGCAACAAAAAGAGTCAAGGAAAGCAGCACCGGGAGGTAGCTGATGGCGCGAAAGCCCAGGAGAGCAATTACCGCCTCGGACGCGAGTTTCCCGCCCGCCGCGTCGCCCAGCAAACGAATCAACTGAGTGGTCATCAGAATCGCGAAGAGCGCGACAAAAACCCCCGCCGCCGTGTGGGTGAACTCCCGAATTGCGGCGCGCTGAAAAATCATGGTGTAGGAGGGTGTCTGCTTTGACTTTTGGTGAAAACTTGGGGAATAATCGCACTAGCAGCGGAAATCGCTCGAAATAGAACAATTTCCCCGAATTCCCGTAGCCCCCGAGGAGCATATTTTGGAATTTAGCATAAAAAGCGGAAGCCCGGAAAAGCAGCGCAGCGCCTGTGTCGTGGTCGGCATCTTCGAACCGAGAAAACTGTCCGCGGCTGCGGAGGTCATCGACAACGCCGCCGACCAGTTTCTCAGCGATATTCTGCGTCGCGGCGACATGGAGGGCAAGGCCGGCACCAGCCTGTTGCTCCATGGCGTTTCCGGGGTCGAAGCGGACCGCATCCTGCTCGTAGGGCTCGGCAAGGAAAGGGAATTCCGGGAAAAGGAATACCGCGCGGCGTTGGCGACAGCGGTTCGACAACTCAATGAAACCGGTGGCTTCGACGGCACGGTCTATCTGACGGAACTACCGGTAAAAAGGCGCGATGTCGCCTGGAAGGTCAGGCAGGCCGCGCTCGTAGTGCAGGAAACGCTTTATCGCTTTGATCGCCTCAAGTCGAAGAAGGACGAAGTCCGTCGCCCGCTGCGGAAACTGACATTCTGCGTCACCCGTCGCAACGAGCTTGCTGCCGGTGAAGCAGCTCTGGCTGAAGGACTGGCGATTGCCGCAGGAATGGCACTGGCAAAGGACCTTGGCAATCTGCCGGGCAATATCTGCACGCCGACCTACCTCGCCGACCAGGCAAAGCAACTCGCAAAGTCACACGGCCTTGGCGTCGACATTCTCGACCGCGCCGACATGGAAAAGCTCGGCATGAACACCTTGCTCTCCGTCGCGCGGGGGTCGCACGAGCCCCCGAAATTCATCGTCCTGCGGCATGCCGGCGGCGCCAGCGGAGCAAAACCGGTGGTGCTGATCGGCAAGGGCATCACTTTCGATTCCGGCGGGATTTCGCTCAAGCCGGGAGCGGAAATGGATGAAATGAAATACGACATGTGCGGTGCCGCGAGCGTATTGGGCACCCTCAAGGCGGCGGCCTTGATGAAACTGCCGCTCAACGTCGTCGGCGTCATTCCGACCACGGAAAACATGCCGGGAGGCGCGGCAACCAAGCCGGGTGACGTAATCACTTCGATGTCGGGCCAGACCGTCGAGGTCCTCAACACGGATGCCGAGGGGCGACTGATACTTTGCGACGCACTGACTTATGTCGAGCGATTCGAACCGGAGTGCGTGGTTGACATCGCCACCCTGACGGGCGCCTGCGTGATCGCACTCGGGCATGTAGCCACCGGCCTGCTCGCCAATAATGAAGGGCTGGCAAAGGAATTGACTGACGCCGGCCACGACTCCTATGACCGTGCCTGGCAACTGCCGCTGTGGGATGACTACCAGGAACAGCTGAAAAGCAACTTTGCCGACATGGCAAACATCGGCGGCCGCCCGGCCGGCACAATCACGGCCGCATGTTTCCTCTCCCGCTTCGCCGACAAGTACCGCTGGGCGCATCTTGACATCGCCGGCACCGCATGGCGTTCCGGCAAGGAGAAGGGCGCCACCGGCCGCCCGGTGCCCTTGCTCACCCATTTCCTGATGGATCGCGCGAGTCGCGCCCCGAAGCCCACTGGTAAGCGCAAGCGGGGATGACGCAAATCACCTTTCTCCACGGCGCGCGGGATCGACTCCGCGCCATCGCTGCATGGCTCGGGAACGCCAGCAGCGCAGGCACCCGGGTGCTGGTCTATGTGCCGGCCGGCGAGCGCAGCGAACAGCTCGACCGTTTGCTCTGGACATACCCGGCCACCGGCTTCACGCCCCACTGCCGGGGCGAGGACAAGCTGGCTGCGGAAACTTCGATCCTCATTGTGTCCGAACTAGACAATCCGCCGCACGACGGCTGCCTGTTGAATCTGTCGGACGAGATCCCGCCCGGCTTCAGCCGATTTCAGCAACTGATCGAAATCGTCAGCGTCGAAGACGACGACCGGCTGCCCGGGCGTGAGCGCTTCCGCTTCTATCGCGAACGAGGCTACCCGATGGACGCTCGCGATATTTCAGCAGGAATCTGAGAGATGGCAGACGACGATACATCGGATCTCCTGCGCAAAGCCGACGCGCTGATTCGACGCACCCGGGTATTTGTTGCAGCTTCGTCCGAGCCGACACCTGAAGCCGCTGCACCCGAGGAGGATTTGCCCGTTCTCACCGACATCGTCACCGAACACGAAGCGGCGCTTGCGACCGCGCCACCGCACATGCAACTGCATCTCGACGCGCTGCGCGAGGAACTTTCACGCTGGCTGGATCAGGAATTGCCACACGCGGTACTCAGGGTCACGGACGGACTGGCCGACCAACTGATGGGAGAGCTCACCGAACAGGCCGAAAAGAACCTGCTGCCGCGCTTGATTGCACGCCTTGAAGGCGCGGCGGTCGAGTCCAAAAACGAGAAGTAGAACCAAGTTTTCAGCAGCGCCGGGTACTGCGGCCTGATCCCTGACTAAGCCTGCGGCACCGTGTCGGCAAACGAGGAGCGCTGCATGAGCTTCTCGTAAAGCTGCGCGAGATTGGCGTATTGCTCGCTCCAACGGATGTCGGGAAGCCGGAAGGACACATAACCCAGCGTGCAGCCGACGGCGATATCCGCCAGCGACAGGCTGTTGCCGTGACACCAGGGCTGCTCTCCCAGTTCTTCTGACATGGCCTTCAGAGCCTGCGTAATTTTGGCGCGCTGCCTTTCAATCGACGAAGGACTGCGTTCTCCAACTGAACGCAGCGATTCGAGAAACGCCGCCACCGAGGCATCGAGGGCGCCATCCGCCAGTGCCTCCCAGCGCTTGACGCTGATGCGCTCCCGCCCGGAAGCGGGAATCAGGCGATTGTTCGGCGCCACGGTATCCAGATACTCGGCAATTACCCGGGAATCATAGAGGGTGCTTTCATCGTCCAGTATCAGCACGGGAACCTTGCCCAGCGGATTGAACTTCGCCACCTGATTCCCCTCGACCCAGGGTGAATCCAGAACCAGGTCGTAATCGATCTTCTTTTCCGCCAGCACGATGCGAATCTTGCGGACATAGGGACTGGTGAGAGAAGCGATCAGTTTCATTTGGTCAAATCACATTTTTTCGGGGCTGCGAAACTATACCATGGCGCCTCGCGGAGGCCACTGACCAGTGACTGGCCGCCAATGCCTGCGTGTTAAAATCAGCCGCTCCGTCGGCGCTTTGCTCGCATCTCCCTCTACTCGCCAATGACATGACACTCACCGCACTCACCGCACTCACTGCACTTTCGCCGCTTGACGGGCGCTATGCCGCAAAGGTCGAAAACCTGCGCATCCACTTTTCCGAGTACGGTCTCATACGCAATCGCGTTCGGGTCGAAATCGAATGGCTCAAGGCACTGGCAGCGGCCAGGGAAATCGCCGAATGTCCGGCATTCTCGGATGCCACGATCGCCAGACTGGACCGCGTCGTCGCCGATTTTTCAGTTGCGAATGCAGAAGCCATCAAGGCCATCGAGGCCCGCACCAATCATGACGTCAAAGCCATGGAATACTGGCTCAAGGAATGCCTGGCCGACAATGCCGAGGTGATGCGCGTCAGCGAGTTCATACATTTCGGCTGCACCTCCGAAGACATCAACAATGTGTCACATGCGCTGATGCTGAGGGATGCGGTCACCGGCATTCTGTTGCCGGAGACTGACCGCCTGATAGCCCGCCTGCGCGAACTGGCGCATCAACTGGCCGAGTTGCCGATGCTTGCCCGCACGCACGGCCAACCGGCGACGCCGACTACGCTGGGGAAGGAAATGGCCAACATCGCGGCGCGCCTGATACGCAGCCGCAGCCAGATTTCCTCGGTGTCGCTCACTGCCAAGTTCAACGGCGCCGTCGGCAACTACAACGCGCATCTGTCGGCCTACCCCGAGGTCGACTGGGAGGCCTTCAATCGCCGCTTCATCGAGTCGCTCGGCCTCGAGTTCAATCCCTATACCATCCAGATCGAACCGCACGATGCGATGGCCGAACTGTTCGACGCCATGGCTCGCGCCAACACGATCCTGATCGATGCCGACCGCGACATTTGGCAGTACATCGCGCTGGGCTACTTCAAACAAAAGCTGAAGGAAGGCGAGATCGGCTCATCGACCATGCCGCACAAGGTCAATCCGATCGACTTCGAGAACTCCGAAGGCAATCTGGGCCTGGCCAATGCCGTGCTGCGGCACCTCGCGGAAAAATTGCCGATTTCCCGCTTGCAGCGCGACCTCACCGATTCCACCGTCCTGCGCAATATGGGCGTGGCTTTCGGCTATACGTTGCTAGCCTTCGATTCGACCCTGCGCGGCCTGAACAAGCTCGAGGCCAATCCGCAGCGCCTGGCCGAGGATCTCGACGAGGCGTGGGAAGTGCTGGCCGAACCGGTGCAGACCGTGATGCGCCGCTTCGGCGTTCCCAACCCCTATGAACAGCTCAAGGAATTGACGCGCGGCAAAGGCATCGAAAAAGACGCCCTGCGCCAGTTCATCGCGAAACTGCCGCTGCCGGAGGGCGACCGTCAGCGGTTGCTTGACATGACGCCTGCCTCCTACATCGGCAAGGCCGCTGAACTGGCGAAGCGGATTTGAGATGGCTTTCGCCGAGAACCTCAAACAGCTCCCGCGCATCTCGCACCTCGCGGCAATCCAGTTGCTCGACAGCGATGGCGCCGTTGCCGCCACGATAGAACACAAGCCGGGACAAGTCGGCTCGCTGTCGATCTACAACCATCTCGGACAAATCTACGGCGCTATCACCCTCGAGGCCGCGAGGAAGGGGCTGGAACTCTATGCCGAGCACACCGAGGACGCGCGGCAGAACCCCGGCAAGCACCCCAACATCGACCGCTTGCTGGAGATGGTCGCCGGGCAGCACGCTACGCTCAGGGTCAAGCACATCTTCGCCGTCGGGCCGGACTAGCCTCCCGGCGAAGTATCGGCGGCGAACGCCGTCGCCGTCAGACGACGGCTTCCTGTTTCTCGACCTTGACCTGGATGAACTGTTCGCGGGAAACGCCCATCCACATCACCAGCGGACTGGCCACGAGAACCGACGAATAGATGCCGAACAGGATGCCGATGGTCAGCGCCAGCGCAAAGTAATGCAGCGCGGGGCCGCCGAAGATCAGCATCGACGTGACCATCATCTGCGTACAGCCGTGGGTGATGATGGTGCGCGAGATCGTGCTGGTAATGGCGTGATCGAGTACCTGCGGCGTCGTCATGCCGCGCTTCTTCTTGAAGGTTTCGCGCACCCGGTCGAACACCACCACCGACTCATTGACCGAATAGCCCAGCACGGCCAATACGGCCGCCAGCACCGGCAGGGAAAACTCCCACTGGAACAGCGCGAAGCAGCCGAGAATGATCACCACGTCGTGCATGTTGGCGATGATGGCCGACACCGCGAAGCGCCATTCGAAACGCATCGCCAAGTACAGCACGATGCCGCACACCACCAGCAGCAGCGCCAGTGCCCCATCCGATGCAAGCTCCTTGCCGACTTGCGGGCCGACGAATTCGACGCGCTTGAGCGTTGGCGCCCCGGCTGCCGCCGCCGTATCGCCAGCGCCGACTCTTGTCAGCGAAGCCATGACGCGCTCGCCGACCTTGGACGTTTCCGCATCCTTCGACAACGGGACGCGGATCAACACGTCTCGCGACGACCCGAAATTCTGCACCTGGGTATCGGTAAAACCGTCGGCCTCCATTTGCTTGCGCAACTTGTCGAGATCGGGCGCCTGCGCATAACTCACTTCGAGCAGGGTGCCGCCGGTGAACTCGATCGAGAAGTGCAACCCCTTGTTGACCAGGAAGAACACCGCCAGCAGGAAGGTGACCAACGATATGACGTTGAACACCAGTGCATGGCGCATGAACGGGATATCTTTTCTGATGCGGAAGAATTCCATCGCTATACCCTTATTTGGTGCTGAGGCCGGGTTTCCATATCTGGCCGATGCTGAGACTGTCGAGCTTGCGGCGGCGGCCGTAGATCAAATTGACCACCGCGCGCGAAATGATCACCGAGCTGAAGAGCGAGGTCAGAATGCCGAGGCAATGCACCACGGCGAAGCCGCGCACCGGGCCGGAACCGAAGATCAGCAGCGCGACGCCGACGATCAGCGTGGTGACGTTGGAATCGAGAATCGTCGCCCAGGCGCGCTCGTAGCCCGCCGTGATGGCGGCCTGCGGTGTGCTGCCATTGCGCAGTTCCTCGCGCACGCGTTCGTTGATCAGCACGTTCGAGTCGATGGCCATGCCCAGCGCAAGGGCAATGGCGGCGATACCCGGCAGGGTCAGAGTAGCCTGCAGCAGCGACAGCAGCGCCACCAGCAACAGCATGTTGGCCGACAGCGCCAACACCGAGACCGCGCCGAACAGCAGATAGTAGGCCATCATGAAGACGGCGATGGCGGCAAAGCCGCCCAAGGTCGAATTGAAGCCCTTCTTGATGTTGTCGGCACCGAGGCTGGGGCCGATGGTGCGCTCCTCGATGATCTCCATTGGCGCCGCAAGCGACCCGGCGCGCAGCAGCAGCGCCACGTCGTTGGCTTCCATGGTGCTCATGCGACCCGAAATCTGCACGCGACCGCCACCGATTTCGGTGCGGATGACCGGGGCGGTAACCACCTCGCCCTTGCCCTTTTCGATCAGCAGAATGGCCATGCGCTTGCCCACGCTCTCTCGCGTCACATCCTTGAAGATGCGTGCGCCGGCCGAATCGAGGGACAAATGCACTGCCGCCTCATGGGTCTGGTTGTCGAAGCCGGGCTGGGCATCGGTCAGGCGCTCGCCGGTCAGCACCACCTGCTTCTTGACCAGTAGCCCGCGGCCGCCGCGCTCGACGTAGTATTCAGTGCCAGGTGGCGGCTGGCCGCGCGCCGCCTGCTCCATGACGCTCGGATTGGCACTGGCCTCATCATCGACCATGCGCACTTCCAGCGTTGCCGTGCGGCCGAGGATGTCCTTGGCCTTGGCCGTGTCCTGCACCCCCGGCAGCTGCACCACGATGCGATCGGCGCCCTGCTGCTGAATCACCGGCTCGGCGACACCGAGTTCGTTGATGCGGTTGTGCAGGGTAGTGATGTTCTGCTTGACCGCGTATTCCTGGATGCGCTTCTGCGCCTCGGGCTTGAGCGTTGCCACCAGCTTGAGATCCGCACCATCCTGCGCATCGACCAGCAGCAGATCAGGCTGGGTATCCGCCAGGGCAGCGCGCGCCTTGTCGCGCGTGTCTGCCTCGCGGAAACGGATCGCCACGCTCTGTCCTTCACGGCTGATGCCGCCATGACGGATGTTCTTGTCGCGCATCAGGCTGCGCAAATCTGCGCTGATCGAATCGAGGCGCTTGGTCAGCGCGCCCTTCATGTCCACCTGCAGCAGGAAATGCACGCCACCGCGCAGATCGAGGCCGAGATACATCGGAAGGGCATGGATCGAGGTCAGCCAATTGGGCGAATTCGACACCAGGTTCAGCGCAACGCTGTAAGTCGCGTCCGCCGCAACAGGATTCAGCGCCTTCTCGATGACGTCCTTCGCCTTGAGCTGGGTGTCGGTATCGGCCAGCCGCACGCGCACGCTGTTCAGATCGAGCACGATGCCTTGCGGGACGACGGCTGCCGCATTGAGCACGTCTGCCACCTGGGCCATGAGCCTGGCGTCAACCTTGTGCGTGGACTTGACGCTGGCCACCTGCACGGCCGGCGCTTCGCCAAAAAAGTTGGGCAGGGCGTAGAGTAGTCCGAGCACCAGGGCGATCAACACCGTGGCGTTCTTCCAGAGGGGGTAGCGATTCATGGCTTGGTGGCCGGCCCCGCGTTGCCGCAGCCGGCCTTCAGAAAATTACAGGTTTTTCAGCGTGCCCTTGGGCAACAGTGCACCCACGGCGCTCTTCTGCACGGTAATCACTACCGGACCGTCCTTGGCGTCCGCCACTTCGAGGCTCAGGTAGTTTTCGCCCACCTTGGCAATGCGCCCGGCGATTCCGCCCTGGGTGATCACCTCATCGCCCTTGGCCAGTTCGCTGACCATCTTCTGTTGCTCCTTGGCCTTCTTCATCTGCGGCCGGATCATGACGAACCAGAGCACGACAAACATCAGCAGGATAGGCAACATGCCCATCAGGCCACCCGTCGAATCGGCAGCGGCACCGGCCGCCTGCGCATAAGCATTTGAAATCAGCACTGTGAGTCTCCAAGAGTGTCGGAATTAAGCGGCGAATTATACCTGCTCGCCCGTCCGTCCCCGGTTAAAGCGGAGAGAGAAGGCGGCAAAGTCGCGCTGCTCGATGGCGGCGCGCATTTCCGCCATCAGCGTCTGGTAATAGAACAGGTTGTGTATGGTATTGAGCCGCGCCCCGAGAATCTCGCCGAGGCGATGCAGATGATGCAGGTAGGCGCGCGTGAAATTTCGGCAGGCATAGCAGGCGCAGGTTTCATCCAGCGGCCGGGTGTCGGTCTTGTACTGCGCGTTCTTGATCTTGATATCGCCGTGACGGGTGAACAGCCAGCCGTTGCGGGCATTGCGCGTCGGCATCACGCAGTCGAACATGTCGATACCCTGTCCCACCGCATACACCAGGTCTTCCGGCGTGCCGACTCCCATCAGGTAGCGCGGCTTGTCATGCGGCAGGCGAGGGGCGGTATGGGCGAGGATGCGCGACATTTCTTCCTTGGGTTCGCCGACCGACAGGCCGCCGATGGCAAAGCCGTCGAAGCCGATATCAACCAACGCCGCCAGCGATTCGTCGCGCAACGCTTCATGCATGCCGCCCTGCACGATGCCGAACAGCGCATTCGAATTCTGCAGCCGGTCATGCTCGTCGCGCGAGCGTCGCGCCCAGCGCAGGCTGAGACGCATCGATTCAGCCGCCGTGGCAAGGTCCGCCGGATAGGGCGTGCATTCGTCGAAGATCATCACCACGTCGGAATTGAGCACATGCTGGATGCGCATCGATTCTTCGGGCGTCAGAAACAGCCGGTCGCCGTTGATCGGCGAGGCGAACCTCACGCCCTCCTCGGTGATCTTGCGCAGGTCGCCCAGCGAGAACACCTGGAAGCCTCCCGAGTCGGTCAGGATCGGGCCGTTCCAGCCCATGAAGCGGTGCAGGCCACCGTGCGCGGCCACCACTTCCAGCCCGGGACGCAACCAGAGGTGGAAGGTATTGCCCAGCACGATGGATGCGCCCATGCCGACCAGTTCGTCGGGCGCCATGGCCTTGACCGTGCCATAGGTTCCCACCGGCATGAAAGTCGGCGTTGGCGCCACGCCGTGGGCCAGCGTCAGCAATCCGCGTCGCGCCGCGCCGTCGGTGGCGAGCAGTTCGAAGTTCATTCCTGTGACTTTCTGTGCAGCAGCATGGCGTCGCCATAGCTGAAAAAACGATAGCGGGCGGCAATCGCATGGCCATAGGCGGCGCGGATATCTTCCAGGCCGCAGAACGCCGAAACAAGCATCAGCAGGGTGGACCTGGGAAGATGAAAATTGGTGATCAGCATGTCTGCCACGCGGAACTCGAAGCCCGGAGTGACGAACAGCGCCGTCTCGCCAGCGCCGACTTGCAACACCCCTTCCAGCGCCGCCGATTCCAGTGTGCGCAGGGAAGTCGTGCCTACCGCCACGATGCGGCCGCCGCGTGCCCGGGCCGCCGCAATGGCATCGGCGGTCGCTTGCGGCACGACATAACGCTCGGTATGCATGCGATGTTCCGCAAGGTCGCTGGTGCGCACCGGCTGGAAGGTTCCGGCGCCCACATGCAGAGTGACGTAGGCGATGTCGACCCCCATCACGCGCAACTTCGCCAGCGCGTCCTGATCGAAGTGCAAACCGGCAGTGGGTGCCGCGACCGAACCTTTCTCGCGGGCGTAAACCGTCTGATAGCGCTCCTCGTCGGGAGCCTCGGCAGCGCGCTCGATATAGGGCGGCAACGGCAGGCGTCCATGACGTTCGACCAGTTCCGCCGCGTCGCCGGAAAACCGCAGGCGATAGAACTCTCCGGAGCGCCCCAGCACTTCGACATCCAGTGCCTCTTCGAGCCGCAAGCGGCTGCCGGGCTGCGGTGACTTGCTCGCCCGCACCTGCGCCAGTACTTCGCTGTGGTCGAGCAAACGCTCGACCAGAATCTCGACCTGCCCCCCGCTCTCCTTGCGCCCCAACAGACGGGCATGCAGGACGCGGCTGTCATTCATCACCAGCAGGTCGCCGGCGCGCAGCCACTGCGACAAATCGGCAAAACGGCAATCCGTGCGGTGCTCGCCGTCGACCACCAGCAGCCGACTTGCCGACCGCTGCGCCAAGGGTGCCTGGGCAACCAGTTCGGACGGCAGTGCGTAGTCGAAATCGGCGAGGGTCAAAGGCATCGGCAGGACAGGGAGGGTGGTCAACGGATCTATTGCCGCAGGTCACGCAGCGGCCGGCCGCCTTCCCGGCGGCCGGCGCGAATAGCAGAGTGATCAGTTCGGTCCGCCAGCCTCAGCGGATCCGGAAGCCGGCGTATCGAAGCTCAATTCGTCGCGGCAACGTCACCATGCCGCTTGAACACCGCCAGATCGATCAGGATCAACTGGCCGTCCCGCTCCTGGATCAGTCCCTGGGCCAGCAGATCGCGCATCACGCGGCTGACCATCTCACGCGAGGCGCCGATCATCTTCGCGATGTCCTGTTTGCTGAGTTTGTGCGTCACCACCTTTTTGCCGTCCACGGTCTCCGCGGCCTCGAGCAGCAGGCGCGCGACCCGTCCGTATACGTCCAGCAGCGCAAGGCTCTCGATGTTGCGATCGGCCAGGCGCAAGCGCTTGGTCAGATTGCGCATGATGAAGAGGGAAACGTCAGGATTCTCGACCAGGCACTGCTTGAAGTCCGCCTTGCCGATCACCACCACGTCGCTCGGTTCGACCGCCAGTACGGTTGCCGAGCGTGGATGGTCGTCGAGCACCCCCATTTCGCCAAACAGTTCGCCTGGCCCGAGCATCGAAAGGATCACCTCGCGCCCTTCCTCGTCGCTGATCTGCACCTTCAACGCGCCCGAAAGGACGAAGTAGATGTTGTCGGTGCGGTCGCCGGCATGCAGCACAACGGTATTTCGTGGAATATGGCGCAGCATGGCCACACGAGTCAGCGGCCTGAGGCATTCGTCGTCGAGCATCTCGAAGATCGGCAGCGCCTGCAGGATGGTCAACGAAACTCCAGGATTCGGCGACATCAAAACATATCCTCCGTGAAAACTGAAAATGCACCCGGTGAAGCCCGGCACCGGCCACATCGGCACCAAACGCAGCGGCCGCGGGCCCGACGAGCACGGGAGCCAAGTGTAATCCGGAATGGCGCCATTTCGCCTGCAGCCCCCGAATGCCCATAGTGCCCATAGTGCCCGGATTGCCCGAAAAATGTTTTGGTGCCGGGGGGGGAAGTCGAATCCCCATGCCTTGCGGCGGCGGTGTTTGAGACCGCTACGTCTACCGATTCCGTCACCCCGGCCTGGGATGCCGCAGCGAGGAAACCCTTCTGCGCGAGGCGCGCATTATCCGACAAACTCGACCGTCCCACAATCACTGTCTCCATGATTTCACCCCCTCGGAGCCAACTGCACCCGAGGCAATTCGTTGCCGCCGCCGGCGCTCGACTGGTTGTGCTGACAGGCGGAGCAAGAGCGGCGGCACCATTGCCTGGCGATGAAACATCGCCGCTGTCAATGCGCCTATAATTATTCCATGGTGCAGAGCAGCATTACCCACGAGACGTCGAAACCCCGCCTCGCAGCGATCTCCGTTGCCGCGATGGGCGTGGTGTACGGCGATATCGGCACTAGCCCGCTCTACACCATGAAGGAAGTCTTCAACGGCCCGCACGCCGTGGCGGTAACCGCAGACAATCTGCTGGGAATCCTCTCGCTGATTTTCTGGGCACTGACCATCACGGTTACGCTCAAATATGTGATGTTCATCACCCGCGCCGACAACCGTGGCGAAGGCGGCATCATGGCGCTGACTTCGCTGGCATTGCGCACCCGCGGCGCGGGACCGGGTTTGCTGTCGCTGATGTCGATACTCGGCATATTCGGCGCAGGACTGTTCTACGGTGACGCCGTGATCACGCCCGCCATGTCGGTGCTGTCCGCGGTAGAAGGGCTGGAAGTCGCCACGCCGATGTTCAAGCCCTACATCGTACCCATCACCATTGCTGTCCTCTGCGGCCTGTTCTTCTTTCAGCCGCGAGGCACGGCCAGTGTCGGTGCGCTGTTCGGGCCCGTCATGCTGTTCTGGTTCGGTACCCTTGGCGCACTGGGACTCTGGAACATTCTCAAGCACCCTGCGGTAATTGCCGCGGTCAACCCCTGGTATGCAGTGCACTTCTTTCTGGAGAACCGCTCTCACGCCTATCTCGCGCTGGGCGCGGTGGTGCTGGCGATCACCGGAGGCGAGGCACTGTATGCCGACATGGGTCATTTCGGCCGGCGGCCGATCAAGTGGGCCTGGCTGGGGTATGTGTTTCCCTGTCTTTACCTGAACTATCTCGGACAGGGCGCCTTGCTCCTCGATCACCCGGCCGCGGTGAAGAATCCGTTCTTCATGCTGGTTCCCGAAGAGTTGCTCTATCCCATGGTCGCCCTGGCGACGGCCGCCACTGTCATCGCATCGCAGGCAGTGATCTCGGGCGCGTTCTCGCTCACCAGCCAGGCCATGCAGTTGGGCTACTGTCCACGGATCCAGGTCAAGTTCACGTCGGAGCGCGAAAAGGGCCAGATTTACGTACCCAACATCAACTGGCTGTTGCTGCTGGCCGTGATCATACTGGTACTCGGCTTCAAGTCGTCGTCGAATCTGGCCTCCGCCTACGGCATCGCGGTCACCCTGACCATGATGATCGACACCCTGCTCGCCTTTGTCGTCGTGCGCGCACTGTGGAACTGGAACTGGCTGCAGGCGGGCCTTTTCCTGGCGCTGTTCATCGTGGTCGACTTCGCCTTCTTCTCCGCCAATCTGATCAAGGTGCTGGATGGCGGCTGGTTCCCGTTGGCGGTCGGCCTCGGCATATTTACCCTGTTTGCGACCTGGAAAAAGGGGCGCGCCCTGCTCTACGAGAAGCTTCAGCAGGATTCCATCCCGCTCGACGCCTTCCTCTCCAGCCTGGAGTACGGCGGCCCGCATCGCGTCGCGGGCACCGGCATCTTCATGACCCAGCGCCCCGACGGTGTGCCGCGGGCCATGTTGCATAACATGCTGCACAACAAGGTCCTGCATGAGCGCGTCATCCTGCTCAACGTCAACATGCAGGACATCCCGCACGTCGACGAGGGCGAGCGCATGTTTGTCGAACAACTCAGAGAGGGCTTCTACCGCGTCATCCTGAATTACGGATTCAAGGACGACCCCAACATTCCGCAGGCGCTGCAGCTATGTGACAAGCATGGCATGGCGCCAATCGAGATGATGGAAACTTCCTTCTTCCTTGGCCGCGAAACCATCGTCCCCAACCGCGTGCCGGCCATGAACCTGTGGCGGCAGATACTCTTCATGTGGATGTTCCGCAACGCGGGCACGGCGACCGAGTTCTTCAAGCTCCCGACCAACCGCGTGGTTGAACTGGGCACCCAGGTCGAGCTTTGATTCAGCCCGGTTCGTGACTGGTCTTTTCAGGTGCGCAGGGCGCAAGCCGCTCGGCTTGAGGCCGTAGAACACGAAGATTCAGTGGAGGCTAACGTCGGCCTAATCGACGCTACGCGTCGCGGCCGCAGCTAAAATCAGTCGCCCCGCCGTTCCAGCCAAAATATTGCGGCAACGAAAAGGAATACGACGAATTCGAGCACGCTGATCCAGATGATCATGCGAACGATGCGCCGTTGCCGCGGCGCCATGCCGGCCATAAATCCCTCGTGCCACCCGCGCCAACCGGGCAGCCAGCCCCAGCGTTTGCGATCGAGCAGATGGCGGCGGATGGCGTTGACCCAGGGAATCAGGCTGCGATCCACTTCTGCGACGCGTGGGTCCTGCGTATCCTCGATGAACGGATAGTGCTCGGTAACGACGAGGCGGCAGCCCTGGCCATTGCCGCCTTCAACGGCCAGCGTGGTGGCGCGCTTGAGGCCGTCAGAGTAGCTAAGGACGATGTTGCGGGTTGCCGGCGTCGTTTCGATGCGGACCCCCGTCTCGATGCGCCGTCCGGTCGTCTCGTTCTGCGCGACGAGCCGCATGCCGTCGGGAATGCGCTGCCAGGCCTCGATGTCGAGATGAGGATTGAGGCGCAGCAGTCGCTCGATGTCCGAGACGAACTCGAACATCGCGTCGGCATCGATCGGAACCTGAGTCTCGGCGCGGGCGCAATCCTCCCGCGTGCTGTCCGTGCCGGCCCTTCCTGCCGGCTCCTCTCTCACGGATGCGGTGCGATCAACAGCGGACACTTGAGGCCGCGCACCAGTTTTTCGAGTTCCATGCGCGAGTTCAGGCCCTCCTCGCCCTTCATTCGCGGCGAACCGATGACGACGAGATCGGCACCGATTTCGCCGGCGATGGCGAGTACCGTCTCAGCCGGATTGCCGAAGCGCATCACGGATTCGTAGGCCAGCCCGCGCTCGTGGCAGCGTGACGCGACCGCGGCCAGTTCTCGCTTCGCGTCGTTCTCCAGCATGTTTTCGACATAGTCGCCGAAAGCGTCGCGTGTCGATGCGTTGTTGAGCCAGTCGTCGCCCTGCATGCCGGCCCAGAACTCGGGCACGACGAGGCAATGAACAAGAGTGGTGGTGCCCGACACGGCAATCTCATGGGCGAGTTCTTCGGCGCGCCTGGCACCAGCCGTGCCGTGGTGGCAGAGCAGCAGTTTGAGTGGTGTCTTCATATCCGGATCCGTGGATACCGTCCGCGGCCGGAGGCCGGGGACATAAAATGAAAAGCCCCGCCCCGCTGGGCGGGACGGGACCAGTGTTACAGGAGCAAGTGACTTACTTGCCGACGACCAGGACGATGCCGATCGCGATCAGTAGCGCGAAGACGAGGGAGCCGATGTCTTCCCGGCGGTCGCTGACGAAGATCGACAGGCTGGTGCCGCGCTCGAATTTTTGTTCCGACATGATCACTCTCCTTAAATGAATTCTTTGACGAACAGCAGTACCACGATCAGCGAGCCGACTGCCTTGGCTGTGCCGACCACACCGCCGATGATCAGTGGCGTGCCGCCGGCCTGTTTCAGTGCAGCCATGGTGATCTGCATGCCGAGGCCGATGAGACCAAACGAGAACAGCCAGGCCAGCCAGTCGCGGAAGGCGCCGATGGTCTTCGAGCTGTGATAGGCCGCCTTGCCTGCCTTGTCGATGGCGTTCGCGGCGACAGCATCCAGGCCCTTCATCTTGCCGACGGCCTTGAGCAGCGTTTCCTGCTCGCGGGTGGACATCTTCTTGTTGGCGATCAGGTCAGCCAGACCCTTGTAGGCGTCCTCCGGCATGGCGTGGCGCTGTCCGATGTTGATCGCCTTCTCGGTGAAATGATCCTGCAGTTGCTTGGCGCCAGCGGGCTCCTTTAGACGCGCCAGCTCTCCTTCGATGGCTTTGGTCTCCTTGCCCTTGAGCAGTTTGTCTTCCTTGATTTGCTCGCTGCTGAAATACTTGCCCTGGTAGTGGCCGGACGGCGTGAAGGCGCCCATGGTCGAGAGCGCGAACATCAGGATGAAGCCGAGCACGAACACCGGGAACTTGGCGAACAGCACCTTGCCGAGATCCACCTTCTCGGCGCCGACCTCGTGCTTGACATACCAGGTGGCGAGCCAGAGCACGACGATGGGCAGGAACAATACGCGGGTGATGTTGAATATTTCGGCGACTTTCAGCGTCTCGATGCCGTGCGGATCGAAGGCCAGCGCCGCGCCGGCGACCTGCGCCGAGTTGAGGATGCCGGTGCCGGCCCAGGCGCCGAACTGCACCGGGCCCATGCCGAGCAGGTGGCCGACGGTCGGGAAGAGGAACATGCAGCCCACGCCCCAGACCAGGATGGTGCCGATGGTGTAGGCGATTTCCGCCGCCTTGGCATTGACCACCGGCGCAGCCGCCACCGCCGCCGAGACGCCGCAGACCCCCACGCCCGAGGCAAGCACCGCCGTCATCGAGTTGCCGGTGTTCATGCGCCGCCCCATGTACAGCACGACGCCGATCGAGCCGAGCACGAAGACGCCGATCATCAGCACCGATATGGCGCCGAGCTGCGCCAGTTCGGTCGCGCTGTAGAGCGCGCCGAGCAGGATCACTCCGGTCTTGAGGAAGAAGCGCGCCGTGCGCACGCCGTTCGCCGCCCAGGCCGGGATCTTGAAGACGTTGACAATGACGATGCCGATGACGATCCCCAGCACCACGTAGTTCAGGTTGAAAATGCTGGCGAAGTTCCAGCCCAGCGTCGGTTGTGCCGCCTTGCCCCAGTTTGCGAACATCGGATCCAGGCCCCAGCGCACGAGGAAGGCGATGAGCAGGATATAGGCCATGCCGGGAAAAATCGACAGGTAATAGTCGAGATTGCCCTCCTTCGGCGTCCACACCATGATCAACAGGCCGAGCAGGGTGGCGACGCCGCCGAAGATGTAGCACATCTTGCTCTGGAAGGCCTTGGCCTCGTCGAACTTCGACTTCGGCATCTTCATCTCCGGCACCGGCTTGCTTTGCGCCGCCGCCATCTCGCTGGCGACGCGGAATTCGGCGTCGAACTTCTCCTTGACCTTCATGTGGTCGGAGTAAGCGCTCTGTTGAAAATACTGCTGCACGCCATCAATGTTGCCGCTCGCGTTGAGCCAGCCCCACAGCAGCATCACCAGACCGATGATGAATAGCGCGGGCGATTTTTTTGTATAGACCATTACTGTTCCTCCTCTGCCGCTCGTTGAGAACCAATCCCACCAGGGGATACCGTCCGCCGCAGGGCGCCGCGGACATAAACACACCAGAGGCGCGGGACGCCTCTGGTGTCTATGGACGGAACATCACGGAGATTTATTCCATCGGCAGCTTGCGGGCCTTCCAGTCTGGAACTCCGTTGCGGTACCAGTGCACGTTCTTGTAGCCAGCCTTCGCCATCATGACGGCTGCCTTATAGGACTTCCAGCAGGTGCCGGAATTGCAAAACACGACGTAGTCCTTGTTCTTGTCGGCGATCTTGCCCATGTCGTACTTGTCCTGCGCCGCATCGAAGTTCGCATCCTTCGCGCTCTTCTCCGGATCATAGGGCACCGAGATGGCGCCCTTGATGGTGGCATCGGAAAACTCGCTGGCCTTGCGCGTGTCGATCAGCACCGCGCCCTTGGCTTGCAGGTCCTGCACCGCCTTGGCCTCGACCAGCTTGACTCCGGCAGGTGCCGTGGTCGGTGTTTCCTGGGCGAGCGCGCTGCCGCTGGCAACAAGACAAAGGGAGCTGACGACCGTGATGAATGCCTGCTTGATGATATGCATGATTCTCCTCCTCCGTGTATGCAATCTGCGGCGAACGCCGCGGCAAAGTGAAAGCATTTGCTAACGCTCCTGACTATTTGTTGTCGTTTGGCGTCAGGCGTAATCAAACTACGGAACGATGAATCCTCAATCAAATGTTTTGATTTATGGATTAAAAGATTATGCATCCATACCGGTGGTATCCAAAGAGCGGACCACTGTCACGGTGCACGGCGCCTCGGCCGCCACTCGCGAGGACACGCTACCGAGAAGTCGCCGCAGGCCCGAACTGCCGCGCGCGCCGATGATGATGTGGTCGACGTGGCTGGCACGGGCGTATTCAATCAGGCGAGTCGACACGTCGCTGCCTTCGAGCACGTGAAAGCGCAGTCTCTCCTGCGGTAGGCCGAGGGGCTGCGCCCAGTGGTGAAGTTCCACCAAGCGCTGCATGTGCAGCCCACGCATGATCTCGGCGCCTTCTTCCTGTTCGGTGAGTACAGACGGCTCCACCACGCTGACGCAACTCACGCGCCAATGCAGTTCGTCGGCGATGGTCCGTCGCACAGCCTCGCGCATCGCATGGAACAGTGCCTCACCGCGGTAGACGGTGTCCACTGCGACAAGAACGTGCGGCGCCAGAGCAAGGTGCGCCGTCGGCGCCTTGCGCGCGGGCGGCGAAGCGGTCAGCGTTGCCAGCCAGCGTTTCATGACTGCCACCAGTCCCGAAGGCCCTGTGCGTCGACCGCGCTCGGTCAACGCGACCTGCTCCGGATGCCTCAGATCATGGGCCAGCAGTGCCGCCGTGGCGTAGCGGTCTTCCGTGCGCACTTCAAGGCAATGCAGGATGATTTCCTGCAGCCACTCCGGCAGATCGTGGATGATGCGGCGCGGTGGCAGCGGGTCGAAATAGAGGCGACGACGCAGGCCGCCCATGCCGGTCGGTTCGCCGAAGGGCAGCCGGCCCGTCGTCAGAAGGTAGAGGATCACCCCGAGCGCGAAGACATCGCTGCGCGGATCGCCGCGCACGCCGGCAATCTGCTCCGGCGAGATATACGCGGGCGTGCCCAGCGGCCGGTCGGATTCCGCTTCGACGAGATCGGGCAAATGAGCGTGAATGGCCAGCCCGAAGTCGATGATCGCGGCCTGTCCTCCTTCCCGCAATATCACATGCGATGGCTTGAGGTCGTGGTGCACCACTTGCTGGCGATGCAGGTCATGAACCGCCGACGCCAGCGCCGCGCCGAGGCGAGTCACCTCCTCAACCGGCAGCGGCGCCCTGGCAGCGAATTCGGCCAGCGATGTGCCGACAAGGTGTTCCATGACCAGATACGGGCCGAAATCGCACTCGCCACTGGCGAACAGCCGCGGCACGTGGGGTCCGGCAATCCTTCCGAGTATCATTTGCTCGACATCGAAGCCCGCATAACAGGCGGGATGGCTGCCGAATCCCAACTGCGGCACCTTCAGCAGGCAGGGTTCCGCACCGGTTGGCGGCGCGACG
The DNA here is from genome assembly GCA_006218025.1 of Rhodocyclaceae bacterium. Classification (GTDB taxonomy): domain Bacteria; phylum Pseudomonadota; class Gammaproteobacteria; order Burkholderiales; family Rhodocyclaceae; genus Sulfuritalea. The sequence continues at coordinate 90,810 of VBWA01000010.1, read as the reverse complement.
CGGTAGAGCACGGCCATGCCTCCCTCGCGCAGTTTCTCCTGCACGCGGTAACCGGCAATCTCCGTGTCCGGCTTGAGATGCTCGGCGCTTTCCATTCATTCCCCTCTTTGCAGGCGCCACGCCAGCCGCTCGGGCAGGCCAGCCTCGATGATCTTGCGCGCCGCCGTCATGTGGTCGTAGGGCACGCGAAAGAAAGTCAACAGGCGCCTTTCTTCATCGTAAAGCACATACGCCGCCGCGTTGTTGCCGTCGCGCGGCTGGCCGACCGACCCGGCGATTGCCAGCCAGCGCCTGCGCCCGCCCAAGGGGATAGCCACACCTGGCACCGGCTGAAATGCACGTACGCTGCTGCCGGCCGAAAAGAAAAGTGACTGATGGTGCACATGTCCGGCAAATGTCACTGACGCCTGCGCGGCATCCATGCAGCGTCCGGCCTGCAAGGCGCTGCTGATGTAATCCCATTTTTCGGGCGCATCGGCGCTGGCATGAAGGAAGAATAAATCGCCGCGACGGGCGGCGAATGGCAGCGAAGCGAGAAAGTCGCGCGCGCCCGAACTCAGCTGCTTGCGTGTCCAGTAGGTCGCCTCGCGGGCGACGAAATTCATGTTCTCGCACAAACCGCCCAGCGCCGCCTCGTCGTGGTTGCCCCTGACCAGCAGCGCGCCTTTGGCTGCATAGTCGGCCAGCAGGCCGAGGCAGGCGGCGGGATCGGCGCCGTAGCCCACCAGGTCGCCGAGAAAGACATGCATGGCGGCACCCTCCCGCTCGGCATGGCCCAGACAGGCCTGCAAGGCTTCGAGATTGCTGTGGATGTCCGACAAAACCGCAATCTTCATGAACGAGGCGCCGTCCGGTTTGCCGCAGCGGGAGACTGGAATGCTAACCCGCCTTGAATCAGGTCCGTCGACTTCCGTATCACCACAACCGATTTCTTCAAGCTGCCGACCCATCGTGTCGTTGAATTCGCCACCGAGGTCGAGCCTCTGACAGCGACGGGCAACTGCTGCATTGCAGCAGAACTCAGACGATTGCCCAAGTCGCTTTATTCCATTGTTTCATCGATTGCCTAAATAGATTTTTTTCCATTTACGGCGCGCGATTAGTGTGCAAAACTTGCCCATTCGTTACGCCTATGGCGCTTTAATTCTTATAGCTAACGTGATAGGTTCGCCAAGGATTCAGTCAGACATTCAACGATACGGAGGGGAGCAAAGCAATGGAAATAAACGTCACACGGAGAACTGTACTTCGAGGTGCGGGAAGCGTAGGCATGCTTTCTGCGCTGATCGCGGCCGGCGTACTCAAACCCACTGCGGCCTATGCGGCAGAATGGAACAAGGCCGCCTTCGAAGCTCACGACACGGCCGGCGCGCTCAAGGGCATTGGCGCCGGAGCGCCGGCCGACAGCAAGGACCTGATCCTCAAGGTTCCGGACATCGCCGAGAATGGAGCCGTGGTACCGGTGGACGTCATCAGCAATATTCCCAACACCACCTCGATTTCGATTCTGGTCGAGAAGAATCCGTCTCCCCTTTCCGCTTCCTTCGATTTTGCCAACGGCGCCCTGCCCGAGGTTTCGGCACGCCTCAAGATGGGCCAGACATCCTTGGTCAAGGCAGTCGCCAAAGCCGACGGCAAGTTCTATACGGCGCAAAAGGAAGTCAAAGTCACCGTCGGCGGCTGCGGCGGCTGATACAACCCACGAGACAAAGAGGAACACACCATGGCAGATCCGATGAAGATTCGCGCCCAATTGAAAGGCGATGTCGCAGAGATTCGCGTCCTGATGGGCCACGCGATGGAAACCGGCCAGCGCAAGGACGCCGCTGGCAAAACCATCCCTCCGCATTTCATCCAGTCGATGACGGTCGAGGTCGGCGGCAAGAAAGTGGTCGATGGACAGGTCGGTACCTCCGTGTCGCGCAACCCGGTCTTTGGCTTCAAGGTCAAGGGCGCCAAGGCTGGCGACAAGGTTGTCGTCAGCTGGGTCGACAACAAGGGAGACAAGAGAACTGACGAAGTCGCCGTTGCCTGACTCTATCCGTCATTCCCGCACAAACCGGCAACCAAGACCGGCGGCAAGCACCCTGGAGGAGAAATCATGAAATATCGCATCGCATTTGTCGCAATGCTGGCCCTCGTCATGCAGCCGGCAAGCGCCCAGAATAAACCAGCGACCGCCAAGAAAGGCGCCAAGCCGCCTGCCGCAGCCCCGGCCGAACAGAAAGATGCCGCGACGCTCGAGTTCGAAAAATTCCGCACCCAAATGGAACAGGAGGGCAACCCGGCCGAACTGTTCGAAGTCAAGGGCGAGGAATTCTGGAAGACCAAGCGCGGCCCGAAGAATGTTTCGCTCGCCGAGAGCTGCGATCTTGGCCTCGGCATCGGCGTCGTCAAGGGCGCCTATGTGCAGATGCCGCGCTACTTCGCCGATGCCGGCAAGGTCATGGATGCCGAGCGCCGCATCGTCTGGTGCATGGTCGAAAAGCAGGGCTTCAAGTTCGACGATCTGGCCAAGAAGCCCTTCGCCAGCGGTGAGTACACGCCGGAGCAGACTTCGCTGGTCACCTACGTCGCCGGACAGTCGAAGGACATGAAAATCGCCATCCCTCTCAAGGACCCGCATGTCAAGGATGTCTATGAGATCGGCAAGGAGATCGTGGCTTACCGCGCCGGTCCCTACGACTTTTCCTGCAACACCTGCCACGGCGCGGACGGCAAGCGTATCCGCATGCAGAACCTGCCGAACATCACCACGGCCAAGGGATCGCTCACTGCCGTGCTGGGCTGGCCCGGCTACCGCATGACCGGCGGCGTGATGCTCACCCCGCAGTGGCGCATGGGCGACTGCTTCCGCCAGCAGCGTTTCCCACAGCCGAAATACGCCTCCGACACCATCACCGCCCTGCTGACCTACATGACGGCCAATGCCAACGGCCAGATGTACAAAGGTCTGGGCATCAAGCGCTAATCAGGGAGACAACATGAAAACTACCGCACGCCTCTCGTTTCTCGCGGCCGCCATGGTCACCCTGGTCGCTGCGATGCCTGCCGCCCACGCCGACGGCGACCACCGCGCCAGGGCCATCGCCACGATGAAGCAGGATTTCGTCACCAAGGGCCAGGCCACGGCCGACCGCATTTCCGAAGACGGCCTGCAGGCCATCTGCAATCGCACCGGCAACAAGCCGCCCGAAACCATCGCCAAGCAGTTGGAGACGGATCAGATGGCCGGCGTGAAGTATCCCACCGACGGCAAGCTAATGGGCGACTGGAAGTCCGGCGAGAAGATCGCCCAGTCCGGCCGTGGCTTCACCTGGTCCGACGAGCCCGGCCTGCCGGTCGGCGGCAACTGCTACAACTGCCACCAGATCGCTCCCAAGGAAACCTCCTTCGGCACGGTCGGCCCCACCCTGTTCCATTTTGGCAAGCTGCGCGGGAACACCGTGGACATCCAGAAATACGTCTACAGCAAGATCTACAACGCCAAGTCCTACAACCTCTGTTCCGAGATGCCGCGCTTCGGCCATATCGGCGCCCTCAAGGAACATCAGATCAAGGATCTGGTAGCGCTGTTGCTCGACCCTGAGTCTCCCGTCAATAAATAGCACGGCGCCACGCCGCACCCGGGCCTGGCCGATGAATTTCGGTTAGGCCTTTTTCTTTGTCCCGCCCTTGCTTCCGGAGATTGACCGATGTCCTCGATGAACCGCCGCGAATTCCTGCAAATGCTGGCCGCCGCCTCGGTGGCCGGCGCTGCGCTCGACGCCCGCCCGCTGCTGGCTGCCGGAAACGCAGACGCGCTTTACGATGTGCCGAAGTTCGGCAACGTGCATTTCATGCACTTCACCGACTGCCACGCGCAACTGCTGCCGATCTGGTTCCGCGAGCCGAACGTCAATCTCGGCATAGCCGGAGCTTTCGGCAAAGCGCCTCATCTGGTCGGCGAGCACCTGCTCAAGGCCTTCAATATCAAGCCCGGTACGCGCGAAGCGCATGCCTTTACCTACCTTGATTTCGCCCAGGCAGCCAGGACCTACGGCAAGGTCGGCGGCTTTGCGCATCTGGCAACGTTGGTCAAACGCATGCGCGGGGGGCGCCCCGGCGCCTTGCTGCTCGACGGCGGCGATACCTGGCAGGGCTCCGCCACCGCCTTGTGGAGCAAGGGGCAGGACATGGTCGATGCCTGCAAGCTGCTCGGCGTGGACATGATGTCGTCGCACTGGGAGTACACCCTGGGCGACAAGCGCGTCCAGGAAATCGTCGAAAAGGATTTGAAGGGCAAGATCGAGTTTCTCGCCCAGAACGTCAAGACCACCGACTTCGGAGATCCCGTCTTCGCGCCCTACGCGATGCGCGAAATGAACGGCGTGCAGGTCGCGGTGATCGGCCAGGCCTTTCCCTACACGCCTATCGCCAACCCGCGCTGGATGATGCCCGACTGGACTTTCGGCGTCCAGGACGAAAACATGCAGAAGATGGTCGACGAGGTGCGCGCCAAGGGTGCGAAGGTCGTCGTCGTGCTCTCGCACAACGGCATGGATGTCGACCTCAAGATGGCCACCCGCGTCACCGGCATAGACGCGATCCTCGGCGGCCACACCCATGACGGCGTGCCGCGACCGATCACCGTGAAGAACGCCGGAGGCCAGACCCTGGTCACCAACGCCGGATCCAACGGCAAGTTCCTCGCCGTGCTCGACTTCGACGTGCGCGGAGGGAAGGTTCAGGATTTCCGCTACAAGCTGCTTCCGGTCTTCTCCAACCTGCTGCCGGCCGACGTCGAAATGGCCGCCTACATCGACAAGGTACGGGCACCGCACCTGGACAAATTGAACGAGAAGCTTGCTGTCTCGGAAGGCCTGCTCTACCGGCGCGGCAACTTCAATGGCAGCTGGGACCAGCTGATTCTCGACGCCATCATGGAAGTGCGGGATGCCGAAATCGGACTCTCACCGGGCTTCCGCTGGGGCACCACGATCCTGCCAGGCCAGGCCATCACCTTCGAACACCTGATGGACCAGACCGCGATCACCTATCCGGCGTCAACGCTCAACGAGATTTCCGGCGAGACGCTCAAGGGCATTCTTGAGGACATCTCGGACAATCTTTTCAATCCCGACCCTTACTATCAGCAAGGCGGCGACATGGTGCGGGTTGGCGGCCTGCAATACACCTGCACGCCGCACGCAAAAATGGGCAATCGCATTTCCGATCTGCGCCTCAAGGGTAAGCCGCTCGAAGCCAGCAAGAAGTACAGGGTCGCCGGCTGGGCAGCAGTCAGCGAAGGGACGACAGGTGAGCCGGTCTGGGACGTCGTTGCACGCTATCTGCGCGACAAGAAGACCATCACTCCGCGCAAACTGAATGTCCCCAAGCTGGTTGGCATGCAGGGCAACCCCGGATTCGCCGGAGTGTGAGCTGCGACGAGACATCGATCCGGGTCTATCGATTTCGAAGCAATTGAATTTTTTGCCTTGGCACCGAATGGCACATTCCCGCTTTCTTCATATGCTGTCAGCCCCGGGTGCCGCGAGGATCGGCGGCATTCACCTGCCCTATTTTTTCCTGCTGCTGCTGCTGATCGGCTTTGGCATGGCAATTGCCCGCGGCGTCTCAAACACGCTTTTCTTGAAGCGCTACGGCATCGACTATCTCCCCGTCATCTTCCTGATACAGGGACTTACGCTCAGCAGTTTGAGTCTTGCCTACGCCACAGTGGCTGACCGCTATCCGCCCGAGCGCGTGATGGCTGCTATTCTCGGCGTGGTCGTCGGTGCGGTGATGGTCCTGTGGCTGGCTGGAATTCTTGGGGCACCGGACGTCGTCTGGGGTGCGCTGTATCTGCTCTACGTGAGCGCGTCCGAAACCCTCGCCTTGCACGCCACGCTTTACGTTGGCGCCACTTTCTTCGGCGAACAGGCCAAGCGTCTGGCACCAATCGCTTTCGCCGGTGGTCCGGTGGGCGACATGCTGGGCGGCATCACACTGATCCTGCTCGCTCCGCGTCTCGGCGCAGAGACCACTGCATTGCTCTGGCCGCTGTTCATTGGACTGGCACTGGCGCTGATACTCTTCCGGCACCGACACGACATCAACCGGCTTCCAGGCGCGCCACGCAGGCGTCACCTGCCACAGACGCTGCGCCAATTGCGGCAAGGACGGGAATTCCTGAAACGCTCCCCATTGCTGCGCCATGTCTCGCTATCGGTCATGTACAGCGTCATCGCGGTATTCATTTCGGCGTATCTGTTCAAGCGCACCTTCGCCGAAACCTTGCACGACGCCGAAAGTCTGGCGACTCTCTACGGCCTGATCATCCTCGTCAGCGGTGCGAGTACATTTCTGCTGCAGATGGGACTGGTGCCGGCCTTGATCCGGCGATTCGGCTTGCGCAGCATCAATCTCGTGTTCCCGCTGACCCTTCTTGCCACCTTGATGGCATTTTTTTCTCCCTGGGCGCTTGCGGCGGCAACGGCGGCTGCCTACAACCGCTATGTACTCCTTGCCGCCGTGCGCAATCCGGTCCGCGCCCTGATGCTGCAGGCCCTGCCCGACACCATGCAGGGCCGCGTCCGCGCTCTGGCACTGGTGGTCATGACACCGGCGGCAATGATCGCATCGGGTCTGATCCTGTACTTCTGTCACGCATCGCAAACCGCGATTACCCTGATCGGGCTCGCCGCCGCCCTGCTCAGTCTGCGGTCTGCCTGGCTCGCCAATCGTGCCTATGCGGATGCCCTGATCAGCACCCTGCGTGAGCGGCATTTCGTTGCTCCGGAGCAATTCACCGGCTGGAACAAACGCGACAGCCAGCGGCTGATTGCCGAACTCTGTGGCCACCTCCAGGGCAATGACTTCGGGAAAGCCGAGAATGCTGCCCGCATCCTGCTGGCCCACTTTCCCGATGCTGCCCTAAAACCCATAGTCGATCACCTGGCCACAGCGCCCATACCGCTGCGCGACCGCTTGGCGCATGCGCTGGCACCGCACCTTCAAGCCGAACAACGCGACATCCTCTATGACGCCCTGTTTGCCGGTGACGTACACGCCCAGGCTACCGCTCTGACCATCGCTCTGCGCAAGCAATGGCCATTGCCATGGGATCGCATCGACCCGGCCGAACGACACGTCCATCCGCGCCTGCTGGTCTGCCATTGGGCGGCAGCGCTGGAAAACGGGGCTGACACCACAGCCCTGGCAATGCTGAGTAAATACGTGATGGGAAATGACCCCCGGCTTCGCCGCGCCGCCCTGAGCACCTTTACCCTGGCCCCGACCGTCAAGCTGCTTCCTCTGCTGCTTGACGGGCTGGCCGCAGCCCCGGACGGCCAAGCCGCTCTGCCAGTACTCCATGCCCTGGCCGCACAGGAAGCGCCACTCCCGTCAGCATTGGCGCCTCATCTGCGCGAGCTGCTGGCGCATACACCCGACGCCGCGGGGCAGGACGCCTTGCTCGCGGTCATTGTCCGAATGCCGGCAGCCGAGCGGCAAGCATTGCTGCTGCCACTGCTCGATACGCCACATCCGAAAGTCGGCGCTGGCGTGACGGCGGCATTGCAGACGAATGCCTCCAACGGGCTCGGCGAAGACCTGCAAGGCGCACTACGCGATGGTTCGCTGACCTCACGCGGCCAGAAACGCGCGGTTGGCATACTGGCCACTGTGCTCGACCACGGCTCGATGTGCGAATTGGCAGCCCGTTACGCGAAGCTGGCAACTGACTATTCGTTGTTGGCACAACGGTTGGAGCGCAGCGCCGGCCAAGCCGCCCACCTGTTGCAAATGGCGCTCAGCGAGCGCGTCCTCGAGCTGAGCCGCGTTGGTTTTTCTGCATTCGGGCATGGTCCGCTGCAAGCTCTCGCAGGTACCCTGCGGGCTGCCATGGGCAGCACCGATCTGCGACTGACTGAGCGCTGCAAGGAACTGATCGAACTGGTACCGGATACCCGCACCCGCGATATTCTGGTGATGCTGTTCTTTTCCAACCGCAAACACCCGGCGCAATCCTCGATCATTGACCTGGCCTCGGCAATTGCCGATTTGCGTGGCGGCAAGGACGCATGGCTGGCGACATGTGCCCACCAGTGGAGCCACCAATGAACAAATTTTTCGATCGCCTGCTGATGTTGAAACACAGCCGCATATTCGCGTCCGTGCCACTCGAGGACCTGCGCGTGGTCGCAGAGGAATTGCGCGATGAAGCGTATGTAAGCGGCGAGGAAATATTTTCCCGGGGCGATGTCGCTGACCGCATGTATATCGTGCAGTCAGGCCGCGTCGCAATCACGCTCGATTCCGATGGCAAGCATGTCGCAAGCACCCTTGGCCAGGGCGAAGCCTTCGGCGAGATGGGCCTGTTCGACAGCCAGCCGCGCTCGGCCTCTGCCCTCGTGATCGAGGACGCCGAACTGCTCTCGCTCAATCGCGAAAAGCTCCATGACCTGCTGCTTTCATACCCTCACATCGCGCTCGGCCTGCTGCAAGGCATGAGCCTGCGCCTGCGCTACGCGAATGATGCATTGCACGCCCAAAAGGAGAAACCATGAAACGATGCTTTTCCATGCACCGGATGTTTCCTGCGGGCCTCGCCGCCTGCGTCATGTCACTATCATTCGCGGCGCCTGCCGCCGATCCGCACCACACCGAGGTCGGCTTTTTCGACATCCACGTCTGCAACTGGCCCGACCAACCCGTGTTTCTCATGGCGCTCTTTTCCACCACGAAGTTCAAGGATATCGCCCGCATCGACCTGACCGCCCCGGACGGTACCGGGCTAGGATCGCTTGACCTGGGTCGGTATCGCCCCGGCGAGGAGGCGGACAAGACCGAAAAGCGCGTTCTCATGACCCACTATCCGGTGCCCGAAAAGAATCCCGACGGCTGGTATCGCGCCCGCATCACGATGAAGAACGGCAAGACCTTCGATGCACAGGACCATGTCGTGCAGAGAGTCCTGCCATTCGCCGGCGGCCACCAGCCACCCGACCAGGCCGAAGGCGTACCGATGCCCGGTGAGTTGCGCTGGGATCCTGTTCCCGGCGCGAGTTTCTATCAGGTCTATGTGCGCGACGAGTGGGAAAGCGAGCGCTATCTGCTCACCTCCAAGATCATCAAGGACAATTTCCTCAAGATTCCCCTCGATCTATTCAAGCGAGGCGGTAGCTACACCTGGCGAGTTCATGCGCGGGACATCAATGGGGACCCGGAGTGGGGAGACTTCAATCACGGATCATTGGCCAGGGAAGTCCGCTTCAGCATCGCGGAATAGCTTTAGCGTACCGGCCTGCCGGCGTGCCACAACAGGGGGACGCGAAACCCCATCGCGCGCATACACAAGGTCGATCTGCCCCAGCTGATCGGCATGAAGGGCAATCCCGGTATCGCGTAACACCCCGTTACAAGCCCGATGGAGGGGATCGTCTAGAATTGCTTCCATGAAAACCTCCTCGCGCTTCGGGCTTGTCGCCCTCGTCCTGATCATTCTCGCTGCCGCCGGTTACGCGGCATGGCGCTATTACGGTACGGCAGGCGACGCCCCCAAACTCAAGTTCGCCAAGCTGGAAAGCGGCCCCCTCACTGCGGCCGTCTCAGCCACCGGCACATTGAACCCGGTGGTTTCGGTGCAGGTCGGCTCGCAGGTCTCGGGCCAGATAAAGGAAATCCTGGTCGACTTCAACTCGCCGGTGAAATCCGGCCAGCTGATCGCGCAACTGGACCCGGAAACCTATCAGCATCGCGTGCGGCAGGCCGAAGCGGACGTCGACGCCGCGCGCGCCGGTCAGGGCGTGCAGCAGGCGGAAGTGGCTCGCGCCCGCTCCAGCTTGGCCAATGCCCAGCGCGACTACGAGCGCAAGAAGACGCTGGTTGAAAAGAACTTCATCTCCCCGGCCGAGCGCGACACCGCACAGAACAACCTGGACGTAGCCCGCGCGTCGCTCGCTTCAGCGGAGGCTCAGGTAAGGAACGGCGAAGCTGTCGTCCGCCAGCGCGAGGCCCAGTTGGCAGCGGCCCGCGTCGACCTGGAACGCACCACCATCCGGGCGCCGGTGGACGGCATCGTGGTCAAGCGCAGCATCGAACCAGGGCAGACGGTGGCTGCCAGCCTGCAGGCGCCGGAACTGTTCGTCATCGCCAAGAACCTGACCGACATGCAGGTGGAAACCTCGATCGACGAGGCCGACGTGGGTCGCGTCCGTGTCGGGCAGAAAGCCACCTTCACGGTCGACGCCTTCGCCGGCCGCCACTTCGAGGGCGAGGTACGGCAGGTGCGCAAGGCCGCCACCGTGGTGTCGAACGTCGTGACCTACATCGTGGTGATCTCGGCGGCGAACCCCGATCTCACCTTGCTGCCGGGCATGACGGCCAACGTGCGTATCGTTACCGCACAGAAAGACAAGGTGCTGAAGGCGCCCAATGCGGCGCTGCGCTTCCGTCCGACAGGCACGGCCGACGAAAAAAAGGCCGCGACCGCCGTGTCGCCAGCGCCGACTTCTGCGGCATCAGGTACCGCTGGTGCCGCCGCCGGGGGAGGAGGCGGTCTGGCTCAGCTGCGCGAGCGCCTGGTCGCCGAACTTAAACTCGATGCCGATCAGCAAGGCAAGGTGGACGCCATCTTCGCCGCCATGCGCGATAAGTACCGTGCGGCCCGCGACCTGCCCGAGGCGGAAAAAGCCAAGGCCCAGGAACGCAATCGAGCCGAGATCCGGGAAAAGGTCACGGCCGTTCTCAATCCCGAGCAGCAGAAGCGCTACGACGAACTGGCCAGCGAGTCCCAAGCCGCACGCGCCGGTGGCGGCGGCGGCAGTGGACGTATCTGGATCCTCGGCGCGGACGGCAAGCCCAAGGGCGTCGATGTGCGCCTCGGCCTGACCGACGGCAGCATGACCGAGATTGTTTCCGGCGACGTCAAGGAAGGCCAGGAAGTCATCGTCGGGCAAACCACGGCGACGGCAAAGACAGCCATGCCCGGCCCGCGGCTGTTCTAGGAGCCTCCAGCCGTGAGCGAGCCGCTGATCCGGGTCGAGGGACTGACCAAGGATTACGTCATGGGCAGCAACGTGGTACCAGCCCTGCGCGGCGTCACCCTCGACATCGCGGCGGGCGAATTTGTCGCCGTCATGGGGCCGTCGGGCTCCGGCAAATCCACCTTCATGAACCTGCTCGGCTGCCTCGATCATCCGAGCGCCGGCAGCTACTGGTTCGGCGGCCAGGAAGTCTCCGCACTCTCGGGCGACGAACTGGCGGCCGTGCGCAATCGCAAGCTCGGATTCGTGTTCCAGCATTTCAACCTGCTGGCGCGCACCTCGGCGCTGGACAATGTCGCGCTGCCGCTGCTGTATGGCAATGTGCCGGCATCCGAGCGCTATCCGCGGGCAGAGCGGCGCCTGAGCCAGATCGGGCTGGCGGATCGCATCGACCATCACCCGGCGCAACTCTCGGGCGGCCAGCAGCAGCGCGTCGCCATCGCACGCGCCCTGGTGAACGATCCGCAACTGGTGCTGGCCGACGAACCGACCGGCGCACTGGATTCGCGCACCAGCGTCGAAATCATGGCGCTGTTGCAGCAGCTCAATCGCGAAGGCATCACCATCGTGCTGGTGACCCACGAACACGACATCGCGAATTTCGCCGGCCGCATCATTTCCTTCCGCGACGGCAAGGTGGTCGAGGACCGGGCGAATGAGGCCAAAGATGCGGCGGCGGCGTTATGAACTTCGCCGCCACTCTCCGCATTGCCCTGCTCGCCCTGCGTATCAACAAGCTGCGCTCGGCGCTGACCATGCTCGGCATCATCATCGGCGTCGCCGCGGTGATTGTCATGATCGCGGTCGGCAACGGCGCCCAGGCACGCGTCGAAGACCAGATCCGCAGCCTCGGCTCCAATATCATCATGGTGCTCTCCGGCTCGATGACCTCGGGCGGCGCCCGCGGCGGCAGCGGTTCGCAGCCGACCATCACCGAGGACGACGCCTACGCGCTGAACCGCGAGATCGACGAAATCCAGGCCGCCGCACCGTCGCTGCGCGGCAGCGGACAGGTGGTGCTGGGCAACACCAACTGGTCCACGGTCTTCTACGGCACCTCGCCGGAATATCTCCTGGTGCGCGACTGGCCGGTAATCGAAGGCCGCGGCTTCGAACAGGCGGAAATCAATGGCGCCGGCAAGGTCGCCCTGATCGGCCAGACCGTGGCGCTGAACCTGTTCGGCGAGACAAACCCGGTGGACCAGGTGGTGCGCATCAACAAGGTGCCGCTGACGATCATCGGCGTGCTCGACCGCAAGGGCCAGAACATGATGGGCCAGGACCAGGACGACATCGTCCTGATGCCGATCAGCACGGCCAGGAAGCGCGTGCTCGGCTCCAGCCGTTTCGCCGCCGGCCGCAACGTGGGCTCGATCATGGTCAAGGTCAAGGACGGCGCCGACATGGCCGCCGCCGAGGCCCGCATGCGCGAATTGCTGCGTCAGCGCCACCGCCTGCAGACCGGCCAGGACGACGACTTCTATGTGCGCAACCTGTCCGAGATTCTCCAGGCGCAGGAAGCCTCGTCGAAGGTGATGTCGCTGCTGCTGGCCGCCGTCGCCTCGGTCTCGCTGCTGGTGGGCGGCATCGGCATCATGAACATCATGCTGGTCTCGGTGACCGAGCGCACGCGCGAGATCGGGCTGCGCATGGCCGTCGGCGCCCGCGCCCGGGACATCCTGACCCAGTTCCTGGTCGAGGCCGTCACGCTGTCGCTGATCGGCGGCGCCATCGGCATCCTGCTCGGTGTCGGCGGCGCCATGGCGATCGCCGAACTCGCCAACTGGCGCACCGAACTCTCCGGCAGTTCGATCGTGCTTGCTGCAGGCTTTGCCGGTGCGATCGGGATTTTTTTCGGCTACTACCCGGCAAGGAAAGCCTCACGCCTGCTGCCGATCGAAGCGCTGCGCTACGAATAGCGCGGCGCCGCATCGATCCAACGGTCTGAGCACGAGGATCATGGATAATGCATGCTTTCCATCGCGAAAACGGTCATGGCTGAAGAAGTCGAACTCAAACTCGCGCTCGCAGCAGGCCATCAGTCACGTTTCCTGCGCCACCCGCTGCTGAAACAGGCGGTCGTGCGTCGTGTCGAGAATCTCGACAACATCTATTACGACACGGCCGATCTTTCCCTGCGCCGCCGCGGCATCGCCCTGCGTCTGCGCCGCAAGGGCCGCGACTGGCTGCAAACCGTCAAGCTCGCGGGCAGCTCGAGCGCCGGCCTGAGCAGCCGGCCCGAGTGGGAAACGCCCTACACCGGTCACTTCGATTTCTCAGGCGTTGACGTAGAGTCGGTGCGCGACTGGCTGCAGCGGCCGAAGCTGCTGGCTCGCATCATCCCCATCTGCGAAACGCGCTTTCGCCGCATCACCTGGAAAATGCCTGCGGCACGCGGCGCCGTCATGCTGACCCTCGACCGGGGCTGGATCATCGCCAATGGTCGCCGCGAAGCTCTCTCCGAAGTGGAACTGGAGCTCGCCGGCGCCCCGGTGCATGCCATTTTTGAGCTCGCCACACAACTCGCCGAGCGCGTGGCCCTGACGCCATCGGTATTGTCCAAGGCCGAGCGCGGCTACCGCCTGCACATCGGCGCGCCGCCGGTGCCGTTCAAGGCCGAAGTCGTGGCGCTGTCCGCCGAGATGGCGCCCTTCGACGCCTTCCGCCACATCGCCCTGTCCTGCCTGGAACACCTGCAGCAGAATCATGCCGGCGCAATCTCGAGCGACGACCCGGAATACATCCACCAGATGCGCGTCGCCACGCGCCGGCTACGCGCCGCCTTGCGGCTGTTCGCCCCCGCGCTGCCGGAACATCTTTCCGACTCCCTGCGCGTGCCGCTGTCGGCGCTGACGAGGGAACTCGGCCGCGCACGCGACCTCGATGTGCTGCTCACCGAAATCGCCAACCCGGTACTGTCGGCCCTGCCCAACGAACCGCGGCTGCTGGCGCTGGCCAGCGACATTACCAACCGCCGCTATATGGCACACGAGGAGGCCGTCAACTTGCTTGCCGCACCGGACTATGGACGCATGCTGCTGACCGCGCTCGAATCGCTGCACGCCATGCCGGCGACCGGGGCGCCGATGATCGAGCTGCTGAGCTTCGCCGCCGAGCGCTTGCGACGCCTGCGCAAGAAGCTGCGGCGGCTGGCCGTCGCGGCCGATATTGAGGATCCCATATCGCTGCACGCCCTGCGCATCGGCGCAAAACGCCTGCGCTATGCGCTGGAGTTCTTTTCTCCCCTGACTCACGAGCGCTCTTCGCGCCCGGTGCTGAAGCAGCTCACAACCGTGCAGGACACCCTGGGCCAGCTCAATGACCTGACCAATGCCGGTGCCCTGCTGATGGACTGCGCCGGAGACGACCCGCGGCTGCGCGAGGCCGTGACCCTGATCGGCGGCTGGCATGGGCCCCATTACGCGAGCCTGCTGGTGGGCATAACGGGCGACCTGCCCCGTCTGGCACGGCTGCGCCTGCCCAAACTTGGCCGACCCGCCGGGTAACAGGCACGTAACAGCCGTGATTCAAGCTTGGCAGCGACCCCATGGAGGCAAAAAATGGAATTGATACTCTGGCGTCACGCAGAAGCCGAAGAAGGCGATGGCACCATGCCCGACAAAAAGCGGCGCCTGACCGCACGCGGAGAAAAGCAGGCAAAACAGGTCGCGCGCTGGCTGCACCAGCACTTGCCGCGCAAGCGCAAGGTCATGGTCAGCCCCGCCGAACGCACCCAGCAAACGGCGCACGCGCTGGATCTGCCCTACGAGATCGAACCCAAGCTAGGCCTCGGCGCTTCGGCGACCGATGTGCTGACAGTTGCGGGCTGGCCCGACCAGGCCGGAGCCGTGCTTGTCATCGGGCACCAGCCGACCCTGGGGCGCGTCGCTGCGCTGCTGCTTGGCGGTGAGGAATCCGACTGGACGATCAAGAAGGGTGGCGTCTGGTGGTTCTCCAACCGCATCCGCAACGATGAAACGAGAACCGTGCTGCGTGCGGTCTTCAACCCCGATTTCGCCTGAGCTCGACCCCCGGCATTCAATGCCATATTCATCGCAGTTGCGGAATTGGCCGGCTTTTGATATTTTAGGCGTCGATATTTTCATATTGCGTCACCAACCAGAGCGTCGCCTCCTACATGTCGAAAAAATCCGTTCCTGCCGCGTCCGACACCGAAACGCGTGCCACATCCGAGCACGCGCCCGACCTGCGGCTCTGGCTGCGCATGCTGGCCTGCACCAACCTGATCGAAAACCATGTCCGCTCGCGCTTGCGCGCCGAGTTCGACATCACGCTGCCGCGCTTCGATCTGATGTCCCAGCTTGAACGCTCGCCGCAAGGCCTCAAGATGGGCGAGCTGTCGAAACGCATGATGGTCACCGGCGGCAATGTCACCGGGATCACCGATCAGCTGGTCGGCGAGGGACTCGTCGTCCGCGAAGACAGCCCCAAGGACCGTCGCGCCTATCTGGTGAAGCTGACGCCGGAGGGCCGTCGCAGCTTCCGGAAAATGGCCGATTCCCATGAAAAATGGATACTCGAGCTGTTCAGCGGAATGGACGAAGGCCAGCGCGGCCAGCTCTATGGACTGCTCGCGGCGCTGAAAACCAGCGCCTCCCGGGTGACCGGCAAAAAGTAGGCTGAATCAGGATCGCGGCGCTTGGCTGCAGCAGCGCAGATGCAATGCCTCGATCTCCCGCAGCGCTGACGCCCCCTGCCCCGCGGGCCGCCCCCGGGCAAGGCTGGGGAACACCCGAACACCTCGACCGGCAATACAACGCCCGCGCCGCCATCCCGGACCATCCGGAAATCTTTGCGCGCTGGCGCGCAAACTCGAGCGCCGCCCGCAATGCCCTGCGCTGCGAGCCCGACTACCATTACGGCCCTTCGCCCGCCGAATCCCTCGACCTCTATCCGGCCGGGAGGCGTAACGCGCCGCTGCTGGTATTCATCCACGGCGGCTATTGGCGATCCCTCGACAAGCAGGACTTTTCCTTCCTCGCGCCGGCCTTCGTGCAGGCAGGCGTTGCCGTGGCCATGCCGAACTACGGTCTCGCTCCTGCCACATCGGTCGCGGACATCGTGCGGCAGATGCTGCGCGCAATGGCCTGGCTGTACCGCAATTCGCCGCAACTCGACATCGATGCGCGACGCATCGTGGTCGCGGGGCATTCCGCCGGCGCGCAGCTCGCCGCCATGATGCTGGCAGCCGACTGGCCGCATTGGGCGCGCGACCTGCCCCAAGACTTGCTGTGCGGCGCCGTCTGCATTTCCGGAATCTACGACTTGCGGCCGCTGGTGAGCGCGCCCTTTCTGCAAGACGATCTTCAGCTCGATGGCGAGGCAGCGCAAATCGTCAGCCCCGTCAGCTACCGGCCGCGACTTTCCACGCCCCTGATCACCGCCGTCGGCGGCGCTGAGAGCGCCGAGTTTCAACGCCAGAACCGTCTGATCCGCGAGGCTTGGCCGCACTGCTTCCGCCGTGACCTGCCGCTGCCCGGCCGCCATCACCTGGCGAGCGTCGAGGCGCTGGGCGACGCAAGTCATCCCTTGTTCCATGCCACGCTGGGTCTGCTGGGAAATGCACCCTGACACCCGCGAAGCTCCCCACAGCAGCGGCAAACCCGCGCCGCGACACGCTCCAGCGTGGGCATCGCCGCCTGTAATACAATACGCGCCATGTGCGCCCTGCCGGTTGGCGCCCGATTCGGCATTTCGCCGCATTTCCCTCAAGCGCTTCGCCGCCTGAACCGGTTCCCCGCGAGGGGCAGGCCGATTCAGGAGTTCATTTGAACGCGACTACACAGAGCACGACCCCCTCCGCCGCCAACGACCAGGACGCCACCTCGGCCGCCGTCCCGCCAGCGCCGACTTTCGACCAGCTCGGGCTGCTGCCTGAACTGCTGCGCGCCATCAAGGACGCCGGCTACACGACACCGACGCCGATCCAGATCCAGGCCATCCCGATCATCATGGCCGGCAAGGACGTCATGGGCGGCGCCCAAACCGGCACCGGCAAGACCGCCGGCTTCACCCTGCCGCTGCTGCAGCGCCTGGCCCGCCATGCCAGCAGTTCGCCCTCGCCGGCCCGCCATCCCGTCCGTGCGCTGATCCTGGCGCCGACGCGCGAACTGGCGATGCAGGTACACCAGAGCGTGGTCACCTACAGCAAGCACCTGCCGCTGCGTTCCGTCTGCATCTACGGCGGCGTCGATATCCGGCCGCAGATCGCCGAACTGCGCGAGGGCCGCGAGATCGTGGTCGCCACGCCGGGCCGGCTGCTCGACCACGTGCAGCAAAAGAGCGTGACCTTCAACTTCGTCGAGGTGCTGGTGCTCGACGAAGCCGACCGCATGCTGGACATGGGCTTCATCCCCGACATCAAGCGTATCCTCGCCATGCTGCCCAAGGAACGCCAGAGCCTGCTGTTCTCGGCCACCTTCTCCAACGAGATCAAGAACCTCGCCGACAGCATGCTCAAGGCGCCGCAACTGATCGAAGTGGCGCGACGCAACATGGTGACCGAGACCGTCACCCACCGCGTCTACCCGGTGGCCTCTGACCTCAAGCGCAGCCTGCTGGTGCATCTGCTGACGCACGACGAGGAAAACGCCAAGCAGGTGCTGGTCTTCGTCGGCACCAAGTTCGGCGCCAGCCGCCTGGCGGTCTACCTCGAACGCCAGGGCATCGCCGCCGACGCCATTCATGGCGACAAGAGCCAAGTGCAGCGCACCGAAGCTCTGGAAGGCTTCAAGTCCGGCAAGATCCGCGTCCTGGTCGCCACCGACGTCGCCGCGCGCGGGCTCGACATCGACGACCTGCCGCACGTCATCAACTACGAACTGCCGCATACCGCCGAAGACTACATCCATCGCATCGGCCGCACCGGCCGTGCCGGCAAGCTGGGCAACGCCACCTCGCTGTTCGCCCCCGAGGAAACGCAGCGCCTGGCCGACATCGAACGGCTGATCAAACGCAAGATCGAGCGCGTCGAGATCACCGGCTTCAATCTCGGCACGGCGACGCCGGAACGGGACCGCGAGCGCGGCGGCGGCCATCGCCGTGAGCACGAGGAAAAGCGTCGCGAGCGCGAAGTCAAGCAGCACGACCGCCGCCCGCCGCCCCATCTGCCCGCCCCGGCCGCCCACGTGCCGCGACTCGATCCGCGCCTGCCGCGGCTCGACTTCGACCCGAGCAAGCCCTACGTCAGCAAGCTGGAGCCGGTCGAGACCAGCACCGAGAAACCCGCCGCGACGCGCCCGCAAAAACCCGTGGCTGCGCTCCTCGGCGGCTTGGGAAAGAAATAGCCAGAAGCGATCGGCCATGCGCGACAAAGCAGCGTGGCAGCTCGATGTGCGGGCCGCCGGCACCGACGACGCAGACACACTGCTCATCGTTCTCGGCGGGCGCTGGCGCATCGACCAGAGCCTGCCTTCTGCCGATACCCTGAATGACAGGCTGGACGCACCGGTACGCAGCGTCCGTTTCGATGCGAGCGAACTCGCCGACTGGGATTCCGGCCTGCTGACCTACGTCTCCGGAATCAGCAAGTCCTGCGCGAGTCGCGGCATCGCGGTCGATAGCAGCGGACTGCCGCCGGGGGCGCAACGCCTGCTTGCCATGGCGGCCGCCGTGCCGGAACAAACGCTGACCGGGCGCGACAGGGGGCCGCGAGGGCCGCTTGCCCATGTCGGCGCCGCCACCCTGGAGTTCTTTCACGGCGCACCCAGGATGCTGGGCTTTCTCGGCGAAGTCGTGCTGTCACTGCTGCGACTGGTTTCCGGCCGCGCCCGCTTCCGTGCCCGCGACTTGTGGCTCGAGATCGAGCAAGTCGGGCCGCGCGCGTTGCCCATCGTCTCGGTGATCAGCTTTCTCGTCGGACTGATCCTGGCCTATCTCGGCGCCGACCAGCTGCGCCTGGTCGGGGCGCAGATTTTCATCGCCGATCTGGTGGCCATCGGCATGGTGCGCGAGGTCGGCGCGCTGATGACCGGCGTCATCATCTCCGGCCGCACCGGCGCCGCCTTCGCCGCCCAGCTCGGCACCATGCAGGTCAACGAGGAGATCGACGCCTACCAGACGCTCGGCATCTCGGCCATCGACTTCCTGGTGCTGCCGCGCATCCTGGCGCTGATGCTGATGGTGCCGCTGCTCACGCTCTACTCGGCCTTCATCGGCATGCTGGCGGGAATGCTGGTGTCGCTGACCATCTTCGACATCGGCGCCTTCGAGTACTACACGGAAACCTTGCGCGCACTGGACTTCAAGCAGTTCGCCGTCGGCCTGTCCAAGGGCACGGTCTATGGCGCGATAGTGGCCTTCGCCGGCTGCCTGCGCGGCATGCAATGCGGACGCAGCGCCGAGGCGGTCGGGCATGCGGCAACGTCCGCCGTGGTCACCGCCATGCTGCTGATCACCATCGCGGCGTCGATCATGACCATCGTCTTCTACCAGCTGGGTATATGAAAGACATGGCCGCGACGCCGCACATCGAGGTTCGTGACCTGAGCATGGCCTACGGCGACTTCGTGGTGCAGCGTGGCCTCGATTTCGTGGTCAACCAGGGCGACATCTTCGTCGTCATGGGCGGCAACGGCTGCGGCAAGACGACGCTGATGCGCGCCCTGGTCGGCCTGCAACGTCCGCTGGCCGGCTCCGTGATCTACAGCGGCGAGGACTTCTGGAACGCCGAGCCGGACACCCAGCAACGCCTCAAGCGCCGCCTCGGCATCCTGTTCCAGGGCGGTGCGCTGTGGAGTTCGCTGACCCTGGCCGAGAACGTCGCGCTGCCTATCGCCGAATCCACCGGCCTGCCGGCGGCCCGCGTGAACGAGATCGTCGCCTTCAAGCTGGCGCTGGTCGGGCTGGCCGGCTTCGAGGACTTCTACCCCTCCGAACTCAGCGGCGGCATGAAGAAGCGCGCCGGGCTGGCGCGGGCGATGGCGCTCGATCCGGACATCCTGGTCATCGACGAGCCCTCGTCGGGTCTCGACCCGCTGACGGCCCGCCGCCTCGACGAACTGATCATGGAACTGCGCGACAGCCTCGGCACCACCATCGTCGTCGTCACGCACGAACTGGCCAGCATCCTCAGTATCGGCAACAATTCAATCTATCTCGACTCCGAAAGCCGCACCATGATCGCCACCGGGCACCCGCAGGACGCGCTGAAGAACGGCCACCCCAAAGTGCGCCATTTTCTGACCCGCGGTGGAACGACATGAGCGCCCGGCGCCGGGCCGCCCCAAGCGGGGGCCAGCCATTGACGCGGAGGCCGCGCGCCGCGGGGCCGAACACCTGTCACCCCCTTCCTTGGGAAGGGGGATGGGGGGAAGGTCCATGAGCCGTAAAGCCAACCCGACGCTGATCGGCGCCTTCGTCCTCGGTGCGCTCGCGCTGGCGGTCGTCACCACGCTGCTGCTGGCCGGCGGCAGCTGGTTCGGCGAGCGGCGGCAGCACATCATGTATTTCGAGGGGGCGGCGCAGGGCCTGCAGGTCGGCGCGCCGGTCATGTTCCTTGGCGTCAAGGTCGGCACCGTCAAGCAGATCCAGCTCGGGCTCGACCCGCAGAGCCGCCGCTTCCTGGTGCCGGTGACGATCGAACTGGAGCCCCAGGTCGTGCGCACGCGCGGCGGCGAGCCCATCGACCTGCGCGATCGCGCCACGGTGCGGCAGCTGGTCGAGCGCGGCTTGCGTGCGCGACTGCGGATGCAGAGCCTGCTCACCGGTCAGCTTTACGTCGATCTCGACTTTCACTCCGACAAACCAGCGATCTTCGCCGCGCTCGACCCCGAGCTCAGCGAAATTCCGACCATACGCACCGCCGGGCAGGAGCTGACGACCAAGCTCGAAGGCTTCCCCATGGACAAGTTTCTCGCCGATGTGGCCGCCATCAGCGACGCGGTAAACAAGTTGATGTCTGCGCCGGCGACGCAGGACCTGCCGCGACGTCTCGACGCGACGCTGCGGCACCTCGAGTCGCTGGCCGCCCGCTTCGATGCCCAGGGCGGCCCCATCATGGGAGAAGTGCGAGGCAACCTTGCTGAACTGCACAAGACGCTTCTGGCAGCCCAGGCAGCGCTGATGAAGCTCGACACGGCCGCCGATCGCGTGGCCGAATTGACCCGCAGCGACTCGGCCATGGTCGGCAACATGACCAAGGCCAGCGAGGAACTGGCCAAGGCCGCCGCGGCAGTGCGCAAGCTGACCGAGCAGGAATCCCCGACGGTGGCCAACGTCAATGCCGCGCTCAAGGAAATCACCCGCGCCGCCGACGCCCTGCGCCTGCTGGCAGAAACCCTGGAACAGCAACCGGACGCCATCTGGCGCGGCAAGCGCCAGAAGACCACGCCCTGACCAGGACACACTGCAACACCCCGTCAACAAGGAAACGAAATGAAACTGGTTCGCTACGGCCTGAAGGGCCGCGAAAAGCCCGGCCTGATCGACGCTGCCGGCACGCTGCGTGACCTTTCCGGCCATGTCGCCGACATCGGCTGGAACGAACTCTCGGCGGCAGGGCAGAAGCGCCTGCGCGCACTGAACCCAGACACCCTGCCTGCAGTGCGCGGCAAGCCGCGCCTCGGCGTGCCCTTCACCGGCATTTCCAAGATTGTCGGCATCGGGCTCAACTACCGCGCACATGCGCTCGAGGCGAAGATGCCGATCCCGGCCGAGCCGGTGATGTTCATGAAGGCCACCACCTGCATTACCGGCCCCAACGACCCGATCCTGATGCCCATCGGCAGCACCAAGCTCGACTGGGAAGCCGAACTCGGCATCGTCATCGGCCGCGAGACCCGCTACGTCACCAAGGCAAAGGCGCTCGATCACGTCGCCGGCTACTGCGTGTTCCACGACGTCTCGGAGCGTGCCTTCCAGATCGAACGCGGCGGCCAGTGGGACAAGGGCAAGGGCTGCGACAGCTTCGGCCCCATCGGGCCGTGGCTGGTGACCAGGGACGAGGTTGCCAACCCACAGCAGTTGCGCCTGTGGCTCGATGTCAATGGCGAACGCATGCAGGACTCGTGCACCTCCGACATGATCTTTTCCTGCGCCGAAATCGTCAGCTACGTGTCGGGTTTCATGACCCTGCTGCCCGGCGACGTGATTTGTACCGGCACGCCGCAAGGCGTCGGCATGGGGCGTGGCATCTACCTGAAGCTCGGCGACCGGGTCAGGCTCGGCGTCGAGGGCCTGGGCGAACAGGAACAGATCGTAGTCGCAAGCAAGTAAGGCCAGAAGTCGGCGCTGGCGCGCTCTGCGTACCTGGGATTCCGCTTTATGTCCCGAAGGGACGGTATCCCCTAGTGGGACGCGGGCAGGTAACGGCGAAACCTGCAGATTTCGGTAAATCGGCAGGTTTCGGTAGTATCGAGGGCGGCCATGAGCAACGACTACCTCCTCGCGATTGACAACGGCACGCAGAGCGTGCGCGCCCTGATCTTCGATCTGCACGGCCATCTGGTCGACAAGGCGCAGGTCGACATCACCAGCTACCAGTCGCCGCAACCGGGCTGGGTGGAGAACGACCCGGAAGAATTCTGGGTCGCGCTGTGCCAGGCCTGCCAGCACCTCTGGGCCAACACCCGGGTCCCAAAAAGTTCGATTCGCGGCGTCGTCATCACTACCCAGCGCGCGACAACGATCAATCTCGACCTCCACGGCCAGCCGCTGCGTCCGGCCATCATCTGGCTCGATCAGCGGCGCGCCGACACCCGGCCCAAGCTGGCCTGGTGGTGGGAACTGGCGCTGCGCGCCATCGGCATGCGCGACACCATCGCCTACTTCGCGCGCGAGGCGGAGGCCAACTGGATCGCGCAGCACCAACCCGCGATCTGGGCGCGCACCGACAAGTACCTGCTGCTCTCCGGCTACCTGAACTATCGCTTCACGGGCCGCTTCGTCGATTCCGTCGCCAGCCAGGTCGGCTACATTCCATTCGACTACAAGCGCGGCCGCTGGGCGTCCGCCTGGGACTGGAAATGGCAGTGCCTGCCGATCAAGCGCGAAATGCTGCCGGAACTGGTGCCGGCTGGTACGCCGCTCGGCCTGGTCAGTGCTGGGGCCGCGCACGACACCGGCATTCCGCAGGACCTGCCGGTAATCGCCGGTGCCGCCGACAAGGCCTGTGAAGTGATCGGCGCCGGTTGCCTGACGCCCGAGATCGCCTGCCTTTCCTACGGCACCGCCGCCACCATCAATACCACCACGCCGCGCTATCTTGAGGCGATCCGCTTCATTCCGCCCTACCAGGCCGCGGTGCCCGGCCACTACAACACGGAAGTCCAGATCACCCGCGGCTTCTGGATGGTGAACTGGTTCCGCGAACAGTTCGGCCTGCACGAAGAACAGGAGGCGCGCAGCCGCGGCGTCGCGCCGGAGAGTCTGTTCGATGAACTGGTTGATGCGGTGCCGCCCGGCTCGATGGGATTGATGCTGCAACCGTTCTGGAACCCCGGCATCAAGGTCCCCGGTCCGGAAGCCAAGGGGGCCGTGATCGGCTTCGGCGAAGTCCATACCCGCGCCCATCTCTATCGCGCCATTCTCGAAGGCCTCGCCTATGCCCTGCGCGAAGGCAGGGAGCGCATCGAACGGCGCGGCGGAACGCGCATCGAGCGCGTGCGCGTCTCCGGTGGCGGCTCGCAAAGCGACGCCGCGATGCAGATCACCGCCAACATATTCAGTCTGCCGGCCGAGCGTCCCCATCTCCATGAAACCAGCGGACTCGGCGCCGCGATAATCGCGGCCGTCGGACTCGGCCTGCATCCCGACTTCGCCACGGCCGTGCGCGAGATGACGCGTGTCGGTCAGGTGTTTGCACCCGAAGCGCAGCACGTGCGGATCTACGAGCAGCTCTATCGCAAGGTCTATTGCCGCATGTACCGCCGCCTGCAACCGCTCTATCGGGAGATACGCGAGATCACGGGTTATCCGGGACCTGGACAATAAACGTCAACGCCGATCATCGTAGCCGCGCGAAGACTTTTGGCGATCGAAAGAACGGTATCGAATCCAATCTCGAACTTGGCTCCCTAAGCTCAAGAGTCGGCGCTGGCGACACGGCGATTTGCGGCCGATTAATTCAGATAATCGAGCCGCAACCGCTGCTGCAGTGTTCGCACCTGACGAAAGGCTTCCTTGAGGATTTGCCGGTCGAGTTTATGCAGGCGATCCGGATTCAGCCGGTTGACGGCCTCGGGAAATTCGCCCGATACCTGATTCTGCAGGCGCAGCCGCTGTATCTGAAAGAAGGCCGCCGCCATCGCTGCCGCCTCCTCGACCGGCATGCCCAGCGCCGGGCGCACGCCGCGCAGGCGCTCCACGGTGTTGGTGTGTTCCACGCCGTAAGCCAGGGCCAGTATCCGCACGGCATCGACGAACAGTCGTATCCCCTGTCCCTTGAGATCGAGGGTGTGCGGATACTTGCGATTGTCATTGGAGCGGAAATCGCGCCACCAGCCCAGCGGCGGTTCCTGCTCCAGCGCATTGACGGCCATCGCCCGCACAAAGGCCGTGTTGCCCCGGATGTGCTGCAGCAGCCAGCCCTGCAGTTCGGTCACCAGTTCTTCGCGGCCATACAGCGGCCTGAAGTCGAAAAAGATGCTGGCGTTGAGCAGGGCCTTGGGCTCGGGCACCGAGATCCAGCGGCGGAAGGTCTGCTTCCACTCGTCGAGGGAAAGGCACCACGTCGGGTTGCCCGCCATGATTTCCCCGGGGCACAGGCGAAAGCCGCAGGCGTCGAGCGCCGCATTGACGGCCTGGGCGAAGGGCAGGAATTGCTGCCGCAGGCCGGCCGCCTCCGCCGCCGACGCCGCCGCGAAGACGATGCCGTTGTCCTGATCGGTGACCAGCGTCTGCTCCAGCCGCCCCTCGGAGCCGAACACGATCCAGCACCAGGGCACATAGGGGAGCTCGAACCCGGCCTCCACCAGGTCGATCGCCTGCAGGGCGATCAGATCATTGAGCGCGGCAATCCATTCGCACAAGGCCTGCGCTCCGCTGCCCTCGACCAGGCGGCGCGCGGCGAAGCGGCGCACGGCCGCCGTCTGCGCCGCCAGCTCGGCGACGCTCCTGGTCGCCAGAATCGCGTTGGCCAGGCTCGCCGAATCCGCCGCCTGCATGCCATACAGATCGCCTTGGGAAATCACGTTGAAGAGGCGCCCGTCGGCTCCGGTCAGAATCAGGTGGCGCATGCCGCGGCGGAACATCAGCACGGTCGCCTGATGCACCGTGGCTTCGGCCGCCAGGCTGGCCAAGCCGCCCGTCATGATGCCGGCCACCGGCCCTGCCAGATCGCAATCCTCATTGATGATGGCGCGCAGCGCATCGCGCAAGGTCACGATGCCGAGCGGCACCGAACTCGCCGCATCGACGATGACGGCAACTTCGGCGCCGCAAGCGTCGATGGCCTGCAGGGCTTCGCGCACCGAGGTTGCCGGACCGACCACCACCGGCGGCGCCAGCGGCAGGCTGCGCAGGGCGCTGTTGAGATTCACCGACACCGCGTCGAAGCTGGCGTCCTCAGTAGCGGATGCGGGCATGGTAGGTCTTCTCGCTGGCCTCGCGGGCCTGGCCCAGCGTGCGGATGCCCTTGTCGGCGAGCAGCGGCAACATCTTGAGGAAGACTTCGGCGGTGACGATGGCATCGCCGACCGCTGTATGGCGCCCGAGCACTGAAACCCCGAGCCGCTCGGCGATCGCCTCGAGGCGATGCGTTTCCTGATTCGGAAACAGTACGGCAGACAACAGGAAGGTATCGAGCACCGGACGATCGAAGCGGATGCCGGTGCTGGCTTCCTTCAATTCGAGAAAGCGCATGTCGAAGGCGGCGTTGTGCGCCACCAGCACGGTATCTGCGACGAAGGCGCGGAACACCGGCAGCACCTGCGCGATCGGTGGCCGGCCGTCCAGCATCTCTGCCGTGATGCCGTGGATCTTGACCGATTGCGCCGGCAGGCTGCGCAGCGGATCGATAAGTTGTTCGTAGGCTTCGTGGCTGAGCAGGCGGCGATTGACGATACGCACCGCGCCGATCTGGATGATCTCGTCGCCTGCCGAGGGTTCGAGACCGGTGGTTTCGGTATCGAAGACGGTGTAGCTCAGTTGCGCGAGGAGCCGGTCGTCGAGCGCCAAGCCAGTCTCTTCGGCCTTGAACAGGTCGAAGTCGTAGAACTCGGGACGGCTGTCGACCATCGCCGCGATTGCGCTGGAGGCAGCCTCCACCTGCCCGCTGATGGCCGGCAGCAGGAAGCGGAAGAAGGCGCGGTATGCCGCGTGGTCGCGCTGAAACCATACCTCGGCGCCGTTGCGCTCGACGACATCGCGCACTGTCAGCGGCGACGATTCTCCCGCCACGGTCATCGGGTCGAGTTCCCAGGTCATTACCGTCTCGGTGCTCATGAACACGCCCGACCAGATCAGGTCGATCTGAGCCATCTCGCCATCCCGGGTCAGACGGAGTTTCAGGTCCCTGATCTGATACTCATCGTGCAGGCGCGCCGCGAGATAGGTCATCGCCTGCAACAGCGAGAAGCCATCGACCTTGATCCATACCTCGGGATCGACGTCCTCCAGGCTCACCTGTACGGGATGGCGATCAGCGATGCGCTGACGAGCGGCCGTCACCAGATCGGAGCCGAGCATTTCCTCCAGCGGCCAGCGCGCCTTGAGCACGGCAGCATACTTGCGCGCCGCCGCTTCAATGCGGTCAGCGAGACCTTCAGCCTCATCGCGGACGACGCCGAGGAAGCGCTGGTGATCCTCCACGCTCATGTCGGCATAGTCGTGCAGCGTCTCGGCGGCGGCCCGCAAATTTCCCACCGGCCCCCGGCTGCTTTCGGTGAGTTCCTGCAACATCTGGTCGCGCGTGGATTCGCTGTCGAATGTCTCGGTCATGTCCTCGATCATGGTCATGTAGCCCGAGATTCCGTGCGCCGCACCAGCCTCGGCAGCGTCCACGGCCTTTGCCCCCGCTTCCGGTATCGGCGCCACGAGAACGCGCAGCAGGCGCCCCGACTCGGTCGCCGTGACGAAGTGTCGGTGATTGCGCCGCCGGACATCGATGTTCTCGAGGGCATAGGCGATCAGGTGACGGTCGAACACGCCGTAGATCGAACGGCCCAGGCCAAGTGCCGCCATGCCCTGGCCCGCGGAGCCCGCGAACAGCGCGCGGGCGCGGCGATTGTAGAGCAGCACGCGCCCGTCCGGATTGCAGACGATGACGCCCTGCGCGAGTTCCGACATGAGCACGGCGAAGCGGTTGCGGTCGGCCTCGGCCGCCGCGTTGGCAGCGCGGATGCGCGCCTCGATATCCTCGTCCCGCGCGTGGCGCTGCTCGGCAAGGCGATTGACCGCAACGATGAGAGCCCGCAGTTCGCCGCTGCCCCGCAGCGTCAGTCGGGTCGCCGGTTCTTCCAGCATCGCGCCCGCCTCTTCCGCCGCCCGTGCCGGCAGCAGGACCAGAAACTCGTGCGCCGCCCGCAGCATGAGAAACAGGAACACGCAGGCGACCAGAGCAATCATCACCACGGCACCGAGACGGTGCTCGAGCACGGCAGAAAACAGCGCCTGCTCCTCGCCTTCAAGCCCCGAGCCGAGGACGACACCCGCCGCCAGCAGGACCACCAGCAGGTAGATGCAGGCGACTACAGCGGCAACGATCAGCTTGGCCGGGGAGCTCACGACGGCATCGACTCAACCAGCGCTCAGCCGCCGGCTCATGCCCTGTCGATCAGGGTCTTGACCTTGGCCAGCAGCTCCCTGGTCGAAAACGGCTTTGTCATATAGACGTCGGCGCCGAGCGCGAGGCCCTTGGAAACCTCGGTATCGCGCCCCTTGGCGGTCAGCATCATGATCCGCAAGTTCTTGAATTCGGGATCCTGACGCAGATCCTGACAGACTTCAAAACCGTTTCGCAGCGGCATCATGACGTCGAGAATCGCCAGATCGGGCCGCTCGGCGCGGACCCGCTCGAGCGCCTCGGCACCGTTGTGCGCGACCACCACTTCGTAACCTTCGCGCTTGAGCAGGAACTCGAGCGAAATGACGATATTCGGCTCGTCGTCGGCGATCAGAATCTTCATGGCCATGCATCCCCTCCTTCCTGTGGTTCTTCTTGTTCTGCCCGAAAGAATACACTGCGCCGGGGCCTTGGGCCATACCGTCCGCGGCAGGGCGCCGCGGACATAAAAGAAAAGCCCACCGCAAGGGTGGGCTCGGGCATCGCCGGATACGGGGGATCAGGCTACCGCTTGCGCCGGAATCTGCCGGCTGTGGTGGCTGATGCGGTTTCTGGCATCGACATACACCAGATCGGGCTCGAACTTCTGCAGTTCGATCTCGTTCATCATGGCGTAGGTGGCGATGATCAACAGATCCCCGGTGGCGGCCTTGCGTGCCGCAGCGCCGTTAACGGAAATCGTGCCGGTGCCGCGCTCGGCGCGAATGGCATAGGTCGTGAAACGCTCGCCATTGTTCACGTTGTAGATGTCGATCTGCTGGTATTCCTTGATGTCGGCCGCTTCGAGCAGTGCTTCATCAATGGCACAGGAACCTTCGTAGTGCAGTTCGGCGTGCGTCACCGTAACGCGGTGGAGTTTGGATTTCAGCATCATGCGTTGCATTGTCAGACCTTTCTCATGCAAAGGCGGCAATAAACCGGGAGTTCACCCCAAAATGGGCAAGGCTCCCGCCTGTTTCGCTTCTGGCACACCGCCGGCATGAGCGCATCGCAGTGACCTAAACTTCCAGATTGTCGATGAGGCGCGTGCTTCCCAAACGCGCCGCCGCCAACACCACCAACCCGGAATCGTGAGCGGATGGCAATTGTAGATCAAGTTTTTTACGCAATGCAACATAATCCGGAGCCCAGCCACTGGCCTGCAATTCCAGCATTACCCCCTGCTCCAGCCGGGGAAAATCCCGCGATCCGGCGCGCACCGCCTCTACAACTTTAGTTAATACCCTGAACAGGCGCGGCGCTTCCGCCCTTTCGGCGGCAGACAGGTAGCCATTCCGCGAGGACAGAGCCAGGCCATCGGCAGCGCGTACCGTCTCGCCGCCAACGATTTCGATGGGTAAATTGAACTCGCGAGCCATGTTGCGAATAACCATCAATTGCTGACAATCCTTCTTGCCGAACAGCGCCACATCGGGTTGGGCGATCTGGAACAGCTTCATCACCACCGTGGCGACGCCGCGAAAATGCCCGGGGCGGAACTCGCCATCGAGGATATTCGCCTGCTCGGGCGGCGGTTCAATGTGGTAGGTCTGCGGCTGGGGATACATTTGCGCTTCGTCCGGCGCAAAAAGATGCTCGACGCCGGCGGCCGCCAGTTTTTCGCAATCGGCCGCGAAGGTTCGTGGGTACTTTTCGAAGTCCTCGCCGGGACGAAACTGCAGACGATTGACGAAAATCGTCGCAATGACTTGGTCGGCATGGCTACGCGCCTGGGTCATCAGCGCAATGTGGCCCTCGTGCAGGTTGCCCATGGTCGGCACCAGCGCCACCCGGCCGGCCCCGGCGCGCGCCGCGCGCAGGCCGGCAATCGCTTCGTGGATCTGCATCAGTAGCAGTGCTCCGGACCGGGATAGGAGCCGTCCTTGACGGCCTTGACGTAGGCCTGCACGGCGCCGTCGATGCTCTGCGCCTCGGCCATGAAGTCCTTGACGAAGCGGCCCTTCTTGCCCGGATAGACGCCGAGCATGTCGTGCAGCACCAGCACCTGGCCGTCGCAGGCCAATCCGGCGCCGATGCCGATGGTGGCGCAGACCTTGAGCAACCGGGTGATTTCACCAGCGAGCTGCGCCGGAACCATTTCCAACACCATCATCGCGGCGCCTGCCTGTTCCAGCGCCACTGCCTCGCGCTTCATGCGCACCGCGCCTTCCTCGTCGCGCCCCTGGACGCGGTAGCCGCCTAGCGCATGCACCGATTGCGGCGTCAGGCCGATGTGGGCGCAGACCGGCACGCCGCGCTCGACCAGGAAATGCACGGTCTCCGCCATGACTTCGCCGCCTTCCAGCTTGACCATCTCGGCCCCGACAGCGAGCAGCTTGCCGGCGTTGCGGATGGCCTGCTCGCGCGATTCGTGATAGGCGCCGAAGGGCAGGTCGGCTACCAGCATTGGCCGCAGCGGCAGCGCGGCGACGCAGGAGGTGTGATAGACCATGTGCTCCATGGTCACCGGCAGGGTCGAGGTCCGGCCCTGAATCACGTTGCCCAGCGAATCGCCGACCAGGATCACATCCACGCCGCAGCGATCCTCCAGCGCGGCGAAGCTGGCGTCGTAGCAGGTGAGCATGGCGATCTTTTCGCCTTCTCGCTTCATGCGGCCCAGTTCCGGCAGAGTGATCGGCTTGTTGCTGGCGAGGTAGGTCATGGCGAGCGGAATATGAAGTAAACGGCCGCTAGGATACACAAACCCGCCCACAGGTAATCAAGCTTCAACGGCTGCTGCATGTAATAGACAGCAAAGGGAACGAATACGGTGAGAGTGATCACTTCCTGCAGAATCTTGAGCTGCGCCAGCGACATCTCATGGTGACCGATGCGGTTGGCCGGCACCTGCAGCAAATACTCGAACAGCGCAATGCCCCACGAGGCCAGCGCGGCAATCCACCACGGCCGGTCGTTGAGATTCTTCAAATGGGCGTACCAGGCGAAGGTCATGAAGACGTTCGACGCCGTAAGCAGCAACGCGGTCTGCCAAACAACCGGAATCTGCAGCAGCGAAGCCATGTTCAATATGAAAGTTGCGTCAGCAACTCTCGACGCTCCACGCTTCGCGCCGCCTGAGCCGGCCGGCTGTGCAAAGCCGGCCGTGGGGCGCGGAGCGGAGGTCGGGGGAGAGGGAAAACGGGCATGACTTTCATGTTGAGAGGCGTATCTCAAAGTCATGCCCGTCAGGCTGCCTGCGGCACCAGCTTCTCGATCTGCTGGTCGGCGCAGCGCAACAGCAGCTCGGCCACCGCGCCGCGGCCGGGAATGATCAACTGCGGCGCGATCTCGGCCAGCGGCGCCAGCACGAAGGCGCGCTCATGCAGGCGCGGGTGCGGCAGCGTGAGTTGCGGGTCGTTGCTGATCTCGTCACCGTAGAGCAGCAGGTCGAGATCCAGCGTGCGCGGTGCGTTTTTTACGCTGCGCTGGCGGCCGAAGCACGCTTCGATCTCGAACAGGTATTCCAGCAAAGTCGGCGCTGGTACCACGGCGACCAGTTCCACCACGGCGTTGATGAAATCGGGCTGATGCTTGAGACCGACCGGCGCCGTGCGATACAGCGAGGAAGCGGCGATGAATTCGGTCCCCGGCAGCCCGCGCAGGGCAAGGATGGCCGCCTTCACCGTCGCCACCGGATCCCCCAGATTGGCGCCCAGCGCGATGAAGCAACGCGGGCCCACTTCAGCCTTCGCTGGGCGAGTTGCCTGCCATGTCACCCTCACCCGCCGCCTTCTTGCCGCGGACGCGGCGCCGACGCTTCTTGGGGCCGCTATCGGGTATCAGCATGGCCTCGCGGCCCTCATGATCGGCATCCTGGAACTCATCCCACCAATCCGCGAGTTCCTTGTCGATCTCGCCGCTCTCGGCGCGCAAGACGAGGAAATCATAGCCGGCGCGGAAACGCGGCAATTCGATCAGGCGGTAGGGCGACTTTCCTGCGCGCTTCTCGAAGCGCGGCTGCAGCGCCCAGATGTCCTTTATGTCGCCGACGACGCGGCGCGTGATGGCGAGCTTTTCGCCCTGCACGTTGAGCACGTCCTCCATCGCCTCATACAGGGCCGGAATGGATACTTCGCCCCGCGCCTTGCGCGATTCCCAGGCCGCCAGCACCTCGTGCCAGAGCAGGGTGGCGAACAGATAGCCGGGCGACAGCGATTTGCCGGCCTTGACGCGCGCATCGGTGCTGGTCAGTGCGAGCATGACGAATTTCTCGCCCAGCGGCTGCTCCAGGATCACGTCCAGCAGCGGCAGCAGGCCGTGATGCAGGCCATCGTCGCGCAGACGCTTGACGCATTCGACCGAGTGCCCCGAAAACAGCAGCTTCAGCATCTCGTCGAATACGCGCGCGGCCGGCACGTTTTCCATCAATTCGGCCATCTCGCGAATCGGCGCACGGACCGCCGGGTCGAGCGTCAGGCCCAGCTTGGCGGACAGGCGCACGGCACGCAGCATGCGCACCGGATCCTCGCGGTAGCGCAGCCGCGGCTCGCCGATCATGCGCAGCGTCTTCTGCTGCAGGTCGGCCACGCCGTGGTGATAGTCGATCACCGTCTCTGAGGACGGATCGTAATACAGCGCATTGACCGTGAAATCGCGGCGTGCGGCATCTTCGGCAATCGAGCCGAAGACGTTGTCGCGCAGTACGCGGCCATGCTCATCCTTGACGGTCTGGGCATCGTGCGCGGCACGGAAGGTGGACACTTCGAGAGTCTCGCCGCCCTGCATCACATGCACGATCTGGAAGCGGCGGCCGATGATGCGCGCGCGGCGGAAAAGGGCGCGCACCTGCTCCGGTTCGGCATCGGTGGCGATGTCGTAGTCCTTGGGATCGATCCCGGCGATCAGGTCGCGCACTGCGCCACCCACGATATAGGCCTTGTGGCCCGCCTGCTGCAGGGTCTCACAGGTGCGCCGCGCGCCCAGGGAAACGTGGTCGCGGCGAATGCCATGGCGCGCCACGGGAATCATGGCCGGAGCACCGGATGAGGGGGCATCGCCGCGACGGAATACGCGGCGCAGCAGTTTGCGGATCATTGAATGAGAAAGGGAACCATGCGGGGCTTGCTTCGAGAGGCGGCAATGATAGCGGAAATAGGCTCGCAGCCGAAGAATTCCACCAGCCGGAGCGCCTGCTTCCGCTAAAATTCAACGTTTTGGACCCCTGCAAGACCTATGGAACTCGCCAAGAGCTTCGAACCCGCCGAAATCGAACGGCGCTGGTACCCGATCTGGGAGTCGCGCGGCTATTTCGCCGCCGGGCTCGACACCGCCAAGACCCCGGCCAAGGACAGTTTCTGCATCCTGCTGCCGCCGCCGAATGTCACCGGCACGCTGCACATGGGCCACGGCTTCAACCAGGCCATCATGGATTCGCTGACGCGCTATCACCGCATGCGCGGCGACAATACGCTGTGGCAGCCGGGTACCGACCATGCGGGCATCGCGACGCAGATCGTGGTGGAACGCCAGCTCGACGCACAGGGAATTTCGCGCCACGACCTCGGTCGCGAGAAGTTTCTGGAAAAGGTCTGGGAATGGAAGAAATACTCGGGTGACACCATCACGCGCCAGATGCGCCGCCTCGGCACCTCGCCCGACTGGTCGCGCGAGCGCTTCACCATGGACGGCGGGCTGTCGAAGATCGTCACCGAGACCTTCGTCCGCCTGCACAAGGAAGGCCTGATCTACCGCGGCAAACGCCTGGTGAATTGGGATCCGAAACTGCTCACGGCCGTGTCCGACCTCGAGGTGGTGAACGAGGAGGAAGATGGCTTCTTGTGGCACATCCGCTATCCGCTGGCCGATGCAAATGGGAAAGATGCGGGCTCGCTGACGGTTGCCACGACCCGACCCGAAACCATGCTCGGCGACGTCGCCGTGATGGTGCATCCCGAGGACGAACGCTATGCCCATCTGGTCGGCAAGCACGTCGTCCTGCCGCTGTGCGACCGCGAGATTCCCGTCATCGCCGACAGCTACGTGGACAAGGAATTCGGCACCGGCTGCGTCAAGGTGACGCCGGCGCACGACTTCAACGACTGGCAGGTCGGCCATCGCCACGGCCTGGCGCCGATCTCGATCCTGACCCTCGATGCGCGCATCAATGAACACGGCCCCGGGAAGTACCGCGGCATGGACCGCTTCGAGGCGCGCAAGGCGGTCGTTGCGGATCTCGAGGCGGCCGGCCTGCTGGACAGCGTCAAGCCGCACAAGCTGGTGGTGCCGCGCGGCGACCGCACCGGCGTCATCATCGAACCGATGCTGACCGACCAGTGGTTCGTCGCCATGACCAAGCCGGGCGCCGACGGCAGCAGCATCGCGGGCAAGGCGCTGGAATGCGTCGCCTCGGGCGAGATCCGCTTCGTCCCCGAGAACTGGGTCAATACCTACAACCAGTGGCTCAACAACATCCAGGACTGGTGCATTTCGCGCCAGCTGTGGTGGGGCCACCAGATCCCCGCGTGGTATTCGGACGACGGCCGCTTCTACGTCGCCCACGACGAAGCCGAGGCCTACGCCCAGGCGAAGCGCGACGGCTACACGGGTGGTCTCGAACGCGATCCGGACGTGCTCGACACATGGTATTCGTCGGCGCTGTGGCCCTTCTCGACGCTCGACTGGACCCCGGAGTGGCCGGCCAAGAGCAATCCCGCGCTGGATCTCTATCTGCCCTCGACCGTGCTGGTCACCGGCTTCGACATCATCTTCTTCTGGGTCGCGCGCATGGTGATGATGACCAAGCACATCACCGGCAAGATTCCGTTCAGGGACGTCTACGTCCATGGCCTGATCCGCGACGCCGAAGGCCAGAAGATGTCCAAATCCAAGGGCAACGTGCTCGACCCGATCGACCTGATCGACGGCATCACGCTCGACGATCTGGTGCAGAAGCGCACCACGGGCCTGATGAACCCAAGGGAC
Source organism: Rhodocyclaceae bacterium (assembly GCA_006218025.1). Lineage (GTDB taxonomy): Bacteria > Pseudomonadota > Gammaproteobacteria > Burkholderiales > Rhodocyclaceae > Sulfuritalea. The sequence continues at coordinate 56,142 of VBWA01000010.1, read as the reverse complement.
GCGGCCAAGATCGAGAAGCGCACGCGCAAGGAGTATCCGAACGGCATTCCCGGCTTCGGCACCGACGCGTTGCGCTTCACCTTCCTCTCGCTGGCCTCGCCGGGGCGCGACATCAAGTTCGACATGCAGCGCTGCGAGGGCTATCGGAACTTCTGCAACAAGCTGTGGAACGCCTCGCGCTTCGTCCTGATGAACTGCGAAGGGCGGGACTGCGGCCTGGCCCAGCACGGGTCCGATGCCTGCAACGGCACGTATCTCGATTTCTCGCCGGCCGACCGCTGGATCGTCAGCCGCCTGCAGAAGGTCGAGCAGGAAGTCGCGCAGCATTTCGCCGACTACCGCTTCGACCTTTTGTCGCGAGCGATCTACGAGTTTGTCTGGGACGAGTATTGCGATTGGTATCTGGAACTGGCCAAGGTGCAGGTGCAAACGGGCACGCAAGCGCAACAGAGGGCCACGCGGCGTACGCTGGTGCGCGTGCTGGAAACGGTGCTGCGCCTCGCCCATCCGCTGATCCCCTTCATCACCGAAGAACTCTGGCAGACCGTGGCGCCACTCGCCGGTCGCGCCGATGCCGCCGATGACACGCGCTCACTGATGCTGCAGCCGTATCCGAAAGCCGACCTGTCGCGTTGCGACGCCGCGGCCGAAGCCTGGGTGGCGCGGCTCAAGAACATGATCAACGCCTGCCGCAGCCTGCGCGGCGAGATGAACATCTCCCCCGCCCAGCGCGTGCCATTAGTCGGCGCTGGCGATACGGCGATTCTCGGCGCCTATGCGCCCTACCTTGCGGCGCTGGCCAAGCTTTCCGAAGTCACGACAGCAGAAACGCTGCCCGATTCAGAGGCACCGGTGCAAATCGTCGGCGAGTTCCGGCTGATGCTGAAGATCGAGATCGACGTGGCGGCCGAAAGGGAGCGAATGGGCAAGGAGATCCTGCGCATCGGGGGTGAGATCGCCAAGGCCGAAACGAAGCTCTCCAGCGAAAGCTTCGTCGCCCGCGCCCCCGCTGCGGTGGTGACGCAAGAACGTGCACGTCTGGCCGGCTTCCAGGCCACGCTGGCAAAGCTTGTGGCTCAGAAGGAACGGCTGGGCTCATAACGCGTACAGGCAGGCCGTTGTCAATTTTTCAGCAGTGCATCCGGACACGCAATCGCCGGTGACCAGCACGGCTTCGGCGTCGAGTTTCCACAGCGCGAAATCCGCCGAGGCCGAATTGCAGCAGCGGAATAAATCAGAACCGCAGTTGCCACCACTCCAGCGTCACCGCCTTCAGGCCGTCACGCTCCTGATTCGCACCGTCCCAGACAGCGAAAGCTATCGGCATGGTGCTCTTGCCCAGCAGGCTGGCGCCCTCGTCAGGCTTGACCTTCAAGGAGCGTGTGAGGACCACCGCCCAGCCGCTATCGGTGCGTGCCGCCGCGCTCTTCAGGCCTTCGGAGGGCGCCCGCGTGGCAGTACCGAAACCGTACGCCACGAGATTCTCCGTGCGGCCGTCGGCGCGCCACTGCCAGACATTCACCGGGCTCTTCGGATCACCCATGAAGGGCGTGGTGGACGCCTTGCCGTTGACCGGAAACTGCAGGGCCGCCCCATCCGCAAAAGCCGTCGTGTCCTTGATGGCGGTGTTGGCGGTGCGATCGATCCAGGCCAGTTTCACGAACAGTTGCCCACCCGCGCGCACTGCCTGGGCAGTAAGTTTTTCCGTGACGGGCGTGCCGACGATGGAGCCGTGTCCGGGGAACGCGGGCTGGAGCGCCACTTGCGTGGCCGGTGCCTTGGCCCAGACGGCCGCCTCCGGCGATGCCGCATCCGTGCTGGCCGCGGACAAAACGCGAATCGTGCGCTGTGCTATCGGAGCCCCCGGCGCGACCGTGGCGGAAATCGCCAGACTGCCTGCTGTCGCCGCCACGCCAAGCACCACCAGTTGCTTCATCAGATTGCTTGTGTTCATGGTGTATCTCCCGATTCCTGCAATTCGTTGCCAAGCCGGCCGCGGTGGGTTTCCACCAGTTCGGCAAGCGTCGTCCCATACTGCGCGTAAGCGGTTTCTGTCGCTTCCAGCCGCTTGCGAAAGTTGGGCAGCCATGCACCAAGGTGTCTGTCGAGGAAATCCCTCGCCGCCCGCCGGTAGGGCAACGCGTCTCCACCCTTCTGTTCGGCCGCGTGCTCCTGCATGCAGAGCCACGCCACGAATTCCAACTCGGTCACAAGGTGATCGGGATACTCGCGGTCGGTCTCGGAAAGCTTCACGTCGAAGAACTCGTAAAAGCGCAGCAAGTCTTCCAGTATCCCGTCGCGCCCGAGATCGCCACGATGCATGCCCTCGAACAAGGGAACAGGGGATTTTTCGCGACCCACCTCGAAGGCGGCCAGGTATTCCGCTTCCAGGTCCGCCGCGCTGATTTCCGGATCGACCAGCCCGTTCTCCGTGAGGCGTTTCCAGGCCTCGGGGTTCGGGTAGGAGAAAAGCTGCGCCAGCGCCAGATAGGCGCCTGCCAGAGTGCCTGCATCCACGGTAGGCTCGCTCATAGCCGGTACCTGTCCTTGTTGGTGTAGCCGATCAGAATCTCCGTCAGCTCGGAGGCCTTTGCCTCGCGGCGCTTCTGCATCTCGCGCCCGAGAGTTTCCAGCGCCGGTTTGACGCCCGGGCCGAACAGGGCTTCGAGATCGGCAAGCGGAATGCGCGGCTTGTCGCCCAAGCGGCCGTCTTCCTCGAAAACCAGCGGCGTGGTGTTCATCGGCGGCACGTAAAAAACGTTGGGCTCCGTGCCATATTCCGCGTGCAAGGGCAGCGCGACTTTCCACTGCTCGACCAGCTTGTAGATCGGTCCATCCTTGTCGTCGCGGTAGCCGACGAAGCGAATCTTGCCCACGCATTGCGCGACGCAGGCCGGCGGAACGCCTTTCTCGACCCGCGGGTAGCAGCCGATGCATTTCTCCGACTTCTGGGTTTGCAGATTGAAATACACCTTGCCGTAGGGGCAGGCCTTGACGCAGTAGCGGTAACCGCGGCAGCGCTCCTGGTCGATGACGACGAGGCCGTCTTCCGGTCGCTTGTAGATCGCCTTGTTCGGACAGGCGGCGAGGCAGGCCGGGTTGGAGCAATGGTTGCAGATGCGCGGCATGTAGAAGTAATGGTTGTTGGGAAAAACGCCCTTGCCTTCGTCCTCGTCCCAGTTCGGGCCCCAGGTAGGCTTCTCGTGCGGGACCACCTGGTTGCCCTTGCCTTCCAGCAGCACTTCCTGAAGGTTGTACTCCCAGAGGCCGCCGTAGTCCCCCTTCGGCGGAATCTTGCCGTCGGTTTGCAGCACCCCGCCCTTGAAGCCGCCGCCCTTCTGCTCCCAGTTCTTCGGGTAGCCCTTGCCGGGGCGCGTTTCCACGTTGTTCCAGTACATGTACTCGCGTCCGTCGCGATTGGTCCACAACTGCTTGCAGGCCATGGTGCAGGTGTGGCAGCCGATGCACTTGTTCAGATCGAATACGTAGGCCAACTGTCTCATGATCGGCTCCTCAGGCTTTCTCGACGTCGACCGTCGTTTCGTAGAAGATGCGGTTCGGGTTGAAACCGCCGGATGCATACTTGATGTGACCGTAGCCTCCCACCAGTTCCAGCGGGTTGATCAGCTCGGCGCCGATCATGTTGTAGTGGGTCATGTTCTTGTACAGGTACTGCTCCCAGCCGTGCTCGGAGAAGACCTGGTCATCGGGCAGCGCCGGCCAGGCTTTCGCCGTGGCGAAGAACTCGCCCTGCGAGTTGAACACCCGCACCAGATCGCCGTCCTTGATGCCTTTCTTGGCCAGCGCCCTCGGGCTGAGGCAAACGTCTGGCTCGCCGCGTTGATGGCGCAGCAGCCATGTCTCGTTGCGGCACCAGGAGTGGATGCCCCAGCGGGTATGCGGCGAGTTGGCCTTGAAGGGATAGCGCTTCGGCCCGAGGTGGCCACCGCCCTTCATCTGCGGTTTCGGCAGCGTCGCGCCGAAACGCTGGAACCACTCGTGGTCCACATAGAACTGCAAGCGCCCGGTGAGCGTGCCGTAGGGCTTCTTGTCGGTCACATTCGTCGTGAATGGACGGTAGGGCTTGTCCTTGGGTACCGGGCCGGTCTTTCCGGCCGAGGCGCCGACTGCAACGAAGCCGGTCTTCATCGCTTCTTCATAGGTGCCCGGCCCCAATGCCTTGGAGCGCTCCATGACGAAGCGCAGCGCCTGTTCGTCGGTGACGACTTTGCCGTCCATGGTGAACTCGTCATAGACCTTGTCGAAGTCAATCCAGCTTTTGATCTCCGGATCTTCCACCTTGGAAATGCCGCGCGCCTTGGCCCGCTCCTGGATTTTCTGGGCCAGGGCCACGTTGATCTGCCAGTCGGTCTTGCGCTCGTACATCGGTTTGATCGGCTGTCCGAAGGCATGGATGAAGCGCGTTACCGAGGTCTCGCGGATATCCAGCTTCTGCTGCTCGGGCGCGGCAGGCAGCACGATGTCGGCGTACATGGCGCCGGAGTTGAGACGGAAGTCCACCACCACCAGCAGTTCGCAGCGCTTGAGGAAATTCTCCGCCAGATGCTGGTAGCCGTTCGAGGTGGCGAAGATGTTGATGCCGGCGTTGATGTAGACCACCGGGTCCTTGATCGATTGCCACTTGGGCATCCAGCCCTTGGCCTCGGACTCGATGCGCAAGGCCTCCATGTCATCGACACCGAAGCCGACCTGTTCCTTCAACTGGGCATCGTCGTAGTAGGCCTTGGTGCGCCGGTACTGCTCGCCCCATACCCACTGTGCCAGCACCATGGAGACGCTGCGGCCGGGCCTGCCTTTCACGGCACCGAGTTCCGTGTTCCCTTCCAGGCGCCAACCCTCGTAGGTGGTATCGATGGAACCTGTCGTGCCATGATGGCCGATCAGGGTCAGGATCAGGATTTTCAGGCGCCCGCACTGGAAGCCGTCCATGTGCTTCTGGTTGTTGTAACCGTCGAGGATGCGCAGGGCCTTGCACTCCGCAATCCAGCCGACCAGCTTGCGCACCACGGAAGGATGCACTCCGGTCTCGGCCTGGGCGGCCTCGGGCGTGTAGGGGGCAATCTCGGCCTTGAGGCGCTCGAAAACCGTAGTGACCTTGATCCCCTCCGCGTCGAAAGTACCTTCAAGGGCCGGATCGACGGCACCGAATTTCAGGGTCTTGTCCTTGCTGCCCATGCTGCCGGGCGCGGGTACAGCCTTGCCGGTCTTCGTGTCCCATACATAGAATATTTCTACGCTGCCGTCCGGTTTGAAATCCTTCTCGCGCAGGAATTTTCCGTTGTCGGCACGCACCAGGAAAGGCAAATCGGTCTGCTCCTTGAGATAGTCGACCTTGTAGTGCTTGCCGGCTATCAACTGGTTCACGATTGCCGCGGCAAGATAGGAGTCCGTGCCCATCTTCACCGGCACGAACAGGTCGGAGTGCACCGAAGACGGGTTGTAGTCCGACGAAATATTCACCAGACGCGCGCCGTTGTAGCGCGCTTCCATCAGGAAGTGCGCATCGGGAATCCGAGTCACGATGGGGTTCTTGTGCCACATCAGGATGAGGTCGGACGTGAACCAGTCGTCGAAGGTTGACACCGTCCGCGCCGGCATGCGTACCGTCTGAATGCCGGGGTAGAGGTCGCCGGTCATGGAGGAGACATCGGGCTTGATGGCGCCCAGCAAATTCGCCAGTCGAGTGTAGCCGGTGTTGCTGATGACCGCGAAAGGCCTCTTGGGGATACAGACGTTGCCGGGGCCGCGCTTGAGCGTGGTGTCGATGATCTTGTCGGCAATCTCGGTCAGCGCTTCGTCCCAGGAAATTCGCTTCCACTTGCGCTCGCCGCGGGCGCCGACGCGCTTCAGTGGATACTTGAGGAAATCGGGCTGCTTTACCCAGGAGCAATACACGGCGCCTTTCTGGCAGCCGCGTGGGTTCATGTCGGGAATGCCCGGCAGTTGCGGGTATTCGCTGACCTGCTCGTCGCGCATCGGGATGCCGTTCTTGACGAATACCTTCCATGCACACCCGCCGACGCAGCCATTGGAGTGGGTGGTGAACCCGACCGAATCCCACGTCCATTCCTTGCGATACAGGTCTTCCCAACCGCGGTAGGGGTAGCTCTTTAGGGGATCGTCGATGGGCAGAATTTTCTGGAATGCCCACACGCTGGAGGGCACGGCCATGTTGGCCAGTGCCGCGCCGGAGATTTGCAGGAATCTGCGGCGGTTGTTGCCATCGTTCGGAGTGTTCATCGCTCTTCCTCAAGGTTTGAAACGGTTATCCGGGAATGCATGTCAAATTCATTGTGATCGAGGCTACGCCACTCAGATGCGTGCACTTTGATCAGGGTCAAAGCAAGCGTCCATTTGTACGGATTCTCTATATCTTTCTGCATAGCTTGACTGTCGACCTTCTTCATCCACCGGTAGCAGACATCGCACGAATGATCTGCTGCGGCCGCTCACGAAACTCGTGACGCCAAGGTTTTGCGTGCAACGCTGCCCGCAGCATTTCTTCCAGACCGGCATCGGTGCAACCTGAACGCAGGGGCGTGCGGAAATCCACCGAGTCGTTCTGGCCCAGGCAGAGATGCAGCGTGCCATCGACACCCAGGCGGACCCGGTTGCAGGTCTCGCAAAAATGCTGGGAAATCGGCGTGATGAAACCGATCTGGAAGCTGCCGTCGGGCGCGACCAGGTAGCGCGCTGGCCCGCCGCCCGGCACCACGCCGTCGATCAGGCCGAAACGCTCCCGCAGGCGTTCGCGCACCGGACGCAGATCGAGAAATCCGGCGCTGCGGCCGGTCTCGCCCATCGGCATGGTTTCGATCAGGCGCAAGACAAAGCGACGCTCCATGCAATAGGCGACCATGGCATCGATTTCCGCATCCGTCGTGCCGGCCAGCGCCACCATGTTGATCTTGATGGAGCGAAAACCTTCGCTGCGCGCGACTTCCAATCCGTCGATGACCTGCGGCAGCGCGTCCCTTCGGCAGATCGACTGAAACCGCTCGCGCTCCAGGGAGTCCAGGCTGACATTCAGCCGAGTGATCCCCGCCTTGCGCAGGTGCGCCGCATGCTTCGCCAGTTGCGTGCCATTGGTGGACAGGGAAAGATCGTCGATGCCCGGCAATGCCGCCAGACGTCGCGCCAGATCGGGCAGATTCCTGCGCAGCAGGGGTTCGCCGCCCGTGAGGCGGACGCGCCGGAGCCCAAGGCGCGCAAACACCCCCAGCAGCCGCTCGATTTCGTCGAAGCTCAGCCAGTGCGCGGGTTCCTCGTAGCCCTTGAATCCCTGCGGCATGCAGTACGAACAGCGCAGATCGCAGCGATCCGTAACCGAAAGCCGGAGGTAATCGACGCGGCGACCGAAGCCATCGAGCAGCATGGTTATTCCTGCACTTTCTTGGCTCCGGATGGGTCCTTGTGCGCGATGCCTTTGTGGCAGTCAATGCAGGTCTCGTTCTTCGCCTTGGCACCCTTGTGCCCGCGCCAAGCCGTCGGCGTCTGGGCTTCTTTCGCCATCCCGTCGAAGGTGTGGCAGTTACGGCATTCGCGCGAGTCGCTGGCCTTCATACGGTCCCATTCGTGTTGCGCCAGCTCCAGGCGCTTGGCCTCGAACTTCTCGGGCGTGTCGATAGTGCCCATGAGCTTGCCGTAGATCTCGCCGGAAGCCTGTATCTTGCGCGCCATCTTGTGCACCCAGTCCTTCGGCACATGGCAGTCGGAGCAAATGGCGCGCACACCACTGCGGTTCGAGTAGTGCACGGTCTTCTTGTATTCCTGATAGACCGTGTCCTGCATCTCGTGGCAGGAGATGCAGAACTCCAGGGTATTGGTCGCCTCCATGCCGGTATTGAAGCCACCCCAGAAGAAGATCCCGGACAGAAAACCGACCATAACCACCGACACCAGGGAATACCTGGCGCTGGGACGCCGGAGGACGGCCCAGGCGCGCGCCAGCGCGCCCGGTGGCTTCGAATCACTCATTCCGGAATGTCCTTGGCAGTCTTCTGGAAGTCAGCGCGTACCTTGGGCACTGGTTCGCCCTCGAAGGAGCCTTTCAGCTTGTAGTGTTCGTGCAAGGCCTTGGTGCGTACCGCCTTGTCGTACTCGAACTTGTACTTGGCATCGACGGCGGGCGTAAAGGGAGTGAACGGCGCCTTGGCTCCCTTGAGCGGCGAACCCTGGAAATTCAGATGGCAGGCAGCGCAGGCCTTTTCATAATCGAAGTTCTGGCCCTTGCCTGCGATGAGCTTGCGCGGAGTGCTCTGCTGCGACCGCAACAACTTCTTTTCCGCCGTGCCATGTTCTTCGCGATAGTCCGAGCCCGGACCATGACAGGCTTCGCAGCCCACCGATCCCAGTCGTTCCGGGCCACCCGGATCCTTGCCCAGGGCATAGCCGCCAGGCTTGCCGAAGCCCGTGCTGTGGCAACCGACACAATCCTTGTCCTTGGTGTAATCCTTGGCCGGATCGAGCTTGGCTTTCTTCTTCTCCTCGGCCTTGGTGTTGGCTTTCAGGGATTCGAAGGCCTTGGCGTGCGACGTGCCAACCCAGGACTCGCCATGGACGTCGTGGCATTTGGTGCAAACCTTGACACCGACATAGCTCGGCGCGGCGACCGCCGCTTGGGCCAGACAGAACAGGGCCGCGGCACCCAGAAGTTGTTGCAGGAATCGCTTCATTTTCTCTTCCTCCGTTACAAAGATGATCCGATGGCTGCCGATGGTCAGCAGCCGCAGTCCGCTTCCACCGAGATTGCCGTCTGGGCCGTTGCCTTCTCGCCGTTGTCATCCTCAGCCCGCAGGATCACTACATACAGACCCTGCGTGAAGGTGTGCTCCACCTCCTTCGTCGTTGCCGATTCGCCGTCACCGAATTCCCACGAGACAGATTTGAGCTTGCCGCTGCCGCCCTTGGGCAGGGCTTTCATGTTCACCTTGTAGGGCGCATTGCCGCGACGACTGATGACGCCACCGATCTTCAGCGAGAACTTGCCGCCTGCCGCGGCGCCGACTTCGTCGATCAGCAGGCTGCCACCGAGCTCCCTGGACACCTTGGTCAGCGACTGTTTGATCTTGTCGTCCATCACCGCAGTGCCGCCCGGTATCACTCCTGCCTGAAGTGTGGCCTGCGAGCCTTCGTCGATACGCAGGATCTGGGTGCCGCTATCCGCCACCACCCGGCCAAGAATCGACCATGCCATGGTGGTCTGTTTTTCCGGGTCGAAGGTCAGGGCAAATTCCGCACCCTGCGCGCGCATGGCCAGCCCACCCATGCGTACCCGGTAATCGGCAAACAGATGCTCGGGCACCTGCGCTTTGACGAACATGCGCCCCCTGACCATGTCGAGAATGGTCTGTTCCAGCTTCTTTTCGAGATCGAACGAGACTCCGGCCAACTCGATCTCGGTGTTCGGATAGAGTTTCGCCATGCTGCCGTTGGTCCATGACAGAAGCGCAGCCGACTTGTCACGGGTCGCGATCCGGTCACCACGCTCCAGCGTGTCGCCCTCCTTGGCCGGCTTCCAGTCCTTGGCGCCACTCTTGCGAATCTCGACGCTGCCGTCGCTTTGGGAGAGGCGCACGATGGACGCATCCTCCGCCGAGGCGACAACGCTCCACAACACGAATACTGCAATCGCTAGAAATTTCATCATTGCTTCCCTCTGTCCTCTGTCTGGGGTTGGCTGCTGCTACTTCATGACGCCGCAGCCATGGGATTCCGCTTCAATCGCCACGCTGGCTTTCTTCACCCGCCCGGCACCATCCTTTACCGCCAACAGCACGTCATAGCGGCCGACCTCATATTCCTGCTCCGGCACTTCCGACCCATTCCATTCCTTGCCATTGCCCAAACTCCATTGGTAGCTCAGGGGTGGCGTGAGGCCGGTGGCATTGGCGTACAAGGCAACAATCTTCACTGGCCTGGGGGTGCAAAGACTCTCTGCGACTATCGCGACCGAAGGACTCTCCTCCGCCAATGCCACCAGCGGACCAAAACCGCCCGCGAGGCACCCGGCAATCAGCAAACTTTTGGGCGCATTGACTTTCATGGCTAGAACTTGATCTCCGTGCGGAAAACGATTTCGTGCGCGGCCTTCGGCTTGCTGCCGTCCGGAAGGGCGTAGACCGCACCCGGCTTGAAGTAGCCGAGGGCAATGAAACCATCCACGTGTTTGTAGATCGGGAATCCGACATTGAGGTCGAGCTCCCAGCCGACGTCTCTCGTCTTGTCGAGCGATGTCGCCGTCCCCTGGCTCCAGTCGTTCACCGGTCCGCGCCCTTTGAAGACCTCGTTGGTCGTCCATATCCGCGTCAGTGACGGCGTCACTTTCAGGCCTGGGCGCGGCTCCAGGGTGGTGTCCAGACGAACGTAGGTGACATTGGACAGATTGCTGTCCCAGACGTAGTAGCCGGCGCGGATGTCCTCGCTGAAAATGTTGCCGAACTTGTTGCGCTCCGGGCACATGAAGAGCGCATTGAAGTTGTGCATCGTGCCGGTGTTCGGATCGTTCGCTTCATTGCCTGAGCCGCGACCGAACTGGAATCCTGCAGAGAGATTCGTCAGGGATCCGACTTTGCCGAAGTCGCGCATGGCTTTGAGCAGCAGCGCATTCGCACTCAGCTTGCGTCCGGCTACGTAATCGCCGGTGAGCGAGACTGCTTCGGCATCGAGCTTCCACGCCCCAAATTCCGCCGAGGCCGTAACACCGGTCCATAAGGGCTGGAAGCTGCCATCGCGCGGCAGGGTGGCTGCGTTGAAGTCCTTGTCCAGATTCATGTCGGGGTCGCCGGCATTGCCGCGATCGATCACCTTGATCAGATAGGGCTTGACCCGCAGCGAACGCGAGGCCCGGATATCGAGATCGGCGTACAAGGCGTCAAGACTGTTGGAGGCGCCGAATATCTCCTGGCGAGTGCCCCCCAGCCGTCCGCCCGTGGCATTGAAGGTGGCATAGCTGGAATAGCCGCCGGGGACCGCCATGTAGCCTGCCGATACTGTGGTCTGTCCCCATGGAAGCTGCCCGAGCGGATACTGGAAGCGGATGCCGTCCATCGGACCTTCGAGGGTGATTCTTTGCCCGACATCCCAGTTTTGTCGTCCGACCCGGGCCATGAACTCCGGACTGGTGTATTGGACGAACAATTCGCGCACCAGCGGGGAACTGGGGGTCCGGAACTGGCCCCAGCGCTCCATGGTGCCTTCGCTGTCCTCCTTCCAGTCGCTGACAAAGTTGCCCTTGTCGAGCACCAGCCGCGTCAGAAGCGCTTCATATGTGGCGTCGATCTGCAGCGAGAAGCGGTGGTCGACAAAGCTGGTGTTGTCGTATTTCCACTGCTGGAGCGAATTCCCCAGATTGAAGTTGTTCCGCGAATTGACTTGCACCTTGTACTTTCCGGAGAAGTCGAACTGCACCTTGTCTTTTTGTGATTCCTCCCGCTTGGCGATCTCGGCCGAGGACTTCCGGGCCTGAGTTTCCAGAACCAGCAGGCGACGGCGCGCCTCGTCGTCACGCCCTTCCGCCTTCTTGTCCACCTCAGGTTCGTCCCAGTCGCCACCGGGTGCGGCTGTTTTGCCCGCAACGGGCTTTGTCGCCGTACCACCAGCGCCGACTTTCGCTGCTACCGGAACGGCTCCCTGCTTCTGTGCCAACTCCGCCCGCAGCCTTTGCGTTTCTTCGCGAAACTGGCTGACCTGGGCTTCCAGTTCCTGCAAGCGCCGCAGGACTTCGCCTTCCGTGGTCTGTTGCTTGACGGCGGGCTTCTTCCCCGTCGCAGCAGCCTGTACCTGCCCGGCCACTCCGCCACTCAGAACGGAGCATCCTGCAATCAGGGCACAGGCGGAAGCGCCGCGCTTCAAACTTCCGTGCTTCATGATCCAGCCCGATCCGCTGTCGCTTTCACGGTGGCTATTTCGCCGCCTGCGGCGCCCCGTAGAAAGTCTTGATCTTGCTGTCCGGGCCGTGGCATTCGACGCAGACCAGATCCTTCAGGGTTGGCTTGAAGATATGAGGGTCGGCCTGCTGCATGGCGCTGACCGGAACGTATTGCGTTCCCTCGCCGCCGCGCACTACCATCTTCTTCCAGACGCCCGCCGGATTCAGCATGACGTTGGGGTGATATACGTCGCCTTTGACGAACCAACCCTCTTTCTTCTTGGCCTTGGTCTCCGAAGGCGTGACCATCTGGTGGCAAGTCAGGCAATCGCGATTCTTGCCCTCGTAGGCAATCTTCTTCGACGCGAGGTGCAGCTGGTGCAGATTGGGAATGTTCTTGCGCGCCGTCTTGACCGTCAGGATTTCCTTGTGACAGTCGAGGCAAAGAATGTTCTTGGCCTTGAAATCCGGCACCTTGCCGGTTGCCTGCTTGGGCACGGCCTTCGGCGGCCAGTCGATCGGCGTCTGGGGTTCCAGCGGCTGCGACGCAAACGTCGCCGTCGCGGCCAGCGCCAGGAGAGAGGAAGTCAGGATTCGGATGCGCATGGTGTCCTCCATTCGGAATGAATTCCCTGAGCCAACACCGGCACGAACAGGCGCTCGGCCTCCAGGAATTCGAGGGTGAGGGTGGCCAGTGCCCGATAGATTTCGAGACCGGTCTCATTGAGAATCTTCTCGCACAGTTCACGATGCCAGCACAGCAGATGCTCGGAGAGAAAGCCGTTCTGGAACTCCAGGCACCGTAGCAGTCCATCGCCGTCGGGCCCATTCCAGAATTGCTTTTCGATGTCACACAGGAACTGCATGAATTCCAGTTCCACGCCGATGTGGTCCGGAAGTTCCAGGCAGGCACCGGTCAACTGGGCTGCAGCGTTGTCGTAGTAGAGCTTGACCGCGGCCGTCACATGACCGCCGACGCGCTGGTTCTTGTCCGCGTAGTAGGACTCGTGCGGAACAACGCCGGAAGGCAGGGTAAACAACCTCGTATGTTCGGCGATGACATCGGCGGCGGAAGGCCCGGCGGATTCCAGCAGCCGGAAGGCTTTGGTCAGGGCCTCGACCGCCTGCTTCAACGGAACGTTGCCTTCCGGCGCCAGTCCGCCTTTGCGGATCATGACAGCCAACTCCTCCGATGGCGGCGCCGAAAACAGTGCCGCCAGCAAGGCGTAAGTCTTCGCCCGACCGCTGGCAACGATTTGCATTTCGCCGGAATTGATCACTCTAGTTTCCTCCACTGAAAAAAAGCCGCGCCACGGAATCGCGGCGGTCGCCGCTGACCTGGCACGCCGGGCAAAAGTTCGATGCAGCCCCCAGAATGCGTTCGCCGCAGCCTTGGCACTTCGCCAACCTGGCCGATATGAGCGTGATGCGACTACGTTGGAACAACAGCGAAAGGTCGACCGTCTCCCGGACATGCAGGGCCTGGTGATAGCAGGCCAGTTCGCATACCCGACAGCCGGTGCACTGTGCGGCATCGAAATCCAGCGCGTAGTTGCCGCCTTCCTCGCGATGCGTGAGCGCGCCGGTGGGACACAGGGTTTCGCAGACATTGCAACCGACGCAACGCTGGTCGACCTCCAGTTGCGCGAGGGGAATGCCCGCCGTCGAGATTTCTTTCGGAGTCACCTTCAGGCCGGGCAGCGCATCCAGCACCCGCAGCAGATCTGTCCGCTTTGAATTCTCCGAGTGGCGCTTTACGATTTCGCGGAACGGTTCCGGTTCCACTTCCTCGACGGCCTCAACTCCAAGGGGTGCGTCGCCGCTGGCTTTCCAGCGTTCGGCGATGGCCCCGAAAAGCCTGCGTCTTGAATTGGGCGTTCTGGCCGGCAGGCGGATCTCCTGCGCATCGCCAACCGATACTCGCGTACTCGATACCCGCGCCACACCCAGGCCGGCCGACTCGCAAAGTGCCTGCGAGAATGCCAACGTCCGCTCCCATTGCTGCGCCGCCTTCTTCAGGCCGCAGCCGGAACAATCCGGCGCGCACAACTCGACCCGCTGCGCCCCGCGCCGGATCGGCTCCAGCACCAGCGCCTCGGTCAAGCGGGAAAGACAGGGCAGCACCATGTCGGCACGGCCTTCTGCCCGATTGCAGGCAAACCGGAATGCTTCACCCGCGTGGACTTTCTGTGAAATGCGTTCCGCCACACCTTGATCGTCCTCCAGCAACCGGATGGCGCCGTTCGGGCAAGCCGAGACGCAGGCACCGCAAGCAACGCACGCGGCGTTGATTTCGGCGCCCCCGTCGCCCAGACGAACGGCACCGGGAGCCGGACATACCGCAGCACACGCCGCACATTCCGACTTCGTGCTGCGGAAGCGGGAACATAGCGTGCTGTCCAGCTTCACCGGTACTTGCAGCCCGATCTCGATCAGCGTGTTCATGGTCGCGGATACCGATGCATTTCGTTACTTGGACGTGTACTGCACGCTGGGTTTGGTGTCGACGCCGCCAACGTTGATGCTGACGCCCTTTGCACGCCTTTCCCGCATGACCATGGTCAGTTCGTTCAGTTCGCCGAAGAAGCGAACCTTGGCCGGACAGGTGGTGACGCACGCAGGCAGCAGGCCCTTGTCGGTGCGATGAACACAGAGGGTGCATTTCTCCATGATCTTCGCTTCGGCATTGAACTGCGGCGCACCGTAGGGACAGGCCCAGGCGCAGTAGCGACAGCCGATGCATTTGTCCTTGTTGATGAGGACGATGCCGTCTTCCTTGCGCTTGGTGATGGCGCCCACCGGGCAGGCCGCCAGGCAGGCCGGCTGTCCGCAGTGCATGCAGGGCATGGGGACGAAGGTGACGCCGACGTTCGGCGTCTTGCTGGCATCGCGGAAATCGCCTTCCTCGATTTCGATGACGCGGTTGTAGTCCACGCCGACCGGCGTGTTGTTCTCCGCCTTGCAAGCGATGGTGCAGGCATTGCAGCCGATGCAATGCTCGATGTCGACCCACAGCGTGTATTGCTTGGGACCCTGCTTGGCGAAGGAGCGGTCGATGGCTTCGCGCGGAACGATAGGGCTGTATTCGGACATGTTGTTCTCCTTAGACTTTTTCTACGCGAAGGGGCGTGCCGTAGCTCTGGGTACCGCCGCCTACAGGATCGAGCATTCCCCGGTCTTTCAGGACCGGATCGGCCATATAGAGCGGGTTGACGCTGAAGCCTGCGGCGATGCGCTTGTCGTAGAACTGCGGCTTGCCGTCCGCTGCCCAGGCCTTGCCGCCGGCGCCCCAGCGTCCGTAGGAATTGCTCACCGAGAACACGCCGGGACGGATGCGGCTGGTGACGCGAACCTGCATCTTGTACCAGCCATCGCCCATCGATGTTTCAACGTAGGAGATGTGCGTACTGGAAGGCGACTTGACCTTGACCCAGTCGCCGGTCACGACGCCCATTTTCTGCGCATCGACCGGGTTGATTTCCGCGAAGTTCTGCGGTTTGATCGCGGCCAGCCACAGGTTGTTCATGGTGCGGGTCTGCGTGTGCCAGGCATCCTTGTGGGTGTGCAACTGGAACGGGTATTCCTTCCAGATGGCCGGATCGAGCTCGTTCTCCTTGCAATCGATGATCATCCGGTACTGCGGCAGACCGTCATAGTATTTACCGGTCATGCTGTTCTTGTTGGCCGCCACGTTGGCTGCGTAGACATACATGCCGCGCACCTGGCGTCCGCCGGGGAAGCGCGTGTATTCGCCTTTGGCGTCATACTGTTTGCCCGGGTTCTCGAACTTGCCGCCAAGCTTGACCAGTCGGCTGTCCGGATCCAGCCCCGGTTCGCCCTTGAAGTCGCCGTTCTTGTAGTACTCGTTCCAGAACTGCCAGGAGGTGAAGAGATCCTTGCCCGGACCACCGCCGTCCTTGCCGAAGCCCGGCAGGCCGCAGCGAATGGCGAGCTGGATCAGGGTGTCGTCCGCCGTCTGCACATCCGGGTGGATGCCGCGATAGCTCTTGGTCTTCGGATCGAGGGTGCCGATGACCGGCTGGCGCAAGCCCTGGACCTGGGTCTTCACCGGCGGATAGGTCTTGAAGCCGCCGAAACGCTCCAGGTACTCGGTATCGGGCAGAACGTAGTCGCACAGCAGCGTGGTCTCGCCCATGTAGGCGTCGATGCTGACCGTGAGCGGTATGGCCTTCACGTCGAGCATTGCCTCGATGACCGACTGGTTGAACGGCGTGGTGTAGGCCGGATCGTTGTAGTAGTTCAGGTAGGCCTTGATTTTGTACGGGTAGCCCTGCTTGACCGAGGAGAAGAACTCGCTGGTCACCGTGCGCACCGCCAGCGGATACCATGGCCGCGTCGAGGTTGCCTTCTTGCCCTGGTACTTGTCCTTGTGCCGATCGATGGAAACGCCCGCCGCCTTGCGTGACGGCCCGCCCACGGATCCGCTGTAGGCCTTGTGTCCGGGAATGTAGCCGCCCTTGCGATCGATGCTGTCCATCAGGATGTTCAGGGTGATCAGCGCCTGGCCGTTCCACCAGCCGTTCGACTGCTGGATCGGGCCGCGGAACATCTCGATGACCGGCCGCTTGGCGCTGGAAAACTCCTTGCTCAGACGGGCGATCGTGCCGGCGGGAATGTCACAAATCTTTTCGCATTCCTCGATGGTCTTTTCGTGCGCGCGTTCGCGCAGCATGCGGAACACGGTCTTGAACTTCTCGCCCTTGATTTCCACTTCGGCATCAAGGTCGGCCGGCCCATCGACTTCGTGGAACAGCGTCGGCTTGCCATTGACCAGCACTACGTAGTCCGCCTGCCCCAGACCGGCATCCTTGCCGGACAGGTAGAGCTTGGGCTCCGCGGTGCGGACCAGGTAAGTCATGTCGGTCCAGTTGCGGCGACCGGTCTTCTTCGCTGCCTGCTCGTTGGGCAAGGCCAGGAAGTCGGCCTTGTAGCCTTTGTTGTCGATCATCCAGCGCAGCATGCCGAGCAGGAAGAAGGCGTCGGTGGAGGGCTTCAGCGGAATCCATTCGCCCTTGCCCGACTGCAGCGCCTTCGCCGCGGCGGGGGACAGCCAGGGATCGACGATGACATGCTTGAATCCCTTCGAGTCCGGGCCGGTACGCTTGGCGAATTTCTGCAGGTAGCGTGCCCGCGTTTGTCCAGGGTAGTCAGCGTGAGTGATGTTCGACCCGACGCTGATCAGAAAGGTGGTGTATTCGTAGTCGGCATAGGCGCCGATCTCGTAGGGGGGCACGTTCAGCGAGTGCTCGACGACGTTGTAGAACGTGCCGGCACAGCGGTCGCAGTGGTTGAGCATGTTCGGCACGCCTGCGGCGCCGGCGACGAAGCGCGGCGTCAGCGGCGACTGCTCATTGCGGCCGTGGGCCCAGACAAACTGGTTGCGCTTCGGTCCATAACCTCCCGGTGGCGCCTCGTCCATGTAATCCGAATCCTCCGGACCGATCGGCTTGTCGTTGTTGAGGATGGCCTTGAAACCTTCGACCTGGCGGGTTTCCTCGCCGGGTACATCCTTGAACAGCATCCCGCCTTCCGTGATCTCGGTCAGGGCCTGTTCCCAGGAAATGGTCTTCCACTTGCCGGAGCCGCGCGGTCCGACGCGCTTCATAGGATGCTTGAGTCGGGCCGGGCTGTAGAGCGCATAGATGCCTGCTTGTCCCTTGGCGCACAGCGTGCCGACGTCCTTGCCGGTCAGCCCGCCGTCGAGATCGCTTTCCTCGACGATGTCGTTCTTGGAGACATAGTCGTAGCAATTCGGGTGGTAGGGATTGCCGTCGATCTTGGTCAGTTCGCCGTTCTGTATGGTGCATTGGATGCCGCAACCGCTGTGGCACATCAGGCAGACGCTGCGGATGATCTTGGTGTCCGGGCCGGCCATGTCCGGCTTGGATCCGGCCTTGCCGACCTGGGCCAGCCATTGTTGGGCGCTGGCCGGCTGAATTTGCGAACAGGCGGCAACGCTTCCGGAGACTTTCAGAAAGTCACGCCGGGTGATGGAGTTCTCAAGTACTTTCATGTTTGCTTCCTCCAAGAAAATTCAAATTCGGGTTCAATCTTTTCAGCAATTCCTGGTTCAGAATCTGTTACTTCCCCGTAACATCGCGAGCCGGGCACGATCAAGAAATCGCCTTCCTGGTTGCCCGCAGCCTTCCTTCGGACCCGGTTTTGCGGCTTCCCTGTTCTGATAGCGAGACATGGAAGAAGCGGCACCGGGAGGTGTCGGAGGAATTGTTTTTGGCATGTTGTTTGCATACGTTGATGACTACCTGTGATTCAAACCGTTGTTTCTTGCATACTGCGTTGCACTATTCGCGCCACCATCTGCACGGTTGGTACAAGTCAATGATTGGTAAAGGGTTGTTGGGTCGGTTAGTTTTTCGGGCATGCATGGATGGGGCGCTGAATATCGAATCGAAACCGCCGTGAGAGCAAATGATTACGGCCATGTAACCAGTTGCCGGAATAGAGCCAAAATCGGTTACGAAATCGAAACAGGTCACTTATGAAGCTGACACGAATTCTTGCGGTACTTGCGGCCTTGCTGGCTTTGTCCACAGCGGAAGCCGATGACCGGGCTACCCCCGTCCGCATCGGCCTGACGCCGACCTTTCCCCACGACCAATACCGACCGCTCGAAAAGTGGCGCCTCTACATGGAGCGCAAACTCCATCGTCCCGTGGAGTTCACCCGACGCGACCGCTACATTGAAACCATGGATTTGCTGCGCTTGAAGAAACTCGATTTCGCCTGGATCTGCGATTACCCCTACGTCCATTTCAGAAAGCAGGTGAAGCTGCTCGCGGTCCCGGTCCACAACGGGCGTCCTTATTACCAGTCCTACCTCATCGTTCCGTCCAGCGACAAGACGACGAAATCGATCCTGGATCTGAAAGACAAGGTGTTCGCCTACACCGACCCCTACTCGAACACCGGCTATCTCGCGCCGCGCTTCGAGCTCCAGCAGGCCGGCGAAGATCCCGCCCGATATTTTCACAAGACCTTCTTTGCCTGGTCGCACCGCAGAGTTCTGGAGTCAGTGGCCACGGGCCTGGCCGACGGCGGAGCGATCAGCAGCCATGTCTGGGATACCCTGTCGAACGGCAAGCCCGAGCTGACTCGGGCCGCGCGCGTCGTCACGAAGTCGGCCGATTACGGCTTCGCGCCATTTGTCGCGCGAGTGTCCGTCGGCGATGAAGACTTCCGCGCCATGCAAAAGCTCTTGCTGGAGATGCCTTCGGACGAGGAAGGCAGAGCGCTATTAAAGGAGCTCAACCTGGACGGCTTTATCGTCGGCGATACGCGCCTCTATGAGCGAACCGAACGCCTGATAAGAGCGGTCGGCGAGAAATGAGGGCCCCCCACGCTCACCTTCGTTCGCTGCTCCCCACCGGGGGGCCGCATTTGGCAACTGAGCCGCCTTGGGACGGCCCGGCGGCGGTATGAAATCCCTGTTCAACCTCAGCTTTCGCTACAAGATTCCCCTTTGGGGCAGCTTGCTGATCATCACCGCCACGCTGGCCGTCTCGACTGCGCTGATCGTGCAGTCCTACGATGACTTGCGCAGCGACCTGGTGAGCAGTTCGGCCAGTCTTGGCCGCACTCTGGCGAAGACACTTTTCTCCGCCATGATCCAGGAGGAGGTATGGCAAGCCTTCGCCATCATCCGGGCGCCGCTTCATGAACAATCAGACGACAAGCTGGTTCAGCCGGAGATGATCCTGGCACTGGATCAGCAGCAGCGGGTCTTCGTCTCCAGCCATCCGAAATCCGTGCCGATGCTGACTGACATTCGCAAGCTCGACGACGAGTTCGCCCGCCTCGCCGAACTGATTGTCGCCAAACCGGGACCGGACGCGCCCATCATCGATTTCGCCGGTGCGCGGCGGTTCTACGCGGCCGTCCCGGTCGCCGAAGAGGGCGCACGCCTGGGCACGCTGGTCATCGTTTATTCCAAGGAAGTCTTTCTGCCGCGTTTTCGCGCCGGCGCCTGGCGCGGCGCCGGCATCGGCCTGCTGGTGCTGGCGGTGCTGCTGCCGATCAACTGGTACTGGGGACAGCGCACCGCGGCTCCCCTGATCGCACTCGCCCGCAGCACGGGCGACGTGGCGCGGGGCGAGCTGCTGGCGCCGCCGCCCGGCACCTACCCCTACGACGACGAGCTCGGCCGCTTGTTCGATTCCTACGGCGTAATGGTCAAGTCATTGCACGAGAAAACGCTGCTGGAGGAAGAAATGATCCGCTCTGAGCGGCTTGCGGCGATCGGCCGATTGTCGGCCGGCATTGCTCACGAGATCAACAATCCGCTGGGCGGCATGTTGGTCGCCCTGGCGAATTTCAAGCGTCGCCATGAAGACGACGAACGTGCCGGAAAGACCGTGGCCATTCTGGAGCGTGGCTTGACCCAGATCCGCGATACGGTAAGTGCCATGCTGGTGGACGCGAAGATCAAGGGACGCGACTTTGCGCCGCATGATCTGGAGGATGTACGGCTGCTGCTAGCCGGCGAAGCCCACCAGGAGGCCGTTGAAATAGACGTCGAATGCGCTTTGACCGAGTCGGTTGCGCTGCCGGCCACACTGGTGCGCCAGATCCTGCTGAATCTTCTGCTCAATGCGGTCCACGCATCGCCAGCATCCGCCAAGGTGATTTGCACGGTGCATGTTGCGGAAGGGCAGCTACGAATCCAGACGACGAATGCCGGCAACGCGATTGCCGCCGATCTCATGAATCACCTGTTCGAGCCTTTCGTGAGCGGCAACGAGGAGGGGCACGGCCTCGGACTGTGGGTTACCTATCAGATCGTCACCCAGTTGGGTGGCCAGATCGCGGCCGAGAGCCGGGACGGACTGACGCAATTCCGGGTCGCGCTACCCCTAGGAGAAAGTCATGCGTAATGAATCGCAGTGCGTCTGCCTGATCGAGGATGACGAGTTGATGGGCGAAGCATTGTGCGAGCGCTTCGAAATGGAGGGCCTCAGTCACACCTGGCACAAGCGCGGCCATGAGGCGCTCGCCGATCTGCGCCGCCAGAACTATGGCGTCGTGGTGAGCGACATGCGACTGCCGGACATGAGCGGAGAAGACGTATTCGTTCAGTTGCGGCAATGCAAGACGGAACTGCCGCCCTTCCTTTTCATGACGGGCTTCGGCGCCATCGACCAGGCCGTGCGCCTGCTCAAGCTCGGCGCCGCCGACTATATTGCCAAGCCGCTGGAGATCGATGATCTGATTCGCCGCATCCGCGAGTTGAGCGAGCCCGTGCCGGCTGCCGAATCGGCTTCAGCGACTCTCGGCATCGCTCCTTCGATGCGGCGCATCGAGCACATGCTGCAACGCCTGGCGGCGTCCGACGGCTCGGTGCTGATTACCGGAGAGTCCGGCGTCGGCAAGGAACACGTGGCGCGGCGGCTGCATGAACTGGCGCAGGGTGCGGGGCCGAAACCCTTCGTCGCCGTCAATTGCGCCGCCATTCCGGAAACACTGCTCGAGGCCGAAATGTTCGGCTTCGAGAAGGGCGCCTTCACCGGTGCGGCGAAGGAGCGGCGCGGCTATTTCGAGCAGGCGGATGGCGGCATCCTGTTCCTCGACGAGGTCGGCGACATGCCGCTGGCGACGCAGGCCAAGCTGCTGCGCGCGATCCAGGAACACACCGTGACGCGCCTGGGCAGCGAAACGCCGATCCGGGTTTCGGTGCAGTTGATCTGCGCCACGCACGAGGATCTGCTCCAGCTCTGCGAGGCCGGGCGTTTTCGAGAAGACCTCTACTACCGGATCAATGTCATCAGCCTGCGCGTGCCACCGTTGCGCGAACGGCGCGAAGACATTCTCTGGCTGGCGAAGCGTTTCGCCGAGCAGCAGTCGGCTAAAAAGGGTGGCGCATTGTTTACTTTCACTCCCGCAGCCGAGCGGGCCCTGTTGTCCTACCCCTGGCCCGGCAATATCCGCCAACTGAAGCATTGCATCGAGCGCGCCTGTATCTTGACCGATCGCGCGCAACTGACTCCCGAAGCGCTGCTCGGCGACCTCCCAACTGCCGTTCCCAACGCGTCTGGCAGCGGCAATTCGCTGATCGCTTATCTCGACACCTGTGAGAAACTCTATATTGAGGAGTTGCTTGCCGCGCATGCCTGGCGGGTCGGCAAAGCCGCCGAGGCTCTGGGTATCAGCCGCAAGACCCTCTGGGAAAAAATGCGCAAGCACAGCATTGCCGATCGCACCAAGGGCAGTTCATCCTAGCGATAGCGCCGCAGGTACCAGGATTCGAAACGCTGCTTGGCGCCGTGCATCAGCCCCAGCGGCGGCAAAGCGAAGCCGCCCGATTCGGTGCGCCGTACCAGCATGCCCGCATCGAGACTGTCGACGATGCACATCAGTTCCGCCTTGAAAGTCTTGCTCGGTACGCGGCCGGCGAATTCGCCCACCAGATTTTCTGCCGCCGCTGCAGCCTGGAGATCGGCCATGTGCGCCTGCTTGGGCATCCAGTCGGGACCGGGGAAACTGCCGGCGTCGCCGGCCACATAGACTCGCTCGCACCCGGAGACGCGACACTGCCCGTCGGCCTGGATGAGGCCACCCGGTGAGCGCGGGAGGTCGGTATTGTCGAACCATGCGTTGCCGGTCATGCCCGGCATGAAGACGATGATGTCCGCGGCGAATTCGCCACCCTCGGTCTTTACCTTGTCGGATTCGAAACCGAGCAGCTTGTGCCCAAGATGCGTATCGATTTCACGGCGCTGCATTTCCGCCATCAAGCGCTTTAGCGCTTTTTCGCCAAGACGATTGCCCGGGTTGGGCATCGGGTTGAAAAACGCGAGCTTGATCCTCTCGCGACGTCCCTCGCGTCGCAACTGGGTATCGATCCCGAACAGGAACTCGAACATCGGGCCGCCGCGCATGGCCGACGGCTCATTGGGGTTGCCGGCGAAACCGAGGGCCACGGTTCCGGTTTGCAGCGCGGCGAGCCGTTCACGCAGCCGCTCGACGGGGGCGATGCCCTCGCAGGGCAGGATCGCGTGCTCGATGCCCGGCAGCTTTTTGATGAAGCGCCCGCCGCAGGCGATGATGAGTCCGTCGTTCTTGATCGGCCCAGCCGACGTCAGCACGGTGCGCCCGCCGTCTGCGATGCCCGTGGCTTCGCCGGCCAGAAATTGGATGGAGTGCTCGCGCAGGAACTTGTCGAGCGACACAACGAGATCCTGTGGCTTGCGCTTTCCCGATGGCAACCAGATGAGACTGGGCAGGTAGATGAATTCGGGTCGCGGTGCGATCAGGGTGATATCCGCGCGAGCATCCAGCCGACGCAGGCGTCGGGCGGCGGTCAGCGCAGCGAAGCCGCTGCCGATGATGCTGATGTTGTTGACCATGACTTTCTCCATTCCTGATTGAGGATGCAGGGCCGCTGCCCTGCTCTTTTGATTCATCTCACTGCTCGACACTGCCCGTCGCCGCGATGAAGCCGCCCCATGGCAAGCTGGCCGGCGCCATGCATTCCAGCACCTGCGCCAGCACCCCGCCACCCGGAAGGAATATCGCCGTTGCCACGCGCACGTCGCGCACCGGCAGATCGCGCAGCAACGCAGCAACCGAGCGCCCACTGTGCCAGCGCGCACCGGCATAACTGCCGGCGCGACGTCCCTTCTCGCGGTAGAGGAGACTGTTGCGGTTGAGCAATCCGAGGGCGAAACGGCGACGCGCCACGCGCACGATTTCCTTCATGGCTCTTGCTTCGTCCTCGACGAAGCATAGCGAGGTCACCGAGATCACGCAGTCGGAACTCCGGTCGGCAAAGGGCAGTACAGTCATGTCAGCGACTACTGCGGACAGCGGCGGTGTCCGGCTTGCCCGCGCGTAGGTCACGGCGGCGTGATCGAGGTCGGCGCCGACGACCGCATGGCCGTCCTGCACCAGGCGCCGGCTGAAATAGCCCGTGCCGCAACCGGCGTCGAGAATCGTCTCATCGGGGCGAAGCGCCAGGTGCCGATACAGCAGGTGGTATTCGGTTTCTCCGATCCAGCGCCCGCGCGCCGTTCGGTACCAGGCATCGTAAGCGGCAGGATCGGGCATCATGGTTCTGTCAGCGCCGTTGGACATCGCCATCCTGAACGCCAGACGACAAGGGCCTTGCGTCAGCGCTTGGCGGCCTTGATCGCGGCATCGAAGCCACCCTTGGCCTTCCATTCGGCGAAACCGCCTTGCAGAATGCGCACGTTCTCATACCCGGCGACGCGCAGGGCAAAGCCAGCCTGGGCGGAAAGCGAACCGGTGTTGCAGTAGATCAGCACCGACTTCTCCTTCGGGATGATCGCGCGCTTTTCCAGCGCCTGCCGCCACTCCAGATTCACTGCGCCGGGAATGTGCTCCTTGTCGAACTGCTCCTTGTCGCGGGCGTCGATCACATGGAAGCGTGACCAATCCTCCTTGGGAATCTGCTCGGGGAAAATGGTGGCGCCGCCATAGTCGACAAAGGCAAGGTAATCCTCCATGAGCTTGACGGCATCGCTGGTGGCGTCTGCGCGGGCGTAGATGGGCGCAAGCGCGAGGGTCGCAACAGCAGCAGCGTGGATGATGGAACGTGCAATATTCATATGTTTTTCCGTACTTGGTTCAGTAAAGAGATGGCAAAACCGGTACGTTGCCATTCAGGCGTACAACCATTTCCCCGTCGCGAAATACGCGCAGCTCCTCTGGCGCGAACGGATGGGTGTCGAGCATGCAGATGGTGCGCCAAGTCAGGGCGCGACGGCTCGCCATGCCTGGACGAGGCAAGCAGCAGCAGCGTCGATGTCCTTGCCTGTGGTGGGATTCCCCACCGACAGCCGCACCGCTCCGCGAGCGCGCGACGCGGAGCAACCCATGGCAGCAAGAACGCCACTGACCGCATCGGCATCGGAGTGGCAGGCCGATCCGACGGAAGCCGCGACATCGCGCGTCGCTGCCAGCAGATCGCGGCCGGAAACAAAGGGGAAGGAGACGTGCAGCGTGTTCGGCAGGCGTTGGTCCGGATGGCCGTTGAGCAACAGGCCGGGTACGCCCTCGGCCAGCCGGCGGTGCAGATCGTCGCGCAGCGTCGCAAGATGCCGCGTGGCATGCGGCAGCCGGCTGCGCGCCAGCCGCGCCGTCTCGCCAGCGCCGACTATCTGGGCTACGTTCTCGGTGCCGGGCCGCAGGCCATGCTCCTGATCGGCGCCGAACAGGATCGGCTTGATCGCGGTGCCGCGCCTGACATACAGCGCGCCGATACCCTTGGGACCATAAAACTTGTGCCCGGCAAGCGTCAGCAGGTCGACGCCGAGGGCGGCCACGTCGAGGTCCACCTTGCCGGCCGACTGCGCCGCATCGGTATGCAGCAGCGTGCCGTTGGCATGCGCCAGCGCCGCGATCCCGGCCACCGGCTGCATCGTGCCCACCTCGTTGTTGGCGTGCATCACCGACACCAGCGCCGTGTCGGGCCGCAGCGCCGCACGCAGATCGTCGAGGGCAATGCGGCCGAATTCGTCCACCGGAAGCACGGTCACATCCCACCCTTCTTCGCGTAAATGCAAGGCCGGCTGCATCACGGCCGGATGCTCGACGGCGCTGGCAATCAGATGGCGCTTGTGCGGCGCCATCGCTCGCGCTACGCCCAGCAAGGCCAGATTGTTGGCCTCGGTGGCGCTGCCGGTGAACACGATTTCCTCAGGCTGGGCACCGATCAGTGCGGCCACCGATTCCCGCGCCTGTGCCACCGCCTTCCGCGCGCGCTGCCCGTATATGTGCGACGACGACGGATTGCCGAACTGCTCTTCGATCCACGGCCGCATCGCGGCGGACACCTCCGGTGCGACGGGCGTCGTGGCGTTGTAGTCGAGATAAATGGGAGAGTTCATGGACGTGGCCCCAGATCCTGCATTTTCTGCTCGTATTCCTGTCGGTCCATCTCGCCGCGCGCATAGCGTTCCTGAACAATTTCCACTGCTGTCTTTTCACGCGCCTGCCGCGTCGACGATTCCGCTGACAGCCAGCGGATCAAGGTCGCGAGGCCAAATATGAAAACGCCGAAAAACAAGAGCATGAACATAGGACCAAGGCCCATTCCCCACCAGCCAAATTCGTTAATCATGTCGTCCTCGCTTTCCGCGACAGAGCTCCAGTCGGCAATATTCGGTCCGCCAAAAAAGTGATGGCCAAGTCGAATTCCATGGACGGCATCATCCCAGCGCCTGCTCCAAATCGGCGATCAGATCTGCCGCATCTTCCAGTCCAATCGACAGACGCAGCATCGCGTCCGAGATGCCGCGCCGGGCGCGCTCTTCGGCTGGCAATCCGTGATGGGTGGTGGTACAGGGCTGCGTCACCAGGCTTTCGGCACCGCCCAGGCTGGGCGCCAGCGCGAAGAGCCTGAGGCGATCGGCGACGCGCGTGGCCGCCTCGCCGCCGCCCTTGACTTCGAGAGTCAGCATGCCGCCGAAGCCCTGCATTTGCGCTTTGGCCAGTTCATGGCCGGGAAAGTCGGGCAGACCGGGGAAATAGACGCGGGCAACCTGCGCATGGCGCGCCATGGCCTCGGCCACGGCCTGGGCGGTGCGGTTTTGGCGTTCGACGCGCACCGCCAGCGTGCGCAGGCTGCGCGAGAGCAGGGCCGCGGTTTCTGGCGCGATCATCGAACCGAGGTTCTTGCGCCAGCCCCAGACCGGCATCAGGAGTTCCTTGCTGCCGGCGAGTACGCCGGCCGTGAGGTCGGAATGACCGCCGAGATATTTTGTCGCGCTATGCACCACGAAATCGGCACCGAGCGCCAAGGGCGACTGATTGACCGGAGAGGCGAAGGTGTTGTCGACCGCCAGGACGGCGGCATGGCGATGGCACATGTCGGCGATGCGTCGGATGTCGAGCACTTCGAGTGTCGGGTTGGTCGGCGTTTCGAGGAAGACGAGACCGCAACCGTCGGCAAGGCGGCTTTCCGCAAGATCGAGTTCGCTGCCGAGCAGCAGATGGGTGCGAATGCCGAGCATGCGGATCTGGTCACCGAGCAGTTCCAGCGTGCCGCCATAGGCGTCACCCAGGCAGACGATGCCTTCGCGGCCATGGGCAAAGAACAGCGCGGCTTCGGCGGCCATGCCCGAACAGAAGGCCCAGGCCATTTCTGCCCCTTCGAGGCTGGCAAGCTTGGCTTCCAGGGCCTGGATGGTCGGGTTGAGGCCGTAGCGCGTGTACAGGCTACCCGGCTTCCTGCCGTCGACCACGTCGAGCAGGGCGGCAGTGGAGGAAAACTTGAAAGTCGTGGTGTTGTAGATTGGGGTGTGCGGTGAACCGTGCGCATCCACTATTTCGCCGGCATGGACGCAACGTGTGGAAAGACCTTCGCTCATCGAATTTCTCCTTGCTCTAAAACTGCAAAATTTGCCAAGCCAGCGTGACCGCCTTGAATCCGTCCCGCTCCTGATTCCGACCATTCCAGACAGCGAAGGCTATCGGCCGGCGAGCACCCGAAGCCATGGGCAGCGCCGCCGCCTGGGGCTCCGGCGACCGCCATGCACGGAAGAACACTACCCGCCATTTGCCGTCGGCATGGCGGCCGTAGGCCCTGACGTCCTGGACGGGCAGTCGGGCCAGGGTGCCGAAGCCATCGGCCATCAGGTTTTCCGCCGAATTCCTGGCCGCGTTCCAGTACCAGATGTTGACGGTTTGCCCCCCGCCACCCATGAACGGGGCGGTGCTTGCCTTGCCGCTGCGCGGGAACTGGAGTGCTGCGCCGTCGGCAAAACGCGCCGTTTCCAGCCGTGCGTCGGCCTCGGCGTCGCCCCATTCCAGCCTTACCAGCAGCCCGGCGGCGGTGCGCAAGGCCTTGACCTCAGCGTTCGGCGTAAGGGCGGTGCCGACGATGGAAGGATGACCGGGAAAAGCGGTGGCGAGTCGTATCGTTGTCGTCGGCGCCGTGTCCCAGAGCGAATGATCCAGGTCACGCTCGGTAAGTGCGTCCGTGGCCTGCCCCGTCTTGATCACGGCGGGCCGATCCTCGGCGACGGCGGCCAGCGGCAGCGCCGCGCATGCGGCGAACCAGGTCGCGGCCGGTATCTGGCGCCAGCCCCGCCTCATGACCGCTGCTCCGGCGGCCGGCCAAGGCGGAACATGTCGCCGTGCTTGTAGGCGATCAGCATATCCATGAGCGCGGACGCCTCGCCTTTTTCCTTGCGCGCGATCTCCCGCTGCAGCACCGCCAGTGCCTGCTTCACGGCGGGGCCGAACAGCTCCACCAGGTAGTCATCGGGAATGCGCGGCTGACCGGTCGGTTTGCCGTTCGCGTCGAAGGTCGCGGGCGACAGCGGCGGCACGTAATACACGTTGGGCTGGGTGCCGTGCTCGGGATGCAGCGGCAGGGCCACCTTCCATTCGTTGACCAGCCGATGCACCGCGCCTTCCCTGTCGTCGAGGTAGGCCACGTGGCGCGCGCGGCCGACGCACTGGTAGGCGCAGGCCTGCGGAATGCCCTGCTCGACGCGCGGATAGCAGAAGATGCATTTCTCCGAGCGGCCGGCCAGCGGATTGAAATAGATCTTCTTGTAGGGGCAGGCGGCGACGCAGTAGCGATAGCCGCGGCAGCGCTCCTGGTCGATGAGCACGATGCCGTCTTCCTCGCGCTTGGAAATCGCCTGGCGCGGGCAGGCGGCGAGGCAGGCGGGCTTGGTGCAGTGGTTGCACAGGCGCGGCAGATAGAAGAAGTAGCCGTTGGGAAACTCGCCCGCGCCCTGATCCTCGTCCCAGTTCGGTCCCCACTGCATGGGCTCGGTCGGACGCAGCGGCTGTTCGCCTTCCTTGAACAGCGTCGCGTCGAAGCTGAAGTCGGCGGGAATGCCGTAGTCCTCGGCCAGGCGCGGCAGCCGGCCGGGTTTGAGCTTGTCGCCCTCCCAGCCGCCGCCGGCCTGCTGCCAGTCGCGCGGGTAGCCCTTGCCCGGCCTGGTTTCGACGTGGTTCCAGTACATGAACTCGCGCCCGCCGCGATCCGTCCATTGCGACTTGCAGGCGAGCGTGCAGGTCTGGCAGCCGATGCACTTGTTGAGGTCGATGACCATGGCGAGCTGGCGTTGCGTCATGTCCGGGCCTTTTCGATATCCACCGCCGATTCGAAGGCGATCATGTTGCCGTCCCAGTTGGGATTGAACGTGAGGTGTCCCCAGCCATCCACCAGTTCCAGCGGCGAGATCATCCCCGCCACGGCGTTGTTGAGGCCCAGCTTGTTCCTGAACTGGTAGGGCTCCCAGGCGTGATCCATCACCACCGATCCGGGCGGCACGGCCGGCATCAGTTTGGCCTTGGCGAAGAATTCGCCGACGTCGTTGAATACCCGCAGTGGGTCGCCCTCGGCGATGCCCTTGCCCTGTGCCGTCTTCGGATTGAGCCAGACGTGCGGCTCGCCGCGCTGCAGGCGCAGCAGATAGGTATTGGTGCGCCACTGGGAGTGGATGCCGTGGCGCGCGTGCGGCGTGTAGAAGGCGAAGGGGAAGGTGTTCGGCCGCAGCGGCGGCAGGGCGGTCGGCGTCGCACAGCCCATTTTCATGTAGACGGGATGATCGACATAGAACTGCTGCCGGCCGGACAGCGTCGCGTAGGGCTGGCGCAGATAAACGTTGTTCTCGAAGGAATGGAAGGGCCGGTTGGCGTAGAGCGGCGAATTGAAACCGGCCTCGCGGTTGAGGGTGACGAAACCGCGCTGCATGGCGTCCTCGGGCGTCCATGGCGCGATGGCCGGCACGTTCTGCATCAGCCAGCGCACGACATCCTCGTCGTTTTTCAGCTTGCCACCGTCGGTGAATTCGGCAGGCAGGTTTTTCAGGTCGCGCAGCACCGGGCCGGCCTTGTCCCCCGCCTGCACCAGGAAGTCCGGATCGGGGATGCTGTCGATGCCGCGCCGCTGCGCTTCGCGCGAGATGGCCTCGGCGAGCAGCAGGCAGATTTCCCATTCCGATTTCGTCTCGCCGATGGGCTTGAGTCCCTTCGGCGGCACGGTGATGTTGCAGAAGCGGTGGTAGCCCAGCTCGCCGCGCAGGTCCCAGGACTCGTACTGGCTCTTCGCCGGCAGCACGTAGTCCGACCACAGCGCCGTGGTGTCCATGCGGTGGTTGACGTTCACCAGCAGGTCGAGGTTTTCGACGAACGCCTTGCGGTAGTGCGACTCCGACTTGTTCCGCTGCAGCAGGTTGTCGGCGAACAGCAGCACGACCCGCGGCTTGCCGAACCAGGCGTTGCTGCTCTGGCGGAACTTGTCTCCGAGTTCGGCCAGCCCGGCGGCGTCCATGCCCAGCGCGGCCTTGAGATGGGCGTCGGGATAGTGCTGGCGCATCGTCGCCGCCATGCCGCCGTTTTCCCACTCCGAGAAGAAGCCCGAGGCGAAGCGCGCCGGCTTGGGACTGGACAGCGGCCCGATGCCGCCCAGCGACCAGTTGTTCTCGGTATCCAGCCCGCCGCGCTCGCCGGCATGGCCGGTCAGCGCGCAGGCCAGCGCCGCCGCCCAGCAGGTCATGGTGCCGGAGACATACTTGTGCAGCGAGAAGCCGATATTGATGATGGCCTTGTCGGCGCGGGCGAGATCGCGCGCCATGCGCTCGACCAGTTCGGGATGCACGCCGGTGGTCTGCTGTGTCGCCGTCGGCGGGAACTTCATCGCCTCGGCCCGCGCCCGCTCGAAGACCGTGGTGACCGCGATCTCCTTGCCGTCGCGGCCCTTGACCTTCCAGGTGCCGGAGAGCGCGGGTTTCAGCTTGCCCAGACGCAGGCTTTTTGTGAAATGGCCCCTGGTGCCGGGCATGGGCTGGGCGGTTTGCGAGACCTCGTCCCAGCAGTAGAAGACGTCGTCCTTGCCCTTGTCGCGCAGGTCACGGTGGCGCAGCAGTTCGCCGTTGTCAAGGCGCACGAGGAAGGGCAGGTCGGTCTGCTCGCGGACGAAGGTCTCGTCGATCAGCTTGTCGCGGAACAGCACATGCAGCAGCGACATCGCCAGGGAACTGTCGGTGCCCGGTTTCACCGGCACCCAGTCGGTGGATTGCTTCGCCGTGGCGTTGTATTCGGGCGTGATGCACCAGATGCGCGCGCCGTTGTAGCGCGCCTCGGTGAGATAGTGGGCATCCGGGATGCGCGTCACCGCCGCGTTGATGCCCCAGAGGATGATGGTTTTGGCCTCGAACCAGGCGTCGAGCGAATGGCCGATAGTGGCGATGCCGTAGGCCAGCGACGCGCCGGTGAACATGTCGCCGACGGCGCTGGCGGGATAGAGCCGCTGCGCGCCGAGCAGCGAGCCCAGGCGCAATGGGCCGGCGCGCCGGCCCTGCGACAGGATGCCGGTGCCGCAATGGAGCATCAGCGAGCCGAGGCCATTTTTTTGCAGGGTATCGACGACGCGCACGGCGATGTCGTCCATCGCCTCCTGCCACGTCACGCGCCGCCATTTACCGGCGCCGCGCTTGCCCATGCGCTTCAAGGGATGCAGCAGGCGGTCGGCCTGATACATCTGCCTGGAGTGGACGACGCCCTTGTTGCAGCCGCGCGGATTGGCGTCCGGAATCTTCGGGTTGATCTGCGGATAGGCGGCGACCTGCTCCTCGCGGGTGACCTTGCCGTCCTTGGCAAACACGCGCCAGGCGCAGTTGCCCTGGCAGTTGGAGCAGTGGAAGGCGAAGCCCTGCGCGTCGCCGCGCGTGCCGAGGAATTCCTTGCGATAGAAGTCTTCCCAGGCCCGATTGGCGCCGGTCGTCGCCGTCCCACCAGCGCCGACTCTTTTCCCTTTTCGTGCAAATGCCGGCAGGGGCGCCAGCGGCCCGCCGAAGGCCAACGCCAGTCCGCAGTAGGCCGTGCCTTTGAGGAATTCGCGGCGTTGCATGGTCAGCGCTCGATCGACCGGGAAGGATCGGCGGCCCACTCGACCCACGAGCCGGGGTAGACCTTGACCTTCTCATAGCCCAGCAGGGTGAGCGCGGCCAGCAGATGGGTCGAGCGGCCGAGCCCGCCGTTGCAGTAGGTGACGATCTCCTTGTCGGGCGTGATGCCTGCGGCGGCGAGGCTTTTCTTCATCGCCTCGGGCGACTTGAAGGTGGCGAGATCGCCGGTCAGTTGTGTCCAGGGGAAACTCTTCGCGCCGGGAATGTGGCCGCTCTGGCGCGCGCCGCCGGATTCCTTGCCGGTGTATTCGGCCAGCGAGCGCGCATCGACCAGCAAGGCCGGGGACCCCGCCAGCCCGGCGCTTTTCACCGCCCAGTCGCTGCGCACCTTCGGAACGTAGGTGGTCTTGGCGAGCTTCGGCGCTTCCTGCGTCAGGGCGCGCCCCTCCTTCAACCACTTGCGGAAGCCGCCGTCGAGCATGCGCACCTTGTCGTGGCCGAGGTAACGCAGCATGTACCAGACGGCGGAGGCCGCGCGGCCGTCGCCGCTGTCATAGACCACCACGTCCGATGCTCGCGTCAGGCCGAGCGCGGCGAATTTCGATGCCGCCAGTTGTGGGAAGGCGGGCTGGCCGCTCTTGAGGTTTTCCTCGGTATCCTCGAGGTCGAGGTAGTGCAGATGCGCCGCGCCGGGAAGATGGGCGCGCTGGTAGCTCTCGGCGTTCTCGGCGTCGATCAGCCGCAGCTTGCCCTGCTTCAATTCGTCGGCGAGTTGCGCGGTGTCGATCAGGAAACCGGCGTCGGCAGTTGCCGATACCGACCAAAGAATAACAACCACGGTGAGCAGTGCGCGCATCCTATTTCTCCTGGCGGGCAATCGTCTTCAGGATCAGTTCTTCCATCGCCGGGCTGTCCCAAAGCTGCGGCCCGGTCCTGCCGGCGAGAAGCCGCCCCTGGCGGTCGAGCAGGTAGGTCACCGGCACCCCTCGGGCGCGAAAGGCGGTGGATACCTTGCCGTCGTCATCCATCAGAATCTCGAAGACCGGCTTCCTGCCGGCGAGGAAGCGGTCGACGCCCTGTTCCGAATCGGACACGCTCACCGCCAGCACCGCGAACTCCTTGCCGCCGAGTTTCCGCTGCAGGCGTTCGAGCGAGGGAAATTCATCGCGGCAAGGCGGGCACCAGCTCGCCCAGAAATTGAGCAGCACCACGCGGCCGCGGTAGTGCTCCGCGCCGTGCTGTTCGCCGGAGAGGCTGTGCAGGCGCAGGGCCGGCGCCTTGAGCGGCACCGGGTAAGCCTCCATCCCCGCCTTGCGGGCAAGCTCGGCGCCCGGCAACTCGGCTGCCGCCACGGTGCTCATGACCAACGCCGCCAGAGCAAAACTCGCGAGCTTGCGTCTCACAGGCAGCCCTTGAAGAACTTCTTCTCTCCGCTCGTTTCCAGCAGATCGAGCTTGGTCGGGGCGAGCACGCCCGCCTTGATCTCGCCGCTCAGGCGGACTTTCTTCGCATACGACTTGTCCACCTCGGCGACGCTGACCGCCTTGCCCTCGCCCCACTGGAAGGCCAGCTTCTCGCCGTTCTCCAGCAGCAGCACCGCCTGGTCGACATGACGCAAGGGACAGTCGGCCACTTGCAGTGTCGCTACGCACGGCTCGCCCACCAGCCAGCCTTCCCACTCGCCGGCCACGGCCGGCGTTGCCAAGAGGAGGCCAGTCCAGACCGTCGTCCAGCGCTTCATGTCAGTTTGCCGCCTTGATCGACGTCTTGAGCGCCTCGAAATCCTTTTTGACTTCCATGAGGCGCCCCTGCTGCTCCTGCTTGGGCGCGCCCTCGATGTCCAGCACGTCGGCCAGCATCTGGTAGCTGATCATGCCATTGTGATCGCCGCCATCCACCGCCAGGATCTGCCCGCCGTAATACACCGCCGGGGCCTTGGCGCCGGGCCCGGCGTAGGTGACGGGCACCACCACCACCGGGACCTTGAAGACATTCGACAATTCCGCCGCGATCTGGATGTTGTTGTTGCAGCGCACGCCGGGCGGGTCGCGCGATACCAGGGTCAGCACCTTTTGCCCGTTGAGGCTGGTCGGGCCAGGCGTCTGAGCCAGCGCTGCGGCAGATGCCGCGCCCAGGCTGGCGAGAGCCAGGATGGAAAGAAACAGTCTGCGTATCGTGCTCATGATGTTCTCCTTCACTTGAGTAAGGTCTTAAGCTGGGCGGTGATCGCCGGATTGTCAAATTCTCGACCGCCCACAGCCCGCAACGCGAGGCGGCCCTGACGGTCGACCACCAGCGTGGTGGGCAAACCTCTTACCGGCCAACGCTCCATCGCTTGCGAATCGCGGTCGAACAGCACCGGAAAATCCGGCGAGCCGGCAAATGAAAACACGGTGTCCGGGTCTTCGCCGACATTCACCGCCAGCACTTCGAAGTCGGCGGGTTTGAAGAGTTTGCGCACCCGAGCGAGTGAGGGAAATTCCTTGCGGCAAGGAGGGCACCAGGTCGCCCAGAAGTTCACCAGCACCACCTTGCCGCGATAAGCGGCGAGGTCGACGAGTTTGCCGTCCATGTCGGGCAAACGCAAAGTCGGCGCTGGCGGGACGGTGGGTAGCGGCGACATGCCTGCGGGTGACGTGCCGGCATGCTGGGCGCGGATCGGGGGCGCAAGGGCCAGCAGGGCCAGCGCGGCGAGAAAGCGGCGACGCTCAGTCATTGGCGCAGGAAAGCGGGTCGAGCACGATTTCATGGTGTCCCTTGTCGTCGTGGTAGCGGGCAAGGATGCGAAATTGACCGGACGGACGCCGGCTCAGCGCCGCCATGCCCATGATCCAGTCGCCAGCCTCGAATTCCTGTTGCGCTGGAAATTGCGCCCAGCGGAAAGCGATGCGCGCTGCGTGAGGTATGCCATCCTTTTGCCATGCCGCGTCCCATTCGGCGATGGGCCGGATGCGGATTCCGTCCTCTGCTTGCCAATCGGCAAGGCGATACCGCAAGGCCGACCGGCCTGCGTTGCGAAACTCGAACGACAGGACGCAGGCCTGCGCATAGGGCGCAATGGCCGTCGCGGAAAAACCGCGTGCGATGTAGAAGGCGCTGACCTGCTCCCGCGTCAGGGGCGTTGCGCTCAGCGTGACCTGCGCCTGCGCGGCGGTGGTCACAAGTGCCAGCAGTGACAAAGCAGGCAGGCGCATGAACGGGTAGCGATCAATTTGGTCAAAAAACTATTTATGGCATCGATTCCGATGCCATGGATTGGCCTGATTCCGACGATCAGAAGACCAGCACCTTGTCTGCCCACACGGTCCATTCGGTGAGGATGTCCATGGTGCCGCGCTTCGCACCCTCGATCAGGCGTTCCTCAGCCATTCCCCTCGCATCCATGCAGGTGCCGCAAACCGAAATCTCGCCTTCGCGGCGAATCACGGCACCGAGCATGTCGCCGAGGTTGTAATAGCCCTGCGGCACCTTCTGCCCGGCGGCGGCGCAGGCAGCGGCATCGCCCATCAGAAACACGCGGACTTCCTCCTTGGCGTTTAGCAAGGTACGCGCGAGACGCGCGGCGTTGTAGCTGCGTTCGGTGCCATAGGGTGGGTCGTTGAGAATGAATAGATTCTTGGCCATTTCATTTACCTCCGGTCTTGATGGTGAGTGTTGGATAACAATCTAATATCCATTGGAGCAATCTAGTCCAGCCATACAGTCATTGTCAAGAGAGCAGACAAAATAATTGACAGATGATCGCGTACACATTAGATTGATCTTATGAACGACTCACGACGCATCAAAGACTTGCTCTATGAACAGGTGGCCCGTATCGGCAAGGCTGCATGCAGCCCAAAGAGGCTGGAGCTGATCGAATTGCTGTGCCAAGGCGAAAAGACAGTGGACACACTGGCGCGGGAAGCGGCCATGAGCATGAAGCTCGCCAGCGCCCACCTGCGAGAGCTGCGTGGTGCGCGGCTCGTCGAAACAGAGAAGCGCGGCAAGTACGTGGTCTACCGGATCGCAAATCGTGCAGTGGCTGATTTCTGGGTGGCGATCCGGTCGCTCGCCGAGGACCGACTGGTGGAACTGCGCCTGGTTATCGAACAGATGGTCAGCCACCCGAAGGAATTGGCGCCTCAAGATCGCGACAGCTTGGTCAAGATGGCACGGAAGGGCGACGTGGTTGTACTTGACGTGCGACCCTCTGATGAATTTCTCGCCGCGCACCTGCCATTCGCACGCTCGATACCGCTCGACGAATTGAAGCTGCGGCTTTCTGAACTACCGAAGGGCAAAACAGTAGTCGCCTATTGTCGCGGACCCTACTGTCTTATGGCGCGCGACGCCGTCGAGCTGCTGCGCAAGAAGGGCTACGACGCGCTTCGTCTACCGGAAGGCGTTGCTGAGTGGGGCATCGCGCCAGTGCGGTGACATGCAACAAAGTCGGTGCTTGCGGGACGGGGATTCTGGTCTCCTGTGCGCCCTATCTCGCTGCGCTGCCAAGCTTCCCGATGTCACTACGACCGAAGTTCTGCTCGACTGCGATGCACCGGTGCAGAGCGTCGGCGAATTTCGGCTATGTTGAAGATCGAAATCGACATCGACGCGGAACGCGCGCGTCCGACCAAGGAGATCGTCCGCGTCGAGGGCGAGATCGTCAAGGCGAACGCCAAGCTCGGAAATGCCGGCTTTATCGAGCGCGCTCCCTCCGCCGTCGTGGCGCAGGAGAAGGAGCGGCTGGAGAGTTTTGGTTCGCTGGTCGAAAAACTTCGCGTGCAATTGGGCCGGCTGTAGGTCGGCCTTCAAGCCGACAGCGCGGACCACACTGAACAGAGGTGATCTACCCGGAAATCAGCCGGCGCGCTTCGACGAGGAACTCCTGGGCCTTTGACTCGTCTATGGTCAGCTTGGCCAGCTTGGCCGCACTCTCGGCCGCAGCAAGCAAGTCCCCGCCCGAACCGGCGGCCTTTTCCAGCTTGAGCACGACGGGTCCGGCATGCTTTTCAAACACCCGCTCGGCGAGGGCAATCAGCACCTGCGCCCCAGCGTATGTTGATGGCGATGGCCGCCCGCCCGCCGGCGAGTTTTGCTCGGGTGCCCAGTTCGATCGCCCGGCGACCCGCGCAATCAACCCATGCTCGATGAGGGGGAGAAGCACGTCCCCCATCTGTTCCGGCGCACAGCCGGCCATCTTGGCGAACGAGCCGAGCGCGTTCTTGCCGTCAATGACGATCAGCAGGTTGCGCTGCCCGCGCGTCAGGTCGAGCGCGCGCGCCTTGATCTCTGCTACGCCCGCCTCGGTCCTGGCGTAAACCTCTTGCAGATCAGCCATGTCACCCATCCATCAGGAGGAAAGTTCCTTGATGATGCCGTAAATGAGGCGAATGGTAACCAGTACATAGATCGCCCCGAAAAACAGGATCAGGGAAACAATGATGCGCAAGGTTTCGACCGGCATGGTGGCGAGAAACGGCAAGATCATATACCCGGCGGCGAACAGCACCACCAGCAGGATCATCACGTTCCAGCTCTTGCCCACCACGCCGCCGCTCATCTGGGATTTCAGGCTGATCACCTGAAACAGGTTGATCAGCATGATGAGAACAGCACCGAACCCCAATATTGTGATCATATCCAGTTGCATGGTCTTCTCCTTTGATTCGCGCGCCTTTCAGCGCGCGTCCTTCTTCCCGCCAACGGTAAGAGACAGAGCTTCACGAATCGCCTCGGGAGACTTCATGATGTTCATGAAGCTGTTGGCGCCCATCATCGACAGATCGGGGAAGCTGACAGCAATGCGGAAGCGCGCGTACTGGGCGTACACCTTGTTATCCGATACCAGAATGTCATAGGGCAGATGCGCCGCCGACTTCACGTCCCTGAAGTCGATTTCAGTCATTATGTAGGCGTCATCCATGATCCTGTTGTCGCCGGCACCCTTCATCGCCACGCCGAACAGAACTTCCTTCTTGCCGGCAACATCGACGCGATAGACCTTGGTCACACCGTGCTTGCCCGCAGCCAGGCCCGCCTCGACCGCCTTCACCGCATCTTCGTGACTGCCGTACTTGACGAACTCGTTTGGCTCGTCGAAGTATTCCATGCCGAAGGTGTAGTGGTACTTGCGCAACTGAGCCGCCGTCAGGCCCTTGGCGCCGAATTCCTCGACCTTGCCCAACGCCACCTGCAGCTTGGCCGTCGTATCCTTGAGCTCGCCATTCATGCGGTAGACGTTGGCCCAGTAGGTCGGATTGGTGTAGGAAACCTGGACGTCGTTGCCGGCCTTGACCACCGCCACGCGCATCGCCGCTCCGAAGCCGCCATGCTCCGACTTGGCGGCAGTGCTGCGCAGTTCATCGTTGGTCACGCCAATGACCGTCGTGTTGGCATAGGGCGAATAGCTGCCGGCCACGGTGAAACCGGCCTTGGTCAGTGCGGCCTTGGTGGCTTCGACTTTCTGCGCCACATCGCCGGCCCCTTTCGACGCCAGCACGAAAGGCTTCAGTACGGCATCCTGCGCAAAAGCTAAAGTGGCGCCGAGCGCGAGGACCAGCAAACTCAAATCTTTCCAGATTTTGGACATGGATCTCTCCCTTGGAAAACGGTGTTCTTGGAATTTTTGGAAACAAAAAGGGCTGAAAGCGTTACCGCTTTCAGCCCTTGTCTTGAAACTGCTACATCCTCAGCGAGATCAGCCGATTAGTACTTCATGCCATAAGCGATGCCAATCGCGTTCTGATACATTTTCAGGTCGACCGGATGGCCTATGGTGGCGCAGCCGGGCCCGAAACCGCAGCCTGTACCGTTAGAAGGGCCGGTGATCTTTTTCTCGAACGCATGCATGTAAGAAACGGACAGTTCAGACTTGTTGGCCAGCATCCAGGTTGCGCCCAAGGTCAGGTGATCCTCAACGGTGGCTGGCGCCAGGATATTGAAGAAGGTCTGGGTCGACTTCAGTGGCATCTTGGCGTGGTTGTAACCAGCGCGTAGCAGCAAATTCGGCGCGTATTGATAACTCAAGCCCAACTTGTACACGGTTTGATCCGTCCATCCGAAACCGGAACCATTCTCGCCGCCCAAAGGCGTACCCACGACGCCAGGAAACTGATCTCCATTGTTGGAAATGGACTTGACGCCACCATAGTTGATCTGAACCACATCAGCCGCCACAGTAAGCTTGTCGTTGGCTTTGTAAGCAATGCCGAAACCGTAGGTTTCCGGAATGTCAAAGCTGCCTTGCTGGGCAAAAAGGCCCTTGTATTTGTCGAACTTCGACATCTTGGTCTTGGCTTGGTACGTGGCGCCGAGCGTAACGCCCGGTGCGACCTGCCCCGTCCAGCCGAGTTTCAACCCGAGACCGCGAGAGGTATCTTTGCCGCGATTCGTAACGCTACCGATCGCCGTGGTTTGGCCTGCCACATCGAATGATTCCAGCCCCCGCGCTTCGAAGGTCTGGAAAACCATATTCAGGCTCACCCCGATGGAGTGGTCCTTCGTGACTCTCCAGGCAAAAGTCGGTGCGATGAACAATTGCTCAAGATTGCTGTAGGTATTGGTCGTCGCTCCGGAAATCACGACTTTGCCGTAATCGGTATTCATGCCGCCGTTGCCATAAACAGCCACACCTACCGCCATGTCCCATCCGAGCATCTTGTTGTAGCCAAACTCAGGCACCGCAAACAAGTTCTTGCCGCTCTTGGAATCCTCAAGGGGGCGGTTATACACGCCACCGCCAGTACCAGTCCACGTCGCCGTCCGGATTGGAGAAAATAAGTCCAGACCTAAGTCCATGCGGTCGCCGACCATCGCCATACCGGCCGGGTTCGATGCGGCAGCAAGAGAGTCCTGAGGCAGGGCAATGCCAACGCCACCCATGCTCTTGGCCTTGATGCCGTAGCCGTGCGAAAAATAGCCGTTGGTGGCAAACGCTGAACCGGATGCAGCGGTAATAGCCAGCAGTGCTGCAATTTTTTTCAATTTCATTCTGATCTCTCCCCAAGGGCGTTTGATGAATTTCAACAAGTTACAGTTCTAAGCTAAAGTGGCTCAGTAAGTCCAGCAAAGCCGCACAATTGTCTGGGCTACTGTTGCTTTCCTGCTACATGAACAGACTGACATCCGCCTTCTGCGCTATCGGCAGGAAGGTTGCCGCACCCGCATAGTCGAGGCCGCCGATGAAGTCATCATGGCTGAAGCCGAACAGGTCGACGGTCATCTGGCAAGCGATGAACTTGACCTCGGCTTCCTGCGCCAAGCCTCGCAATTCCTCGATGGTGGCGACACCGTTGTTCTTGATGGTCTGCTGCATCAGCATGGTGGCGACGGTTTCGAAGCCTGGCACACCGGCTTGAATGATGTTGGGAATGTTCCAGTTGATGCCCTTGAACCACTCCGGGCCGAACGGCATTTTCATCGGCATCCCGGGATTGCCGAGCGGACTTACCTTCAGGTCGGAAACGTCCTTCTTCAGCAGATTCAAACCATAGAAGGTAAAGAAGATCGATACGTCCCAGCCCAGCGCAGCGGCGGTGGAGCCGAGAATGAAGGGCGGATAGGCCCAGTCCAGCGTGCCGCGGGTGGCGATGATGGCCATAGATGGCGTTTTCGATTCCTCGCGCTGGCGCAAGGCTTCCTCAATCTTCTGCGGCAGCAGCTCTTCCAGGCGACGATTGACGAGATCTTCGACGTTGGCTATTTCGGGGGTGGCACCCATATATCTTCTCCTGGTCAGAATGACCGATATTTTTGATGATTAAACAAATCGCACTGCAGCAACCAGACGATTATTTCTATGGCCCTATAGTCAACAATGATAGAAAGCTCCCGAAGGGACGCGCCGTGCTGGCGGGACTGCGATAAGTTGCAGCTGGACGCACCACAAAGAACACGGCCCGCCAGAAGGCAGGCCGTACCATGTCGCCGGCCCGCGAAGCCGAATTCCCGGCGTGAAAATCCCCAGCTGAAGGCTGGGACCGTATCCGTTGCGGACAGTGAAGCACTGCGACCTATTTGCGCTTCATGAAGAATTCGAATTCCTTGTCCTTTTCAGCGCTGGCAAGCAGTTCGTTGCCGGTCTGCTTGGCAAATGCGGCGAAGTCCTTCACCGAACCGGGATCGGTGGCAATGATGCGCAACACCTGACCCGACTGAAGTTCGGCCAGTGATTTCTTGGCGCGCAGAATGGGGAGCGGGCAGTTGAGACCGCGGGCGTCGAGTTCCTTGTCGAAGTTCATGATTTCTTCCTCTCTCGTGACTTGGTTATGGTGATACGGGTTTCGTACTTTAGTGATTCACAATATACATAAAGCCCGGTCGCAACAACAGGCCTTATGCAATGGACTGGTAATACAGGTTCTGCGGATGATTGGCCTGGGCGAAGAAGAACCAGCGTTCGGCCAGGAGGCCAGCGTACTGCACAATGAATGCCGCCGCCAGCATGGCCGTGCCGCCTTGCGTGGCGGACAGCAGCAACAGGAGAGGCACCGGGAAAACGGCGACGATGAAAAACCACTTCACGCTGCGCAGTACGGCGACCGGTTGCCCGTGAAAGAACTCGCGCGTGTTGAAACTACCGCCCATGAATCCCTGTGTCTTTTGCGTGATCTTGGGATGCTTGATGCCGATTGCGGTCTGCAGAGACGATTTCGGCTTCAGCCGCGCATTGCGATAGAGCGAGGCGCTGCGGCTGACCAGTCCCAGCAGGGTGATGATCGCAGCCCAGCCGCCGAGGAAACTGACCAGCTCCGGCGCCGTCACCGAGGCAAAGGCGGCGGCAAGCGTAAAGCCGGAGGCGCCCCCGAGCAGGATGTAGTTGATGACGGTCAGCGGCGAGTGCCATTCGGCAAGAAACTTGAGGCAGGCATAGATCATTGCCGTGCAGATGAACAAGCCGAAGGCAAGCACCGTTCCGGCCACGCCGAGAATCGCGCTCGGATCGACAGGCAGCCCGCCAGGGAGGGTCATCAGCACCGG
This sequence comes from Rhodocyclaceae bacterium, assembly GCA_006218025.1. Lineage (GTDB taxonomy): Bacteria > Pseudomonadota > Gammaproteobacteria > Burkholderiales > Rhodocyclaceae > Sulfuritalea. Next base: position 14,427 of record VBWA01000010.1, on the reverse strand, counting down.
ATGCCAGTCCAGCCAGTGGGCCAGGCCATACAGAAAGACCACACCCATGAAAGCCGGCAGCACGAGTACCTCGCGCGACAGCCACGAGGTGCGCCACATGGCGGCGGAACGCCAGGCACGTTCAGGGTGGCCCAAATGGAAGAACGAAGCGCCCAGACCGGCGACCAGCAGCATCAGCGCCAGCAGGCTGCCCTGGCCGTAAAAAGCGTGGGCGTCGGGCTGCGGCAGCAGTTTGAAGGCGGCGTAGGACTGCGCGGTGAACAACGCGAGGAACAAGCCCTGCGCGGCGCCGATCAGGGTGGTGAGAAAGATTACGGAAAAGGCGGGATGCATGTGCTGTCCGCTTACCAGGTAGTGACGTCGTCGAGGGTCGGCTCGTTCATGGCCGGCTTGGGCAATTGGCGATCGACCTTGAGCGGATTGTCGGCGCGCTCGAGTTCATCGTCATGAATCTTGATGCGCGTCTTGCGCCGCGGCAGATAGTGGTTGGCCGGATGCGTGCCCCACTCGGGCATCAGCGGATAGCCGCCGCTTTCGCGGATCGCTATCGACACCGCGGATTCGGGGTCGTGGATATCCCCGAACAGCCGCGCCGAGGTCGGGCAGGCCTTGACGCAGGACGGCTTGCGGTCGTCCTCGACCATCGACATGTCGTAGATACGATCGACGCACAGGGTGCACTTCTTCATCACCTGCTGCTGCTCGTCGAGTTCGCGCGCGCCGTACGGGCAAGCCCAGGAGCAATACTTGCAACCGATGCACTTGTCGTAGTTGACCAGGACGATCCCGTCTTCCTTGCGCTTGTACGAAGCTCCCGTCGGGCACACGGGGACGCAGGGCGGATCCTCGCAATGCAGGCAGGACTTGGGGAAATGCACGGTCTCCGTATTGGGGAATTCGCCCACCTCGAAGGTCTGCACCCGATTAAAAAACGTGCCGGTGGGATCGGCGCCATAGGGATTCTGATCGACCATCGGCCCGGCGCTGCCGGCGGTATTCCACTCCTTGCAGGACGTGACGCAGGCCTGGCAGCCGACGCAGACGTTGAGGTCGATGACCAACGCGAGCTGGGTCATCGCGAGCACTCCTGACGGGCGAGCTGCGTCATTTCGGCTTGACTCCGAGGAAGGCCAGAATGCTGCTGCGCGCCTTCATTCCCGGGTAAGGCTTCATGGCCTCGAACTGCGGCGAAGTCTGCTCCGGCTCGCCGGCTTCGGCTTTGCTGATTCTGACCCGCACGTCGTACCACGCTGCCTGCCCGGTGATCGGGTCGGAATTGGAAATGCGTCTGGAACCTGCACTGGGCAACTCTTCCGAAATCAGGTGATTGAGCAGGAAACCCTTCTGCGATTCGTTGGCGTCCGGCGTGAGGTTCCACGCTCCCGCCGCCTTGCCGATGGCATTCCAGGTCCATACCGTTCCGGGCTCCACCGCCTCCGAGTGGCGTGCCATGCAGCGCACCTTGCCCCACTGCGACTCGACCCATATCCAGTCGCCATCGGCGATGCCCTGCTGACGCGCCGTCAGCGTGTTCACGTACAGGTAGTTGTGGGTGTGGATCTGGCGCAGCCATGCGTTCTGCGAATCCCACGAGTGATACATTGCCATCGGCCGTTGCGTCACCGCGGCGAGCGGGTACTTGTGCTTATCGGTGACCTGCGCCTCGAGCGAATCGTAGTAGAAGGGCAAGGGATCGAAATAGGTTTCGATGCGCTTCTTCAGATGCTCCGGCGGCTTGCGCGTCAGCCCCTTGCCCTGCGCAGCGCCGCGGAAGCGTTGCAGCACCTCGGAATAGATATGGATCAGTATCGGCTCGGCGTAGCGCGTGATACGGTTGCGCTGCGACCATTCGAGGTAGCCCTTGTTCCAGTTGCGCATGTACTGGTAGGACTTGGGCAGCTCGTAGTGGAAGACGCAGTTGTTCTTGGCGTACATCTCCCACTGATTCGGGTTCGGCTCGCCGCGCAGGAACTTCTCGCCGCCCTTGCCGCGCCATCCGGAGAGGAAGCCGATGCCGGATCCCGGCTCGGTCTCGTAATTAACGATGAAATCGGGATAGTCGCGGAACTTGCGCTCACCTTCCTTGTTCACGAATGCGGGCAGCTTGAGCCGCGCGCCGAGTTCGATCAGCACCTCCTGGAAAGGCTTGCAGTCGCCCGACACCGGCACCACGGGAATGCGCACCGAATCCACCGGCCCGTCGAACTCGGAAATCGGCCGGTCGAGCATGGACATCACGTCATGCCGTTCAAGATAAGTGGTGTCCGGCAGGATCAGGTCTGCATAGGCCGTCATCTCTGAATGGAAGGCGTCGCAGACAACCAGGAAAGGAATCTTGAATTCGCCGGCGTTCGGCCCCTCTGTATCCTTGTCATTCAACATCTGCCGCACTTCGGCAGTGTTCATGGTCGAATTCCATGACATGTTGGCCATGAAAATCAGCAGCGTGTCGATGCGATAGGGATCACCGCGCCAGGCGTTGGTGATCGCGTTGTGCATCAGCCCATGCACCGACAGCGGATACTCCCAGGAGAAAGCCTTGTCGAGGCGCACCGGGCTGCCGTCGTCATTGACGAACAAGTCATCCGGATCGGAGGGCCAGCCCAGCACCATGCCGTCCAGTGGATGGTTGGGCTGCACCGCCCGCGGATCGTTGGGGGTGCGCGCGCAGGGTGGAATCGGACGCGGGAAAGGTGCCTTGTGGCGAAAGCCGCCGGGGCGATCGATGGTGCCCAGCAGAGACATTAGAATCGCCAGCGCGCGAATGGTCTGAAAGCCGTTGCTGTGTGCCGCGAGGCCGCGCATGGCATGGAAGGCCACCGGATTACCGGTCACCGAGTCGTGTTCATTTCCCCAGGAATCGGTCCAGGCAATCGGCAGCTCGATCTTCTGGTCGCGCGCGGTGACGCCCATCTCGTGCGCCAGCTGACGGATGACCTGCGTCGGAATGCCGGTGATCTGGCTCGCCCACTCCGGCGTGTAGTCCTTGACCCGTTCCTGCAGCAATTGGAAGGCCGGCTTCACCGGCGTGCCGTCGGAAAGCTTGAACTCGCCCAGCAGGTAGGGGTCGGCGCCCGCCTGGTGCGTCACTACCGCACGATTGGTGTTGCGATCCCACCAGAGTTTGTCCTGCGGTTCGTAACAGGCTTCTTCCGTCGGCACTTCGGTGCGCACGAAAAAACCGAACTCGTCGTTGGCCTCATTTACGTTCACCAGTTGCCCGGCGTTGCTGTACTTGACCATGAAATCACGGTCGTAAAGTCCGGTGGCAATGATCTCGTGAATGATGGCCAGCAGCAGCGCGCCATCCGTGCCGGGCCGGATCGGCACCCATTCGTCGGCAATCGCCGAATAGCCGGTACGCACCGGATTGATCGAGATGAAGCGCCCGCCATCGCGCTTGAACTTGGACAGAGCGATTTTCAGCGGATTGGAATGGTGGTCCTCGGCGGTCCCGATCATGACAAACAGCTTGGCGCGATCAAGGTCCGGGCCGCCGAATTCCCAGAACGAACCGCCGATGGTGTAGATCATGCCGGCGGCCATGTTCACGGAGCAAAAGCCACCATGCGCCGCATAGTTGGGCGTGCCGAACTGGCGCGCGAACATGCCGGTCAGCGCCTGCATCTGGTCGCGGCCGGTAAATAATGCGAACTTTTTCGGATCGGTCGCGCGGATCTTCCCCAGGCGATCGGCCAGCGTGGCAAAGGCCTCGTCCCACTCGATCTCTTCGAAATCGCCGGCGCCGCGCTCGGCCCCGGCCTTACGCTTCAGCGGCTTCAGCAGGCGCGCCGGAGAATACTGCTTCATGATGCCCGACGAACCCTTGGCGCAGATCACGCCCTTGTTGAGCGGGTGGTCCGGATTGCCGTCGATGTAGCGCACCACGCCGTCGCGCAAATGCACGCGAATGCCGCAGCGGCAGGCGCACATGTAGCACGTGGTGTTCTTGACTTCCTGAATCGAGGGAGATGATGTGTCAGCGGCTTGCATTGGGGGGGAAGTCGTGAAGTGTCGGAAACGATATATTAGAAAAGCTCAATATTCTCACTTTAAGCACTGTCAGGGCACAAGGGGATAATTTCTATTTTTGAATAAGCAACAGTGATTGCCCGAGTTCGACCGGCCGCTGTAGAGTAGCCGACCCACGCATGAACCGCCACAGCATGAAAGAAAGCCGATACCCATGAGCATCCCCGACTTTACCGATAGCGAATTCCAACTGGTCAGCCAGATCCTGCTCGAACGTTACAGCCGTCTGGTTCCGCTGCAATCCGCCGACGTCGAATTGCAGCTCGATCCCGCCAGCGAGACCCTGACGACCTGCCCGTCGCTTTACTGGAACGAACTCGGCGCCGAGTTCATCGTCAGCAAACTGGCTGACCAGCGTTTCCGCTGCCAGTTCTTCTATTCGGCCGATGAGCAGTTCGGCACCGGCCGCGACTTCTATGACAATCTCGGCGATTGCGTGACCAATGTGCTGCAGATCCAGGCCGACCACCACGGCACGCGTTCTTCTGCCTTGACGGAGACCCTCGGCAACAAGGCGCCGACGCAGGACGAGGACTACCACGGCCCGGTCATCATATGACCCTTGAAAAGGCACGCCAGCTGCTGGGCACCCAGGTCAGCTTCGGCGGCGGCTACAACCGCAACGGCGCGCGCCTCATTCTTGCCGATGTCGCGAAGGAACACGGCCAAGCCGCGGCCGATTCGCTGATCCGCGAGTTTCGCCTCGATCAACTCTTCGGCTTTGCGCCGGGTCAAGCACTATGAAAATCTGCATTCTCTCCGACAGTCACGACCGCGGCCCGATGATGGCGGCGGCCGTCGCCAAGGCCAAGGCGGAAGGCGCCGAGGCCGTGATCCACTGCGGCGACATCATCGGCGGCAATACGCTCAAGGCCTCGCTCAAGCTCGGACTGCCGATCCACGCGGTGCACGGCAACAACCTCGGCGACCCGGTATCCATCGCCCGTATCGCCTGCCACTCGGAAGATCAACTGCACTACCACGGCCAGGACGCTGCAATCGAGCTGGGCGGCCGCCGCATTTTTCTCACCCACTATCCGCACATCGGTCACGGCATGGCCTGCACCGGCGACTACGACCTGGTCTGCTGCGGCCACAGTCACGAAACCGAGATCCGGCAGCAAGCCAACATCAAGGACGGCCTCACCTGGCTGGTCAATCCCGGCACCGTCGCCGGTCTTGGAGCACCAGCAGCCACATGGATATTGGGCGACCTTGAAACGCTGAGATTCGAGATCCGCACCCTGCCCGACGTACGCGCGACAGGCGCATAGCCGAGCTCAGACTCTCTCCTGATCTGCCTGCGATATGCGATAGCAGTTCCGTCCCGCGGCCTTGGCTTCGTACATCGCCAAGTCCGCCGCCCGCAGCAGGTTCTCGGCCGTGCGACCGGCTTCCGGATAGACGGCAACACCGATGCTGCCGCCAATGCGCGCGGTCCCGGTACCGACCACGAACGGAAGAGAAAGCTCGACAAGGATCTTCGCGGCCACGGCTTCCGCGGATTCGAGAGACTTGATGCCCTCGATCACGATGACGAATTCGTCCCCGCCGAATCGGGCGACCGTATCGGCCGAGCGCACCGACGCTTCCAGGCGCCTGGCGACCTGACACAGGAGCTGGTCACCGGCGCCATGGCCCAGCGTGTCATTGACTTCCTTGAAGTGGTCCAGGTCGATAACCATCACCGCTGCCGAGGCCTGTGCCCGGGCTGCACGCTCCACGGTGTGAGCCAGCCGGTCGTCGAGAAACAGTCGATTTGCCAGGCCGGTCAGTGCATCGTGCGTCGCGCGGTCACGCAGCTCGGAAACGGCCTGTTCGCGGCGGGTTACGTCGTACATCAGGCCGTACCAGCCGACGACGTCCTCGCCTTCCGCCGCGTGCTTGGGAACCAGAGTGACGTCAAAATTTCGCCAGACGCCCTCCGCTGACTTCTTCCGCGTGAGGAACTCGACAACCTCTCCGCGCATGACCGCCTCCTGATACGGCGCAAAACCACCGGCTGAGTCAGGTTCCACCAATTCGCTGATGTGGGTTCCAGCGGCACCATCCGGGGGGAGGGCGAAGAACTTCTCGAACCCCTTGTTGGCGAACAAACAACATCCCTGCCGATCACCTTCGAATACCAGACACGGAATATGCTCGGCCACCTTGCGCAAATCAGTGACACGCTTTTCGGCCGCATTCAGATGCAGCCTTACCTCGCCGTTCAGGCGTCGCTCTTCGGCATAGCGATCGCGGAACAAGCGCAGCAGGTATAAAGTCATCACCGCACTGATCGACAGGACTGCCAATTGGGCGACCGCCACCATCGCCGGCGACACAGGCGCTGCGGTTCCGATCTTCCCCATGTTCTGCCCGACGGCCATGGAAATCACCGCCATGCAGCTGGCGACGAACAAGGCTATGCAGTAACGGGCGCCGAGCATCCATCCCGAAAACACCAGCATGATCGGATAGGCAGCAAGGATAGGCGTGCGGACGCCTTCAGAGGCCATACCTGCATAGGTCGCCAGCATCCAGCCGCCCAGTATGAGGACGCGAACGGCCACCAACGCCCCCCAGACGCGCAGAATGGCATGCGACGCTACCGAGAGAACAATGAGCCCGATTACGGGATAGATTCGACGCTGATATTCCTGCGGTGAGGTGAGCAGCAAGATCATGAAAACTGCCGAACCGATCAGTATCATCCAGATCGCTGCTCTCAATAACGAAACATGCTCCGCGACAATCAGTTCGGGATGATCGTCGATGGGCGACCGCAAACCAGAGAACAGGGTTCCTTCGGGTAGTTGCATGCCGGCCTTTCGTACTAACGATTTCATCGTCCTTCCGAAGTCGAAAAGGTTTCTTGATGTACGTCAACACACGCTGTTTCATTTTGCGACGAAGTGCCGGTGGCTTCCCTCGCAGCCGGAGAACCCAGCATTCAGCTTTTCTATTTGAACATTGGAAGATTGCACAGGATGCAGACTCTTCGACCGCTAGAATTGCGGTTGCACCAGACCATTTTTTCCGGGAGCTCGATGTGACGGCTTCAATAGCAACCAACCAGACGATCCTGGTCGTCGGCGGCGGCATCAGCGGCATGACGGCGGCACTTGAAGCCGCGGAATGCGGCAAGCAGGTGATCCTGGTCGAAAAGACCCCCGCCCTTGGCGGCCGCACCGCGCGGCTCTACCGCTACTTTCCCAAGATGTGCCATCCGACCTGCGGGCTGGAAATCAATCTGCGACGCCTCAAGCAGAACCGCAACGTGCGCCTGATGACCATGACCGAGGTCACCGCCGTTTCCGGCAGCCGTGGCGATTACGCGGTGACACTGAAGGTCGCGCCACGCTTCGTCAATGAAAACTGCACTGCCTGCGGCAAGTGCGGCGAAGCCGTTACTGCCGAAGTGCCCAATCCATGGAACTACGGACTGGACAAGATGAAGGCGGCCTACCTGCCGCACAACATGGCTCATCCGCAGCGCTTCGTGATCGACCCTTCCATCGTCGGTACGCCCGAAGGCGAGAAGGCCAAGGCCGCCTGCCCCGTCGGCGCAGTCGATCTCGACATGAAGGAAGAGTCGGTGACGCTGCAGGTCGGTGCGGTGATCTGGGCCACCGGCTGGCGGCCCTACGACGCCAACAAGATTCAGCCCTACGGTTACGACCGCTTCCCCAACGTGATCACCAGCCTCGAATTCGAGCGCCTGGCCGATCCGCAAGGCCCCACCGGCGGCAAGATCCTGCGCCCGGGCGACGGCAAGGAGGCGAAGAACATTGCCTTCATCCAGTGCGCCGGATCGCGCGACGAGAACCACCTGCGCCACTGCTCGCGTATCTGCTGCATGGCCTCGCTCAAACAAACCCAGTACGTGCGCGAAGCCTATGGCGAGGCGACATCCGCGCCATCGACCGCTTCGAGGACTTCTACCAGATGGTGCAGAAGGACGCGACGGTCAGCTTCGTCAAGAGCAAGGTGGCCAAGATCGTCGAGAACCAGGAAAACGGCAATCCGATCCTGCACGGCGTCGATACCGAGGGCTACCACCGCTACGCCACCGAGCATGACCTGGTGGTGCTGGCCGTGGGCATGGAACCCGAGATCACCGGTGTGAAATTGCCCGATGACATCATCCTCGATTCGTCGAACTTCATCGAGGGCAGCAAGGACGGCGGCATGTTCGCCGCCGGCTCGGCGTCCAGCCCGCTCGACGTCAATCGCTCGGTGCAAAGCGCGACGGCGGCATCGCTGCACGCGATCCAGATCATTCGTAAAACCGCTTCAACGGAGGCCGCGTAATCATGGCCGATAACAAATACGCCGCATATATCTGCTCCGGCTGTGGCATCGGCGATGCCATGAAAGTGCCGCAGCTCGAGGCCATCGCCAAGAAGGAAGGCAAGATGGCCATCGTCAAGAGCCATCCTTTCCTCTGCAATGCCGAAGGCGTGCAGACGATCAGGGACGACATCGCCAACGAGGCCGTCACCCACGTCTGCATCGCCGCCTGTTCGCGCCGCTCCAAGACCGAGGCCTTCCAGTTCGACGGCGTCGCCATGTCGCGTGCCAACCTGCGCGAAGGCGTGCTGTGGGTAGTCGCCGCCGGCAAGGACCATGATGAAGTGCGCCAGGAAATGGCCGCCGACTATGTGCGCATGGGCTGCGCCGAACTCAAGAAAATGACCCAGCCTGCCGGCAACGTCAAGGAAAGCTCGAGCAAGCGCATCCTCGTCGTCGGTGGCGGCATGTCGGGCATGACCGCTGCGCTGGAAATTGCCGAGACCGGCTACGAAGCTGTGCTGGTCGAGAAGACCGGCGCGCTGGGCGGCATGACAGCGCAACTGTGGAAGCGCCAGCCCTTCAAGGAGCCCTACGCCGCGGCACAAGAGACCGGCGTGGCCGAAATGGCCGCGAAGATCGCCGCAAATCCGAAGATCAAGCTGCACCTGAATTCGACCATTGCCGAGACCTCCGGCGCCCCTGGTCGCTTCGTGATCCATATCGCCCAGGAATCGGGTACCGTGACCGAGGAAACCGTCGGCGCCATCGTCCAGGCCACCGGCTTCACCACCTACGACATGGCCAAGCTGCCCGAACTCGGTGGTGGCCAGCCTAACGTCGTGGATCAAGCCGGCCTCGAAGCTCTCGCCAAGACCGCCAACGGCGGCGCCATAAAGCGCGCCGACGGCAAGGAAGTCAAGTCGGTGGTGTTCGTGCAATGCGCCGGTCAGCGCGACGACACAGGCACGCACCTGTCCTATTGCTCCGGCCACTGCTGCGGCACCAGCATCAAGCAGGCGAATTATTTCAAGGACCAGAACCCGGACATCGACACCGCGATCGTGTATCAGGACCTGCGCGTGCCAGGCATGGGTGAGGATTTCTACCGCGGCGCGCAGGAAAAGGGCGTCACCTTCACCAAGGGCAAGGCAAGCAAAGTCACCGGCGGCGACAGCTGCAGCGTGACCTTCAAGGACCTCATCCTCGACGAAGAAAACACGATTGCCGCCGACCTGGTGGTGCTGGCCACCGGCCAGGTGCCGAATGCCGGCGTCGATCTCGAAGCATGGAATCCGGTGGTAACGGCAGCCGACGGTGGCGACGCCGCGGCCAAGGTCGCGCGCGACGAGATGAAGACGATTTCGATCCTCAATCTCAACTATCGCCAGGGCCCGGACATGCCGCAGTTCAAGCATGGCTTCGCCGACTCGCACTTCATCTGCTTCCCCTACGAGACGCGCCGCACCGGCATCTATGCCGCCGGCCCGGTGCGCCGTCCGATGGACATCCTGCAGGCCACCGACGACGCCACGGGCGCCGCACTGAAGGCCATCCAGGCGGTGGAAAGCGTCGCCGTCGGCCGCGCCGCCCATCCGCGCTCGGGCGACCTGTCCTTCCCGACGGCGCGCCTCGAAGGCTGCACCCAGTGCAAGCGCTGCACGGTCGAATGCCCCTTCGGCGCCATCGACGAAGACGAAAGACGCTTCCCGGTATTCAACGAGGAGCGCTGCCGTCGCTGCGGCACTTGCATGGGCGCCTGCCCGGTGCGCGTGATCTCTTTCGAAAACTACTCCTGCGACACCGTCGGCAGCCAGGTCAAGGCGGTCGAGGTGCCCGAGGAGGACGAGGAGAAGCCGCGCATCCTCGTCCTGGCCTGCGAAAACGACGCCTACCCGGCGCTCGACATGGCGGGCATGGCGCGCCTGACCCACTCGGCCTTCGTCCGCGTCATTCCGGTGCGCTGCCTGGGGTCGGTCAACACCATCTGGATCACCGACGCGCTGAATGCCGGCTACGACGGCGTCATGATGATGGGCTGCAAGAAGGGCGACGACTACCAGTGCCACTTCGTCAAGGGCTCCGAACTCGCGCACTACCGCATGAGCAAGATCGGCGACACCCTGACCCAGCTCGGCCTCGAACCCGAGCGGGTGCAGACGCAAGAAGTGGCGATCACCGACAACGCCCGCGTGGTCAAGCTGATCAACGACTACGTCGCCGAACTCGAGAAGCTCGGCCCCTCGCCCATGAAGGGCTTCGGCTAAGGAGAAGCGACAGATGACAACTGCAAATCAATCGGCCATCGAACGCTACCGCAACAACTTCCTCAAGGAAGTCGAAGCCAACGTCGAAGAAGGCCACATGGTCAAGATGTGCATGCAGTGCGGCGTCTGTGCCGGCTCCTGCCCCTTGGGCAATGCTTGGGAACATTCGCCGCAGAAGATTTTCATGATGATCCGCGCCGGCAAGCGCGACGAGGTGCTGGGTTCCGACTCGATGTTCATGTGCACCTCCTGCTACAACTGCATCGTGCGCTGCCCGAGGCAACTGCCGATCACCCACATCATGCACGGCCTGGCCAATTACGCCCATCGCCTCAACCTGGCCCCCAAGGGCCAGCCGACGCGCGATTTTGCCACCCTGTTCTGGAATAACGCGATCAAGAAGGGCCGCGTCAATGAGCTGACGCTTACGCTTCGCCACTACTTCAGGGGTGGCCTGGTGTCCGGCATCAAGGAGGCGCTTGGAATGCAGAGCATCGGCCTCGGCCTGTTCCTGGCCAAACGGCTCAACCCCATGGAAATTTTCGGCGGCCACGGCGTCAAGGATCTCAAGGGATTCCACGCCATCATCGCCAAGGCGAAGGAAATCGAGGATCGCAAGAAGGGCTTCACTGCCTGACGGAGAGACGGAAAATGGCAAAGAAAGAATACGCGTTCTACCCCGGTTGCTCGTCGCAGCTCAAGGCTTCGGCGTCGAACTACCTGGTGTCGACCAATTCCATGTGCAATGCGCTCGACGTCAAGCTGACCGAGATCCCCGACTGGAATTGCTGCGGCGCCTCGGTCGGCTACTGCGAAGGCGGCGAGTTGCCGCGCATCGCGATCAACGCACGCAACTTTGCCCAGGCCGAAACGCATCTGCCGGGGCAGGATATCGTCGCCACCTGTGCCGCATGCTGGCTTGGCGCCCGTGAGTCCAAGGAACGCCTCGACGGCTCCGCGCAACTGATGAAAGAGACCAACGAGGCGCTGGCCGCCGCGGGACTGCACTACAGCGGCGGCGCGAATGTGCGTCACATGGTCGAGGTGCTGATCGAGGACTTCGGCTATGACGGCCTCAAGCAGCCGATGAAGAAGTCGCTGGAAGGCATCAAGTTCGCCGGCTACGTCGGCTGCCAGACCAATCGCCCCTTCGGCATCGTCGGCGAATCCTTCGAGAACCCGCTCTACCTCGACAAGATGGTCGAAACCTTCGGCGGCGAAGCGCTCACCAGCTATGACCAGAAGGTGACTTGCTGCGGCGGCGCACTGGCTTTTTCCGAGCCGGAAAAGAGCCAGAAGCAGATTCGCGACATCGTCGAATCGGCCTATGATGCCGGCGCGGAGATGATCGTCACCCCCTGCCCGCTTTGCCAAGCCAACGTCGAGGTCTATCAGTCGGAAATCAACAAGAAGCAGGGCACCAAGTTCAACATGCCGGTGCTCTACTACTCGCAGCTGATGACTGTCGCCTATGGCGGCTCGGCCAAGGATGCGGGCCTCAACGGGCAGCTGATCCGCGCAGAAAAGCTGGAAAAGATCGCCGGGAAGTAAGTCACAAAGAGTCGGCGCTGGCGATACGGCGGGAAATCGCCGTATCGCCAGCGCCGACTTTCATTTTGCGTCAGTCGAAGCCTTCGTCGCCCTCGGCTTCAGACTCCATGGCGCGCTTCTTGGCGGCCTCGCGCTCTTCGATCAGACGCTTTTCCTGCACCTTGGCCAGGCGCTCCTGGGCTGCCTCAGCATTCAGCGCAATACTCTCTTCGCCGAACAATACCTGGCGCAGGAAGCGAAAGGCGAACTGCAGCAGCGCGACGTCATCGACGAGCAGCGCAGCCTTTTCCTCTTGCGGCAGGTCGAACAGCTTGTTGAAGGACTCCGCGCTGACGAATTCACGAAAGCGGTCGATGTCGTAGCAGGCCATGAAATACAACTGGCGGCTGCGCAGGGTCGGCTTGCCGATCGACGGGCCGGAGGACTGCTTCTTCAGTACCAGCTGGCGCCAGCCGCGGGCGAGCTCGTCATACTCTTCGAGTCCCTGCTCCTTGCGATAGTCGGCGATGGCGATACGGCGCTTGACCTCGTGCCCCTTGCAGTGGTCTTCCTTGACGATGGCGTAGGAGTCGCGGTCGACGTATTCGTCCTGCTTGCGCATCGAGAGCAGGGCCACCGGATAGTAGCGGCAGGCGGTCGGCCGGTCTTCATAGATGCCGCAGCCCTCCGGCTTCATGAAACGGCAGGCGGTACCGTTCTCGACCGGGCGCAGCTTGACCCCCGCGATACTGTCCTTGTCCATTTCATAGGGCACCGTGTAGTCCTTGAGGAACTCGGTAGAACTGATCCCGAGGCGCGTCTTCATCCGCACTACGTCATAGGGCGTGAGGGAAATGTCGATGTTGGAGCAGCAGGCATTCCAGCAGCCGATGCCCTTGTGGCAGGAGAACTGAATGACGTACTTCTCGTCCACCATGGTAGGAAGGACAGGACTTTGCGGAAAGGGAATATCGGGCTGGGACATGAGAAACCTCGTGACGACTGGGATTGACCGCTAATAATGAAACAGGCCGAAAGCCTCGCGGCTTCCGGCCTGAATATTACAGCCTGACCGTGCTTAGTGCGGCGCCGCGGCCTTGAACAGCTTGGACTTGTCGATCAGATCGACATGCTTGCGCTTGAAGCAGGTCCACTTCTTGGAGTGCTTGTCGTAGACCGAATTCACGAAGCAGTGCCAGTTCTCTTCATCGACGAAATTCTTGTCGGTACGATAGTAGAAGCCAGGGTAGCGGCTCTCCTCGCGGAACTGGATGTGCTTCATGTGGGCTTCGGCCGTCAGGATGCGATGGTAGTTTTCCCAGGCGCGCAGCAATTCGTGCAGATCCTTGGCACGCAACTTCAGCGAATCTTCCTTCAGCATCTCGAGCTTCTCTTCGGCAACAGCCAGCATCTTGTCGTTGGTGTTGTAGTAGGTGGCGACACCGGCAACGTATTCGTCCATGATTTTCTGCAAGCGCATCTGCAGCATCTTGGGCGTGATGTAGTGCGGGTTGACGTCGATCGCCGTGGTGTAGTCCTTGTGCTGCAGGAAAGTACGCACCGGCCTCCAGATCGTTTCGGCGATCTGTTCGCTCGTCTCGTCGAACTCGAGTTTGTAGTCGGGATTGTCGAGCACGTACTTGATCATCGACTTGGCGGCCAGGCGGCCTTCCGTATGCGAACCGGAGGAGAACTTGTGGCCGGAAGCACCCACGCCGTCGCCGGCGGTGAACAAGCCCTTGACCGTGGTCATCGAACGATAGCCCCAGTTCCAGCCCTTGGGCAGGTGCGCCGGAATGCCGTCGTACTCTTCCGTGGTCGGTGCGCCGACGTCAGTCGGGCCGGACACCCAGATGCCGCAGCAGCCGGAGTGCGAACCCAGCAGGTAGGGCTCGGTCGGCATCAGCTCGGAGTTCTTCTCGCGCGGGTCGATGTTCTCGCCGACCCAGATGCCGCATTGGCCGATACACATGTCGAGGAAGTCTTCCCAGGCTTCGGCTTCCAGATGCTTCACTTCCTTCGGCGTCAGCGTCTCGGCCAGCTTGGCCAGGGCGGTGACGGTGTCCATGTAGATCGGGCCGCGACCTTCCTTCATTTCCTTCAGCATCAGGTGGTTGCGCAGACAGGAGGCGGGAACGGCGGCCTGCCCGTAGGGCGGGTAGTCGTTCAGCATTTCCTTGTTCTTGACCATGTAGTCTTCGCCGTAGGCGTTGGTGGCCTTGGCCTTGAACAACAGGAACCAGGCGCCGACCGGACCGTAGCCGTCCTTGAAGCGGGCGGGCACGAAACGGTTTTCCATCATGGTCATCTCGGCGCCGGCTTCGGC
>VBWA01000048.1 GCA_006218025.1 Rhodocyclaceae bacterium | reverse complement strand
TAGCTCAATTGGCAGAGCGGCGGTCTCCAAAACCGCAGGTTGGGGGTTCGATTCCCTCCGCCCCTGCCAATGAATTGAAGCATTTGCGCAATAACTGACTATTTATGGCCGATAAACTCAAGTTCATGCTGGCGCTGCTGCTGTTGGCGGCTGGTGTGACTGGTTTCTACCTGTTGCGTGAGCAGCCGATGATCCTGCGCGTGCTGTCCGTGTTCGCGGGCTTGGGCGCAGGTGTTGCCGTGGCGTGGTTTACCGCGCCGGGCCGGCGCTTTTTCGAGTTCGCTCAAGAAGCGGTAGTGGAGACGAAAAAAGTTGTCTGGCCGTCGCGCAAGGAAACCATGCAGACCACCGGCATCGTGTTCGCCTTCGTGCTGGCAATGGCGATTGTGTTGTGGATGACTGACAAGGGCCTCGAATGGGTGCTCTACGACCTCGTTCTGGGCTGGAAAAAATCATGACTAAACGCTGGTACGTCGTTCACGCCTATTCCGGTTTCGAGAAATCGGTGCAGCGCGCCCTGATCGAGCGCATTACTCGCGCCGGAATGCAGGACAAGTTCGGCCAGGTTCTGGTGCCGGTCGAAGAAGTCATCGAAATGAAAAACGGCCAGAAGAGCATTTCCGAGCGGAAGTTCTTCCCCGGCTATGTGCTGGTCGAGATGGACATGGATGACGACTCCTGGCATCTGGTCAAGAGCACGCCCAAGGTCACCGGTTTCGTCGGCGGCACGTCGACCAAGCCGACCCCGATTTCCGAAAAGGAAGTCAACAAGATCATGCAGCAGGTGCAGGAGGGTGTTGAAAAGCCCCGGCCCAAGGTCCTGTTCGAAGTGGGCGAGATGGTCCGCATCAAGGAAGGCCCGTTTACCGACTTCAACGGCAACGTCGAGGAAGTCAATTACGAAAAGAGCCGCCTGCGTGTCTCCGTGACCATATTCGGTCGCGCCACACCGGTCGAACTGGAGTTTGCGCAGGTCGAGAAGGCGTAGTTTTTTACCGGCGCCGCGGCGGTTTCCGCGGCAAGAGGAGCGTCAGTAGGCGGATGAAAAATTCGCCGACCGCGCGCTAGGACTCACGTAGATAGGAGCCATCATGGCAAAGAAGATAATCGGCTACATCAAGCTGCAAGTGCCGGCGGGCAAGGCCAATCCCTCGCCCCCCATCGGCCCGGCGCTGGGCCAGCGCGGCCTCAACATCATGGAATTCTGCAAGGCGTTCAACGCCCAGACGCAAGGCCTCGAGCCCGGTCTGCCGATTCCCGTGGTGATTACCGCATTCGCGGACAAGAGCTTCACCTTCATCATGAAGACGCCGCCGGCGACCATTCTGATCAAGAAGGCCGCTGGAATTCAAAAGGGCTCGCCGAAGCCGCATACCGACAAGGTGGGCACGATCACCAAGGCGCAGGCCGAGGAAATCGCCAAGGCCAAGATGAAGGATTTGACCGCTGCGGACCTTGATGCGGCTGTACGCACCATCGCGGGTTCCGCCCGCAGCATGGGCATTGTCGTGGAGGGCCTGTAATCATGGCGAAAAGTTCCAAGCGAGCACAAGCGGTTCTGGCCAAGGTCGACCGCAGCAAAGCCTATCCGATCAGCGATGCACTGAGTTTGGTGAAGGAATGCGCAACCGCCAAATTCGACGAGTCGATTGACGTCTCGGTCAATCTCGGCATCGACGCCAAGAAGTCGGACCAACTGGTACGTGGTTCCGTCGTGCTGCCTTCCGGTACCGGCAAGACCGTTCGCGTTGCCGTGTTCGCCCAGGGTGAAAAGGCCGAAGCGGCCCGCGCTGCCGGTGCCGATATCGTTGGATTCGATGATCTGGCCGCCGACGTCAAGGCCGGCAACATGAATTTCGACATCGTGATCGCGACGCCGGATGCCATGAAGGTGGTCGGTGCCCTGGGTCAGATTCTGGGCCCGCGCGGCCTGATGCCGAACCCGAAGGTCGGCACGGTGACCATGGATGTGACCACGGCCGTGAAGAATGCCAAGGCAGGTCAGGTGCAGTACCGCACCGACAAGGCCGGCATCATTCATTGCACGATTGGCCGCGCATCGTTCAGCGTTGACGCGCTCAAGCTGAACCTTTCGGCGCTGATTGAAGCCTTGCAGAAGGCCAAGCCGGCAGCGTCCAAGGGCCATTATCTGAAGAAAGTGTCGCTGTCCAGCACCATGGGCGCCGGCGTTCGCGTCGACCAGGCCAGCCTGGCGGCATAAGCATCGAAAGAACTTTGGGCTGTTGCGTCGCTCACGCTTTTGGCGAATGACGCGGCAGGTTATCAAAGACCGCAGGTGTTCGTGAGGACTTAAATGCTGGCGACGGAACATTGTCGCAGCTGCCGGCGTAGATGGCGTTACCCGATGACGGAATTTCGGTTCCTGAATGAAGGTCGCCGTATCGCCAGCGCCGACTTTTCGGCGCTGGGGTTTGACTAGGAGTTGACCGTGAGTCTCAATCTTGACGACAAGAAGACGGTAGTTGCCGAAGTATCCGCAGAAGTTGCGAATGCCCAGTCGATCATCGTCGCAGAGTACCGTGGTCTCGGAGTGGTTGATCTCACCGCATTGCGTGCCAACGCGCGCAAGTCCGGTGTGTACCTGCGTGTAGTAAAAAATACCCTGGTTCGTCGCGCCATTGCCGGCACGCCGTTCGAAGGCTTGTCTGCGAAGCTGGTTGGTCCCCTGATCTATGGTATTTCCAAGGATCCGGTGGCCGCTGCCAAGCTGCTCAACGACTTCGCCAAGGGTAATGACAAGCTCGCCATCAAAATCGGCGCAATGCCCAACTACGTCATGGACGTGGCTGGTGTCAAGGCGCTGGCGACGATGCCGAGCCGCGAGGAGTTGTTGTCCAAGCTTCTCGGCACCATGCAGGCGCCGATCACCCAGTTCGTCCGCACCTTGAACGAAGTCCCGACGAAGTTCGTCCGGGGCCTCGCTGCAGTGCGCGACGCCAAAGAGACTGCGTAATCGTTTTTCATTGAACCAAACATTCATTCAGGAGTTGTAATCATGGCTGTAAGCAAAGCTGAAATACTCGATGCCATCGCTGGCATGACCGTTCTCGATCTGTCCGAACTGATCAAGGAAATGGAAGTCAAGTTTGGCGTTTCCGCCGCTGCGGCTGCTGTTGCCGCCGCTGCCCCGGCCGCCGCTGCGGCTGCCGTGGAAGAGCAGACCGAATTCACCGTGATGTTGCTGGCTGCGGGCGAAAAGAAGGTCGAAGCCATCAAGGTCGTTCGTGCTGCCACGGGCCTCGGCCTCAAGGAAGCCAAGGATCTGGTGGACGGCGCACCGAAGGCTGTCAAGGAAGGCATTTCGAAGGCTGACGCCGAAGCCCTCAAGAAGCAACTCGAGGATGCCGGCGCCAAGGTCGAGGTCAAGTAATCGCGATTCGATCGCGGGTTGGCGGCCTTGCCGCCAACCCGCTATTGGTCCTTGTAGAAGCAGAAGTGTGTTGTACCAGTTGAGTTTCACCCCTTTGTATTTGATCCGGGGGTTACACGAGAGTGCTGAACGGTTGTGTCTCAGCCCTGTCTTTTGACCTTCGACGTCTGAATCCTGAACGGAGCCACCATGGCGTATTCCTATACCGAAAAAAAGCGCATTCGCAAGAGCTTTGCCAAGCGGGCCAACGTCCTCGACGTGCCCTTCCTGCTGGCGACTCAGATCGAGTCCTACACGCGCTTCCTCCAGGCCGATGTGCCGCCGGCGCAGCGCCGCAATGAAGGCCTCCAGGCCGCGTTCACGTCGATTTTCCCGATAGTTGCGCATTCGGGAAACGCTCGCCTCCACTTTGTCGAATTCATGCTGGGCGAGCCGACCTTCGATGTCAAGGAATGCCAGCAGCGCGGCCTGACCTTTGCCAGCCCGTTGCGCGCCAAGGTTCGCCTCGAACTGCTTGACCGCGACAGCAAGGCGGTCAAGGAGGTCAAGGAAGACCAGCCGCTGTACATGGGCGAAATTCCCTTGATGACGACGACTGGTTCTTTTGTCATCAACGGCACCGAGCGCGTCATCGTTTCCCAGCTGCATCGTTCACCGGGCGTGTTCTTCGAGCACGACAAAGGCAAGACCCACAGCTCCGGCAAGCTGCTGTTCTCGGCGCGGATCATTCCCTATCGCGGCTCGTGGCTGGACTTCGAATTCGATCCGAAGGACATTCTTTATTTCCGCATCGACCGCCGCCGCAAGATGCCGGTGACCATCCTGCTCAAGTCGATCGGCCTGACGCACGAACAGATCCTCGCGACATTCTTCGAATTCGATACCTTCCATTTTTCTAAAAAGGGCATTTCGTTTGAAGTGGTGCCGGAACGGCTGCGCGGAGAAGTGGCGAAGTTCGACATTCTCGACAAGGCCGGCAAGCAGATTGTCGCCAAGGACAAGCGCATCACGGTCAAGCATATCCGCGAGATGGCGGAGGCCGGCATCAAGAAGATCGTCGTGCCCGACGAGTTCATGATGGGCAGGGTTCTCGCCCACAATATCGTCAGCGCCGAGACTGGCGAAGTGCTGGCCAACGCCAACGACGAGATCACCGAGGACCTGCTGGCAAAGCTGGCTGGCGGCGGTGTCGAGCAGATCCAGACGCTGTACGTGAACGATCTGGATCGCGGCGCGTACATCTCCTCGACGCTGCGTATCGACGAGACCGCCGATCAATGGGCCTCGCGCGTGGCCATTTACCGGATGATGCGTCCCGGCGAACCGCCGACGGAAGACGCCGTTGAAAACCTGTTCCATGGCCTGTTCTATTCGGAAGAGCGCTACGACCTCTCCGCGGTTGGCCGCATGAAGTTCAATCGCCGGGTCGGACGCGATGAAATCGAAGGTGCGGGCACGCTGTCCAATGAGGACATCGTCGATGTGGTTCGCATCCTTGTGGAACTGCGCAACGGGCGCGGCGAAGTCGATGACATCGATCACCTCGGCAATCGTCGGGTGCGCTCGGTTGGCGAACTTGCCGAGAACCAGTTCCGTGCCGGTCTGGTGCGTGTCGAACGCGCCGTCAAGGAGCGTCTGAACCAGGCCGAAAGCGACAACCTGATGCCGCACGATTTGATCAACGCCAAGCCCATCTCGGCAGCGATCAAGGAGTTTTTCGGGTCGAGCCAGCTTTCGCAGTTCATGGACCAGACCAATCCCTTGTCGGAGATCACGCACAAGCGTCGAGTCTCGGCCCTCGGCCCCGGCGGTCTGACGCGTGAGCGCGCCGGTTTCGAAGTGCGCGACGTGCACCCGACGCATTACGGCCGTGTTTGCCCGATCGAGACGCCGGAAGGTCCGAACATCGGCCTGATCAACTCGCTGGCGCTGTATGCGCGCACCAACGAATATGGTTTCATGGAAACGCCCTATCGCAAGGTGGAGAACAGCCACGTCACCGACGAGATCGAGTATCTCTCGGCGATCGAAGAAGGCAAGTACGTCATTGCGCAAGCCAATGCCCAACTGGACAAGAAGGGCAAGCTGAGCGACGCTCTGGTGTCCTGTCGTTTCAAGGGCGAGTTCGAATTGAAGGAGCCGCCCGAAGTCCAGTACATGGACGTGGCGCCAAGCCAGATCGTCTCCGTCGCGGCCTCGCTGATTCCCTTCCTCGAGCACGACGACGCCAACCGCGCGCTGATGGGTGCCAACATGCAGCGTCAGGCGGTGCCCTGCCTGCGTCCGGAAAAGGCCCTGGTCGGTACCGGTATCGAGCGTACTGTCGCAGTCGACTCGGGCACGGCGGTACAGGCGCTGCGCGGCGGTGTGGTGGACTATGTCGACGCCAACCGCATCGTGGTCCGCGTCAACGATGCGGAAACGGTGTCGGGTGAAGTCGGTGTCGATATCTATAACCTGATCAAGTACACCCGCTCCAACCAGAATACCAACATCAACCAGCGACCCGTCGTCAAGGTCGGTGACCTGATCGCCAAGGGCGATGTGGTGGCCGATGGCGCATCCACCGATCTGGGCGAACTGGCGCTGGGCCAGAACATGCTGGTGGCGTTCATGCCATGGAACGGCTACAACTTCGAGGATTCGATCCTGATCTCGGAACGCGTGGTAGCCCATGATCGCTTCACCTCGATCCATATTGAGGAACTGACGGTCGTCGCACGCGACACCAAGCTTGGCGCCGAAGAGATCACGCGCGACATCGCCACGCTCGGCGAATCACAGCTAGGGCGCCTCGACGAGTCGGGCATCGTCTACATCGGCGCTGAAGTCGAAGCGGGAGACGTTCTGGTCGGCAAGGTAACGCCGAAGGGCGAAACGCAACTGACTCCCGAAGAGAAGCTGCTGCGCGCAATCTTCGGCGAGAAGGCTTCCGACGTGAAGGACACCTCGCTACGAGTGCCATCCGGCATGATCGGGACGGTGATCGACGTTCAAGTGTTTACCCGCGAAGGCATTGAGCGCGACAAGCGCGCCCAGTCGATCATCGACGACATGCTGAAGGGCTACAAGCAGGATCTGGCCGACCAGATGCGCATCGTGGAACGCGATACCTTCGCTCGTATCGAGAAGTTGCTGCTCAACAAGGTCGCCGCCAAGGGACCGAAAAAGCTGGTCAAGGGTACCAAGATCACCAAGGCCTACCTAGAATCGGTTGAGCATTACCACTGGTTCGATATCTCTTTGGTCGATGAAGATGCCCAGCAGCAACTCGAAAATCTGCGCGACAGCGTGGAGCAGACGCGCAAGGACTTTGACGTCGCCTTCGAGGCGAAGCGGAAGAAGCTGACCCAGGGCGACGAACTGCCGCCGGGCGTGCAGAAAATGGTCAAGGTCTATCTCGCCGTCAAGCGCCGCCTGCAACCCGGTGACAAAATGGCTGGTCGTCACGGCAACAAGGGCGTGGTCTCCAAGATCGTTCCGATCGAGGACATGCCGCACATGGCGGATGGCACGCCGATGGACATCGTGCTTAACCCGCTCGGCGTCCCTTCGCGGATGAACATCGGCCAGATTCTGGAAACCCACCTCGGCTGGGCGGCCAAGGGCCTTGGTCAGAAGATCAGCGAGATGCTGAGGAAGCAGGCGGCCGCGGCAGAGATCCGCAAGCTGCTGAACAAGATCTACAACTCGTCGGGGCGCAGCGAGGACATCGACAGCCTGACCGAAAAGGAAGTGGTGGAACTTGCTGGGAATCTGCAGGGTGGCGTGCCTTTCGCCACGCCGGTGTTTGACGGCGCCAATGAGGCTGAAATCAAGACCATGCTGGAACTCGCCGGCCTGCCCAGCAACGGGCAGGTGGACCTCTATGACGGGCGTACCGGCGAGTCTTTCGAACGCCAGGTCACGGTCGGCTACATGCACGTACTGAAGCTGCATCACCTCGTGGACGACAAGATGCATGCCCGTTCCACCGGTCCCTATAGTCTGGTTACCCAGCAGCCGTTGGGCGGCAAGGCGCAGTTCGGTGGCCAGCGTTTCGGCGAAATGGAAGTCTGGGCGCTGGAGGCTTACGGCGCCGCGTACGTGTTGCAGGAAATGCTTACCGTCAAGTCCGACGACGTCAACGGCCGCACGAAGGTGTACGAAAACATCGTCAAGGGCGAGCACAGGATCGATGCCGGCATGCCGGAATCGTTCAACGTGCTGGTCAAGGAAATCCGTTCGCTGGCGATCGACATCGATCTCGAGCGCTACTGAGCCGCCAAAGCCCCTAGGAGAAAATACACATGAAAAGCCTGTTTGCAGACCTGTTCAAGCAGAACCTGGCGGCCGAAGAGGAGTTCGACGCGATCACGATCGGTCTGGCTTCCCCGGACAAGATCCGTTCATGGTCATACGGCGAAGTCAAGAAGCCGGAAACCATCAACTACCGTACCTTCAAGCCTGAGCGCGACGGCCTTTTCTGCGCCAAGATCTTCGGCCCGGTCAAGGATTACGAGTGTCTCTGCGGCAAGTACAAGCGCCTGAAGCACCGTGGCGTGATCTGCGAAAAGTGCGGCGTCGAAGTCACCCAGTCGAAAGTCCGTCGCGAACGGATGGGCCACATCGAACTGGCATCGCCGACCGCGCACATCTGGTTTTTGAAGAGCCTGCCGAGCCGTCTCGGCATGGTGCTCGACATGACGCTGCGCGACATCGAGCGTGTCCTTTATTTTGAAGCCTTTGTGGTCGTTGATCCGGGCATGACCCCGCTCAATCGTGCGCAACTGCTGACGGAAGACGACTACCTTGCCAAGGTCGAGGAATACGGCGACGATTTCACTGCCGTGATGGGTGCCGAGGGCGTGCGCGAACTGTTGCGCACCCTCGACCTCAACCGTCAGGTCGAGACCCTGCGCCAGGAACTGGAGACCACCGGATCCGAAGCGAAGAGCAAGAAGATTTCCAAGCGGCTCAAGGTTCTCGAGGGCTTCCAGCAATCGGGCATCAAGCCGGAATGGATGATTCTGGAAGTGCTGCCCGTGCTGCCGCCGGATCTGCGTCCTTTGGTTCCCCTGGATGGCGGGCGTTTCGCCACATCCGACCTGAACGATCTATATCGCCGCGTCATTAACCGCAACAATCGCCTCAAGCGCCTGCTCGAACTCAAGGCACCGGACATCATTGTCCGCAATGAAAAGCGCATGCTGCAGGAGGCCGTCGACTCGCTGCTCGACAACGGTCGTCGCGGCAAGGCAATGACCGGCGCCAACAAGCGCCCGCTGAAGTCGCTGGCCGACATGATCAAGGGCAAGGGCGGTCGCTTCCGCCAGAATTTGCTGGGCAAGCGCGTCGACTACTCGGGCCGCTCGGTCATCGTCGTCGGTCCGCAACTCAAGCTGCACCAGTGCGGCCTGCCGAAGAAGATGGCGCTGGAACTGTTCAAACCCTTCATTTTCGAGCGTCTCGAGAAGATGGGCATTGCCAGCACCATCAAGGCTGCGAAGAAGGAAGTCGAAGCCGAAACGCCGGTGGTCTGGGACATTCTCGAAGAGGTCATTCGCGAACATCCCGTGATGTTGAACCGCGCCCCGACGTTGCACCGCCTCGGCATTCAAGCCTTCGAACCGACGCTGATCGAGGGCAAGGCAATTCAGTTGCATCCGCTGGTTTGCGTGGCATTTAACGCCGACTTCGACGGTGACCAGATGGCGGTGCACATCCCTCTTTCTCTCGAAGCGCAGATGGAAGCCCGGACGCTGATGCTGGCCTCGAACAATGTCCTGTCGCCGGCCAACGGACAGCCGATCATTGTGCCGTCGCAGGACGTCGTGCTGGGTCTCTACTACGCCACCCGCGAGAATGTCTCGGCCCGCGGCAATGGAATGATGTTCGCGGACATCGCCGAAATAACGCGTGCAATCGACTCGCGGCAGATTGACCTGCATGCGCGCATCACGGTCCGCATTCGCGAGTATGAACTGGACGCGGACAAGCAGTGGCAGGAGAAAATTACGCGCTATTCAACGACCGCGGGCCGTGCCTTGCTGTCGGAAATCCTGCCGCGCGGGCTGCCTTTCAAGGTGATCGACAAGCCGCTCAAGAAGAAGGAAATCTCCAAGCTGATCGACGAGAGCTTCCGTCGTTGCGGTCTCAAGGAAACCGTGGTTTTTGCCGACCAGTTGATGCAGGCCGGCTTTCGTCTGGCAACCCGGGCCGGTATTTCGATCTGCGTCGATGACATGCTGGTGCCGACGCAGAAGCACAGCCTGATTGCGGCAGCAGAAGCCGAGGTCAAGGAAATCGAAAAGCAATACACTTCCGGTCTTGTCACTGTTGGCGAACGCTACAACAAAGTGGTCGATATCTGGGGTCGCGCCGGCGATCAGGTGGCCAAGGCCATGATGGATCAACTCGCGCATCAGACGGTTACCGGTGCAGATGGCAAGCAGGTAAGCCAGGAGTCCTTCAATTCCATTTACATGATGGCTGACTCCGGTGCGCGCGGCTCTGCAGCACAGATTCGCCAATTGGCCGGTATGCGCGGACTGATGGCCAAGCCGGACGGCTCGATCATCGAGACCCCGATCACCTCGAACTTCCGTGAGGGCCTCAACGTTCTGCAGTACTTCATCTCGACCCACGGCGCACGCAAGGGCTTGGCCGACACCGCGCTGAAGACAGCCAACTCAGGTTATCTGACCCGCCGTCTGGTGGACGTCACCCAGGATCTGGTGGTGATTGAGGATGACTGCGGCACGCAGAGCGGGTTCGCCATGAAGGCTCTGGTGGAAGGCGGCGAAGTGATCGAGCCGTTGCGTGAGCGCATTCTTGGTCGGGTCACTACCAACGACGTGATTCATCCAGATACGCAAGAGGTGCTGTTTGCAGCAGGTTATCTGCTTGACGAGGACGCCGTCGATGCCATCGAAGTGCTGGACATCGATGAGGTTCGCGTACGCAGTCCGCTGTCCTGCGAGACCCGTTATGGTCTGTGCGCCAAGTGCTACGGCCGCGATCTGGGTCGTGGCTACCTGGTCAATGCCGGCGAGGCCGTCGGAGTCATCGCGGCCCAGTCGATCGGTGAACCGGGCACTCAGCTGACGATGCGTACTTTCCACGTGGGCGGCGCGGCATCGCGTTCAGCGGCGCAAAGCAGCATCGAGGCCAAGAGTTCTGGCGTGATTCGCTTTACGGCGACCATGCGTTATGTGACCAATCCGAAAAACGAGAAGATCGTGATTTCCCGCTCCGGGGAGTTGATGATTACCGACGACAATGGTCGCGAGCGTGAGCGCCACAAGGTTCCCTATGGCGCAACCTTGCAGGCCGACGACGGCAAAGCGGTCAAGGCCGGGACGCAGTTGGCCACGTGGGATCCGCACACCCGTCCGATCGTTACCGAGTATGCGGGCACCGTGAAGTTCGAGAACGTCGAGAAGAATGCGACGGTCGCCGAGCAGATGGATGAGGTCACCGGCCTTTCCACGCTCGTGGTTATTGATCCCAAGCGCGGTGCCAAGGCCTCCAAGGGAGTCCGGCCGCAGGTCAAGCTGATCGACGAGTCTGGCCAGGAAGTCAAGATTCATGGCACCGATCACATCGTTACCATTACTTTCCAGGTCGGCTCGCTGATCACTGTTAAAGATGGTCAGCCTGTTGCAGTTGGCGACATTCTGGCCAGGATTCCGCAGGAATCGTCCAAGACCCGCGACATTACCGGCGGTCTGCCGCGCGTTGCCGAACTTTTCGAAGCGCGTATCCCGAAGGATGCCGGCGTCCTGGCCGAAGTCACCGGGACCGTATCCTTCGGAAAGGATACCAAGGGCAAGCAGCGACTGGTGATCACCGAGCCGGACGGCACGGCGCATGAGTATTTGATCACCAAGGACAAGCACGTGATGGCCCACGATGGTCAGGTGGTCAACAAGGGCGAAGTCATTGTGGACGGCCCGGCCGATCCCCACGATATCCTGCGCTTGAAGGGTGTCGAGGAACTGGCCCGCTACATCATCGATGAAGTTCAGGACGTCTATCGCTTGCAGGGCGTGAAGATCAATGACAAGCATATTGAAGTCATCGTGCGCCAAATGTTGCGCCGGGTGGTGATTACCCATCCCGGGGATTCGAGTTTTATCAAGGAAGAACAAGTCGAACGCGCTGCGGTGCTGGACGAGAATGACCGACTGATAGCGGCCGGCAAGACGCCGTCGATCTATGACTTCATGCTGCACGGCATCACCAAAGCCAGCTTGTCGACCGACTCCTTCATTTCGGCGGCCTCGTTCCAGGAAACTACCCGAGTCCTGACCGAGGCGGCAATCATGGGCAAGCGCGATGAATTGCGCGGGCTCAAGGAGAACGTCATAGTCGGCCGCCTGATTCCGGCGGGTACCGGCATGGCTTACCACCGCACGCGTCGCGGCCGAACCAAAGGCGGAGCCGAGGCGCAGAACCTGTTCGATCTCCCGGTTGCCGGCGAAGATACCCCCGTGGCAGCAGAAGACGCGCAAGCAGGTTGACGCTCGACGGAGACCATCCTATAATCCGGCCTCTTTGCCCTTGGCAGGGGCCGAATTTTCGTAAATTGGCAGTGCATTTCGCACAGCATTCAGGACATATACATGCCTACCATTAACCAACTCGTGCGCAAAGGTCGTCAGGCGCCGCAGTCGAAGAGCAAGGTGCCCGCACTGGGTAACAGCCCGGCCCGACGCGGTGTTTGCACTCGCGTGTACACCACCACGCCGAAGAAGCCCAACTCCGCGCTGCGGAAGGTCGCCAAGGTGCGGCTGACCAATGGCTTCGAGGTTATTTCGTACATCGGCGGTGAAGGCCACAATCTGCAGGAACACTCGGTGGTCCTCATCCGCGGCGGTCGAGTCAAAGACCTGCCGGGCGTGCGTTACCACATCGTGCGTGGCAGTCTTGATACCCAGGGTGTCAAGGACCGCAAGCAAAGCCGTTCCAAGTACGGCGCCAAGCGGCCCAAGGCTGCCTGATCAGGCGCTTAAGGAGATACCATGCCCCGTCGTCGTGAAGTTCCCAAACGTGACATCCTGCCCGATCCAAAATTCGGCAGCGTTGATCTTTCGAAGTTCGTCAATGTGCTGATGGATAGCGGGAAGAAGTCAGTTGCCGAGCGCATTGTTTATGGTGCGTTCGCCCAAATCCAGACGAAGAGCGGCAAAGATCCGCTGGAGGTATTCACTCTTGCGGTGAATAACGTCAAGCCTCTGGTGGAGGTCAAGAGCCGTCGAGTTGGCGGCGCGAACTACCAAGTGCCGGTGGAGGTGCGCCCATCCCGGCGCATGGCCCTGTCCATGCGCTGGCTGCGCGAGGCGGCGCGCAAGCGCAGCGAGAAGTCGATGGGGCAACGTCTGGCCGCCGAGCTGCTTGAGGCGTCCGAAGGGCGAGGTGCGGCGATGAAGAAGCGCGAAGAAGTCCACCGTATGGCCGAAGCCAACAAGGCGTTCTCGCATTTCCGTTTCTAAGCAGTATTGCGTCTCGTCGGGCGTCCGGCGAGGCTTTCGTGTTTTTGTCCGCCGCCCTGTCGCTTCGTGAAACGAGGCGTCATGGCGGTTTGGTTTAGATAAGGCAGGTAAATCAAGTGGCCCGCAAGACTCCCATCGAACGCTATCGCAACATTGGTATTTCGGCTCATATCGACGCCGGCAAGACCACCACCACCGAGCGTATTTTGTTCTACACCGGGGTCAATCACAAGATTGGCGAAGTACATGACGGCGCGGCCACCATGGACTGGATGGAGCAGGAACAGGAGCGCGGGATCACCATTACCTCGGCGGCGACGACCTGTTTTTGGAAGGGGATGGGACAGAATTTTCCGGAGCACCGCGTCAATATCATTGACACGCCTGGACACGTCGACTTTACGATCGAGGTAGAGCGCTCGATGCGCGTACTTGACGGTGCGTGCATGGTTTATTGTGCTGTGGGCGGCGTTCAGCCGCAGTCCGAAACTGTCTGGCGCCAAGCCAATCGTTACGGCGTTCCGCGCCTGGCTTTCGTGAACAAGATGGACCGCCAGGGCGCGGACTTTTTCAAAGTGCATGACCAGATGCGCATGCGCCTCAAGGCCAACCCTATTCCGCTGCAGATTCCGATCGGCGCCGAAGAGAAGTTCGAAGGCGTGATCGACTTGGTCAAGATGAAGGCCATCGTTTGGGATGAAGCGAGCCAAGGCGTCAAGTTCGAATACAGGGAGATTCCTGCCGAGCTAAAGGCCAAAGCCGACGAATGGCGTGAAAAGATGCTGGAGGCCGCTGCAGAGGCATCCGAGGAACTGATGAACAAGTACCTCGAAAGCGGCGACCTGACCGAGGAAGAAATCAAGGCTGGTTTGCGCGCCCGTACTCTGGCTGCCGAAATCGTGCCCATGCTATGCGGCTCGGCGTTCAAGAACAAGGGTGTCCAGGCGATGCTCGATGCGGTTATCGAATACTTGCCGGCCCCGACCGATGTTCCTCCGGTTGAGGGCATTCTTGAAAACGAGCAACAGGGCGAGCGTAAGCCGAACGACACGGATCCGTTTGCGGCCTTGGCCTTCAAGATCATGACTGACCCCTACGTTGGCCAGCTGACCTTTTTCCGCGTCTATTCCGGCACGGTCAAGACGGGCGACACTATCTACAACCCAATCAAAGGCCGCAAGGAGCGCCTTGGCCGCATCCTGCAGATGCACGCCAATCAGCGCGAGGAGATCAAGGAAGTGTTTGCGGGCGATATCGCCGCTGCAGTCGGCCTGAAAGAAGCCACCACGGGCGAGACCCTGTGCGACCCCGCGCATGTCATTACGCTGGAGCGCATGGTGTTCCCGGAGCCGGTGATCCACGTCGCCGTGGAACCCAAGACCAAGGCTGACCAGGAGAAGATGGGTATCGCGCTCAATCGCTTGGCGCAGGAAGACCCGTCTTTCCGCGTGCGGACGGACGAAGAATCCGGTCAGACAATTATTTCCGGCATGGGCGAACTCCACCTGGAAATTCTGGTGGATCGCATGCGCCGCGAATTCGGCGTCGAAGCCAATGTCGGTGCGCCGCAGGTCGCCTATCGCGAAGCCGTGCGCAAGTCGGTGGAGCAGGAAGGCAAGTTCGTCAAGCAGTCCGGCGGTCGTGGTCAATATGGCCACGTCTGGATCAAACTGGAGCCGAATGAGGCGGGCAAGGGCTTTGAGTTCATCGACATGATCAAGGGCGGTTCCGTGCCGCGCGAATTCATCCCCGCGGTTGAAAAGGGCCTCAGGGATACTTTGCCGAATGGCGTGCTGGCCGGCTTCCCCGTGGTAGATGTCAAGGTAACGCTGTTCGACGGTTCCTACCATGACGTGGACTCCAACGAAAA
Organism: Rhodocyclaceae bacterium; assembly: GCA_006218025.1. Taxonomy (GTDB): domain Bacteria; phylum Pseudomonadota; class Gammaproteobacteria; order Burkholderiales; family Rhodocyclaceae; genus Sulfuritalea. Next base: position 429 of record VBWA01000048.1, on the reverse strand, counting down.
CGCCTTCAAGATGGCGGCATCCATGGCATTCAAGGACGCCATGCGGAAGGCCAGTCCGGTATTGCTCGAGCCGATGATGGCCGTCGAGGTGGAGACGCCGGAGGACTACATGGGCAATGTCATGGGGGATCTGTCCGGTCGTCGCGGTATCGTTCACGGCATGGAAGACCAGATCGGTGGCATCAAGCTGATCAAGGCTGAAGTGCCGCTGGCGGAAATGTTCGGCTACTCAACTCAGCTGCGGTCCCTGTCGCAGGGTCGGGCTACGTATTCCATGGAATTCAAGCACTACACCGAGGCGCCGAAGAATGTCGCCGAAGCAGTGATCAACAAGAAGTGATCGACTAACTATCGTTCTTTAAGGAAAGCAGACATGGCGAAAGCGAAATTTGAGCGGACGAAGCCGCACGTGAACGTGGGGACGATTGG
>VBWA01000062.1 GCA_006218025.1 Rhodocyclaceae bacterium | reverse complement strand
CGACCTCGGCTTGCGCGCCAAGACCTACCTGGAACAGAATGGCGCCAAGAAGGTCAAATAAAGCTTAGTACGGCAAGGCAGGTCCCGGGGGGCAGATTGATCTGCCCCCCGTTTTTTTATGTCCCCGCGAGAAGCGGGGACGGTATCCTCGTGATTGGGGCAAAATCGAACCGGCTCTTATCCGGTTCAGTAAAGGGTCCATGCGCAAGCTCTCCCTCATCGTCGGTCCCGCCGCTCTCGCCCTGGCCGTTGCGCTGTGGACGGTGCTGGTGGTTTTTTCCCTGTGGACGCAGCGCCAGCAACTCGATCGAACGGCGACAGCGCTGGCCAAGATCGACGCCATCGCAAACCTGCGAAAGGATATGGCGATCCGCAAATGGGCCGATACGCTGGGCGGCGTCTATGTCAATGAAGCCAAGATACCCAACCTCGAGTCGATGGATGAACAGGAGCGTCTGGCGGTGATACGCGGTACCGGCGAAAGCCTGAAGCTGGTGTCGATCGCGCCAATCCATATCCTGTTGGCGATTCAGGAGATCAGCCAGAAGACTTATGGCACCAAGGAGCGGCTGACCTCGCTGCAACTGCGCAACCGCGCCAACGCCCCGGACGAATGGGAGACCGACGCTCTGAAGGCCTTGCAGGGCGGTGCCGAAATGGCGACCGAGGCCTTGCCCCAAAAGGGCGGCGGCCACGGTCTGTTACGGGTAATGATTCCAATGAAGATGGACAAGGAGTGTCTGGAATGCCATCGGGACACCCTGGTTCCCGTCGGTGGCTTGCGCGGAGGCGCCGCGATATCGATCGATCTCAATACCTACCGCACGGCGCAGGAACCGACTTGGCGCACCATCCAGTACTGGCACTTCGGCATCTGGCTGCTCGGCTTGACCACCATCTATGCTTTCTGGTTCTTTTCCCGCCGCCGTACGGCCGAGCAGGCACGACAGGAAGCAGATCGCCGCGAGAACGAAACTGCCTTCGCCGCCATGGCGGAGGGCGCCGTCATCACCGATGCCGATGGCAGCATCCTCTGGGTCAATGACGCTTTTTGCTCCATCTACGGCTACACGCGCGAGGAAGTGATAGGCCAGAACCCGCGTATCCTCAAGTCCGGCCGGCATGATGCCGCTTTCTATGGCGAGTTCTGGCGACAGCTGCTGCAAGCTGGCCATTGGCGTGGCGAAGTGTGGAACAAGCGCAAGACCGGCGAGGTGTTTCCGGAGGAACTTTCCATCCAGGCGCTGCGTGGTCCCGACGGAAGGATTGTGCGTTTCATTTCGATTTTTTCCGATATCACCGAGCGCAAGCGCAATGAGGACGAATTGCAGAAACAACGGCAGCAACTGGTGGAATCAGAGGCCCGACTGCGGGAGCTGGCCGAATTTCTCCAGACGGTGCGTGAGGAGGAGCGGGCCCGCATTGCCCGCGAGTTGCATGACGAGATGGGGCAGGCGCTGACGGCGCTGCGCATTGACCTTGGCTGGCTGCGCAACAAGTGTCTTCCCCTCGGCACCCCGGCGGTTGACCGCGTCGGTTCGGCGCTAGGTGTGGTCGAACACAGCATCGTTTCCCTGCGGCGCATTTCCGAGGATTTGCGACCGGCAATGCTCGATAGTCTGGGCCTCGCAGCGGCCGTGGAGCATCATGTCACGCAGTTCTCGGAGCGCACCGGGATCCCCTGCCGTCTGAGCATGAACCGTGAAGAGTTCGAACTGGAGGACCGCCTGGCGACCACGGTATTCCGCGTCGTCCAGGAGACCCTGACTAACGTCGCCCGGCACTCCGGCGCCAGCGAAGTGTCCGTGCAGATCGATCAGGCCGAAGATGGGATTCGCCTGGCCATGCAGGATAATGGTCACGGTTTTTCCGGCGCCAACGACAAAAAGACATTTGGCCTGCTCGGCATGCGCGAGCGCATCGCGATGCTGGGCGGCCGCCTGGAAATCGACAGCGGGCCGGACTCGGGCACCCGTATCGCCGCCTGGCTGCCCCTTCAGAAAGCAACTTGAACATGATCAGGATTCTCATCGTTGACGACCATGCCATTCTGCGCGCCGGACTCAAGCATCTGCTATCGGAGTCTGCCGACATCGTGGTGGCGGGGGAAGCCGCAAACGGCGTTGATGCCCTGGCGCTGGCGCGCAGCGGAGCCTGGGATGCCATGGTGCTGGACATGACCATGCCGGGAAAGAGCGGTATCGAACTGATCAAGCAGATCAAGGCGGAGAATGCGAAGCTGCCTGTGCTCGTTCTCAGCATGCATGCCGAGGATATCTATGCCGTGCGTGCGCTTCGCGCCGGCGCCTCGGGCTATCTGTGCAAGGACAATGCCGAGTCGCAGCTGGAGCAGGCCATTCGCAAGGTGGCAGCCGGTGGTCTCTATATAAACCCCGCGGTTGCGGAGAAGCTGGCAGTGGAAGTGCTCGGGACCGCGGGAAACACGACCGAGGTGCTGCCGCACACCCGATTGTCCGACAGGGAATACGAGGTTCTCCGCCACATCGCCGCCGGTCTCGGCGTCACCGAAATCGGCAGGCTATTGAATTTGAGCGTGAAAACAGTCAGCACCTACAAAGCGCATGCCATGCAGAAAATGGGCTTTGCCAATACGGCCGAACTGATCCAGTACGCCCTGAAGCACGATCTGGTGGACCAGACTCGCGACTAGCCGCCGGCGGGCTAGGAATCGTCCTACCCCGGCACCGTCCTTTCCTATGGAATAAATCATCCGCCGCCGACTTCCGCAATCGGCATGCGAAGCGGATCATTCGTGCAGTGCGTCAATTCGCCGCAGCGACTCGATGTCGCAGCACCACAGAGGCGGGAATTGTCAGTGGCACTGGGCAGCTTGGACATGAATGGGAGTGACAAACATGAAGCAGTTTAACAAGCAAGCCACGTCGCTGCTGCTGGCGGCGGGGATGGGGCTCGCGGCGAGCGCAGCCTGGTCGGCCGACACCCTGCAGGATGTGCTCAAGGCGCGCGGTTTGAGTCAGCA
>VBWA01000047.1 GCA_006218025.1 Rhodocyclaceae bacterium | reverse complement strand
AGCAGGACGACACCATCAAGACCGACGACATCATCCATGTCCGTGAAGCGCTGTTCTGACCCGCTGGGGCGATTGCCGTGACTCCACAACAATTTCTCCAGATTCTGCGCGTGCGCTACAAGCTGGCGCTGATTGTCTTTGTCGCGACGGTCGCGATCGCCACAGTCGTCAGCCTGCTGCAGCCAAAGGAGTACCAGGCGTCGACCTCGCTCGTGCTCGACGTCAAGGCCGACCCGATTGCCGGCATGCTGATGCCTGGTCTGGGTTCGCCGAGCAACATGGCGACGCAGATCGAAATCATCCAGAGCGACCGCGTGGCGACCAGGGCCGTGCAGTTGCTGCATCTGGACCGCGCTGCCTTCGCCATCGAACGCTGGAAGGAGGAAACCGACAGCAGGATTCCCATCGAGAACTACTGGGGTGGCGTGCTGCAAAAAGGCCTTCAGGTACAACCGGCGCGCGGCAGCAACATCATCAGCCTGAGCTACAAATCGCAGGACGCGAAATTCACTGCGGCCGTGGTCAATGCCTTTGCCCAAGCCTACATCAACGTATCCATCGAGCTGCACGTCGAGCCGGCACGCCAGTATGCCGCCTGGTTCGACGACAGGCTCAAGGTGCTGCGCACCGGCATGGAACAGGCGCAGACCAAACTGTCAGCCTTCCAGCAAGAGAAGGGCATCGTCGCCGCCGATGCCCGCGCAGACCTTGAAAGCCAGCGCCTCAACGCACTGATCGGGCAGCTCGCCAGCGCTCAGGGCGACAAGGCGGACACCATGAGCCGGCAGAAGAATACCGGTACCGAATTCTCGCCCGACGTGCAGCAGAACCCGATCGTGCAGAGCCTGAAGAGCGAGCTGGCGCGAGCCGAAACGCGCATGAGCGAGATCAGCGGCAACGTCGGCAGCAATCACCCGCAACGCGTCCAGCTGCAGGCGCAGATCGATGGCATCAAAGGCCAGCTCGCCAGCGAAATGCACCGCATCTCGGGAGGCTCCGTCACTGCGACACGCGTCTCGGCCCAGCGCGAGGACGAACTCAAGGCCATGGTGGAGACGCAGAAGCAGAAGGTGCTTGCGCTGCGCGAGAACCAGGACAAGCTCACCGTGCTGCTGCGCGACGTCGAAAGTGCTCAACGCGCCTACGACGTGGTCGCCCAGCGCATGAGCCAGACCACGCTGGAAAGCCAGTCGACCCAGGCCAACGTGCGCGTGCTGAGCCCGGCCGTGGAACCATTGACGCCATCGGGCCCCAAGGTGATGCGCAACATCATGATGGCCGTCCTCGGCGGTGCGCTGCTCGGCGCCGGCCTGGTGATCGGTATCGAGTTCCTCGACCGTCGGGTGCGCGTGATCGACGATCTCGTCACCCCGGAAGCGATTCCCCTGCTGGGCGTCCTGCGGCCCGGGCAGACCAGCATCCCGCTCAAAGAGCGTCTGATTCGCATCGGCGACTACTTCCGCACGCTGCGGCGACGGCGAACACTGCAGACAGCAAAATGAATGCACCAGCGATTCAACCCAACCCGCTCAACGCCGGGCGCTCGATCGGTGCCATCCTGGTCGACACCGGCAAGCTCACGCTCGACGATGCCGAGCGCATCCTGCGCGCGCAGAAGGAGCATGGCTTGCGCTTCGGCGAGGCCGCGATCCAGCTGGGGCTGGTCACTCGGGCCGACATGGAGCTGGCACTCGCCAGCCAGTACGATTACCCCTACCTGCTGCAGACCGAGAACGGCGAGGTGGCCGGCGAACTGATCGCGGCCTACGAGCCCTTCAGTCCCCAGGTCGAGGCGCTGCGTGCGCTGCGCAGTCAGTTGATGCTGCGCTGGTTCACCGGCGAGGAAGAACGCCGCACGCTGGCCATCGCCAGCCCGGCGCGCGGCGACGGACGCAGCTACCTCGCGGCCAACCTCGCCGTGGTGTTCTCGCAACTCGGCGAACATACGCTGCTGATCGACGCCGACATGCGCAACCCGCGTCAGCACCAGTTGTTCAAGCTCGACAACCAACAGGGTCTGTCGTCGCTGCTGTCCGGCCGCGGCGACCTCAGCATGATCGAGCGCATTCCCTCCTTCGTCGACCTTTCGGTACTTGCGGCGGGTCCGATTCCGCCCAATCCGCAGGAGCTCCTCGGTCGCCCCCTATTCGCCAGGCTGCTCGACGAGATGGTGCACGAGTACGACGTGGTAATTATCGATACCCCGGCCGCGGCCGACTACGCCGACGTGCAAACCATCGCCGTGCGCGCCAGCGGCGCCTTGCTGCTGGCGCGCAGCAGCAGCACCCGCGTTTCCGAATTCCGCGAGCTGTCGAAAACGCTTGGCCAATCCGGAGTTGCCGTGGTCGGCTCGGTACTCAACGATCCACTGCCGGTCAAGACTGTCCGTCAACAATCATGAACTCCATGCCCACCACGTTTCCGCTCAATTCGCGCTTCGCCCCCTGGCTTGTGGCTCTGGCCGGCTTTGTCGCGATGTACCTGCCGATCTACTGGTGGGCTTTCAACACCATCTGGCAGAGCGACGATCAAGCGCACGGGATGATCGTGCTGATGGTTGTCGGCTGGCTGTTCTGGCAGCAGCACGGGGCCATCCTCGACGCCGCCAGGCGCCCGGCGCCCCTCGCCGGCTGGGCTGCTTTCGCTTGCGGCCTGCTGATCTACTTCGTCGGCCGTGCCCTGAGTATCTCCATACTTGAACTCGGCTCCCAGATTCCGGTGCTGCTCGGCGTCCTCCTGTTGCTCGGCGGCTGGCCGGCGCTGCGCGCCGGCTGGTTTCCGCTGGCCTACATCGTCTTCATGATTCCGCTTCCGGGCCCGCTGGTCGATGCCCTCACCGGGCCGCTCAAGCAGTGGATCTCGGTGATCGCCGAGCAAGCGCTTTATACCGTGGGCTATCCCATCGCCCGCGACGGGGTGATCCTCACCATCGGCCAGTACCAGTTGCTGGTGGCCGACGCCTGCTCGGGCCTGCACTCGATGTTCAGCCTCTCGGCGCTGGGGGTCCTGTTCATGTACATGACTGCCCGCACCAGCGTGCTGCACAACGCCGTCATGCTGGCCAGCATCCTGCCGATCGCCTTTGCGGCGAATATCGTGCGCGTGATGGCGCTGATACTGATCACCTATCACCTCGGCGACGAGGCGGGCCAAGGCTTCCTCCACGGCGCAGCCGGCATCGTGCTGATGATCGTGGCGCTGCTGATATTGTTTTTGCTGGATGCGGTGCTGGCAAAGATAATCCGGCCGGGTCGCCAAGGCGTGCCCGTCCGTCCCTGACCGGCTGCCCAGCATTTCTGGTGCGGCCGGAGCCGGAGCATGCCTGAGCACCTCAAAGCGCTCGTCGTCATTCTGGCGCTAGCCGCAGCGGTATTTGCCTTTGCCCGGAAGCCGGCCTGCTCGCTGGCAATGACCGAGGACGACTTCGTCAGGCGCCGCAACCTGTGGTTCGCCGTCACCCTGATTGCGTTTCTTTCCCACAATTTCTGGATCTACATCCTTTTGACCGGCGCGCTGCTGCTTTGGGCCGCCCCGCATGAGAAGAACAAGGTCGCGTTGCTATTCTTTCTGTTCTTTGCCCTGCCGCGCATCTCTTCCGAAATTCCCGGCTTCGGCGGTATCCGCTACTTCTTCACGATCGACTATTTCCGCCTGTTCTCGCTGGCAGTCCTTCTTCCTGCCGCAGTATCGCTGCGCCAGCAGGCGGTAGCCGCAGGCGGTCGCGCCACCGCCACAGACAAGATCCTTGCCGCATATCTCATTCTCAACGCCATACTGCAATTTGAATACATCCCGCTGACCGGCACTCTGCGTGGCGTATTGATCGTGACGACCGACGTTGTGTTGCCCTACTACGTCGTCAGCCGCTCGCTGAAGAACCTGCAGAGCTTCCGCGATGCGCTGATGAGCTTCGTCGTCGGTGCCATGATCCTTGCCGCCATCAGCATCTTCGAAATCGCCCGCCACTGGCTGCTTTACTCAAAACTCGATACCGCGATGGGATTGACTTGGGAATTTGGCGACTATCTGGACCGCGACGAAAGCCTGCGCGCCAGCGCCACCAGCGGCCAGCCCATCGTGCTCGGCTACATCATGGCCGTTGCCTTCGGCTTTCTGCTGTACCTGCGCCGCACGATTTCCTCCACGGCGCTCTGGGTCGCCGGACTCGCCTTGATAGTTGCGGGGGAAATCACGCCGATATCCCGCGGACCATGGATCGGATTTGCCGCCGTGCTGCTGGCTTACCTCGCTCTTGGCCACAAATCCGGAGCACGACTCGGCACTCTTGCCCTCGTCGGCCTGCTTGCGTCGCCGCTGCTTTTCACAACGGCCATCGGTGAAAAAATCATTGATCTTCTGCCCTTCGTCGGCACGATAGACACCGGAAACATTGGCTATCGGCAGCGCCTGTTGGAGCTTTCACTTCAGATCATCGGCTACAGCCCGCTGTTCGGTATGCCCGACTTTCTGATCTATCTGGAAGAATTGCGGCAAGGCCAGGGGATTATCGACATGGTCAACAGCTATCTGATCATCGCGCTGAACAGTGGTCTTGTCGGCTTGAGCCTGTTCCTCTCGTTCTTCGGCGTCATCATGGCCGGAATATTCAGGCGCATGCGCAGCATGGAGAAAACGGACGAGCAGTACGAACTCGGCCAAGCGCTGATCGCCGTCACGCTCGGTATCCTGGTCACGATCTCGACAGTCAGTCCGATCAGCTATATTTCTGTCGCGTACTGGGCCGTCGCCGGACTCGGGCTGGCCTATGTCAGGCTTCCCAGGCCGACGGCAACGCCATGAAGCGGCAACGCAGATTCCTCGTCCTGGCCGCCGGGCTGGTTCTCGCATTGGGCAATCTGGCTGGCTGCCAGGCAGCCGGCGATCCGGTAGCCGCTTATCGCACTCCGGCCCATTTCCGTGTCAGCAACGCGGTGGTCAGCAAGAACCTGGAGCCCTTTGCGGCGACGATTCCAGGCATTGGCAACAGCCTGTTGGACATCATGGTCAGTAATTCAGGCTTCGAACCCATTGTCTACCGCAACATGTACCCGGCACAGGAGAACTCGCCCGACCGGGTGGCTGTAGCGCCCACTGCGCTTTCCCAGCACGACACGCTGCGCGAGGGATTTCTCGACGGCGCCGAAGTACGTGTATATCGCATCGAGAATGGCCGATTCGACGTGGTGCGTGAGGATCGCATTGCCGAGGGCGGATTCCATGTCAGCAGCTGGCTGCCAGCCTTCCCGGGATCGAAGCTGGTGCCCGCCGCAAACCCAAGCTTCAACTTCCGCTGGGACGGATATAACCGGCCCGACGCCCGCTACTACTTCACGGTGCGCGCCATCGACAGGGCCGGCAAAATGTCGCCGCCGGCCACTGCAGTGAGCTTCGACCGGCCGGCGAACACGGGCAAGAAGGCGGCCGAGACGCCGCTCGTCGAATTTCGGCCGCCGCGGTCGCCGGCAGGCGGGACGCCGCCGCCGCCGCCGGCACCGGGCAATCTGCGCGGTCACCCGCAGCTGGATGGATCGCTGCTGCTGGAATGGGATCCGGTCAAGACTCCCGATCTGGTTGGCTACATCGTGTATCGATCCGATTACCCGCCGGAACGGCATGCAGGATATTTCCTTCAGCTATCGAGTCAAGCCGCTTCGCCGCGTCAGCACATTCGTGCCGGCGATCTGGTGGTCGTGAGCAAGAAGTTCTACTCGGCGTCGCGCAATCGCATGTTCTCGAACCGGGTCTGGGGCTCCGAAGGCGAAACCTCGATGCTGCTGCCAAGCACCATTGGCTTCTTCCCGGACGAGAATCCAGCCAAGACATGGGAACTGGTTCGGCACGAGATCGACAGCCCGGTGGAAAACCGCGGCGAGACCTGTCTCAAGCTGACACTGGCCCCGGGAACACGCGAGATCGTCGGGCTCTACAACCACAGCGGCAAGGCGCAGACCTGGTATCCGGTGCTGGAACAACGCAGCTATCGGGTCGAAGCATGGATGCGCCAAGAGGGTAGCGGTTCGGTGCGCTTCAAGTTCGATGGCTTTCATGGCGCCAAACCAAATGCCATCGAACCCATAGTGTTCGACGTCGGGACGCGGTGGAAGAAATATGTCGGCACCTTCACGCCGCCCGCCGTTCAGGACAACGCGACGCCCGGACGCATGGCGCTTGAGTTCTCCGGCCCCGGCACGTTCTATGTCGACAACTTCCGGGTGTATCGCGCCGACACGGACTATCTCGACTATCTGCCCAGCCAATACGCCGACATCAAGTCGTCAGGACTGTCGGCGCTGCGTGCCCACGGACTGGTCAAGACCAAGTTTCGAACCTACGACATGGCCCAACTGACCAACGACGGCGGCGGCGTCAGCGGGACCATGGCCGGAAATACGCTGCCGCAGTTGCTCAGGGCCATTCGCAAGACCGGCAAGCGCCCGTGGCTGCAGATCGAGTTCCACATGGGCCCGCGGGAATGGCTTGCCTTCATCGAGTACATGGCAGCACCCTACGACCCGGCAATTGACTCGCCGACGACCAAACCCTGGGCCTACAAGCGCTACCTGCAGGGACAGGCGAGACCGTGGGTCGAGGAATTCGACCAGATCCTGTTCGAACTGGGTAATGAGACCTGGAACCGCATTTTTCAACCATGGATATTCAGTGGAATGGCCGATGCCACGAACGGCAAGGCCTACACCGCCGGCCAGGTGTATGGGCTGTTCCAGGAGCACGTCATCGGCGTCATGCGCAGCAGTCCTTACTGGCATTCGGCGCGACTCGACGACAAGTTCGCCTTCGTTCTCGGCGGCTGGGGCGGCCTGCCCTACGGTCGCGAGGCTGCGGATATCTCGCCATCGTCCCACTACCTGACGATTGCCGCCTACAACGGCGGCTGGGACGAAGGCGAGGGGCCGCCACGGCTAGATGCGCCCAGCCTGTTCAATGTGTTGTCGCAGGTCAATCAGTCGGCAATTCCCGTCGCCGAAGGCCATTTGCGGGAACTCCGCGACCTGAACGCCCGGCGCAAGAACCCGCTGCGCCTCGGCACCTACGAGGCCGGTCCCGGCTATGCGCTGAACGGCCTCAACAATGCCCGAATTTCCGAAGCGCAGTCACGCGAACAGGAGCAGGTCATGAAAAGCCTCGCGGCCGGGACGGCGACCCTGGATTCCTTTCTCGCGCGCGCCTACCGCGGCTTCGATCTGCAGAACTTCTTCGGTTTCAGGAGCGGCAGCCATTGGGCCTCCCATGCGCCCTGGTACCGCGGTGGCCAGGCCTACCCCGCATGGCAACTGCTCTCGCTATTCAACAACCAGGGCACGGGCGACATGCTGCGCACCGATACCCTCAGTGTTCCGGTGGCCGACCTCAAGCCCTACGAGCGGCGCAAGGGCGTAAGCAATGCGCCCCTTGCGGCTGTTTACGCCACCCGCAGGGGGAATCGCCATGTCATCGTGGTCATTTCGCGCAAGATTGCCGGCTACCCCTTCGCCGGTGACGACGGATTTACGCTGGTGACCATCGACCTGCCTTTCGCACGAGCCAAGAGACTAACGCTGTATCGCATGGCCGGCGATCCGCGCTCCAACAATCTGCTGTCGCCCCACAACGTGAAGATCGACAAGGTGGAAATCGGCGAATGGGGCAAGAGCCGACTGACGCTCGATGCCGCGCTCGGCGCGGACGAGCGAGGCCTGCCCCCCGCGTCGACCTTCATGTACGTGTTCGAAGAAACTGCCGGAATGATTGCCGATTGATCGCCATGTGATGGAGTTATCCAGATGCTGATATCGATTGGAATCATGGCGTGGAACGAGGCCGGCGTCATCGAGACGACCCTGACGTCGCTGTTCGGCCAGAGTGCGCTGCGCGGACCAGGCGGCGACCTGGCCGATGCCACGTGGGAGGTTATCGTCGTGCCCAACGGCTGTTCCGACGATACCGCCGCCTGTGCGCGGCGGGCGCTGGAGAGGCTGGTGGCCGCGACGGGACGCAAAGACATTTCATGGACCGTGCATGAACTCGTCGAAGCCGGCAAGAGCAACGCCTGGAACCACTATGTGCATGAGCTTGCCTCGCCCGATGCCGAAATGATGGTGATGATCGACGCCGACATCGAGTTCGGCGAGGCCGAGACCCTCTCCAACAGCGTCGCCGCGCTGCGCGCGGACCCCCACGCCTTGGTGGCGGTCGATCTCCCGCTCAAGGATGCGGTGCGCAAGCCACGCAAAACGCTGCTGGAGCGCTTCTCGCTCGCCGCATCGAAGGCCTCCGCCGGCGGCACCCCGGCGATCGCCGGCAGCTTCTACTGTGCACGGGCTGCCACCCTCAGGCAAATCTGGATGCCCAAGGGGCTTTCGATCGAGGATGGTTTCCTGCGGGCAATGATCGTCACCGACTGCTTTCGTGCCCCGATCGACGAGCGCAGGATCATCCGGGCGCCGAATGCCAGCCATTATTTCGAGACATTGACTTCGCTGCGCGCGATCTTCCGCCATGAGGTCCGTCTGGTGATCGGCAACGCGCTCAATTGCTACCTGACCTGGGACCTGCTGCATTTCGCCACCGATCCCGAAGGGCCCGGCGCCGGTGTGCTGATCCGCAACCGGATCGCCCGGGACGCACGCTGGTATCCGGCCCTGATCGAAAACGCGATCCGCAATCACGGCTGGTGGGTATTGCCCCGCGGCATGCTGTTCCGGCGCTTCTCCGGACACCGGCGCAATCGCGACTTGGGCACGCTAAGGTGGCTGGCGCTCGCCACGGCAGGATTCCTGTTCGACCTGCCGGTATTCCTTGCGGCGAACCGCAAGCTCAAGCGCGGCAACGTGATCGGCTATTGGTGACGGCGACATAGAACTTTCATATTCGCGTGCTATAAAACTCGACCGCATGGCGTGTTGGAGGCCCCATAGCCGTTGCGCTTGAACTTCGCATCTGTCGATGCCTTTGTCCGTTACTGCAGGGTCACTGCTAAGAGTGCATTCCATGAAGAAACCTTTGGTGTCGATGCTCCGCCAAGCCTCGCGCTCGCTCGACAAGATCGCCAGGCTCGGCAGGCATCGCTTTGTCAGGGACCACAGCCTTGGGGTGGCGCACGGCGAGTATCAGTTGCAGCAACTTTTTTCCCTGCTCGATGTGGATATGGTTTTCGACGTCGGCGGCAATGCCGGGCAGTACGGAACGCAGATCCGCCAAACCATCGGCTATCGCGGCGCCATGTTCAGTTTCGAGCCCATGCCGCACGCCGCGGACCAGATCAGAATTGCCGCACGTAACGATCCTGCGTGGCAGATAAGGGAATGCGCCGTGGATGACGTGCGCGGCCGTGCTACGTTCAACATCATGGCCGGCGATCAGTTCAGTTCGCTATTGGCTCCCAGCAAGGAGTTCGAGGGCCGCTTCCATGGCCAGCATTCGGTTCAGCGCACGATCGACGTTGAAGTCATTACGCTGCGCGACGCCGTGATACAGGCGCCGCGTTTTGCGAGGGGATTGTTGAAACTCGACACCCAAGGCACGGAGCTTCGGCTGCTGCGCGGCGGCGTCGATTCACTGTCGCACTTCCCGGCGATCCAGATGGAGGTGGGCTTCCAGATGCTGTACGAGGGAGAAGGCCGGTATACCGAAGTCGTCGATCAGCTCGATGAGTGGGGATATCGGCTCAGTGCATTGTTTCCAAACAATCAGGGCCACTTCCCCCACTTGCTCGAGATGGACGCGGTGTTCTTGCGCAAAGAGCACTTCCCGGAACTGCCTTGAGCTCGAAGCCTGCAATCCGCTTCGATACAAATTGAGAAGATTCAGCGTGGTCACCCCGAAAATCCTGTTCGTATCGCGGAACCTTCCCTATCCGCCCGTGGCCGGCAGCAGCCAACGCACCGCAAACCTGATCGATGCGCTGAGGGAAGTCGGGGATGTCAGCCTTTTCGTCATCGGGCCGCAGGATCGCCGCGACATGCTGGAAAAAGCCGGCTATCGGGTCGCCGCGACTGCCGAGCCGACCGGTCGTCGGCGCAATCCGTTCGGCCGCGTCATTGAACGGCTGGCGCCAGGCAAGGCGGAGCCCATTTGGCGTGCCGTTGGCGGCGTCGGCGTGGACTTCACGCCGGATCCCGGTCTGCAGGAATCCCTGCGTCGCCTCTTGGCTGCCGAGAAGTTCGACTTGATCGTCGGCCGCTATCTGATCCCCAGCGCCCAGGCCGGTATCTTCGAACCGGGCCTGCCGCCGGCCATCGTCGACATCGACGATGTCGACTCGAAGTCGGTTGCGGCCAAGATCGCTTCGCCGGCGAGCGGCGCCCTGTTGCGCACCGTCCTGCGCACACGCCACGGCAAAGTCGTGCGTCACGAGCAGGCACTGCATGCCCGTGCGGCACGCCTCTGGTTCAGCAATCCGGACGATTTGGCCCTTTCGCCGGACAACAGCGATCTCGTGCCGAACATTCCGTTCGCCCTGCCAGCGCGCGACACGCTGCAACACTCGCCCGACGCCGGCCGCACGATCCTGTGGGTCGGCTCCTTCAATCACCGCGTCAACCTCGAAGGGGTCGTCCTGTTCCTGCAGCAGGCGTGGCCTGCCATACTCCGCACCTGTCCGGATGCGCGTTTTCGCATCGTCGGCAGCAGTTTGCCGGACAAGTTTCAGCAGCGCTGGCAGAGGATTCCCGGCGTCGATGTCGTGGGCTTCGCGCCGTCGCTGGCGCCGCACTATGCCGAGGCAGCAATCACCATCGTCCCCCTGCTGGATGGTGCCGGTACCAAGATCAAGGTGCTCGAATCGCTGGGCTATCTGCGTACCAGCGTCGTCACCCGACATTCGGTCGCAGGCTTCGAGTCGCTGTTGCAAGACGGCGAGTCGCTGCGCGTTGCCGACACGCTCGAGGGGCTGGCGGAGCCGGTCGTGCAGCTCCTTGGCGATCATGGCTTGCGGCATACGATGGAGTCTCGCGGTCGGTCGATCGTCGAAAGCTGCTTCGCCCCGACGGCTGTCAACGAGGCCGTGCGCAATTCGGTGGAGCGGCTTATCGGGACGACTTCCAGTGTCTGAAGCCGTCGACGTTCGCGGCGGCACCCTCTGGACGCTGATCTGGTGGGGACTGAAGAACTCGCAGAAACTCATCTCCAACCTGATTCTCACTCGGCTGCTTTCGCCGGAGATGTTCGGCATCGCGGCGATCGGCAATACCCTGATCACCGGGATTTCGATGTTCTCGGACTTCGGGGTGCAGCAGAACATCGTGCGCTCCAGGCGCAGCGACCCGGAGTTCTATCAGACGGCGTGGACAGTGCAGGTGCTCCGCGGCCTTGCGCTGACGCTGATCATCGTCCTGTTGGCACAGCCACTGGCGGCACTTTACGGTATCGAGAGTCTGGCGATCTTCCTGTTCATCGTCGCGGCATCGAATGTTGCGGTGGGCGTCACCAATGTCGAGTATCTGCGCGATCTCCGACACGCCACGCTGCACCGGATCGCGATGCTCGACAACGTGGCCGCGCTCGTCGGCCTTACCAGCATGGTGCTGTGGGCCTGGTTCAGTCCCTCCTACGTTGCTTTGGCCGTGGGTGCGCTGGTTTCCACGACAACCTTCGCGCTCGGTTCGATGCTGGTGTATTCACGGCGCAACTGCAGTTTCCGACTTGAAACGGACGCCGTCGCCGAGCTGGTCGGCTTCGGCAAGTGGGTATTGATCAGCACCGTCCTGGCTTTCGCCACCAGCCAGATGGATCGGCTTGCCCTGGGCAAGCTGATACCGATGCAATTGCTGGGCCTGTATTCCATCGCCTGGATATGGGCCTCGCTGCCGAACCAGATACTCGAGCAGTGGGCCGGAAAGGTGTTCTTCCCGCTCGCTTCGCAGCGCAACCGCAGCAGTTCCGACGGCGGCATGATCACCACTGCGCGACGACTCTATGTTGCGGTCGCCTGTGTCTCGACGGTGGTTGTCTATGCGGTATCGGATGTTCTGGTCGCGACGCTCTACACGGAAACCTATCGGGAGGTATCCGTCCTGATGCGCCAACTGGCCATCGTTTTCCTGCTCTATACGATCGAGCAGTCCTACTCGCACATGCTGATAGCCGAGGGAAGGCCGCGGGACAAGGTCGGCGGACAGGCGCTGAGCGTCGCCCTCTTCGCCATCGGCCTGCTGCCGGCCTTCGATGCGGCTGGGCTCGAGGGAGTCGTGGCTCTCCTCGCGGCCACGTCCGTCCTACGCATATTCTGGATGGCCTATCAGTTGTTCGGCCTCAGGGCCGTCGAGCTCGCCTTCGACGTCGTCGTCGTCGGTACGTATTTCGCGCTCGCCCATGCGATGCATGCGGCAGTCGGAGCCCATGCGAACCGCTGGTACCAGGCCGCCATCGCACTCGCCGTTGGCGTGTCGGCACTCCTCGTCGCCGTGGCGGCCTACCGGCGGCTGCGGCGGCTGTGCGAGGCCTCATGAGCGCATCCACTTGGATCGTCATCGTCAACTACCGCACCGCCGACCTTGTCGTTGATTGCCTGCGCTCGCTCTCGACCCAAGTCGGCGACCTCGGCGGCGGACGGGTGATCGTGGCGGACAACGCATCGGGCGACGCTTCGACGGAGCGGCTGGCGGCAGAGATCGCCGCCGGGGGTTGGTCCGCATGGGCCGAGGTCCATGCACAGCCGCGCAACGGCGGCTTCGCCTACGGCAACAACGCCGGCATCCGTGCGGCAATGGCGGCGACACACGCGCCGGACTACGTGCTGCTGCTCAACCCGGACACGGTGGCGCGACCCGGCGCGGTCCGGGCCCTGGTCGACTTCATGGAGGCGCATCCCGACGTCGGCATCGCCGGCAGCCTGCTGGAAAACGCGGCGGGCGGGGTCGACTGTTCCGCGCACCGGATTCCCTCGCCGCTGGGCGAGCTGAATGGCGCGGCGCGGCTGGGTCTGCTCAGCCGCCTGCTGCATCGCCACGCGGTCTCGCCGCCGCGGCGCGACGAGGCGCACGAATGCGACTGGGTCTCGGGCGCCAGCATGATCGTGCGGCGGCAGGTGCTGGAGCAGATCGGGCCGATGGACGAGGGTTACTTCCTCTATTTCGAGGAGGTCGATTTCTGTTGTCGTGCCCGCGCGGCAGGCTGGTCGGTATGGTACGTGCCGGAATCGCGGGTGCTGCACCTCGAAGGGGCATCGACCGGCATCCGCGTCGCCGCCAAGCGTCGCGCCGCCTACTGGTACGACTCGCGCCGCCGCTTCTTCGTCACGCACCACGGCGTCGGTGGCCTCCTGCTGGCGGATCTGCTTTGGGCTGCCGGCCGCCTTTCGTTTCTGCTGCGCGCCGCTCTCGGGCTGACGAAGCCGGGAGGCCACGCCGACCCGAAGCGCTTCATGTTCGATCTACTCTGGGGCGATCTGCGCGCCCTGCTGAGCGGGCGGGCTCGCGCGGGCGGGGCTCGGCCGTGAAGGTCGGCGTCGTCGTCATCGGGCGCAACGAGGGAGAGCGCTTGCGGCGCTGCCTCGAATCGATCGCGGGCTCGGCGCAGTCGGCGGTCTACGTGGATTCGGGCTCGACGGATGGTTCCGTTGAACTCGCGCGGCAGATGGGCTTCGCCGCCGTCGAACTGGACATGGCGGAACCGTTCAGTGCCGCGCGCGCTCGCAATGCGGGCTATGCAGCACTCGTTCGAAGCCAGCCGGATACCGCATATGTTCAGTTTGTGGACGGCGACTGCGAACTGCTGCCCGACTGGCTGACCATTGCCCTAAATGCTCTGGAAGGCAGACAGAAGCTGGCCGCAGTTGCCGGTCGCCTCAGGGAGCGCGCGCCCGAGGCGTCGATATACAACCGCCTCGGCGAGATGGAATGGAACTTTCTCGGATCCGGCGACGTTGGCGCCGTTGGCGGGATTTTCATGATCCGGCGCAAGGCATTCGACAGCGTGGGCGGTTTTGACCCCACGGTGCGGGCCGGGGAAGAGCCGGAGCTGTGTCAACGCCTGGGCCGCGCCGGTTGGGTGATCAGCCGGCTCGATGTCGATATGGCCTTGCATGACCTGGCAATGAGCCGTTTCGGCCAGTGGTGGAAGCGTCAGATCCGCAACGGCTACGGCGGCCTGGACGTGGCCAATCGCTTCGATCTGCCGCGTTTCAGGCGAAACACGCTGCGTGCGAGGTTCTGGTCGGCTTGGCCATTTCTCGTGGTGCTGGCGGGCGTCGGCGTCGAGGCGGTGGCCGGGGCATGGCCAGGATGGATTGCCGCGTTGATGGTTTTCGGCCTTTGGCCATTACAGATGACGCGTATCGGTCTGCGTACCCGGCGGCAGGGTCAGCCTCCGCGGATAGCCATTGCCTACGCCTTCTATACGATGCTTGCGCTCTGGCCCCAGATGCTGGGTCAAATGCGGTACGTGCTTGACAGGGGGCGTAACCGTTCCCCCAGATTGATCGAATACAAGTCCGCGTCCCCCGTGAGTCGGGCCGAAGGGATGCACGGGGAGGCAGTTCATGAGCATCCCTGATCCTGACTGGCAAGCCGATCTTCGGCGCTACCCCGCACGTCCCTTTCGCAAAGAACAATCGATCTGGGCGCTCTGGGTATATCGGATGGGACGCAGGCTGGATCACCGCAGGGAAGACTCCTTGCACGGGGTGCTGACCAAGGCCTACTGGATGGTGTTTCGCCTGGTGGAAACCCTGACCGGGATCAGTCTGCCGAAATCCGCGCACATCGGTCCCGGTCTGCGCATTCATCACTTCGGCAACATCTTCATACATCCGCAAGTGCGCATCGGCGCCAATTGCACCCTTAGACAGGGCGTGACCATCGGCAACCGTGCCGAAGGCGGCCCGGTGCCGGTCATCGGGGACAACGTCGACTTCGGTGCTTACGCCCAGGTGCTCGGTGGCGTCCATGTCGGCGACAACTGCCGCATCGGCGCCATGTCAGTGGTGTTGTGCGATGTGCCCGACAACTGCACGGCCGTGGGAATTCCGGCGCGTATCGTTCAGCCGTCATCTGCGGCAGATCCGGGTTCGGCCGCGAAATGAAACTGGCATTCCTCGGTTGCGGCTACGTCGCCAACATGTATCGGCTCACCCTGGCCATGCATCCGGAGCTCGAACTGGTCGCGGTCGCCGACCAGGAGCGTTCGCGGGCGGAAAACATGGCCCGACTCACCGGCGCGAGGTGCTATCCGGATCTGGATGCGATCCTGGCCGATCCTGACATCGAACTGGTGGTGAACCTGACGACCCCGCTGTCGCATTACGAAACCACGCGGCGCTGCCTGGAGGCGGGCAAGCACGTCTACACGGAGAAGCCGCTGGCGATGGATCTGGCCCTGATGCTGTGCTCGGCGCCCTGCACGCTGATGAGCGAGGCGGCGCAGACGCTGTGGAAGGCCGTGCGCGAGGCAAGGGTCGGAACCGTTCGCCTCGTCTACGCGGAAATGGAGGACGGCATGGTGCCGCGCGCGCCGGTGCGCGCCTGGATCAACGAGGCGGGCACGCCCTGGCCCTACGTCAACGAGTTCGAGACGGGCTGCACCGTGGAGCATGCCGGTTACGTGTTGACCTGGCTGGTGGCGATCTTCGGCCGGGCCGTGAGCGTGACCGCCTTCGCCGATACGCTGCTGGAGGACAAGGTGCCGGGCCAGCTCCTCGCGCCCGCCGCCGACTACACGGTGGCGTGCATCAAGTTCGCATCGGGCGTCGTCGTGCGCATGACCAACGGCATCTACGCCGAGCACGACCACCGGCTGCGCCTGTTCGGCGACGAAGGGGTGCTGTGCGTCACCGATCCGCGCAGCGACCGCTCGCCGGTGAGCGTGCAGCGCTACTACGCCCTGCGCCGGCGCCGCGCCCTGCTGCCGTGGAAGAAAAAGCTGCCCCTGCTGGCGCCGCCCGACCGGAAGCAGATCGTCAAGTATCGCGGATCGCAGTCGCGCGATTTCTGCCGGCTGATCGCCGACATGGCGCAGGCGGCCGGCGAAGGGCGATCGCCCTACATGGGGGCGAGGTTCGCGCTCCACATCACCGAGCTGACCCTCGCCTGCCAGAACGCCGCCCGCCTCGCCGAGGAGGGGAAGATGCCCTATCGCATGAGCAGCGATCCGGGCGAGCTGAAACCGCTGGCGTGGGCGGGGTGAGGACATGACATTGCTCGTGACGGGAGCGACCGGCTTCCTCGGCCAGTGGGTCGTGGCGCGTGCGCTCGAACGCGGGCATCGTGTCCGGGCGGTCGTCCGCCCCGGACGCGACCTGTCCGGAATGCCCTGGATCGGGAAATCGGGCCTGGATATCGTGGAAATCGACCTGGCCGCGGAGTCGGCAGTCGGCAAGCTGGTTGGTGCGCTGGCCGCAAGCGATGCCGGAGAGGTCGTGGTGGTGCATGCGGCAGGCGCCATGGCCGGGGACGATGCGACGCAACAGGCCGAGACGGTGGAACCGACGCGCCGGCTGCTGCAGGCGATGCGGCAGGCGGGAAGCCGGCGCCTGGTTCTGCTCAGTTCCCTCAGCGTTTATGGCTATGCGGCGCTTCCCGACGGCGCCCAGCTGGACGAGACGACGCCGACCGAACCCGATCCGGCCGAGCGTGACGCCTATTGCCGGGCCAAGCTGGCGCAGGAAGCCCTTGCGCTCGGCGCCGCGCAGGTGGATGGATTTCTCGTCACGGCCTTGCGGCCGGGCATGATCTTCGGCCCCGGCCGGTTGTGGAGCGCGCGGCTCGGCGTGGCGAAGGGTCGATTGGCCATCCTGCTCGGCGGCAACGCCACTTTGCCGGTGTCCTACGTCGAGCATTGCGCGGTAGCGGTGGTGCTCGCCGCCGAAAGGAAAGCGGTCAGCAGCGATGTGTATGCCGAGCCGGACGCCGCCGGCAGGCTCGGCGCCTTCGAGGCGATCAACGTGATCGATGACGACCAGCCGACGCAGAGACGATATGCGGCGATGCTGCGCCGGCATGCGGACGGCGCGCCTGCGGTGGTGTTCCGCCTGCCCTGGGGCGCGATCAGGCGCATCGCCCAGGCGACCGCACTCCTGGGCCTGCTGGCGCCAGGGCTGGTTTCGCGGCTGCCGGGAATTCTGCGTCCGGCGAGCCTGCATGCGCGCATCAAGCCCTTGCGCTACAGCAACCACCGCCTGCATGACCGGCTCGGCTGGTCGTCGGCAGTCGATTGCGAACATGCCGTGGCGGCTTCGGCCGCAAGGAAACTCTCCCGTGATCCGGCCTGAGCCGACGATTGCCTATCTGGCGCCGGCCCTCACGGCGCTGGAATCGACCTTCGTCTACGACGAACTGCTGGCCCTGGAGCGCGAGGGTGTCCGCGTCGTCCCCGTCTCGGTGCATCGACCGACCAAGTATCTGGTGGGCCACGACGACCTGCTCGTGCGCACGCAGTATCTTTACGACGGCGGTCACCTGCGGACCTTCGCGCGCTCGCTTGCGTCTTGCCTGCGCCTGTGGCGCAGGCAGGGCCGCAGCCTGCGCTGGCTGATCGCGGACATCGGAGAAGTCGGGCTGTTTCGGGCGCAGGGCTGGAAGCTCATCTACCAGTACCTCGTCGCGGGAGAATTGGCGCGGATCCTGGTCGAGAACGATTGCCGCCACCTGCACATCCATTTCGCCCACGTCCCGACCCAGATCGGCATGTACGCCGCGGCGATGGCCGGCATCCCGTTCACCGTGATGGCCCATGCCAACGATATCTTCGAGCGCGGCCTGCTGCTGGCGCGCAAGGCCGAGCGCGCTGCCCGCTTCCTGACAATTTCGGAATACAACCGCGCCCATCTTGAGCGGGTCGGGGTGGCGCCGGCCAGGCTCGCGGTGATGCGCTGCGGCGTCAGCTTTCCCGTCAGGGAAATGCCGCCGTCCCGCCAGCGCCGACTTTCCTGTCGCATCGGCACGCTGGGCCGGCTGGTGGAGAAGAAGGGCGTGGATGACCTGATCCGCGCGGTCGGCCTGCTGCGCGACCGGCCCTGTCGCATCGAGCTGAGCATCGCCGGCGACGGGCCGCTGCGCGGGATGCTGGACGACCTGGTCGCCAGCCTGGGACTGGGCGACCAGGTCCGCTTCGAAGGCAGCATGCCCCACGCGCAGGTCCGCGAGTGGATGGACGGCCTCGACGCTTTCGTGCTGGCCTGCAAGCCGGACGCCAACGGGGACATGGACGGCATCCCCGTCGTGCTGATGGAAGCCATGTCGCAATTCGTGCCGGTGATTTCCACGCGCCTGTCGGGCATCCCGGAACTGGTGGTGGATGGCGAGACGGGGCTGCTGGCGAATCCGGCCGATCCGGCCGCTCTGGCAAGGCGGATCGCCCGCCTGCTCGATACGCCGGGGCTTGGGCGTGAGCTGGCCGTGCAGGCCGAAGCCCACGTTCGTGCCGAGTTCGGCCAGCAGGTCAATGTGGAGCGTCTGCTGGGGCATATGGGCATTGCCATACGGCAGTAACACGAAGGCAACACAATGCCTTCCCCATGGAACGAAGATATGTACTGATTTCCCCGTGCCGCAACGAGGCCGACTTCATGCGCCAGACGCTCGACAGCGTGATCGCGCAGACGCTGCCGCCGACATTGTGGGTGATCGTCGATGATGGTTCGAGCGACGACACGCCGCACATACTGGAGGAGTACCGCCGGCGTCACGACTGGATCCGCATCGTCACCCGCCAGGATCGGGGGCATCGCGCCGTCGGCCCCGGTGTGATCGACGCCTTCTACGCCGGCTACGAGACCATCGTCCCCGACGACTACGACTACCTGTGCAAGCTCGACCTCGACCTGCGGCTGCCGCCGCGCTATTTCGAGGGACTCGTCGAGCGGATGGAAGCCGAGCCGCGCATCGCCACCTGTAGCGGCAAGGCATATGTCGAAGAGAACGGGCAACTGGTTTCCGAGCGCCACGGCGACGAAACTTCGCTGGGCATGACGAAGTTCTACCGGGTGTCGTGCTTCACGGCCATCGGCGGCTTCGTGCGGGAAGTCATGTGGGATGGCATCGACTGCCACCGCTGCCGGATGCTGGGATGGATGGCCTGCAGCTGGGACGACCCGGAACTGCGCTTCGTCCACCTGCGCCCGATGGGTTCCAGCCAGCTCGGCGTCTATACCGGCAGGATGCGTCATGGCTACGGGCAATATTTCATGGGCACGGGCCTGCCGTGGATGATCGCCACCGCGATCTACCGCATTCCCGAAAAGCCGTATGTCGTGGGCGGACTGGCCATCCTCTGGGGCTGGCTGAAGAGCGCCTGGCAGGGCAAGCCCCGCTACGGGGATGCCGAGTTCCGCGCCTTCCTGCGCCGCTACCAGTGGCGGGCGCTCCTGCTCGGCAAGCGCAGGGCGATCGAGGCAATCCACCGGGAGCGCTGCATTGCCGATTGACTTCGAGCGCAAGGTGCATTGCCTGCTCGGCCTGCCGTTCGACGCGGTGGACACGGCCGCCGCGCTGCAGCGCATACGCCGGGCCGCGGCCGGCGGCAATGCCTGTTTCTTTTCGACGCCCAACCTGAATTTCCTCGTTACCTGTCTGGACGACGCGGCGTTTCGCGACTCGATCATCCACAGCGATCTCAGCGTCGCCGACGGCATGCCGCTGGTGTGGATGGCGCGCCTGCTCGGCATTCCGCTGCGCGAGCGGGTGGCCGGATCGGGGCTGTTCGAAGCGCTGCGCGCCGACGCGAGCCGGCCGCTCTCGGTCTATCTTTTCGGTGCGCCGCCTGGGGTGGCCGAACAAGCCTGCTTGCGACTCAATGCAAAAGCACAAGGTCTGCGCTGCGTCGGCTTCGAGTGTCCCGGTTTCGGCTCGGTCGAGGACATGAGCACGGACGCCATCATCGGCCGCATCAACGCCAGCGGCGCGGACTTCCTTGTGGTTTCCCTCGGCGCCCGCAAGGGGCAGGCCTGGATCGAACGCAACCGCGCGCGCATCGTCGTGCCGGTGATCAGCCATCTTGGGGCGGTGGTCAATTTCGTCGCCGGCACCGTCAGCCGCGCGCCGCCGTGGATGCAGCGAACCGGGCTGGAATGGCTCTGGCGCATCAAGGAGGAGCCCGATCTCTGGCGCCGCTATTTCGGCGACGGGCTGGCGTTGCTGCGACTGCTGGCGACGCGAGTGCTGCCCTATGCCCTGTACCTGAAGCGCCATCGTCCGGCACCCGGAAGCAAATCCGACGCTGAAATCGAGGTATCGCAGCACGACGGCACCCCGGTGCTGCGCCTGCATGGCGCCTGGGGGAATGATCAACTCGATCCGCTGCGCCGCGAATTCACCGCCGCTGTCGCAACAGGTGGCGAGGTTCGGCTGGACATGGAAAGGGTGAGCTACATCGACAGCGCCTTTGTCGGCCTCGTGCTGCTGCTCCATGGCGGCCTGTCGCAATCGGGCCTGCGGCTGATTGTCGTCGCCACCTCGCCGGCTGTGCGCCGGGTGTTCCGCTTCTGCTGCGCCGAGTTCGTGCTGGACGCCGGTTCGTCGCCGGCCAAGCTGATGGACCGGCTGGTTCATCAACACACGTGAGATCCTCAGCATGAAAATCACAGTCATCGGCACCGGCTACGTCGGCCTCGTTTCCGGCACCTGCCTCG
>VBWA01000061.1 GCA_006218025.1 Rhodocyclaceae bacterium | reverse complement strand
AATTCGAGGAACGGATGGTGTGCCCTGATTAAACCGTCCGGGAAAGCCGGTCTACCTCACTCTGACCCCTTTGGATTCAATGGCACGGCCAACACGATTCGCTACAGCGTGGGCGATGGCGCCGATAAGGGGCGGCGCTGGCGGAACGGCGGCAAACACCTCCAGATGCGTGAAAACGGCGTTGAAAGGAGGGCCGCGTAATGGGGATCATCCTGCTTGCGATAGCTGGACTGTACCTGCTGGTCAGCCTGGGCGTGGTGATAGGGGCGATGGCTTATGCGAGAAAGGCCGGCAAGAGCCCAAAGCGCTGGGGTTGGAGTGCGGCCTTGGTGATGTATTTGATTCCCTTCTGGGACTGGATTCCGACGGTGGCGGTGCATCAGTACTACTGCGCGACCGAAGCAGGCTTTTGGGTTTACAAGACGCCTGAGCAGTGGATGAAGGAGAACCCAGGGGTGATGGAGGGCTTAGTGGAGGATAGGGTTACCCAGAGTTCCCGTATCGGAAACGATGCAAATCATATAGATACCCGAAGTCTCAACCAATACTTCTATTGGACAACAGAAAAACATCAAGCCGTCGTGGCTCTATCTATTTATCGTTGGCAAGATGAATTGGCTGAAAAGAGAAATAGACAAGCAGTGGCGCGTCGTATTGGATTTTCGGTTGGGGAGGGCAGGGACTCAGCGAAATTCTGGATGAATATTGCAGAATGTCCTAACGGGGAAGAAACACTCATCGCATTACGCCAATTTGTACGATCTATCGTCATAGTCAATCAAGGGGAAACAAAATGAGCGCGATGCAAGACCTGTTTCAACAAGCCCAATTGGCTGAAGCTGCATATGCAAACTTTGCTGGAATGAACGCGTTCACACCGAAATCAGAAATTGAGCGCGCCCTCACGACCGGCGATGGAGCGTTCTCTGTCGCCCAAGCCACCGAATTCGTCACCCACTGGCGCGTAGTCAATCAATATACGGTGCCATCATTTTTCGGTTTGACCGGGAGCGGCTTTTCCGCGACGGTCTTCGAGAGTCTGGATCAACCGGGGAAATACACCTTCGCGGTACGTGGCACGGAGCCGACCAAGGCGAGCGATTTGTCGGCTGATGCTTTCGGTATCGGCGGTCAAGGCATTGCGTTGCGCCAGGCAATCGATTTGTACAACTACCGCAAAAGCCTTGGTACAGCTTCTGGTCAGATTTACAAAGCAGCCTACCTAAAGGTGGATGCTCCCGCGACGGCATTGCTGACACCTTTGTGGTTGGCCTCAACACTACCGGGACTACGCGAGGTTTATAACGCCGCCAAGACGCTACTGGAAGGCCAGGGCTTCTGGGTAGAAGGCTCTACCGTCAGCACGCTGGCGCTGGGTGACTCAAACGTCGTACCGGTCAGTGCCGGCCTGGAGGCGGGAAGGCGCACCGCAACCGTTCAACTGGGGTCCAGCTACGACGTGGTCGGCCATTCGCTGGGCGGTCATCTGGTGATGGTGCTGGGGCGGCTGGATAATTCTGCGGCGAGCGTCGAAACCTTTAACCCTCCCTTCTTCGATCCCTTCACCAGTGTCAATCTCAGCCAGCGGTTTTTCACGCAACTGCAGCAATTGGAAAACACCGCAAGCGGCAGCACCAGCATCAGGAATGCGTTCATGGCATCACAGAACTACGTGGTGTCAGGCGACTTGGTGAACCTCATCGGCGCAACGAGACCTGACGTCCCGAGTCAAATCTTTAGCGAAGGAGAAGGCCCCAACGCTCTTACCGCGCACAGCATGCCGAAAATCACCGACGCGCTAGCCGTCTACGCACTCTTTGCGAAACTCGACCCGTCCCTGAACACCGGCGGACTCAACAGCATCGCCGGTATTCTCAAAGCATCCTCCAGCATCGCCGCCAACAGCCTGGAAGCGGCAGTGGCTGCGCTCGGCAAGTTGGTCGGCAGGACCTATTCCGCCATTGAGGCCACTCGCGACGATCTCTACACGCACCTCAAGGAAATGCAAACCGCCTTCCAGGGCAAGAGCCTCACCATCGTCTCTCTGACCAACATGACTGCCGGGGAGATCAAGGCTATCGCCGCCGACCCCGACATGATCGCCACCCGCTACGCCCTCAAGGAACTCAACCCCTTTATTGTCCTCGGTGCCGATTACAGCCACTTCAACATGAACGGCGAACTGAATCTCGTCGATGCCAATGGCCAAGGCGATCTCTCGACCCACTGGCTCGAAGACCGCGCCGCCATGCTCGCGTGGACCATGAAGCTCAACACCGAAGACCGAGTGACCAGTCTGGCAGTGCCCTACACCGATCCGCTGCAGCCCGGCGTCACCGCCGCGCAATACTTTGACGACCGCGCCAGCGGGCAGAAGCTCTATCTCGGCGCAGAGAACACTGGCGGCAGCAACGAGACCCGGCGCCGCTTTGTTTTCGGCACCGATACCGGCAATCCCCAGGCCGGCGGCGCTGACCAGATCACGAGCGGCGCGTTGGACGACCGTCTCTACGGCATGTCCGGGAACGACGTCCTGCAAGGCAAGGGAGGCAACGACTACCTCGAAGGCGGACGCGACGACGACCTCCTGATCGGCGGCACCGGCAACGACATCGTGAACGGCGGCCAAGGCTACGACTCCTATGCATGGGAAAGCACCTCCGGCATCTTCGGCTCCGGCCTGTTCGCCACCCACGACGGCAACGACACCCTCATCGACTCCGACCGCCGCGGTCGGATAGTCATCAACGGCAGCGGCGTCAAGCTCCTCGTCAAGAACGGCGACGCCTGGACGTCACCCGACAGCAAGGTCACCCTCGCCCAAACCGATGGCCGCTGGAAACTCAGCATCGACGGCGGCGGCAGCATGGATCTCGGGACGATCTTCACCGACGGCGACTACGGCATCTGGCGCACCGAATCGGCGGTAGGCGGCCCCCTCCTGCGCGGCGACCTCAAACCCCTCGACTTCGACATCACCACCCCCGAGGAAGACATCCATGTCGACTCCTTTGGCAACGTCGAAGTCACCACCACCGAAGTCCCCGGCCGC
>VBWA01000139.1 GCA_006218025.1 Rhodocyclaceae bacterium | reverse complement strand
CTCTCACTGCAACCGGCGCGATCTCCGTATCGGACTGGCTCGTGGCGTGTGGATCGCATGAATCTACGGCGGTCGCGATGACGACGTCTGCGATAGAGTTCCGGGTCCCGGAACCGGTGAAGTCAACGACCAGTTTGGCGCAGTCGAAAGCGTCGGCTGGTGGCCGGAAACGCAAGTCTTCGACCTCATCGTCGATTAGCGAGGTTTCCGTGGCCAAACAACAGCGCGGTCTCCGCAGCCAAGTCGGCGACGACGACGACCAGGCGGAGTCGGTTACGCACGCGTACGATGGACCAACCGTTAGTCATCGTCTACACGGAAACGTTGACGACACAGTTAAGCGACGCGGAGACCGAAATCGTGACGCCGAACGTGATGCGGTTCGCTATCACCGATCGAGGAGCACGCGCCGGTCGGCGGTTCGACAGCCTCCCGGACGTACAGGAGGTGCTGCGAGAACTCAGTATACCCGGCAGCGTCGTTTGGGCGGCGCAACCGCTGGCGAATCGGCTGGCGTGGCTATACCAACTTGCGGAGGGGCTCGAATACGCGGGAGCGCTCACCGTCAAACGATCGGCTGACTCACCGGTAGATCTCGCGGTGGGTCCGGATGGGCGCGCGCTACTCGAAGTCACGAGGCTATCAAGCGCAAAAACAACTAACTCACTCGGGGTTACGATGAGCGGCTTCGTGGTCATCGAGATCAACCCGTCGGAACGCGGTCGATTTCCGCGGCTATGCGCAGAGTTCGAGGTACACGACGAGTACCACCGGTTCGCGCAAGCTGTTCGGGATGAGCCGCCCATTCTTGCGGTGGCTGAAGCGGCGCGCGGTCTGACAGAGTTGTACCGCACACTCCGCAACGAACACATCATCCGGACGGTGTTCGAGATGCAGTCGGCCGGTGACTCGTGGCACGAACGAGGGGTGCCGCTGCTCGGACAATGTCCAGTCACGATCCGGACGGGTTTCTTCCACCTGGCAGATCAACGCAACTCCACCCGCGGCCGACACCGCGCCGGTGGGTCCCTCATCTTCGGCGCAATTACCATCGGGCACCGCACTCGGCGTGGCCGCGATTCAATTGCGGGTGCTTGTCGCGACAGAGCAGGAAGGCGACGAGGAGACGGCAGAAACGACCCTGATTGACAGCATCGAGGACGGGGAAGCCGAAGCGGACAAGGTGCTAGTTGGCGATGTCGAGAAGCACCTGCTCCCGCCGCAAGCGGAGTCTACGGTCCTTCATCAGACAGGAGTCCCGGTGACGGTTCCGCCTCAAGTCGGTCAATCGGCGGTCACTCCAACTTCAACGACGGGTGGAGCGGCGATCACATTGGACGATAAAATGTCGATCGACGAGGACGTCGTGTACGTTCAGTCAAAGCAGCCGGAGGTCGTTCCCGGGACCGGCACTAGCGAAGACAAGGCGATGAAGATCAAGCTGCGAATTCGGAACATATACCCACGCGACGGAGCGTCGTGGAAGCTTCCGCTCCGCCTCGAGTACATGTTCCGCCGAGCGTT
>VBWA01000060.1 GCA_006218025.1 Rhodocyclaceae bacterium | reverse complement strand
GCGGCCGGGGACTTCGGTGGTGGTGACTTCGACGTTGCCAAAGGAGTCGACATGGATGTTTTCCTCGGGGGTGGTGATGTCGAAGTCGATGGGTTTGAGGTCGCCGCGCAGGAGGGTGCCGCCTGCCGCCGATTCGGTGCGCCAGATGCCGTAGTCGCCGTCGGTGAAGGATGCGCCCAGGTCGAGGCTGCCGCCGCCGTTGATGGTGAGTTTCCACGTGTCGCCCTGGGTCAGGGTGACTTTGCCATCCGGCGTGGTCCAGGTGGCGGGGGTTTGCTTGACCAGCAGCTTCAGGCCGCTGCCGTTGATGACTATCCGACCGCGGCGGTCGGAGTCGATAGCTACGTCATTGCCATCACCCGTGTTCCAGACGTAGCTGTCGTAACCTTGGCCGCCGTTTAGGCTGTCGTCGCCTTTGCCGCCGATCAGGACGTCATCGTCCTTGCCGCCTTCGATCAGGTCATTGCCGCCACGGCCTTGCAGCATGTCATCGCCGGCCATGCCGTAGAGGCGGTCGTCAAGTGAACCGCCCGTGATCTGGTCGCCGATGTCGCCGCCGAAACCGACTCGATGACCGAGGTCGCGTTTCATTTCGGCGTCAAACATGGAAGCCAGGCGCTTGGGATCGCCCGCCATGGTGTTGGCCTGGTCGATGGCCGAGGCTGTGGACAGCGCATAGGCGGCCTTGCCACTCGCGACATCGAGGAACTGCCAGTTCTCGCCGCCCGTCGTCGGGCCGTACCCACGATCGTCGGCGTTGCCGACCATCCACCAAGCGAGCATCTTGGCTCGGTCGGCAATATATGTGTTGGTGAATTCCAGGTCGCTACTGCCGTCGATTCGCTTGACGCGATCGGCTGACCAACGTCCGTAGAGATCAGGATTGGCACCGATCAGCGCGCTGCCACCTCCTTCGATGGCGATGGGCAGGAGTTCCTGGACGGCGAGAAACCAGCCGAAGTCGTTCTTGGCCTTTTGCGCGAGACTGTCGGCGTTCTCCTGCGCTGACAGCCTCAGGGCGGCGCTGCCCGATAGCGCACTGTAAGCGGCGCTGTCTTGCAGAGCCTTGATGTTGCGGTAGAGCGAGTCGCGGGCGTCGGTACCCTCATATTTCGTCGGATTGGTCTCGGCAAGGGTCTTCCCCTGTAACACGATGCGCAGAGCATCGAGAGCGCTTTCCAAGGTGCGGTCTGCGATCGGGCTCGCGCTCTTGAGCAGGGTGGTGATCTGCTCCAATGTCAAGTTGGGCGCAAACTTTGCGTAGACGCTGTAAAGGGCAGCGCTGTCGGTCATCTGCGCGGCGCCATGACCGCCGACGATCGGGAGCAGCGGCGATGCGCTTTCGATGTAGATGCCTTTGAAGTCACCGGGCTGCTGAAGAACAAAGTTGTTCATTGCGGCGAATTCAGGGCCGGCGATGCCGTAGATGTTCTGGATTTTGGAATAGGTAAAAGCGTTGGCGCCAACGCCGCCAAGAATCGAAAACAGGCTGTCGACGGTGCTATTGCCTAGTTTGAAGCCGAGACCGTTGATGCCCAGCGCATCGGTCGTCAGCGCGGGGAACAGCCGGGTGAAGGCCATGGTCAGGTGGCCGCCGAGGCTGTGACCGACGATATTGATGGTGCCCAATCCGGCGGGGATTACCCCAGTTGCCGTTCGCAGAGTGACGTCGGCAAGTTCCGAGGAATTGGTGAAGACGATGCCGTAGGCGGAGCCGCCGACCCGGATGGCATTGGACGGAGTCAGGGGGCTGAAATAGGGGACGACTTGGGCGGCGACATAAGTGAGTCCGGCCCGCGTCGTGGAACGTTGCCAGAAGTTGTAGAGGTCAACTACCTGCCGAACGGCGGTGCCATCAAGGACGATCAGCGCCGCGTCGGCGGCGAAGTCGGTCAGGCTGGTGGAGCCACGGATGGCCAGGCTGTAGGCACCGGTCTGGATGTTTCGGAAGATCGTCGCCGAGAAGTCGCTCGCGGTGTCGGGGATGTGGTCGATGACTTGCCATGTGTTGATGAAAGCGGTGGCTTGCGCGTCCGAGAACGTCATATTCCTGCTTGCGTCTTGAAGGGCGCCTCGAACATTGGTGCCAAATCTTGCGAAATCCGCATAAGCCGCTTCAGCCAGTTGGGCTTGTTGAAACAGGTCTTGAACCGCACTCATTTTTTCTCTCCCCTGAATTGTTCAACAAACTTAACAAACTGAATTGCTTTGTCTCGCCCACCGATGCACTCTGTACTATGTAGCCAGAATTTCCATCCTGACCATCCTGCTCCGCCTCGTTCCTGCGACGTTGAGAAACCAACGTAGCGTGCCAATACTTCATGCGTCTTCATGTCCACCAATTCTCTGATGTCGGGCCATCTGTGAAGGAACAGTTCATCTTGTTTGGCGTGTACCAAGATCATCCGTTCGTTGATTGTGTCGACATCTTTCCCATCAACTTTTTGATGCCGCCAAATATCCGTTGCCACCAGCGTCGCCATCACTCCCGGATTTTCCTTCTTCCATTGTTCTGGTGTCTTGTACACCCAGAACCCCGCCTCCGTGGAGCAGTAGTACTGATGCACCGCCACTGTCGGTATCCAATCCCAGAAGGGAATCAAGTACATCACCAGCGCCGCACCCCAACCCCAACTCTTGACGCTTTTTCCTTCCCTCCTGGCATAGGTGATGGCGCCTTTCACGACTCCGATACTGATCAGCAGATACAGTCCTATTGCCGCAAAAATGACGAGTCCCATTACGCGCCCCTCCTTTCAACGCCGCTTTTACGCATCTGGAGGCATCTGCCGCCGTATCGCCAGCGCCGACTTTCTCTAAGCCTTCGGCCTGCTTCTCGTGCTAACAGTTCGTTCCACGTCAGGCTGCTGCCGTCGGCGAACTGGAAGCTGGCGAAGCTTTGGGTGGCCAGCGGGTTCTCATAGTCGAAGTTGGCGATATGGATGGCGTCGCCATCGCCGAGGTCGAGCAGCAGGGAGCCTTTGCGCAGCTTGATGCTGTTCTTGTCGATGCCTTCGCCCAGGACCATGATGCTTTTGTCGGGACCGCTGTCGTCGTCGTAGATGGTGTCGACGCCGTCGCCCTTGTTGAAGATATAGGTGTCGCGGCCCTTGCCACCGTAGATCGTGTCAA
>VBWA01000059.1 GCA_006218025.1 Rhodocyclaceae bacterium | reverse complement strand
ACCACCCAGACCGGAAATGCGTTCGCCACCGCCAGCGCGACCATCCTTGCCAATGGCACCTCGGTCGTCACCGACAACGTACATCAAGGCACTGGAACAGCCATCACCCTCGCAGTCAACGCTCCCGTAACCGGCAAGATCAATGCCGAACCGATGAGCGCCGACGCGGCAGTATCAAGTTCTGACCTGAGCGGCGGACTGGTCGACAAGGACTGGTATAGCGTCACCCTACAACAGGGGCACGTTTACAAATTTCAGGGCAACTCGACGTCGCTCACGACAGGGCTGATCGACATCGATCTGCATGACCAAAACGGTGGGCTGGTTCAAGCAGCCGTTGAAGGGTCCAGTCCATTTTTTTCCTACAGCACCGCAAACCAGTCGAGTGCGACGCAGACCTACTACATCGCCGTTAGCGCGGGCGGCGCAGAGCCGGCCTGGCGGACAGCGACTGGCAATTACTCACTGACCCTGACCGATGTCACCCCACAGGGTACCGCCACAATGCTGCAATTGCAGGCGACGAACATTCAGGCCGGAACGACGGCCGAAGAAGTCGCCAAAATCGCGGAAGCGAACATCGGCACTCCATGGTCTGCACAAGGTTGCGCCGCGTTTGTGTGGGGCGTGACCAATTTGGCCGGGGTACCATTTTTCGATCTGCACGACAAGACCACCAACAGTGATCCAAGATCGCCCCAGGATGTCGATTACGTCGTGCCACATTCGTCGGGAATAATATCCAAGACCGATAATATTAACGGAGACGGTTGGTATAGCGTCCTGCCCGGCGGCACCACGTCGGTAACGCAACTTACCAATGTACTGCAGCGAGGAGACGTCGTCCGCGTCTACAAGGCCGGCAACACAGGCGAAGACATCCTCGGGCTCGGACATTCGTTTGTCGTCGTCAGCAACATTGCCGGCAATGTGCAAGTCGTAGATAACTGGGAGTACGGAACAAGAATTTCCGAGCATCTGCTCACAGACATTACCAGCAGATGGGCGCCCAACGGAGAATTTGCCGCGGCGTTTGTATCCCGCGTCGACGCGAACTGGGTCGCCAACCCGCTCAACCACGTCGATCAAACCACTTTAAGAGGAAACGGCTTTGGCACCTGGAGCCTGGTGGGCGTGCCACAAGCCACGACGACGGCCTATTCGGTCGCAGCCAGCCCGAACCCGGTCAATGAAAATCAGGGATCGGTAACATTCACGGTCACGCGCACCGGCAATATGCCGGCGGAGACGCTTTACGCCAGCACAGTTAACGGGGCGGCGAATGGCTATGCCAGCAACAGCCGCGACTATGATACCAACATCAACAATTACCCGGTTGTATTCACGGCGGGCGCTCCATCCGCAACAGTGACGCTGGCTATCACCAACGACTCCACGCCGGAGGCGAACGAAAAATTTGGCCTCATCGTCCAGCGAAACTCCACCGATCCTATCTCGACGCGGCTGGCGACGACGGACTGGACTATCCACGACGACGATTCGGGTGCCGTGATCCAATACTCGGTGAGGGCAACTCCCGAACTCGTGACCGAGAACCACGGGCCAGTGACGTTCACGATTACCCGCTCTGGAAGCACTCTTCCGGCGGAGACGGTCTATGCCAGCACAAAGGATGGCGGCAACTATTCCACCAACAGCGGCGACTACACGAACATTGCTTACAAGCCGGTGACTTTCGCGGCAGGCGCAACAGCGGCCTCATCGACTGTGTCGTTGGCGATCACTAACGACTCCACTGCTGAGGCGGACGATCACTTTGGTTTTGTTGTGCAGCGGACAGTGGATGCGAACGCTGTCCAACTGGCTCAGACCAACTTTACGATTCGTGACGATGACGGAGCTTCGCAGCTTGGCAAGCAAAGCTCTGGCGGCTACAAGGCTGTTGTCGTACCAGGAGGCATCGAGACTTTTGGTTTTGGACGCACGATTAGATGGGGAGATCTCAACCAAGATGCGCAAGAACCGAATCAGCTACTGACACATCCTGCGGTAGATATTCTCGCTCCGCTCGGCACGGAGGTTGATGCATTCGCGAGTGGCGACGTGGTGGAGGTAAATCAATCGAGCGCTTTAGGATGGTACGTTCGCATCCATCATTCCGGGGCATCGACGCCAGGAGTTGCTGGCGGAAGGGATTTTTATACCTTGTACCTGCACTTGGAAAGTCAACCATTGGTGACCGTAGGTCAGCCAGTCACTACGGGCAAGAAGATAGGAACGGTCGGAACCACTGGCAATGAAAGTGGTGTGCCTCTGGGTGATGGACTCTTGCATTTCGAAATGCGACTCTTTGACAGCCTATTCCATCCTGTGGAATGGAGTTCTTGGGACCTACCTAAAGCAACTCTAACCACTAACATCTATATTTATGGTGAGCGAAGCGAAACACAGTTATTCCAAGCTCTGGGAACGAACATCGGCTACATCAATCCTGAGAAGTTCCTCGTTGAAGACGGACTTGTCATTTCAAGCGCTACCAATCAGCTGCAGCCATTGGTCGGCAATGGCTCCCAAAGCTTGCTCGCCTTCAACGGAGATTCCAGCGCTGGAACCAATCTGGTGCTCAATGCACAGAGAAACAACGTCGTCGTTGCCAACATCGACACCGGCAAGGATGTGGCGCAAGCCAACCAGTTCGGCGAGCTGGCATTCAATTTCGGCACGGGCAGGGACAGCCTGAAGGCGGGCCCGCTGAATGGCACTGACGTTGTGTATGGCACGATATTCTTCAATGGCAACGACGGCGATGACCGCCTTGACGCCGGCGCAACCGACAAGCCGGTTGTCGCTTCGGGCGGTAATGACCACGACATACTTTTCGGCGGCCTTGCAGATGATGTGCTAAACGGCAACTCCGGCAATGACACGCTGAATGGTGGTGCGGGGAACGATACGCTGAGCGGCGGGACACTGAGCTTGCTGGCTGCTGTGCCAAGCGATAACGATACGATAGACGGGGGTATCGGCATTGACTCTGTCGACTATTCCGACACCACGCAAGGTATCGTCGTCAATCTCTCGGCGTACAGCAATCAGGCAACCGGAGCAGAGATAGGCACAGACCAGATTAGAAATGTCGAGAACATCCTCGGTGGTGCTGGGAATGACGCACTGACCGGCAATGCCGCGGCAAACGTACTGGACGGCGGTCTTGGTGCCGACACCATGAATAG
>VBWA01000046.1:15350-34214 GCA_006218025.1 Rhodocyclaceae bacterium | reverse complement strand
TCGGCGCTGGCGCAACGGCGCGATGCCCTGCAAGCTGAAGTCGCCGCGCTGACAGCGGCACGGGATGAAAGCGCAAAGAAACTTGCGGAGGTAAGCGCTTGGGCCGGGCAACTGCAGCAACAACGGGATGCTCAGACAAGTCTGGTGGCCGAACGTCAGGCGCGCATCGACGCCCTCACCCAGGAACGCGACAACCACGCCGGTCAGGCGGCCGAGCGGCAGAAGCAGGTCGAAGCCCTCACCCAGGCCAAGACAACGCTGGACCAAGAGAAGTCGGCGCTGGCGCAACGGCGCGATGCCCTGCAAGGTGAAGTCGTGGCGCTGACAGCGGCGCGGGACGAAGCCGCGAAGAAGCACGCCGAGGTGAGCGCGTGGGGCGGACAACTCAAGCAGGAACGGGATATCCAAGCGGCGCAGATTGAAACCCTGACCCGGGCCAAGGCGGCCCTGGAACAAGAGAAGTCGGCGCTGGCGCAACGGCGCGACGCCCTGCAAGGCGAAATCGCGGCGCTGACACAGGCGCGCGACGAACAGGGCAAGCTCGCCAACGAGCGGCAGGCGAGGATCGGGGCGCTCACCCAGGAACGCGACAATCACGCCGGTCAGGCGGCCGAGCGGCAGAAGCAGGTCGAAACCCTCACCCAGGCCAAGACAGCCCTGGACCAAGAGAAGTCGGCGCTGGCGCAACGGCGCGATGCGCTACAGGGAGAAGTCGCCGCCCTCACTCAGGCCCGGGACGAGCAAAGCAAACTTGCAACCGAAGGCAAAGCGGAACTGGAAAAGCTCCGTGACAAATTGCAGCAAACCGAAACCCGGATTACCCAGCTCGAATCCGAGCTTGCTGAACGCGATGCCCGTCAACATATGCTGAACGAGGAAATGACCCGCGCCGAGGCCCAGATCGACCTGATCAAGGATGTCTTGTTAAGGGAGCCGGGGCTGTAGGCTCAACGTATGCATAGCTACCATCGCATCCATCCTCGCTGCACCTTCGGCTCGCACGTTGCGTCGAACACCGCCGATGCCGTTGCGCGCGCCCGCGAAATCGCGATGGGCAAGTCGATGGAATTCCTCAAGAAATCCAAATGACCCGCGAAGACGAAATCCAGCAAATGCTGCAGGAGATATTCAGCCGGGCTCGCACCCGGCTCGCGGGCCATCGTGTGGTGATTTTCGGCTCGCGGGCCAGGGGCGATGCAAGGCCGCGCTCGGATTTTGATATTGGCGTAATCGGTGAATCGCCGTTGCCGTTACGGGACTTTTATGCACTGGCCGACCAGATTGAGGATCTTCCGACTCTGTATCGGATTGACTGGGTCGACTTCGCGCGCACGAGCGAAAAATTTCGCCGTGCTGCACTGGCAAGCATGAAAGTGATCTATGAAGCATGAAAGTGATCTATGAAGCCTGAATCTCTGCTGCAAGACTTTGCCCAGGCCCTCGTCCAGTTCGAAGAAGCGCTACAGCTAAAGGCTGATCACAATGTAATTCGCGCTGGTTGCATCCAGTATTTCGAATTCACCTTTGAACTGGCCTGGAAGTCCATCAAAGCGGTTGCCGAAGATGAAGGACTCGATCCGGGTGGCTCACCCAAGTCTTGCCTGAAGACCGCCTTCGCACAAACCTGGATTGACGACGAAGCCATCTGGCTGGAGATGCTGGACGCTCGAAATCGTATGGCCCACACCTATGACGCGCAAGACGCATTGACCATCTACGAACGTCTGCAGGCATTTGTCAAACCCATGGCCGAACTGCTTGCCAAGCTGCGGCAGCCATTAAGCGCCGAGCCTTCGGCCCCGAACTGACCAAATAGGCACCATGTTCACCACCCTTCGCACCCTGCTAACGCACTGGTTCGGCCGCCATCGCCGGGCCCCGGACCCCGACGTGCAAACGCAAGGCGCCTACGCCGAGGCCGAACTCGTCCACCCCGACGAGCACACCTCCTCCCGTCGCGTTCCCTACGATGAAAATCTCCTCGAACGCGCCCGCACCCAATGGCAGTTCGGTGATTGGGAAAGCCTGACCAAACTCGATCGCGACACCCTGCAGCACCATCCCGATCGCGCAAAGCTGGCGCTGTTGGCCGTTGCCGGCCACCTGCAGCAAGGCGACAGCCCGGCTGCCAAGCAATTCATCCGATTGGCGCAGGAGTGGGGCTGCAGCAAGAGGCTCATTACTCAAATTCTTGTTGCCGGTGTGCATAACACTCTTGGCCGCGCCTCGGCCGTGGCTGGGCGCCAGTCGGCAGCGCTTGATCACTTCTCGAGATCGGTGTCCATAGGTTCGCCTGGTAGCGATGCCCACCTAATCGTACAAGCCCGTCTTGGACTCCAATTGTCTCAATTGGGTGTTCCATATCAAGGAATCGCTTTGTTTGGAGATCCGACTTACCAGATTCAGGTCGCGAAAGAACCGGAACCGGCAACGCGCATTGGCCCAAGCCTCGACAAGTCGCAGCAAACCGGAATCGACCCAAGCAGTGTTTCCCGTGTGGTCATATTGCGACTTGATAACGTCGGCGATCATGTCTTGGGGAGTCCATTTCTGAAGGGAATTAGAAAGCTATACCCAAGTGCGGAAATAGTGATAATCGCCAATGAGTCGGCAGCGTCTTATTACTCCCATTGCCCCTGGATTGATCACATGATCCAGATACCAAACCGCCAGGCACTTTTCTACAGCCAGAAGCAGTTAGACGCGATACATCAAATCATTTCTGAAATGCCTGGGGGGACATTTGATGTCCTGATCAATCCCAGATTCGCAGAAGACTATTACCATGCCTGCTTGATCAGTTCTTACGTCCCAGCTAGGCACCGAATTGCGTTTCGCCAAAACAGGACGGTGCTGGACGGGCTCGACCCAAACTCGTTTTACAACGAGCTTGTCGATATAGAGAACGATACGTTGCATACGATTGAATATTCCTGGATTTTGCTGAATTATCTTGGGGTGGACATCAGGCCGTGGCCCGAGGTCTGGTTTACTCGTGACGAACTGCAAGCTGTCTGTACCAGACTTGGGGTCTCGCTCAGTCCATGGAAATTCCCAGAATTGTTCATCGTTGTCGTTGGCATTGGAGCATCCACCAAGAACAGAGTCTGGCCTAAGGAGTTCTACGCCGAGTTAGCCAATCAGTTGTCGTCCAAGTTAGGCGTGGCACTGGTTTGCATGGTTGGCTCCGACAACGAGCGTGAAGCGGGTGAATTCATAGCGTCGCGGTCCGAGTACTGCGTCAATCTCGTCGGAAGAACCACGCTAAACGAATTGGCCGCCCTGTGCTCCGTGGCACACCTCTACATCGGCCCCGACTCTGGCCCCAAACATATTGCGGCAGCCAGTGGCTGCCCGGTAGTTGAAATTGGTCATCTGCCTAGCAGCCACGCCAGTCGTGCACGCTCGTTCGACACGATGGGGCGCTGCTGGGCGGCGGTCAATGTCTATGCGCGCACAATATCGCCAGGCTCTTTGTTCAGCGATACCCAGATTGCCAAAGGTGATGCAATAGCGGCAATTCTTCCCAGTCAGGTTATCGATTTTGTTTCCGAATTCATCTCCGCTCCTGCTTTTGCCGAATCTCTGACTAGATTCAGCCGGCTTCCCGAACGCAAATAACGACGATTTGAATCTCATACTAAAATGCCCCACAATCCATTTCACAAGAGCATCCGCTGTTCAAGTTGCGTCCCCCGCGATCAGGCGTTTGGGATCACCCGCCTCTTAGTGACTGCTATGCAAAATGCGTTCTGCCTAATTGGATGTATTTGTGTGTCAATGGGCACGGATAAGTTATGGGCTGGGCTAAATTATGCCTAACGCAGACATCGTAGTTACTTCAATAAATCCTGGGGGAAAGATTGCCTACCAGATAACCTGCTATAGGAAATGGAAGAGTCTCGGCTATCAAGTTGTTACTTTCAACACGGAGGAAGAGGCGACAAAATTACGATATTTCGGTGTAGATGTGCTCGATATACGCATCATTAACGAGAATTCTTCCGCTCGAAATATTCATGGCATAAATTCACCACGAATCAAGCCAATATTTGATGCGCTAGTCCGTGATCTCTCTCTAGGCTCGCTAATAATTACAAACTCCGATATCTTTCCAAGGGTCTCGAAGAAAATTGAATTATTGCAGTCGATAGCTTCATGTGCAGGCTTCACGAGACGAGAGATCGTTGGGCTGGACTTGGTCGATCCAGCCACGATAAAGCAGTATCGGGGTGGCATCGATTTATTTCATTTTGGCCAATCAGCATTAAGAAAATTGTCGGTTCTTTTGGAAAGAGATGATCTGGCCGACAGGATGGCATTCGGGGTCCCAGGTTGGGACTTTTACCTTGGTGGGTTGATTCTATCGGACGCCATGCAAGGCATTGTCCTTGATGGATCTATGTTTTGCCACCTCTCACACAAGACTACTTATCGCCATGTTGGGGAGTTTTCCCACTATGTCGAAAAACTAAGAACAATGGGCTTCGTTAATTCCCGGAGTCATGAACAAGCAGCTGCTGAATTCGTGTCCAGAATTGAGCTGGAATGTAAGCGTAATCACAAGTTGTCAGTCACATTGAATTCAATCTACGATGAAACCTTTCGACGGAGCACCATAGTTGAGGAACCATTGGCTTGCCAAATTAATACAGGACCTTTGCTGGAGGCGAATATATTTTATAAATCCACCGATGCACCCAAGCTGATCCAAAATGTTCTTGCAGAGGGGGTGGATCTTGTCAGATTCAAGACCTATTTCTGCAAGAGCCCGTCTATTGAGGTGCAGTTTGGTCAGTATTTGGCTTGTCTTTATTTTCTTTTATATATCGCAATTCAGACAAAGGCT
This sequence comes from Rhodocyclaceae bacterium, assembly GCA_006218025.1. Taxonomy (GTDB): domain Bacteria; phylum Pseudomonadota; class Gammaproteobacteria; order Burkholderiales; family Rhodocyclaceae; genus Sulfuritalea. The sequence continues at coordinate 29,365 of VBWA01000046.1, read as the reverse complement.
ATTAAGCTGACTTCCAAATATCCATTAGGCAATGCACATAAGGCCGCGATAGCGAACGCAACTCGCCTAGGTAATCGTCTGGAGGCCCGTTATTATCTCTTGGATATTTTGAGTTCCGAGATTATTGAATATGGCATATTCAATAAAAACCTTTTTAAAGGCATCGCACTGTCATGCATCAACTCTTCCGAGAGATTGTTATTTACGCGAATTGCAAACTTGATATCGGGGCTTGTCAGTGATCAACCCTCTTAATGTAACGGCAAGGCTCCCCTGGGAGCAAGATTTGAAAATAGTAAGGGCCGATCAGAGTCTTCCGGGCATATCAGTCGTTATTCCAATCTTCAATGCCGGTAAGTTTCTGGAAAAGACTTTGCGTAGCCTGTTGTGCAACGATTTGACGGGGTGTGAAATAATCGTAATGGATGGTGGTAGCACCGATGGCACGCCGCAGATTTTGGAGCACTACAAGCATATGTTCAGTGTTTGTGTTTCTGAGCGTGACGATGGGCAATCCGACGCGATTAACCGGGGCTTTGCCCGCGCGACACAGCCGATTTTGTATTGGCTAAACGGGGATGACCTTGTGTTACCCAACGTTTTTACTGCGGTTAGGAAATACTATGCAGATCAACCCGGCGTAAACGTTCTGGTCGGCAACGCATTTATGACCGAGCTAGATCTTACGCCGATACGCCACTTCGTTTTTTCTCCGGAGAAACTGAGATTTGAAAGCCTGATTGACTACGCATCAAATCATTTGATTCAGCCCAGCGTTTTTTTTTCAAGAGAAGCGTGGGAAAAATCGGGGCCAGTTAAGAAAGAATTGCACTATGCAATGGATGCAGATCTATTCATAGATATGTCAAAGAACTTTTCTTTCCACCACTTCGCCTCTGACCTAGCGTATAGCGTCTACCATGAGGAATGCAAGACACGCGGGAAGCGGGCGGAATCGATTACGGAATTGGCCCTTATCCAAGCAAGGCATGGTGGTTTTCAACAAGCAAAAAAGACATTGGATATTTTGGTAGGTCTTTATCACCAAGTAGAAACGTCGCTACAATCAAGTGGCAGTGACGAAATGTGCAGAAAGTGTAGCGTTCTTGAGGGCAAGCTTAGTGCCCTTACTGCCGAATACAATCAGAATGTTGAATTGGCCCTATTGGCAGATATTGAGATTAAATGAATCAGATGAGCAAGATTGCTATTTTGTCGAGCGCTTCAGGCGGTGGCGCGGGTATCGCCGCCAAGCGGATTTGTGATGCATTGAATCATCTTGGGAATTTCCAAGCAGATTTCATAGATATCGTTGCACTGGGAGAAGCGGTTCCGGCCTCGGTAACGCTCAACGACAGTTCCTCCAATCGCGAATACACAGATACGCATTACACAGCCGAGTATCCAGGATATGTACGGGGCTGGGTTGTGGCGCTTCTGAGTTCGTACGATGTCATCAATGTGCACTGGGCACCCTATCTTGTCACAACGTCAGAACTAATTGCCTTGGCGAAAATGAAGAGGAGGATTCTCATCACCATGCACGACTTCTATTACTGCACTGGCGGCTGCCACTATCCAGCAGGCTGTACGGGACAGATGTTTTCGTGTGTTGGTTGCCCGCAGGTTGCACCGATAAAATTCTCTCGTGCTGACGTTATGGCTGCGTATCGCGAAAAAGCTGAACTGCTAGGTTTTGCCAATGTTCATATTTCCGCACCGAGCAAGTACCTCGTTGATGCTGTTGTCAGTACCGGAATAATTTCTTCCGATCGTGCCCATGTGATTAGAAACATTTATCATCCGGAAGATCTCTTTTTTGGCGACAAGCAGAATGTGAAATCACATGTGCTGCTCGTCGCTGACTCGTTGGTGGAGAGACGCAAAGGCATGCGATTGGCGCTGGCTGCGCTCGGGCAAGCAACGGCGAAATACACTGATGGGAATCTAATCGTTCACCTTGTGGGCCAAATGGATAATGAACTCGAACGGCTCTGCGCTGAACACAGAATTAACGCCGTATTTCATGGTCGGATAAAAGAGCATGAGAAATTGGCTGCGGTTTATCGCAATTCCGGGATTCTGCTTACTTGTTCGTACGAGGACAATTGGCCGAATGTTCTTGTCGAAGGTGGTGCTTACGGCGTTGTGCCCGTGGTTGGTAGTGGGCATGGGTGCGAGGAGTTTTGCTCCGTTTTTGGTATAGGGCATGTAGTTGCTGACTACACACCAGAGTCTTTTTCTGAGACGATTCTTAAGTGTATTGAGACCTATCCAAGCAACGAAATGCTTCAGGTGTTTGCGACTTGCGTGCGTGATTCGCATCTGGCCTGTAATGTCGCCGTTACCTATGCATCCACAATCACGGATATTTCGACAGAAGGAGTCCAGCAAAAGACGCAAGATCGTCCCCGCAAGGACGTTTATGTCGTCTCAAATAGCTATAGAAAACTTGTTAGCCAAAATGGCACTTCACGAATCGACTTGGTTACTGTTGGAGGGTTCTCTCCTCGTTCTCGCGAGTTCTCTGGATACGGATTTGAGGTCAGCGTTTATCGTTCGCGCGAAAAATTGCACTTTAATTAGGGCCTTATAATGGATCGGAAAAAGGCATTATGGCTCGTGTCGTTTCCAAAGTCAGGAAATACATGGACCGTAGAGATAATTAGGAAAGCGGCTGCTCGGGCCGGCTTCAGCGCGGGTGAGGATTATGATATCTATAATCTCATTGGTCAATCTAGGCCATTTGTGCCGACGTCGTTTATCGCTCCAGCCTTTGCTGACGAGGCTTGCTTTTTACTCAAGACTCATTCGGCTTTCGACCCCGACAGTCAGCCGCATGCCGATCTCGGGTTTGTGACCGAGGGATTTATACATATTTATCGAAATCCCCTCGATGTCCTCTTGTCTTATATAAATTTCACGAGGATAGAGTATTACTCGCATCAAAACGACGCTGTGTATCAGAGGGAATTGTTTCTGGACCTTTTAGGGCTTCCCTCGGTGCCGAGTTACGCTGCCTGGAATGCTCTTAGCCTCGACACACTCCCACGTGAAAATCTCGACCATGCGCTGAGTCAGTTCATGAAATCCGAGCTAGCTATCCCATCGCTCACTGCCATGTCGTCAAGCTGGATCAAGCATACGCAATCCTGGATAGAAGCGGCAAATCGTGGGACTCCAAGTGCCGTCCTAAAGTATGAAGAGTGTCTGGTTAATCCATCCGTATTCAATCGGATGGATAGATTTTTTTCTTTCGGCCCGTCGGTTATGTCGGATGCGGTGCAGGAAGCGAACGAATTCTTGAAGAAAAAGTCAGCGACTTCGTCAAAAGAGCTAAAGAGCGAAGGCCATACTAATATCCCGGAGGAGGCGATATTTTTCAACAAGATGACTTCGTGCTACTACATCAACTATTTTTCGCGTCCGCTTTTATCAAGCTTCATGTCGGAGTACGGCCAGGTGCTTCGAGAATTCGGATACATAGATCTCCCATACTGATCTGGGTGACGAGAACGGCGCTGCACTGAGACGGCATACGCGACCGGGTCTTGCCTGTGCGCGCGTAACAGAAGTCGCTCAGCAAAATATGGCTGGCCGATAAGTGGAGGACCTACTCTGATGGGGGCAAACCACGGGGAATCAAAACCAAAGAACACTGCGAACCTGAGCGTCTCAAGGGAGTTTTAAATGTAGGCCAAATATAGCTGCAATCAACTTGTCTATATATTTGCTAGATCATCAAGCCAAGCTGCTAATGTTGGCAATTCACTTTCCTTAACAATGCCGGCTTTGGTAAGCTCGGAATAACAATTAAAAAGGTTATCGGCGACACTAGCTTGAGGTTTCACGGTTACCATGCACAAATCAAAAGCCTTCTCACCATAAAGATACATAGGGACTTCTGACTCAAAATCTTTCGTATAATCATGAGGGTTTCTTTCCTGCACAACGGTCGCATCAGTAAAGCCGAGCTGAAAACCCGTGGCCCACATTACTGGCTGCGCTACAAATCCCCGCAAAATATCAGTAAATCGAAAAGTTACAGTTGTAGGTAAGTACAAAAGCGGAAACATTTCTTTTCTAAATAAAGTGTTCTGGCTATTAAAAGGTGAAGCCGTTCCAGAGCCTAAAACAATGTTTCCGAAATAATCAAAGTTACAAACCTTACCATTCGTTAGCCTATAGATAGCATCAACATCCGGATCGTTGTCGGCGAGCCCTTGCCAAATTCCAATTTTTTGGCTTTCGATTAGAAGATCATTATTATCTATTGTCCTACTATTTATTAGCCGCAATGGAAGGCCTCGAGGCCAAATTTTATCTTTTGAATATAGTTCATAAATATTTACAAACCCTAAATCCATTTTTAATGTTTTGAAGTCGCCAGATAAACTCGGAAATTTAAAATCATCTTTAGGGATATTATCATCATCAGTATCGATTATTACATCCGCATCATTTTCAATGGCATATATATATCCCATCATTTTTCTGCAATAGTGGTTGTAAGGAAGGAACTTTTGAAGACGATATGAGCTGCTTTCTTGTTCAGTCCATGAAATAAATTTCACGCCATCGGAGAAATAGGTATCAGGTGATTTTTTATCGCCAACAACAACAACCCTTGAATCCCTTAGCTTTGCATATGAGTTAACTGCCTTTGTTGGATGGAAGATTGAAGTAATAACTATAAATGTATTCATTTTTTGACTATTTCCACATTGAAAGCTTTACTGGGTGCAAGAAAAGCTTTTCAGGGGGGAATGACCTGATAAGCTTTGCAAGATCTAAATCAAATTTACCTAATTCATCTCTGATCTCATCTTCACTCCAAAGCGCACTACCTTGGTAATGGATATCTTTTTGAGTATACAATGTACCTCGAGTAGAAAAAATTAAGGCTGTTGGCACTGCAATCTCTACAAAAAGCCGTGCTGCAGCAAAACATCCACAATAGTGACAAAATCTCTCAATATTATTCTTTCCTATACAAAGGATATCGGAGTAACCGTAAGCAAATGGGTACTCAGGAAAGAGTAAATCATTTTTTTTTGCAATGTCCGCAGAAAGCCTTGCTCCATATTTCGCATAATCACCCGGTTTACCTGATGCTTCGGGATATACTGATTCAAATTTAAGCCCTGATGGAGAAATTCCATATTTATCCAAATAACTCTTCGCCAGTACAATATCAGGCAATTCATTACGAATTTGAAGAAACTTATTATTGAAAGTGAAGCGCAACGCACGATCTGAATGGGCCCACTGTGTTGCAGGATTAAATTTTCTAATTGCATTTATAAAGCTGTCATCAATTGATATTCCAAAATTATCTGCAAAATTAAATTCATTAATAGCCGGGTTGATAATCATATCGTCGGCAATAATAAACCAATAATCGTAATCAATTTTTTTCAAGTGATGATAGGCTTGTGCAAAGTATCCCTGATAGCAGTCTGATGACTCATAGACAGCAATAACATCCTCGTCGGTGCCCGAATAAAATGGCACAAGAAAAAATATATTGCTGAATCGATCTTTATAAATTTCGCGTAAACGCGGAAGGTTTTTATCAAACCTATGATTAAATACAACTATTAATACTACCTTTACATCAAGTTTTTTGTCCATTTGAGTCATTAATAAAATTGGGTTATCAAAGTACAATAAAGCTCCCGGGTGGAGTCTATCTTCGGCCACCATTTATAGCAAACGTGTTTGGCCATTCTAGACCGGCTGTTTCTTGAGATAAAGCGCCAATTGGGAGGCCGCTTAGAAAGTCGGGGTGACCGAAGACGTGAACGCACGTGAGGGTTTATTCGCATGAAAATTTTGGTTGTGGGCGGGGCGGGCTATATCGGCTCGCACACGGTTAAGTGTCTGCTACGCGCTGGACATGGCGTAGTGGTGGCGGACAACTTTTCCACCGGTTATCGCAATGCGGTTGTAGGCGGTGAGGTCGCTGAACTGGATATCGCCGATGCTGCCGCGGTGGAATCGCTGTTCGCTGCACATCGTTTCGATGCCGTGATGCACTTTGCCTCGTTCATCCAGGTGGGCGAGTCGGTTACGGAACCGGGCAAGTATTACGCGAACAATCTGGCGACAACACTCAGCCTGTTACAGACGATGGTGCGAGCTAGCGTGGGGAGGTTCATCTTCTCTTCCACCGCCGCCGTGTATGGCAACCCCGAGTATGTACCCATTGACGAGTCTCACCCAAAGGTCCCTATCAACCCCTACGGCCGCTCGAAGTGGATGGTAGAGCAGATTCTGGAAGACTTTGATCGGGCCTATGGCTTGAAGTCCGTCTGCCTGCGTTATTTCAACGCCGCCGGGGCAGACCCGGAAGGAGAACTAGGTGAGCGGCACGAGCCTGAAACGCACCTGATACCGCTGATCTTGCAGGCAGCTTCAGGCCGGCGCGAGGCGATTACGGTGTTCGGCCGCGATTACGATACGCCGGATGGGACCTGCATCCGTGACTACGTTCACGTAGTCGATTTGGTTAAAGCACATGCGTTGGCGCTGGATTATCTGGCGACGGGTGGCGACAGCGCGGCGTTCAATCTCGGTAACAGTAATGGATTTTCAGTGCAGGAAGTGATCGACACCACACGCCGGGTGACGGGGAGGGAGATCAAGGTAGTTGATGCCCCACGCCGGACAGGCGACCCGCCAAGGCTAGTGGCGGATTCAAGCCTGGCACGCAGGGTGCTGGGTTACCAAGCGAAGTATGCGAACTTGGAAACCATGGTCGAGCACGCCTGGCGGTGGGAACAGAAATGGCAGTGGGATTGAAAAGTCGGCGCTGGTGAGACGGCGTAATTTTGAGTTGAATAGGGTCGTGAAATGAAAAAAGCATTGATTACAGGCATCACCGGCCAGGATGGCGCGTATCTGGCCGAGTTGTTGCTGGAAAAGGGGTATGAAGTTCATGGCATCAAGCGACGCTCGTCGTTGTTCAATACTGACCGGATCGATCATCTGTATCAGGATCCCCATGTTTCGAACCGGCGATTTGTTCTTCACCATGGCGATCTGACGGATTCTTCCAGTCTCATCCGCATCATCCAGCAGGTGCAGCCGGACGAGATATACAACCTGGCCGCGCAAAGCCATGTCGCGGTGTCGTTCGAGGAACCGGAATACACGGCCAACTCCGATGCCTTGGGTGCGCTGCGGGTTCTAGAGGCCATCCGCATTCTGGGCCTGGAGAAGAAAACGCGCTTCTACCAGGCCAGCACTTCCGAGCTCTACGGTATGGTGCAGGAGACCCCCCAAAAAGAGACGACGCCGTTTTACCCGCGCAGTCCCTATGCCGTGGCTAAGCTCTATGCCTACTGGATTACAGTGAATTACCGCGAGGCGTATGGGATGTACGCTTGCAACGGGATTCTGTTCAACCATGAGTCTCCGGTCCGCGGCGAGACCTTTGTCACGCGCAAGATCACTCGCGCCCTGTCGCGGATCAAACTTGGGCTCCAGGACTGCGTATACCTGGGAAACATGGATGCCAAGCGAGACTGGGGCCATGCCCGTGACTATGTCGAGATGCAGTGGCTGATGTTGCAGCAAGACAAGCCGGAAGACTTCGTGATCGCGACCGGGGTGCAGTATTCGGTGCGGGACTTTGTCAATGCCGCGGCGGATGAACTGGGGATGAAAATTCGCTGGGAGGGGCAGGGGGTAGAGGAGAAAGGCTACGACACCGGCGGCAAATGCATCGTGGCCGTGGACCCGCGTTATTTCCGCCCCACTGAGGTGGAAACCCTGTTGGGCGATCCATCCAAGGCCAAAGAAAAGCTAGGTTGGGTGCCGCGCACGAGCTTTGCGGAACTGGTGACGGAAATGGTGCGTGAGGACCTGAAGGCCGCGGAACGCGACGAACTGATCAAGAAGCACGGCTACAAGACGCTGGATCATCACGAGTAGCTGTGTTCTCGCAACTGCACGCGTCCGATTTTCGGATTTCTGCCGAAGTGATCCAGCCCGTGTTGACGCGTGCGGGGAAATAGTTGGAGAAAGTCGGTGCTGGCGAAACGGCGCTTGGAGTAGCTATTCGCATCGAGGAAGGATGTCTTGAATGAAAAGAATCTACGTCGCAGGCCACCGCGGCATGGTGGGATCGGCAATCGTTAGGCAGTTGACGGCAGAGGGTGACTGCGAGATCGCCACGCGCACGCATGCGGAACTGGACCTGACCGACCAGGCCGCGGTGCGGGCTTTCTTCCGCGATGAACGCATCGATCAGGTGTATCTGGCGGCGGCAAAGGTGGGTGGCATTCTTGCCAACAACACCTATCCGGCCGATTTCATCTACGAGAACCTGATGATCGAATGCAATATCATCGGCGCCGCTCACCAGACAGGGGTCGAGAAACTGCTGTTTCTGGGTTCTTCGTGCATCTATCCACGCAACGTTCCGCAGCCGATGCGCGAGGATGCATTGCTGACAGATACGCTGGAACCGACCAACGAGCCTTACGCCGTTGCCAAGATCGCCGGGATCAAGTTGTGCGAGAGCTTTAACCGCCAGCACGGTCGCGACTACCGCAGTGCAATGCCGACCAACCTCTATGGACCAAACGACAACTTTCACCCCAACAACAGCCACGTAATCCCGGCTCTGATGCGGCGGTTTCACGAGGCCGTGCAGGCGGCGGCGGTAGAAGTCGTGATCTGGGGCAGCGGCACGCCGATGCGGGAATTTCTTCACGTGGACGATATGGCGGCGGCCAGTGTCCATGTAATGAACCTGCCCTTGGATATCTATCAAAAGCATACGCGCCCAATGCTGTCGCACATCAATGTAGGTACCGGGGTGGACTGCACGATTCGCGAGTTGGCGGAAACGCTTGCCCGCGTGACTGAATTCAAGGGGCGGCTGGTGTTCGATGCCAGCAAACCCGACGGCGCCCCGCGCAAATTGATGGATGTTTCACGGCTGAAGTCGCTAGGCTGGCAAGCGCAAATCAAACTGGAAGATGGTTTGCGCGAAACCTATGCCTGGTTCCTGGCGAACCAGGATCGTTACCGCCAGGCTTGAAGGTGCAAGCGCTACCACTTGTCTCGGTGGTAATGCCTTCGCTGAATCAGGCAAGGTTTATTGATGCCGCGATCGACAGTGTCCTGGGCCAGGATTATCCGGACAGCGAGCTGATCGTTGCCGATGGCGGGTCGGACGATGGCACGGTCGAATTGCTCAGGAAGCGACAGGCGGCAGACATGCGTTTGCGCTGGTTTTCGGGCAAAGATAGCGGGCCGGCTCAAGCTATCAATGCCGCGTTGGCCCAAGTGCGCGGCACATTCGTGGGCTGGCTGAATTCGGACGATGTTTACGCACCGGGAGCGGTGCTCCGGGCGGTTGACGCCCTGCAAGCGAATCCGGCCTGGTTGATGGTGTATGGACACGGCCAGCATGTAGATGGGACCGGCAAGCCACTGAACAATTATCCAAGCTTGCCGCCGTCGACACCGATCACCCAGTTTTCGGAAGGATGTTTTATCTGCCAGCCAACAGTATTTTTCAGGCGGTCGATATGGGTGTTGCTGGGCAAGCTGGATGAAAACCTGAAGACGGCGTTCGACTTCGATTTCTGGCTGAGGGCTTTCAAGGCGTGTCCTGAACGAATTGGCTTCGTCGATGCGGTGCAGGCGTATTCGAGGCTGCATGAAGAATGCATCACGGTGCGGATGCGGCGGACAGTCATTCTGGAAGGTATGGAGGTTCTGGCGCGTCACTTGGGCAATGCGCCGGAAGAGTGGCTTCTAACGTATGTGAACGAGCTGCTGACGATTCACCCTGACCAACGCGGCGTGGGCGATTTGAAGGAGCACATCGCCGATACACTCGCTGAGGCCAGGCAATGGCTGAGAAATGATGAATTGCCAAAGCTGGAACTGCAGCTCGCTGAATTGTTGAAGTAACCAGCCGCCAATCTGTGAAAAGGATGTTCGACACTTGGGTGACACGAAGACAATGGATTTGACAAAAAATATTCTCCTGGAAGACATCGCCAGGGATTCGGGCGTTCGATTCGGTACCAGCGGCGCACGAGGTCTGGTTTCGGACATGACGGACCACGTATGCTGGGCCTACACGACGGCGTTCCTTCAGGAAGTTGTGCCTGGAGCAAAGCGCGTCACCTTGGGACACGATCTGCGGCCGAGCAGCCCGGCAATCGCCCGAGCCTGCGCAACGGCCATCAAGGCCCGCGGCATGGATGTCATTTTCGCGGGAGCGTTGCCAACCCCCGCACTTGCCTATTTCGCACTGCAAGAGAAGATGCCGGCGGTGATGGTGACGGGCAGCCATATTCCGTTCGACCGCAACGGGATCAAGTTCTACAAGGCGGAAGGCGAGATCAGCAAAGCCGACGAGATGGCCATCGCGCACGCAACGCTGCTGGATACAGGTACATACAGTGGGGCGGTTTTGGCCACGACGGCCGCTCCGCTTGAGTTGTATCGTCAACGCTATCTACAGTTCTTCCCGGCGGGCTTTCTCCGCGGCATGCGGATCGGCGTCTATCAGCACTCCAGCGTGGCGCGGGACTTTCTTGCCGAATTGCTGACGCAGTTCGGCGCCGAGGTGATTCCTCTTGGGCGTACCGACGCCTTTGTACCGATTGATACGGAGGCGGTGAGCGACGAAGATCAGGCATTGGGCCAGGCGTGGGCTGCCGAGCATCGACTTGATGCCCTGCTATCGACCGACGGAGATGGCGATCGTCCATTGATCGGAGATGAAACCGGACGCTGGCTGCGGGGTGATGTCGTTGGCTTGCTGTGCGCACGCTATCTTGAATCTGCCGTGGTGGTAACACCCGTCAGCAGCACGACCGCGATCGAGCGTTGCGGTGCCTTTGCTCAGGTTGTTCGCACCCGCATCGGCTCGCCGTATGTGATCGCCGCCATGGAAGCGGCTCTGGTGGCTGGCCAGCGCGGCGTGGTCGGTTTCGAGGCCAATGGCGGACTCCTGTTGGGCGACGGGGTTGAACGAAGCGGTCGACGTCTCGATGCCCTGCCAACCCGTGACGCGGTACTTCCAATGCTCGCGTTGCTTGCTCTGGCAAAGGAACAGGGCGTGCCACTCTCCGGCCTTGAGGCATCGCTACCTAGCCGTTTTACGGCCAGCGACCGGATCAAGGAGTTCCCTACCGAACGCAGCCGAGCACTGATCGATCACCTCGCGACATCTCGGAGTGCCATTGATGCGCTGTTGGGGGATTTCTGTGGTGAAGTGGCGAGTCAGAATGAAACGGATGGTTTGAGACTAACATTTGCCTCCGGCGAAATAGTTCACCTGCGGCCGTCGGGCAACGCACCGGAACTTAGATGCTATGCGGAAGCGGAGTCTGGCGAACGGGCCAGGGAATTGGTGCGTTGTGCATTGGATCGACTCGGCGTCACCGGTGATGCGCCGTGATCGGGAGAAAAGGGCCAGAACCACTTCGGGCCGAATCTGGCTGAAATCGCTGTTTGTCGGGGGATTTCAGGGGAGGCACTCTGGGTGGCAAGGGACGAGCCTTGCCGCGGTGGAAGTGTTCGATTGATCGTCGATATGTCGCGGGGGCGCGGGGTGGGGGTGGCACGGTCGGCGCCGTAGCGCCAGCGCCGACTATTGATGATGAGTCCTTGTGCTGTCGCATAAAGTAGTTGGCAAGCTCTCTAAATGGCTCTATATTCGTAGCTGTTTTAATTGATGGGAGTATATTTATGGATACCATTTACGCCGACTATTCGATCAGTATGTCCGAGTTCAAACGAAACCCGGCGCAGGTATTACGCACCGCGCTGGATGGCAGCGTCAAGGAGGTGTTGCGCAAATTGCTCAAGAAGCGGCTTGAACAGCCGCGCGTGCCAGAGGCCGAACTGCACGGTCCCTTGCGTGATTGCTACAAGATCAAGCTGCTCAAGCAGGGCTATCGGCTGATCTATCAGGTTGAAGACGATGTTCTGGTTGTGCTGGTGCTCGCCGTCGCCAAGCGCGAAGACGCGATGGCCTATCGTTTGGCGGTTGAGCGGCTGCCAGGGGATGAGTAGTTACCCTCCTCCGTCGCGGGAAATGCCGAGGCGATTGTGACGCACAACGTGCGGGATATTCGCGGTGGGCTGGCTGGAGCCGATGCTGGCGGTGTTGCTGTCACGCCGGGGCTGAATGCCGGGCTGGTGGGCACGGAACGCGACGAACTGATCAAGAGGCACGGCTACAAGACGATGGATTGTCACGAGTAAATCGGGTGCAGCTTCCGAACGTGCCCGATTTCAGGGGAGGGACTCTGGGCGGTATGATCTGCGTATTCAACCTTCCCATAAGGAATAGGCATGGAAACGGTGAATGTGAGTGGCCTCAAGAATAATCCGAGCGAGGCTTTGCGCAAGGCGCATCGTGATGTGGTGGTGGTAATGAACCGCGACAAACCGGATGCGTTGCTGGTCGGCATCGAGTCTGCGGGCGTGTTGGATGGCAACGGCGTCAGGCCGGCATTGGCGACTGCGTTGTTCCGGGACGGGCATCTCTCTTTGGTGCGATCCGCACGACTGGCGCAGATGTCGGTGAGTGAATTCGTTTCCCATGTTTCGCGCCTGGGCATCCCGGCGGTGCAGTTGAACGCACGGGAGGCCACCCAGGACATGGACACGCTGGAAGAATGGCTCGCATTGTCCTGACGGACGCCAGCCCGCTGATCGGGTTGCCACGAGTCGATGGCTTGACGCGGTTGCGGGCTTTGTTCGGTGAGGCATCATCGTGTTATTTACTGGAGGGCGGCATGGCTCACATCAGCGCCAATGAATTGAAGACCAAGGGTGTGGCTGCGATCGAAGCCACATTGGTTGACCATACCGAAGCCGTTATCTCTGTACGCGGCAAGGATCGCTTCGTGGTCATGGATATCGCTCACTACCACTACCTGCGCGAATGCGAGCTTGACGCGGCCCTGGCCGAATCCCGCGCCGATCTGGCAGCGGGGCGATCGTTGGCGGAATCGCCCGAGGCGCATCTGGCGCGGCTCGACAAACTGACATGAGTTTCGGGCTGAGCGGCCTCAAATGTGAAGTGCAGCACTTGCCGACCTTGCCGCACCGGAAAGGTTTTGTCGATGCGTTACAGGCGAATTCCCGAAGTCCAGGTCCATAGACAGAGTGCACTGATTGCACCATAATGTGCCCATGCCACGGATACAGGCTTTCGATTCCTGCCAGATCAACATCAACTTCAAAGATCACCTGCCGCCTCATTTCCACTTGATCTCAAACGATGGGCGTGAATGGCTCGTTCGAATCGACGACTGTACCGTGTTGGAAGGCCCTCGGGATTATCGGTCCATTCGCGTTGCTCTTGAGTGGGCAAGCATGCCGGGAAACCGGGAATTGTTGATGCGTCGATTTCTGGAGTTTCGCCAATGAGCAAAAAGCGAGAATTGTTTCGACTGACGAGCGCCGAGGCACTGCCTGACATGCGACTGCGTCTGTCCTATGCCGACGACGCACAGTTCGTTGTCGATTTGACTGACTGGATCAGCACCACCAAAATGCTGAAGCCCTTACGCAACAAAGGCCTGTTTGCTACCGCCAAACTCGGCTCCTTCGGTCGAACCGTCGAGTTTGGCGAGGGCGGCATCGACCTGGCCGGCGACAACCTGCGCAACCTCGCCGTTGAGCAAGCTGGTGGCACGGGGCATGAGCGCATCCTGAACTGGATGCACGACAACAGCCTGACCATCGATCAGGCGGCCGACGTGCTGGGGATCAGCCGCAGAATGCTGATCTACTATCGCGGTGGCGAGAAGGCGATACCGCGGCACATCTGGCTAGCGTGTGTTGGGTGGGAAACCCTCAGCCAACACGGTAAGGCCGCCTGAAAAGCGCATGGATCGCTGATGGCTGCACGCAGACAAGACAATAGGGGACACGTTGAGGTAGACCGGCTTTCCCGAACCATTTACACCGACTATTCGATCAGTATGTCCGAGTTCAAACGAAACCCGGCGCAGGTATTACGCACC
>VBWA01000046.1:0-15280 GCA_006218025.1 Rhodocyclaceae bacterium | reverse complement strand
GCGCTGGATGGCAGCGTCAAGGAGGTGTTGCGCAAATTGCTCAAGAAGCGGCTTGAACACCCACATCACACCTGTTGGAGGCAATGTCTTTGCTGAATATGTGCACTCTTTTAAGTTGATTGAGGCATATAATGGGGCCTCTTTTTATCGGGGAGGGGTGATCGTCATGCTTGTCGCAATACGTGAGCTCAAATCCAACCTCTCGCGTGTTTTGGCGCTTGCTCAAGGCGGCGAGGTGATCGAAGTCACATCGCACAGCAAGCCCATCGCCCGTATTGTCGGGATTCCACCGCAAGCCGACGAAGGTTTGCGCCGCTTGATGGCTTCCGGTGTTTTGTCGTGGAACGGTGGCAAACCCCAACTCGCACCCGCCCAGGCACTTGCGCCAGGTGGCAAATCGCTGGAACAGATGGTGCTGGAGGATCGGGGGTGATCCTGTTCTGCGATACCTCCGCTTTGGTCAAGCTGTACGTCAGGGAAGCGTTCAGCGATGAGCTGAGCACCTTGGCGGAAAAGGCCAGGGCGATTGCGGTGTCGCGCATCAGCTGGGCGGAATCGATGGCGACTTTTGCGCGCCGCGTGCGTGAGAGTCAGGCTGACGCTGAGGCCATTGAAGCCGTTTGCGTTCGCTTTCGTGCCGACTGGTCGAGTTTTGCGGTGGTCGAAGTCACACAGTCGCTGGTGGAGCTGGCAGGCGACTATGCAGATACGTTTGCCTTGCGCGGTTATGACAGTGTTCAGCTTGCCGCTGCGCGAATGTTGCAAGAGGGATCGAACGAGGCGCTTTGCTTTGCCTGTTTCGACACGCGTTTGCAAAAGGCCGCAGACGTGCTCGGAATGCAAACCCTGGAAATACGCAAGTAGGGGCGGCGCTTACGGATGACCCGGGGTGGCGGCGGCATAGTCGGCGCCGTCCCGCCAGCGCCGACTTTGATGTAAGGCGATTTAGCATTACACTGTGTACTCAATCACACGACGGCGAGGATGCCATGCCCAAATTAACCGTTACAACACGGGGCCAGGTGACTTTTAGAAAAGAGGTGCTGCAGCATCTTGGCATCAAGCCTGGGGACAAGATCGATCTGGATTTGTTGCCAGATGGCCGGGGCGTGATCAAGGCGGCTCGGCCTGCAGGTTCGATTGCCGGCTTTGTCGGATTGCTCACGGGCCGGACAAGGAAAGTCGCTTCCATCGAGGAAATCAACGAGGCGGCAACACAGGCTTGGGCGGGTAGAGAATGAAGCTTGCCGTTGATACTAACGTGCTCGTTCGTGCTGTCATCCAGGATGATCCAGCCCAGGCAAGCGTTGCCGCCAAGATTCTGACCGAGGCTGAGTTGATTGCGATTGCACTGCCGTGCCTGTGCGAATTTGTCTGGGTGCTGCTCAGGGTCTACAGCCTCCAACCGGCTGACGTGGCCGAAGCAATCCGCGCACTTGTGGCTACCACCAATGTGGAAGTGGACAGGCCTGCTGTAGAAGCGGGTCTGTCGGTGCTTGAGGCGGGGGGGGATTTCGCCGATGGTGTGATTGCTTTCGAAGGTCACTGGCTCGGTGGGGAAACCTTTGTTTCTTTTGATAAAAAAGCGGTTGCACTGCTCTCGGTGCATGGCCACTCGGCACGCCTGCTGAATACAACTGGGGATGCGCACTGATTCACCGAATTTGGTTCGACAAGCTCACCACGAACGGTTAAGTGAACGGTATTGGGGCTAAGGATGGCTTCACGGCAATCTGGAGTGATATCAATCACTGAACACGATTTCACGATACATGACCAACTGGGCCATGTCCATCATACAGCTCCGTTTTGCAGCCGCATGCCCGGTTTCTTGCAAACTCAAGAATCAATCACGGAAATCGGGTACTCGTTTATGCTAGTGGTGTGCTTCTCAAGTAGTGCGATTGCCGCAAATTGGACCGTCGTCCCGGCGAACGCCGGGACCCAGGTGCGTGCTGGATTCCGGCGTGCGCCGGAATGACGAGATGAAACTGGTAGCTAATCGGGAATTTCGATGGGTTGCGAAAATGATTGCTCTTGACGCTGTGAGGAATTGCCGGGGATGAGCGATGAGGCCGACGAAGGCAAGAGCACAACGGACATTGTGAGTGTCAGCGCGCTCATCGAGCGCTATTCGCTGGAAGAACATATCGCGTTTGCCGATGCCTATTTCGACGGGCGGGAGGAGCATCTCTACCTTTACCAGAAGCCCTTTTACCATCCGGCGGATTCTGCGGCACTGGTAAGCAACCTCGGGCAGTTGCTGGAAGGGGCGCGACTGGAGGCGCGAATGGATGTCCTCGACTTTGCGGCGGGTTCCTGCTGGCTTTCGAAGATTCTCGTCGAATTGGGCTGCCGCGTGACCAGCAGTGACGTGTCGGCCAAGGCGCTGGCCATCGGCAAGAGCCTGCTGGAGCGGTTTCCGCCGATTCAGGCGGCCTGCGGGCTGCCGGCCTTCCTGCCCTATGACGGCAAGAGGCTCGACCTGGCGGCTGCATCGATGGACCGGATCATCGTCAATGATTCGTTTCATCATGTGACGAATACCGCCGAGGTGCTGCAGGACTTCTTTCGGATCCTGAAGCCGGGCGGGCTGGTGGCCATGTCGGAGCCCGGACGCTTTCATTCCCGGTCCGAGGCATCGCAGTCGGAAATGCGCGATTTCAATGTCGTCGAGAACGACTTGGTGCTCGAGGACATCTGGGCGCAGGCGAAGGAGGCGGGATTCTGGAAAATCGAGATCGCCCCCGTACTGCGCCGGCCCTACATGAACATCGACGAGTATCTTGAAGTCATCGCCGGCCGGGTGCCTGCCCATCTGTTGGTGGCACTTCAGCAGCACTGCATCAATCACTCGATTTTCTTCCTGCACAAGGCCATCGAGCTCACGCGCGAGGATTTCGACGAGGCCTTTTACCTGAGCGTGAATCGCGATGTCGCTGCGGCCGTCGAGGCCGGAAAATTCCAGTCGGGATGGGATCATTACGAACGCTACGGACGAGCCAAGCACCGAAGCGCCCGGAGCCTGCGCAGGAATGAAGGCAGATGACCTTGTCTGACGCGGCCTCGATGGAGAATCCCGAGTCAATGGGTAGGCTTGCGCGCAAAATCGCCTGGCTGCTGCGATCGGATGTGCGCGGCGAAGCGCCGGCTTCGAGCTTGGTTACGACCGAGTTCCTTGCCTGGTGGGCTATCGATGGTCGCCGCGAATATCCGGGCTTCCCACTCCTGGGCGAGGCAGAAAAGTACGTTCTGTTCACCCCCCTGCCCGACCAGCCGGCCTGCGGACGTTTCGGCCTCAACCCGCTGCTGAAATCCATACTGCATCGGCGCAAGGATGTCGCCGCGGCCATTGACGCTTCGACCGAAGCCGGACTTTGGCGGGCCATCGCCTGGCTGTTTTCCTACGGCCTGAAGGAACATCATCTGTTCGATGCCGTCGATGAACGCACTCTGGCGGCCCTCGACGAGACGCCACCCTTTCTGCTGCCCGAAGGCGAGGTGTCGCAGGGGCCGGAGCTGACCTGGCTGATGTTTTTTGTCTGGCGCGCCTCGGGGCTGGAGGGCCAGTTCGATCTGGGCGACAAGGCCGTGCGGGGACGCTACCTGGTCTGGTTTCTTACTGTGGCGCTGGCCGATTTCCAGTGCGGGCCGCTGCTCGCGCCGCGCTGGCGGCGATGGCTGCTGCAGAAGCTCGAGCTGCCGGGACTTGCCGGCACCGCCTTGCCGCGGCTTGCGCTGATGCATTGGCGTTCGCGTCAGGATCTGCAAAGGGCTTTCGATCTGCGCACTCCGCAGGGCAGGCAGGGACTGATCCAGTGGTTCGACGGCCCGGGGCGGGAGGAGCCGGCCTTGCGCTGGCTGAACGGCCCGGAAAGCCGTGCGGGGGCTACGCCAGCGCCCTCCGGGCCAGCGTCAACTGCGCCGCTGCGGCCTTTCGGCCTGAACCTGATCGGCTTTGCTTTTGGCGAGCTTGGCATCGGCGAGGATGTACGCATGGCGGCCGCAGCCTGCGAAGCGGCGGGAATTCCCCACACCGTTGTGAATATCAGCCCGGGCAAGAACCTGCGCCAGAAGGATCTTGCGCTGACCGGGAAGGTGAATCCGGCGGCCAGCCTCGATGAGCAGGCGCCGTATGCGGTCAATGTCTTTTGCCTGACGGGCTTCGACACGGCACGCGCCTTCATCGAGAAGGGCGAAGCATTGTTCGGCGGGCGCCACAATATCGGCTGGTGGCCTTGGGAGCTTCCAGTATGGCCGCACGAATGGCAGCTCGCATTCGATCTGGTAGACGAGGTCTGGGCCGCGACGAAATTTACTGAAGCCGTGTACCGGAAAGGCACGAACAAGCCGGTGAATCTGATGCCGCTACCGGCCAGCGTTTCACGGGTCAAGCCGATGTCGCGCCGGGAGCTGGGTTTGCCGGAGGGCGTGTTCCTGTTCCTGTATGTGTTCGACTTCAATTCCTATCTGGATCGCAAGAACCCCTGGGCGGCGGTAGACGCTTTCCTGAACGCCTTCCCGAAGCAGGATTTGTCGGTTCGCCTGGTTTTGAAGACCATGAACAGCCGGCCGGACGAGCCGCGCTGGCTTGATTTCCAGCGCTTGTGCCGAAAGGACAAACGGATCGTGCTGCTGGAGCGGACCATGGATCGCGGCGAAGTCCTGGGCCTGATCCAGGCCTGCGATGCCTGTGTGTCGCTGCACCGCTCGGAGGGCTTTGGTCGCACGCTGGCCGAGGCAATGCTGTTTGGCAAGGCGGTGGTGGCGACTGATTTTTCCGGGAATGTTGACTTTCTGACGGCGCAGACGGGCTTCCCGGTGAAGTGGCAGCGCAGGGCGGTGAAACCGGGCGAGTATCCATTTGTCACCGAGGCCGATGGCGCCTGGTGGGCGGAACCGGACATTGCCGATGCGGCGCGCCAGTTGCGCGCGGCGAAGGAGGCAACGAAAGACAAGGTGTTCGCGGCACGGATTGCGGACTTTGCCGAGCAACAATTTTCCCCGCAGCGGATCGGCAAGCGGATGCGGGAACGGGTGGACGCGGTATATCGACAGATGACTCTTGATGAAAAGGAACGCGCATGAAACTGGAAAACCTGACCGTGGCGGAATTGCGCCAATTGCTGCAAGACCTGCCGGCAGAAATTCGCCGCCGCGAGGCTACCGAGCGCAAGGCCGTGGTGGCCGAAATGCGCGCCCTTGCAACTGCCCGCGGCTTCGATTTCGAGGAGCTGCTGGCAGGCAGCGCCGGTTCGACCGCCCCCGCCAAACACGTGCGCAAGCCGGTTCCGGTGAAATTCCGCCATCCAAAAGACTCCTCGCTCACCTGGACCGGACGCGGCCGCAAGCCGGCATGGGTAGTCCAATGGCTGGCGAGCGGACAGCCGCTGACGGCACTGGCCGTCTGAATGGCTTGGACGATTTGATTTGGGCCTATAGCCGTCACGCCGGCACCGACTCTTGAAATAGCTCGTGATACAATGAATACATGTATTCATTGTATTCAAGAGGGGTTGTCATTATGGCTACGTCCATTCGGTTGGAAAAGGAACTGGAGCAGCGGCTGGACCATCTGGCTGCACAAACCGGGCGCACCAAAACGTTTTACTTGCGCGAGTTGGTGGCTCGGGGGCTCGACGATCTTGAGGATTATTATCTGGCGGATTCAACGATGGAGCGGGTTCGCAAGCGCGAGGAACAAATGCTTTCCTCTGCGGATGTGAGGAAAGATCTTGGCTTGGTCGATTGAATACACCGAAACTGCACTGCGGCGCCTGCGCAAACTCGATAAGCCAGTCGCGCGGCGAATTCTGGACTACATGGATGAGCGCGTTGCACCTTTGGCGGATCCGCGAAGTACAGGCAAGGCGTTGACAGGCCCGTTGCTGGGTGTTTACTGGCGCTACAGAGTAGATGACTATCGAGTTATCTGCGATATTCAGGACAACCGGCTATGCGTCCTGGTGATCGAGATCGGAAATCGCAAAGAGGTCTACCGGTGACAGCATTGGCCGTCCGACGGCGCTTGCCTTTCCCTCGATTTTGATTGATTGGATGCACATGTTAGTATAGTCTGACATTCGATGACATGTATTGACATTTCGAGGTGTCCAGATGAGCCAGATTACTGCAAGACTACCGGATGAACTCGTTGCTTCGCTGGATGAGGCCGCCGCGCGGTTGCGGCGGACACGTGCCGATGTGGTTCGACAGGCAGTGGAATATTATCTCGATGATTTCGAGGATGTTTCACGCGCGATAGAGGTGCTGCGAGACCCCGCCGACCCGGTGCTGGATTGGGAGGCGGTCAAGCATGACCTACTCCGTCAGCATTAAGCAGAGTGCAGCGAAAGCCATTGACAAGCTGCCTCGGGAAGATCGACTACGCATTATCACTGCCATTGATCAGCTGAAAATCAACCCCATTGCGGGAAGTGTGCTGAAGGGTGAGTTTTCTGGCTTGCGCCGCATTCGCATTGGCAGCTATCGAGTGGTGTATGAAGTACAGGAGCAGAAGTTGGTTGTGCTCGTCGTCCGCATCGGGCACCGCCGGGAAGTTTATCGATAGTCGGCGCTGGCGGGACGGCGGCGAGTGGCCGACGACGAAAACTGTTTGATCGCGAACACCTTCCTAACTATCGTTATGACCGCCTTGTTGAGGAGTCATCATGCAGGCCATTCAAGCTTCTGAGTTCGAGGCTAAATGTCTTTCCTTGATGGATGACGTGGCACGTTCGGGCGACGTGTTGATCGTTACCAAGAACGGGCGACCAATCGTGGAGCTTCGCCCCTATTCAGGGGGCCGATCCGGGTCGCCTTTCGGTTTGCACCCAGGGCTTCAAATTGTGGGGGACCCTCTGTCACCGCCGGAAGATGACGCCTGGAAGGTGCTGGATCCCCATACGCGCAGAGGGCATCAGCACAAACCCACTTTTCTTCCATAGGAAACCCGTGAGCAGCCAAGAGACGGTTTGCGCGTTCCTCAAGCATGCCGCTATGGGGCGATGTCAGGCCAGGCCAACTATCTGGTTCAGGCGTTCGCGCACTTGCGTGTCCTGACGATCCGGCCCCCATGAGCCTCGCCTTACCGATGGGAAAGGCTTTTTTGCTGCTACTACCGCTCGGCACCGATGCGCTGGCTGGCCATCGCTTCACCGCCATGGCGTGCGGGATCGAAGAGCGCCAGCCGCTGCTCAAGGCTGAGCGTCGTATCGGCAACAGGAGTAATGACTACGAGTCCACCTTCTACCGACACACGAACCCGCTGATCAACACGAAGATGCGCTTCCCGCGCGACTGCCGCAGGCAAACGAACACCCAGATTGTTGCCCCACTGCTTGATATCGAGAACGGCCACGGTCACAATCTGCTCCGGAAGTAATGTTTAAACGCTCGTATAGACACTTCAGCCTATCGCGTCGAGGAACCCGTCGCGCAACTTGTGATAATCGTGTAGATCACCTTTCCCGCATCGAGCGTCGCAAGATATCGGTTACGGGTTCGAACAGGTAGTCGATGGCGCTGCGGTCGCGGGTCCGGATAAAGGCGGATATCGGCATACCGGGCAACAGGGTCAGGTCCCCGACCGCCTTGAGCGAATCGCGGCTGATTTCGACGTGGACCAGGTAATAGACTTTGTCTGCCGCAGCACTGGCGGAGTCTGCTAATGCATCTCCCGAAACATAGATGACGCGGCCGTCGACCAGGGGGGTCAGGCGTTGCTTGTAGGCCGAGAGTTCCACTTCCACCGGCAGACCGACGCGCACCTGCTGGATGTCCCGTGTGCTGATACGGCCCTCGGCGATCAACGATTCGTTGTCCGGGATGATGTCCATTAGCGGCTC
Source organism: Rhodocyclaceae bacterium (assembly GCA_006218025.1). Classification (GTDB taxonomy): domain Bacteria; phylum Pseudomonadota; class Gammaproteobacteria; order Burkholderiales; family Rhodocyclaceae; genus Sulfuritalea. The sequence goes on along the minus strand of VBWA01000046.1, from coordinate 7,433 downwards.
TCCGGGCCTGATGACGCCTCCCACGCTGAATATCTTCAGGTCCACGACTTCACCGGCCATTGGCGCGGCGACCACCCGGCGCTTGAGTGCATCTTCGGTCGGCCTGAGCTTTTCCCGCAATTCGAACACCTTCTTTTCGGTGTCGCGCAGTTCCTGCGCTGCCTCCTTGGAGCGGGTATCGTAAAGCGCAGCGATTTGAAGCTTGTAGCCGGTGATCCTGGTCCGGACTTCTTCCAGGTCCGCGCCATGCGCCGCGCGCTGTTCCTCTTTTTCAGCCACGGCGCGCCTGGCTGCCAGCAGGGCGGTATTGGAGACGAAATTTCGTTCGTGGAGCTTGACTGACTTTTCCAGCTCCGCCTTTGCAATATCGATAGTCCTCTGGGCTGCCTGGGTCTGCTCCTGGAAACTATTGATCTGCGCCTGGGCTTCGCCTATCTGCTGTCGGGTCAGGCGCACCGACTCGTTCAGGGCCGCCAGGCGTGCCCTGAAAAACGCTTCTTCGTTTTGCATGACGCTCGCCACCTTTGGATCGGCGGATCGAGACTTCAATGCCTCGGGAAAGCTAATCTTGGTCTGGCCCAGCTTTTCTGCGGTCAGGCGGGCGCTCTGTGCCAATGCGGCGTCCAGTTCGTCACTCAACTGGACGGCGGTCGCGCTTTGGCTCACGTCGTCCAGGATCACGAGCGGTTGATCCTTGGCCACCTTTTGCCCCGGCTGAACAAGAATCTGCCGCACGATGCCGCCTTCCAGATGCTGGATGGTCTTGCGCTGCGAGGCAACGATGATTTTGCCGGACATGATGACGGCGCCGCTGATGGGCGCGACGTACGCCCACAGCATCACGCCGGCCAGAGCAATCGTCAGCATCAGGAGACCGCTCCTGGCTATGTGGCGACCGGCCTCGAGCGATTCGCGCGGCAGACCCTGGCCGGTCAGGACTGCCAGCGATCCCGACAGTTTCTGCAGTGCCCATTTTCCGCCTCGGCTTGTGTTCATCGTTTTTCAGGCTTTCGGAAGGACGACTTTGTCGCCGCCGGGGATCAGCACAAAGACTTTGAGGCGATCTCCCGGATTGCTGTCAAAGTCGCGTTCCGGCGGAAACTTGAATTCAAAGCCATGATAGCCGGTACCGATGTCGCGCTGCGCCAGATCGCCGCGGAACAGCTTGGCCTCGGTGGTTCCGAGGAGTTCTTCGTCCATGTATATCTCGAGGACCGGGACTGTCTCGGGTTGTGCCGGGAAATAGGCCCAGCCCCTGATCCCGGCATCGTCGACCTTGCCGATCATGCCTTTGATCACGTTCCGCGCAGCGGGCGCGGCGGATGGTGGTGCCGGGCTCCTGTTTTCGGCGGGCGCCTGAAGGGCCGGGGTTGCCGGCGGGGCGCTGAGCCTGGGTGCAACTTCCCGCGTCCTGCCCAGCTGGTAACTGCCGTCGTCCTTCAACAACAGGGTCTTGTCGAAGGTGCTGAGCAGGTTGAGCTTGTGCGTGATGCAGATGGTCGTGATGCCTGCCTTTCTGATGTCGCGCAATGCTTCCATCAGTGCCTGCTCGCCTTCGGTATCCAGGTTCGAGTTCGGTTCGTCGAGGACGATCAGCTTGGGCGTGCCGAACAGCGCCCGCGCCAGGGCAATGCGCTGTCTCTGCCCGCCGGACAGGCGAACGCCGCCCTCGCCCATCGGTGTATCGTAGCCCTTGGGCAGGCGCAGGATCAGTTCGTGGGCCCGGGCCAGTTTGGCGGCGGCGACGATCTGGTCGGTCCACTGCTCGACTTCGCCGAGACGGCAGACGTTTTCCGCGACGCTGCCATCGAAGAGTTCCACATCCTGTGGCAGGTAGCCGATGTAGCGGCCGAGATGGTTCTTGTCCCAGGCGTGTATCTCGGCGCCGTCGAGGCGTACCGCACCGGAAGACGGTACCCAGAGGCCATTCAGGAGCCGCACCAGGGTGGTCTTGCCGGCCCCGCTGGGCCCGATGATGCCAAGGCTTTCGCCCGGCTCGAGGCTGAACGACATATTGCGCAACAAGGGTTCAGCCTGGCCAAAGCGGAAGTAGAGCTTTTCCACCTCGAGCCGTCCTTCCGGTTCCGGCAATACGAGCTTTTCCGCTTCGACGACATTTTCGCCCAGCAGCCTGCTCAAACGGCCGTAGGCGATGCGTGCGGCACTCAGATTGCGCCAGTTACGAATGATGCTGTCTATCGGACTCAGCGCCTGATTCAGAATCATGGTCGCGGCAAGCAGCAGACCCGGCGTCATTTGCTCGTTGATGATCAGATAGACGCCCACACCCAGCGCCACAATTCTCAGGCTGTTCTTGGTGAAACGGCCGATGCTGGAAATCAGGCCGATGGTGTGCCCAAGCTGGAGTTGCAGGCTCTTGACCTTGCCGTTGATGATTTCCCAGCGGCGGCTTAGTGCGCCAGCCATGCCCATGGCGCCGGCCACTTCGGCATTGCGCGTGGCATTCTGGACAAACCGGGTGGCACGCAGTTGCGTGGCAGCTGCTTCGGCCAGAGGCCGCGCCGTAGCGCGCTCTTCGACAATGGTCAGCACCCCCAGCAATGCCGCGCCAAACAGCGTCACCGCACCGAGGGCCGGGTGGAAGGCAAACATGAGGGCCAGAAAGAATATGCCCCAGGGCAGATCGAAAAACGCCACGACCGCAGACCCGGACAGGAAGCTTCGGAGCCGGGCGACATCGGCCAGGCTGTCCTCGCTGTGCTGTCCGACCGGTTTCATGCCCGTATCCAACTGTCTTTGCAGGACCGGGCCGGCCAGAAAATCGTCCAGCGCGACGCCCGCCCTGGCGAGCAAGTTGCTGCGCTGAATTTCAAGCATGTGCATGAAAACCAGGACCCACAGGACCAGCACAGTCAGCATCGCCAGCGTTGCAAAACTGCGACTGCTCATGACGCGATCGAAAACCTGCAGCCAATACAGCGGGATGGCCAGGTGAAACAGGTTGATGAAGAAGCTGAGGATTCCCGCATGCACGAAGAAGAAGCGGCATCGCAGCAGATAGTCACGCATCAGAGCACTCCTTCTGCATGTTGCCGGTGCGGTTCGGGATTGCGGCTCTTGACGACGGCCCCGGCCTTGGACCCAACGGGACCGAGATCGTAATAGCCGGTGAGCATACCGGAATAGCCCGGATACCCGAGGCGGACCCGTTTCGGAGAAGACTTGCGGTACAGCTCGACCGCCTTGATCATGAGATCGTTGATTTCCGCGGCCGGCAACGCAAGGGGCAGGAGCACGCCGACCTTCGCTTTCCGGATTCTTTCGGAAAACGCACCGATGTCGTAGGCGAACGGCAGCAAGCCGTTGGCCAGTGCGGCCGAGAGGGTATAGGACCAGGTTTCAGGCCAGACCGAGAGAAACAGCGCGACATCGCAACGGAACCGGCTGAGCAGAACGGCAAGCTCTTCTTCCTGATAGTGCCCGGTTACAAAAACATTGCCCAGCCTGAACAGGGGGACGTCATCTCGGGTATGCCCGAAGACAACGAACTCGAGCGCCAGATCCCGCTTCGCGGCATCTTCGGCACAGGCCAGCAGCTCGCGATAGCCTTTGTGGTCGCCAAGAGCGCCAATCACGGCAATGCGCAGCTTTTTGCCGGGTTGCGCAAGGGGAACGGCAATGATCGCTTCGGCATTCGTTTCCGGATGCGGCCGGACACTGATTTGTGTCTTGGGAAAATGGCCTTGCATACGCCGGGCGGCATCTTCGGTCGGGACAAACACCGCACGAGCCTGATGCAGAAAATCGGCGCTGCGAGCACGCAAGGCTTCAACGGAGACAATGCCGGGCAGGCGGCTGCCAAGCTGCTCCAGACATTCTTCGCAATCCTTCAACTTCGGCTCGCCGCAGTAGCGTCCGGAGGAATCGATGAGGTTGATCTGTGGGCATAACCACGAATAGTCGTGGATGGTGACATCGTAGGAACAGCCGAGCCGTTTCGGCAATGGCTCCATCAGGGCATCGGGAATGCCGAGAAAGTGATGGTAATGAATGTGGGCGACCTTCAGCGACCGCAGCAGGTCGGTCAATTCGTCGATGCCGCTGGCCGCATCGAAGAGCAGGTTGGGGCATTTCCACTCATCCGGCACATCGAGCCGTACCCGCCCGCTTCCATCCGGGCGTAGCGTGAAGCAAACGACCCCCTCTTTGGCCAAGGCATGCGCCACCTCGCGAACGTGCCGCTCGGTTCCGCCGCCCAGCGAGTGCGTAACGAACAGAATGCTGCGGCTCGGCTTCATTTGTTGAATCCGGGCCAGATCGAGCCGCTTGCGGGAAATCTGCAAGGGATCACGCGCGAGAAACTCATCGATCACCTGATCGTAGCCCGGATGCAGTGCGTTGAGCTTCTTGAGGTTCGCATCCAGCTGCCCGCCGCCTTCGATCCCGAAGGAAACGCCACCACGATGAGCGATATAGACATGGGGTGCGGCCACATGCCTCCACCCGAGGTAGGTTGCCCGCAGGCAGAAATCATTCTCTTCGCCGTATCCCTTGCCCCAGGTTTCGGCGTCGAAGGACCCGGCATCGTCGAGACAGGAACGACGGATGAACATGCAGAATCCAACACCGGTCGGAATGTCGACGCCGTCGGCGAAATTGACTTTGGCGCAGAACGTGTCGATCTCTGCCAGAGCCGTTGCCTCTGGAAACGGGTTGCGGACGTTGAAGCCAGGGTAGCTGCAGATCGTGGCGTCGTTCGACAGGGGCGTGATGGTGCCGATTCCTGGATCGGTTCGCGCCGTTGCAATGAGGCGATCCAGCCAGTCGCCGTTGACCAGGGTGTCCGAGTTCAGCAGCACGACGTCGCGCTGCGAATGGACGGCCATCGCCCGATTGATGCTGCCGACGAAACCCAGGTTGGCGGCGTTGCGCAGCAGGCTTACGTTCCGCTTGCGCGCATACGCCGTCAGTGCGGCGGAAAGCTCGGGCTGCGGACTGGCGTCGTCAACCAGTATCAAATGCATCGGCGTGATGTTCTTGGCCGCGAGGACGGAATCGATACAGGCAAGGGTTTCCTGCACGCCCCTATAGATCGGGATGATGACGTCGATCGTTGCATCGCCCGTCGAGGATGCGATACCAACCGATTCCGGCTCCATCAGCATGCGCCGCTTGAAGGTGCCGCGCCAGTTTTGCCAATGCGCGAGGGGCAATACGTCGCGGCGCAGGAAGCTCTGCAGGGACAACGGCAGGCCGAGCGCCTGCATCTCGGATGAATGCGCCTTCATCCATGTGGTCAGGGTCCTCAAGGCCGCATCGGCATGGGAGCCGACAACGGCTTGCATGGGGCTGCCTCTCAGAGGCATGTCGGTACCCTCGAAATGCGCTTCGTAGCGCACGGAGAGAACATCCGCGGCGGGCTCGCCGAAATCTGCCAGGAAACCCAGCCTCCCCTTGCGTCCGTCTTCGACCAGTTCCGGGCGCAACTCGGTTGTCTGGACTGTCCGGGTTTGCCCGAGACTGTTCGTGACCACCACCAGGACAGCTTCATCCGGATGTTGCCGGTTCCTCGCCCAGCCCTGAACATAACGCCCATCGGCGCTTTGCAGCCAGCCCTCACGGTCGGGCGGCACTACAAGCGGGGATCCGAACAGGGGTGTGCCCCCTTCGGAGAAGCGCAGTTCCAGACTGCCGCCGGCGTCCTCCGGCAAGGCAATGTGGAAGGCGTGACAGCCGTCGCCAAGACCCTTGCGCTGCATCATCCGGGAGCGCTTGTCGGCCTTGAAGCGCTTGAGGACCTTTCCTGCCGAAACCAGGTCAACAAATTGGTTTTCTTCCGTTCGCGTCCGATTCCAGGCGCAACCACTGAGCTTGCGGTCAGGAGTGAAATAGCAGGTCGAGATGAGTTCGGCGTCGCCGGCCAATTGCAGGTCCAGCGCAACCTCCACCACGGATGGATGCGTCGCATTGATTCTCTGCAATTTGTCCAGCACCAGGTGCGCTTCGGTTTGCTGTTTCGCTTCGAGCAGGGCATATGCCAATCCGATCAGGTAGTCGAGCCGGTTTGGCTCGAAACCCAGGGCCGCTCTGTATGCACGAACCGAATCTTCGGCGAGGCGCGCACGCAAACTGGCGATGCCAGCCATGGCCCAGGCAATGCCGTCCTGCGATGAAATGCGGCGCAGGCGGCCGGCCAGGAGCTGGGCTCGCTCGGTGTTGTTCTGATGAAGCGCAATCACCGTCAGGGCGACAAGCCCGGCGAGGTGGTGCTGAGGACTCCCCAGATAAGGTTTGAACAGACGCTCCGCAGCATCTGCCTTCCCTTGCCGCATCAGCCTCTGCAGCCCGCCAAGGCCTGTCACGGAAGATGCGTGCAGCCCGGCCAGATGAGTGAGGGTGTTGTCAGAAATCATGTGCCGGGTATCTTAACAGCAGGGTATGCGAATCGGCATGTTGCAGCAGCGATGTGCTGCGATGCGCATCGCTCGCGCGGAACAGGCGCATGGTTTTGCCTCCGAGGAAAACCTGAACTGATCGGCGCCGATCGATCCTGGCTGCCTTCCGGCCGATTAGTTCGCCAAGCCGGAGCGTTCGAGGAAGGCAGCCAGTTCAGGTTGCTGTTGTGCGGCGCTCTCGAGGCCAGGGGGCAGTGCGTCTTGCTTGGCCGACACATTGATCCTGAGCGGGAGGCGCAGCCCGTTCTCCATGCTGATCAGGCACACTGCCTCGTCCCGATTCAGCCGCGTCCCAAGCTTGAATACGGCATGGGCATCGTTTCCCAAAAGCAGCACCTCAGCGCCTGCTGTCGCGCGAACCTGTTTCGGCGAATGAAGTGTGACTTCGCCCTTGCCGGCGCTGGTGGCGCCACGCCACGCATGATTGACCCTGGCGTAAGCGAGGCCGTCACGGCGGATGAAGTTGTCCGCATGCGCCACCGCGAGGGAATTAACAATCTCATATTGCTGCTGGGGCGTCTGCGTACCCAAGGCCTTGGCGTAGTGGCTGGTCAGGCCCACCCAAACGCGGGTACGCACCGCCTCTGAAAAGTCGCACAGGTCCTTTTCAAGGAGAGGACGCAATTTCGCTTTGCGCGAGCTTGCCAGTACCTGCCCCGAGTCGCTTTCGATCGTGATCTTTACCGAGGCAGGAACGGCCTTCATTTGCTTGACCAGCAGCATCGCCGGTTCACTCGCAACCTGAGGCTGCAGCGGAACGCAAAGTATAGGACTTTCCATGCGCTCGCCATTGAGGCGGACGACAAACTGCCGGGGGACGACGGAAGCGTCATCGACACGCCACAGCACGAGAAGCTGGGAAGAGTAGGCAAATACGGAAAGATTGGCGCTCATGTTTCGTGACTATCGAGGCAAAAATCAGGAAGACCGGACAAGAAAAAGCGCGCTGAAAACCAATCCAGCGCGCTTCTGCTCGTGTCCTGAAGCAGGCAGGGGTCAGACAACGAAATAGTTTTG
>VBWA01000009.1 GCA_006218025.1 Rhodocyclaceae bacterium | reverse complement strand
TTTGGTCTCAATTTCAGTTCGTCGCTGCTTTTTGTGGCGGCTTGTTCAGTGTTTCCCTAGGTCGCGCGCGGAATGCAGATGCGGATTCGCCAGAATTACTAGCATCTCCGTAAGCAAGGTTAAGTCGGCCTGTGTCCTTTGGTAACCTGCGTCTGGCTTACCATTTGCTTCTGCATATTTTATGTCATGACTTTGGCATTTTTCATCTACAGCACTACCTTTCGTAAAAGGGATTGAAAAGTTGTCACCACCGAATTGCCCACCCGAATACCCCGGGCCACAGTATTGGGTCCCAGTTACGCCAAAGGATGACAACGAAGACGACCCGTCTACAAGATTCGCCCGAATGTAGTTGGCCGCAATGATTCCTACTGTCTCAACACCGATGCCGATAAACTGATCTGCCATGTTAGCTCTCCCAAATATCAAAAATCCGTTTAGCGTTGGTAGACACGGCATTCCACAGTGTCCCCTCCTACCTTATTTTCGATTTTGTCTTTCGACCAGCAATGAAGAATTTGCGAACGCCCCATCAGTTCGAATTTGCTCGGTCGAGCTGGCCGTCCGGTTTGCCATATCAGCGGAAACAGTTTCGTAGCTTGCGAGCCTTTTCCAATTTCGAATTGGTACGCTGCATGCTCGTCTCTCCAGCTTGCCGTGGCAGAAAAGATTACGCTTCCGTCGGAACTAACTCGGACATTTGATATTTCCTTGAGAGGCAGGGAGATAGATGAAAGCGTTGAGGTGGCCAATGAGTAGACGTGAATGCCAGTTGGCCGACCTTGCGCCGTTTGATTGAGTTGTATTCCGGAAAAAATAACTGCCTTGCCGTCTGCGGTCTCTTCGCCCGCCGACACCGAATAGAAGGGAATGTTCGTAAGCTGCTGCGCCTTAGGATTCGCCACGCTTGTTCTGAATAGGCTGAAGTTAGCCCCTAGGGTTTTCCCTTCCTTGCGGAGGTCGCCATGAAAGTAGTAAACAAACTTATTGTTTCTCGAGAAAAATGGGATTCCGTTTAACCCTTCCCCGCGCATTAACACTCGAGATGTACCCATCCCGGCGTCAACAATCGTGATGCCGGTAGTGACGCTGGTTTCTCGCTTCGCGTCACCAACAATAGGGTAGCTTTCAACCACCAGGCTTGTTGAGTCGTAGGACCAGCGGGCGCTGTCCCATATATGCTTACTCGGGAGAGGAATCAATTTCAGGTTCTTCGTTGTGACCGAGTAGATACCGAACCAAGGGCTCACTGGTGATGTTTTCCATATCGCGAACTTCTCGCCGTTGGGCGACGGTGAAATTGAGACCTTCTCAGAAATTCGAAGCTCAGTTCCGTTCCAGAATATCTTTGGTGACCCACCTGGAATTGCCAGTTCTTTCTCTATGGCATAGGCATTGGATAAGAGACAAGCAATAATGCTTGTGAAAAGATGGCGCCAAGAGAAAGCGAGCAACAGCCCAAATCGAGTGTTTGTGTGTATTGCAAATCCAAGTTTCATCCCGCTATCCTCAATTCGCTATTTGCGTAGTAACTCACTTTCGTGCATGACGTTTCGCCTTCCCGCCAGCGCCGACTCTTGCTTAGCCGCATGGTGCGGCGATCTCAAATAGATGCTTCATTCCTTCCCGCCTCCCATCATTTCATCCTCCACCAACTCCATCCGCATCGCACCCTCCGCCCCACGCAGGTGATACACCTCATCCACCTGCAAGCCTCTCGGCACATGGTGGGTGATGAACAAAATGGTCGCCCGCCCCTTGAGCCGGTTGATGGTTTTCGCGAACTGCTCCGCCGTGTGCTGGTCGAGGTTGGAGGCCGCTTCGTCAAAGACCAGCACGCGCGGCTGTTTGAGCAAGGCGCGGGCGATGGCGATGCGCTGGCGCTGGCCGCCGGAAAGGCCGATGCCGCGTTCGCCGATTTCGGTGCGGTAGCCTTCGGGCAGGGTGTCGATCAGCTCGTGAATCTCGGCCATCTTGCAGGCTTCGATGACATTCTCGAAGCTTGCATGCGGGTGGGCCATGATCAGGTTGTCGTAGAGCGTGCCGGCGAACAGCACGGTCTCTTGCGGCACCACGCCGAAGCTGCTGCGCAGTTCGTTGGCGGCCAGATGCTGGATGTCGCGGCCGTCGAGGCGGATGCTGCCTTCGGTGGGCTGGTAGAAGGCTTGCAGCAGTTTGGCCAGAGTGCTCTTGCCGCTGCCCGAGGGGCCCATGATGACGGTGAGATGGCCCGGCTTGAAGTCGAGATCGAGGCCGCGGTAGAGCCAAGGATGTTGTTCGGAATAGCGGAAGGAAACGTCGGCCAGTTCGATGCGGCCTTTGCCCGCATTCTATGTCGAGGATGTCGCCGAGGCGCTTGACGGCGATGTTGGCCTGCTGGAATTCCTGCCACAGGCCCACCAGGCGCAGCAACGGCTGGCTCATGCGGCTGGCGAACATCTGGAAGGCCACCAGCATGCCGATGGTGAAGCCGTCGTTCTTCATCACCAGCAGCGCCCCGGCGAGCAGGATGCCCAGGGTCATGAGCTGTTCCAGGCCGTTGGCCAGCGTGTTGTAGGTGTTGGCCACCTGCTTGGTGCTGAAGCCGGCGGCGAGATACTGGGCGAGGAAGCCGCCATAGCGCTGTTCGACATGCGGTTCCATTTGCAGCGACTTGACCGTGGCCATGCCGGAAACGTATTCGGTGAGGTAGGACTGGTTGCGCGCGCCGAGCAGGAACTGCTGATTGAGGCGTTCGCGGAACACCGGGGTGACCAGCACCGAAATGGCGGCGATCAGGCTCATGATGCCGACGGCGATCAAGGACAACTGCCACGAATACCAGAACATCACGGCGAGGAAGATCAGCAGGAAGGGGAAATCCAGCACCAGGGTGACGGCGGCGCCGGTGATGAATTCGCGGATGGTCTCGACGCCCTGCAGGCGGGCGACCACGGTGCCGGTGGGGCGCTGCTCGAACCAGGGCAGGGGCAGGCGCAGCAGGTGGCGGAAGACCTGGCTGCCGAGCACGGCGTCGATGCGGTTGCCGGTGTGCAGCACCAGATACTGCCGCAGCCAGCCCATGACGGAGGTGAAGACCATGAACATGATCAGCGCCACGCCGATCACGGTCAGCGTGCTGGTGCTCTGGTGCGCGACCACCTTGTCAATGATGACCTGGGTGAACAGCGGTGTGGCGAGGCCGACCAACTGGATGGTGAGCGAGGCGATCAGCACGTCGCGCCAGATGCTGCGGTGTTTGGCGAGTTCGGGGAGGAACCAGCCGAAGCCGAAGGCCGGCGTTTTGTCGCCGCCGTCGGGGTCGGCGACGGCTGCTTCCTTCGGCGCGAACTGCAGTACTTGGCCGCGGTAGCGGGCGGTGAAGTCGGTCAATGGCTGTTCGCGCGGCTCTTGCGTGCCCGGCTCCAGCCAGGCGATGCGGTCATTGTCGCAGCGCAGGAAGAGCACGAAGGCCAAGTTGGTATCCGGCGCGTCATCCGGCTCATCTTTCGCCGCGGTTTCCACCGCGGTTTCCGCGGTAACGGCAAGGAAGGCCGGGCCGGAGAGTTGCGCCAGGGCCGGCGCCGGCTGCGCGGTCAGGGCGACCCTGAAGCCCAGGGCCTGGAAGGCCTCGATTAGCGTTGTCGTGGTTTGCGGCGGCGGGAACTGCTGTGCCAGCAGGCGCGCGTCGAAGGGAATCCGGAAAAGCTGGCAGGCGACGCCCGCGAGCCAGACAAAACTATCGCCTGCAACGACTTCGGATGCCGCCATGGACCCCTTTCGGTTTGCAATTGCTGTGGATATCTCACGGCCCAGAGCAGGTTTATCCGGCTGGACCGCTCCTCCGGTTTTTTACCCACAATAGCGTTATGGTTATTTGAGGGCGAGGTTAGCACGTCCGGCTGGAAAAACAGTGACAGAAATGTCAGGTGTTGAAACCTAGGAACAGGGTGAGGACGGAGGGGGGCGGCCTCGGCTTGTCCTTTAAATTGGAAGTGTTTGGCGGGTCGGCGTCAGGCCAGGGGCTGAAACAGCACGTCCAGATCGCCGGCGGTAATCAGATGGCCGCCGCCCTCGCCGCCCTCGCCGCCTTTTTTCATCAGCTGATCGGCGAGGCCGCGCTTGCGGTCCTGCAGGGCGAGGATTTTTTCTTCGACCGTACCCTGCGTCATCAACTTGTAGACGAACACCGGCTTGTGCTGACCGATGCGATGGGCGCGGGCCGTGGCCTGCTCTTCCACCGCCGGATTCCACCATGGATCGTAGTGGATCACGGTATCGGCCGCCGTCAGGTTGAGGCCGGTGCCGCCGGCCTTGAGGCTGATCAGGAATAGAGGTACGCGGCCTTCCTGAAAGTCGCTGATCGGCGTTTCGCGATCGCGGGTCTGGCCTGTGAGCTTGGCATAGGCGATGCCGCGCTTTTCCAGTTCCAGTTCGATCAGTCCCAGCATCGAGGTGAATTGCGAGAACAGCAGCACCTTGCGGCCTTCGTCGAGCAATTCATCGAGCATTTCCATCAGGGTCGCCAGCTTCGCCGAATGGGCATGGCCCTTCTTCACCAGCGCCTCGGCGGCGGGCAGTTTCACCAGACGCGGATCGCAGCAGATCTGCCGCAGCTTGAGCAGCGCATCGAAAATCATGATCTGGCTGCGGCCCACGCCCTGTTCGGTCAGCACCAGACGCAGCTTGCGGTCGAAGGCCACGCGCAGCGATTCGTACAGATCGCGCTGGCCGCCCTCGATCTCCACCCAGCGCACCATCTCGGTACGCGGCGGCAGGTCCTTCAGCACCTGCTCCTTGGTTCGCCGCAGCAGGAAGGGCCGCACCCGCTCGGCGAGGCGGACGCGCATTTCCTCGTCGCCCAGCTTTTCGATCGGGGTGCGGAACACCTGGGTAAAGCGCTTGCCGTTGCCGAGCAGGCCCGGCATCAGGAAGTCGAACTGCGCCCAGAGTTCGCCCAGATGGTTCTCCAGCGGCGTGCCGGTCAGCGACAGGCGATGCCGCGCCTTGAGGCTGCGCGCCACCTGGTGCGACTGCGCCTTGGGATTCTTGATGAACTGGGCTTCGTCCATCACCAGCAGATGGTATTCATGCGCCAGCAGGGTGTCGCGGTCGCGCACCAGCAGCGGATAAGTGGTCAGCACCAGGTCGGCCTGCGCGATCTCGTCGAAGTGCCGGGCGCGGTCCTTGCCATGCAGGATGAGTACCTTGAGCCCGGGCGCGAACTGCGCCGCCTCGTCGCGCCAGTTGGCCATCAGGCTGGTGGTGGCCACCACCAGGCTGGGGCGATCCGCCCGGCCCGAGGTCTTTTCCAGATGCAGGTGCGCCAGCGTCTGCACGGTCTTGCCCAGGCCCATGTCATCGGCAAGAATGCCGGCCAGGCCGTATTCGCGCAGGAATTGCAGCCAGTCGAGGCCGACCTGCTGATAGGGGCGCAGCGTGGCGGTGAATCCGGGCGCCGGCAAATAGCGGGTCATGCCGGAGAAATCGCGCAGGCGCCGGCCGAGGTCGCGCAACTCCTCGCCGCCTATCCATTGCGTCGGCAGATCATCCAGCCCGGCCAGTGCCGCAGCATTGTGGCGCGAGAGGCGCGGCCGGTCCTCGTCGAGGAATTCGAGCAGGGGCAACAGCCACGCCTTCAGGCGCCCCACCGGCACCGGCAGGATGCGGCGCGCATCCAGCGCCACCGGGAAGGTCTGGCTGTCTTCGAGGCCGCGTACCACACCGAGCAGATCCGGCTCTTCGCGCAGCAGGCGCAGCAGCGGCGGCACCAGGCTCACGCGCTGTCCGTCGACGGTCACGCCGAGGTCCAGATCGAACCAGTCGCTGCCGACCGACTCTTCGACCGCCACGAACCACTCTTCGGCCTGGGTGATGCAATACGGGAAATCCTCGGCAAAGACCACCGGGATGCCCTGTCGTTCGAGTTCGGGGACGCCTTCATTGAGAAAGGCCAACCAGCCCATCGCGTCGTTGCGCACCGGCATCAGGCCGTCCTCGGTACCCTCGAGACGCTGATAGTTGCCCAGGCTGCGCTGCCAGCTTTCCAGCCCCACGGTTTGCAGCAGATGCCAGACCCTGCCTTCCGCTTCCAGATCGCGCTGCAAGGTTTGCCACTGTCCGCCGACCCGCTGCCGCATGAAAGGCGAAGGCCGCTCGCCGCCGACCACGGTCAGTCCGTGCGGATAGTCGAAATACAGCACGGCGAGCGCCAGATCGTCGTGCAGACGGCTCATGGCCATGTAGCGAAAGCGTCCCTGCGTCAGCATCAGGCGTGCCACCGGCTTGCCCGCCGCCACGGCCTCGGGCGCATCGGGCAGCGGCAGTGCCAGATGCCGCTCTCGCGCCAGCTGTGCGAGTTGCTGCCGCACCAGCGGCGCATCGGCTTCGTTCAGCGGCGGCGCTGCCATGAGTTGCTGCAAAAGATGCGCCGACAAATCGGACTTCAGTTCGCCGACGACACCGGCCTCGCTATCCAGATAGAAAGGCGGCCAGGTCGGAATCATCTGCAAGGGGGCCGGCAGGTCGAAGGCCAGTTGCTGCAGGCCCGCCTGATTGTGGGTCCACGACAGGGCGAGCGGCCGCGGCGCGCCGGACGCCAGCGGCAGTTCGACCAGGCCGTCGAGATACAGCCTTCCCGTGCGCAGCGCCAGGCGCAGCAGCAGGGCACCCGTCTCGCCGGTCAGGTCGACCGTTTCGTTGTAGAAATATCCGCCGCCGGCCTGCAGGGCCAGAAACAGGCGCAGCGGTGGAATATCCTCGTCGAGGATGAAGTCGCGATGACTGCGCGCACTGCCCAGGTCGTAAGGCTGCGGACGGTAGACCGCCGGCTTGCCGAAGCCGCCCTTCTTCAGGGGGCGGCTCTTGCCCAGACTGAGGCTGGGCGGATTGCCCGGCCGCAGCAGATAGATCACGCGCCCCTGGGCGCTCCTTGCCGGCGGCTTTTGCGCCTCCGGTTCGTCGAACGATCCCAGCCAGGCCAGTGCCGCCGCACTGGGTTCGGGGGAATCCGTTGCAGCCCGCCGCGACGCAGTTCCGTGTCCGGCAAGAGTTCCAATGCCGCCGGTCTGTCCCAGGGACAGAAGCGCCGCCACGACATGCTTGCAATTCTCCCGCATTGGACACATGCAGGCGCTGTCGATGTCCACCAGCGTGCCGGCCTGATCCACCTCCAGCCAGAGATCGACCTCGTAGGGATGGATGCGCGTGCCCTGAACATCGGCTTCGACGTGGATTTCGCCGGGCGCCCGCTCCACGCTTTTCATCCGCACCCTTCCCTCGGCGGCGTAGTCCCGGCCTCTTTGCACCGTTGCCGCATCAAACAGGCCGGAAAATTCCCCCAACACGTCGCTATTCGTAAAAAGATTGGCAGTCATTCAGATGATGGAAGAAGGGCGAACGTCACAGTCGCGGGTCGGCGACCATAGCACATACCGACGATCATTGAGGGTCTGAGTAGAGAGCGCCGGCTGTCTGAATGGTCTGCAATGCGGATAGCGATCGCTGCGGCTGCATAGACATTAACCACTTGAACTTCGAGCGAATTTCATAAGCGATTGATAAATAGCCACTAACCTTGTTTTCGCTGACAGGCATGGATTTTGTATGATGTTTTCACTAGACTTCATACCATCCATTGAAAAAAGCCGCCACCCATGGATCTGCCCAACGACTGGATTGCCCTACTCGCCCTGGTTTTCATCCTGGGCGCCAAGCACGGGCTCGACGCCGACCACCTCGCGACTATCGACGGGCTGACGCGCTACAACCTGCGCATCGCTCCGCGGCGCGCTCGCTGGTGCGGTTCCCTGTTCTCCCTAGGCCATGGTGCCATCGTCATGCTGATCGCACTCGGCGTCGGCTTGGTGTCCGCCAAGTGGCAGGTGCCGTCATGGATGGAAGACCTCGGCACCTGGATTTCCATCGGATTCCTGACGCTGCTCGGCATTCTCAACCTGCGCGCCGTGCTGATGGCGCCGGCCGGCGACATGGTCGCCACCGTCGGCATCAAGGCAGGTATGTTGCGCCGCCTGCAGGCCACCTCGCATCCCCTGGCGATTGCCGCCGTGGGCTCGCTGTTCGCGCTTTCCTTCGACACCATGAGCCAGGCCGCGCTGTTTGCCGTCACCGCCACCCAGCATGGCGGCGTGAGCCACGCGCTGGCGCTGGGACTGGCGTTCACCATCGGCATGCTGCTGGCCGACGGCGCCAACGGACTGTGGATCGCCCGCCTGCTGCGCCGCGCCGATCATCGCGCACGCATCGCCTCGCGGGTCATGGGCCTGATGGTCGCCGCGATCAGCCTTTCGGTCGCCGCCTTCGGCCTCGCGCGCTGGCTGCACGCCGACGTCTCGCAGTGGTACGAAGGCAAGGAACTGCTGGTGGGCGTCGGCGTCATCGTCATGCTGGCCGGCAGTTTCCTGATCGGCAACGGGCTGGCGCGCGGGTCGCGCCTGGCCGCGGTCGAAACCGGATCGCGTTAGTCGAGTTCGATCAGGCCGTCCGGCGTGCGAATGTAGGCGACCAGTTGCGGCGCTTCGTCGGCGGCGCAGGGATGCACATCCAGCCGTGACGCCAGACCGAGGGCCGCCAGCGCGATCCTGATGCGCTCCGGCCGCGAATGGAAACCTTCCAGTTTCATCAGGCGGCATCCGCGATCGGGCAGTCTCGATGCCGGATGAAACGGCACGTCCCACTGGATCAGGGTCGGCACGAGGCCGTCTCCGGGCAGGTGGCCGTCGGGCGCCACGGTGATGCGCCAGCGATAGTCGCCGCGCTCCATGGGCAGGATGTCGCCCGGACCTTCGGTACTGGCGGCAACGTCGCGCAAAATGTCGTCGCTGCGCGCCACCCAGTGAATCAGCCGCGGCTGGTCTGCCGGCAGCGACTCCTGCCGATCCAGCGCAAACCAGCGCGGCCGCCCGGGCGACGGCGCCTGCGGGTCGATCGCGATCAGTTCCAGGTAGAAGCGTTCGCCCAGATGCAGCAGGCGATTGTGGGTGCCCATGCGGCTGTGGCGACCGCCTTGCTCGAGCGCGACACCGAGACGATCCTCAAGCCACGCCGTGCCGCGATCGAGGTTGCGCGCAGCAAGAACCAGGTGGTCCGGTGCTGCCACTAAGTCTTGGGCTTCAGATGGACGTGGCCGCGGGACCGGCCGGCAGGAGTGTAGCCGTGATGATGCTCCCGTCCGGAATCGACTTCGACATCGATCAGGTTGAGCTGCCCGTGGCGCACGCCGCGCTCGGCGATCAGCGCGTCGGAAAAGTTGCGCACTGCCGCGGTCGGGCCGCGCAGGATGACGCTTTCGAGGCAATTCTCGTGATCGAGATGGGCGTGCAGCGTCGCCACCGTAAGATCGTGCTGGCCGTGCTGCAAGGCGGTCAGCCGTTCGGCCAGGTCACGCTCATGGTGGTTATACACATAGGACAGGCTGGCCACGCAATGGCTCGCCTCGCCGCGCTTTTGCCGCGCCTGTTCGAGATGCGCGCGCAGCACGTCGCGCACCGCTTCGGAGCGGTTCTTGTAGCCGCGCTCGGCGATCAGGCGGTCGAATTCGGCGGCCAGATCGGCGTCCAGGGAAATCGTGATCCGCTCCATCTCAGGACCTTCCCTTCATGTCCATGACTTGCTCAACCACGCCGCCGCGCTTGAGGAACTCCAGCCGATGCTCCCGTTCCGTCCTTACCACGCGTTCCAGATAGTCCAGATTTCGGTCGATCGATTCCATGTAGAAATCCCGATCGGCATCTTGCTCCTGACCGAAATGCTTCTTCAGATGCGCCGAGAGACCATGCAGATCCTGATCAAGACGGGCCTTGGTCATGCGATAGAAACCGGAGGTGCCTTCCAGCAGTTCGTGAACATTTCCAAAGCCGCCCATCTGCGCCTCCTCGAATTCGAAGTACAGAAACAGCAGGCGCTCGAGGTACTCGCGATTGGCCATCTGGCCGATCAGGTCGGCGGTCGCCGTGGCGAAGGCGGCACGCTGCTGTTGCGGGTTGTCGAACTTGACCCAGTCGGGGTGCTTGCGGTGATCGGTCAGCAGGATCACCTTGGTCGTGGTTTCGAGCAGATCCGGCGGCAACGCGGAAAGATGCCGCCTGGCAAAGTCCACGCCGCGCAACACATGGCTGCTGGTGAACTGCGCACCGGTGCCGCTGGCCTCCTCGTCGTTCATCAGGTAACCGACATCGTGCAACAGGGCGCCGATCAGCGCGGCATCGATGTGGTCGGCATCCAGCCCCTGGCCGGCCAGATGCAAGCCATGCAGCATGCGCGCGGCGCACAGCACGACTTCGTTGGTGTGGGTGCGGTTGTGATACAGCGTCTTCAGCTTCTGATAGCCCGGCAGCTGGCCGTCAAATGCGCGATCCAGCAGCCTGAACGTATCGGCAATCGGCGTCAGATCATGGCCCGGCGCAAAGCCGAGCACTATCCTGGCGACCTCCGCCTCGACCTCTCCGGTGTCGCGGGTATTGCCCAGGGCAGTAAAGGGGCTGTCGTAGGTCATAGCTTGCGCTGCGCAAGGTCCGTATGCTCAAGGCCTAATCCTAGCAGAGCGCCATCCGAATACAGCGGCTCGCATGATAAAAAGCAACTTGGTCCGGGTGTTTCGCCCGATGTCGAGCGCAACGACCATCGTCAAAATGTTGACCCAGATTAAACCGCCGCAACCCGACCGCGTTATGCTGCATCGCACACGCAATGCACCAAGCATCTTCTCCAGGGGATCTTGCCATGTCAGATACCGATAAGATCGACGCCGTTCTTGACCGCCACCGCCGCGACGGCACGCGCCTGATGCAGATTCTGCGCGAGATCCAGGAACAGATCGGCTGGCTCTCGCCCGCGACGCTGACCCGGGTGGCCGCTGCGGTCGGCTGGCCGCGCGCCGAGGTAAGCGGCACCGCGTCCTTCTACAGCTTTTTCCACAAGCGCCCGCGCGGCAGGTATTGCGTGCTCTGGTCCGACAACATCACCGATCGCATGCTGGGCAATGCCGACCTGATGGACGCCATGTGCAAGAAGCTCTGGCTGGAGCCCGGCCGCGTCTCGGAAGACGGCCTTGTCAGCGTGAACACCACGTCCTGCACCGGCATGTGCGACCAGGGCCCTGCGCTGCTGGTGAACTACCGCGCCGTTACCCGCATGACACAGGCCCGGCTGGGCGAGATGGTCGGCCTGATCCGCAACGAAACCCCGGTCGCCGAGTGGCCGGCCGAATGGTTCGAGGTCGAAGACAACATCCGTCGCAAGGACATTCTCCTCGCTCACGACCTCGTCCCCGGCCAGGCGCTGTCCGCCGCGCTGGAACGCGGCCCGGAAGAGATGCTGGCCGAGATCAAGGCGGCCCGCCTGCGCGGCCGCGGCGGCGCAGGCTTTTCGACGGGCCTCAAATGGGAGGCCTGCCGCAACGCCGCGGGCAGCGGCGACAACCCCGCGCATTATGTCGTCTGCAATGCCGACGAAGGCGAGCCCGGCACCTTCAAGGATCGCGTGCTGCTGACCTCATATGCCGATCTGGTGTTCGAGGGCATGAGCATCGCCGGCCTGGTGGTCGGCGCTTCGAGCGGCCTGCTCTATCTGCGCGGCGAATACCGCTACCTGCTCGAACCCCTGGAGTCGGCGCTGGCGACACGGCGCGAAGCCAATCTGCTGGGGAAGAACATCCTCGGCAGCGATTTCGAGTTCGATATCGAAATCCACCTCGGCGCCGGGGCCTACATCTGCGGCGAAGAATCGGCCCTGATCGAATCGCTGGAGGGCAAGCCGGGCCGGCCGCGCATCCGGCCGCCCTTCCCCGTCACCAACGGCTATCTCGGCCAGCCGACCACGGTCAATAACGTCGAAACGCTCGCCGCCTCCTGCCTGATCGCCGCCCACGGCAGCGAATGGTATGCGCAGCACGGCACCGAAAAATCGACCGGCACCAAGCTCCTTTCGGTCAGCGGCGACTGCGAGCGCCCCGGCATCTACGAGTACCCCTACGGCGTCACCGTGCGCCAGGTGCTGGAAGACTGCGGCGCCACCGATTCGCAGGCCGTGCAGAATTCCGGCCCGTCCGGCGTCTGCGTGGCGGAAGCGGAGTTCGGCCGCAGGATCTCCTTCGAGGACCTGCCCACGGCCGGCGCCTTCATGATCTTCGACGAGACCCGCGACATGTTCGAGGTGGCGCGCAACTTCGCCCACTTCTTCGCCCACGAGTCCTGCGGCTTCTGCACCCCGTGCCGGGTCGGCACGACGCTGGTGCGCAACATGATGGACAAGATCGCGCGCCAGCACGGTTCGCCCTACGACATCGACGAACTGTTCAAGCTGCATCGGCTGATGCAGGGCGCCAGCCACTGCGGCCTGGGCAACAGCGCCTGCAATCCGGTGTTCGACACGCTGAACAAGTTCCGCCCCGCCTACGAGCGCCGGCTCCAGTCGCTCGACTACGAACCGGCCTTCGATCTCGACGCCGCCTTGTCGCAGGCACGACAGATGACCGGCCGCGACGATGCCGCCGCGCATCTTGCAACGCATTTGCCAAATGGGGCCGAAACATGAACGCCATCAACATATTCCAGCTCGACGGCGAGGACATTCCCTTCCGCCAGGGGCAAACCATCATGCAGGCGGCTACCCGGCATGGCACCTACATCCCCCACCTCTGCTGGCATCCCGACTTCAGTCCGTACGGGTCCTGCAAGCTCTGCACGGTCAAGGTCAATGGCCGCTTCGGCTCTGCCTGTACCATGGAAGCCCAGCCCGGCATGGAGGTCGAGAACCGCACTGCCGAACTCGACGACAAGCGCCGCACGCTGCTGCAGATGTTTTTCGTCGAAGGCAACCATTTCTGCCCCTCCTGCGAGAAAAGCGGCGGCTGCACTTTGCAGGCGACGGCCTACGAACTGAAAATGATGTCGCCGCACTTCGACATGTTCTATCCCGACCGCCCGGTCGATGCCTCGCATCCCGACATCCTGCTCGATTTCAACCGCTGCATCATGTGCGGCCTGTGCGTCGCCGCCTCGCGCGAGGTCGACGGCAAGAACGTCTTCGCCATGGGCGGGCGCGGCCTGCTCGGCCGGCGGGTGCACGTCAGCAGCGAGAGCGGCAAATTGGCCGATACCGATTTCGCCGTGACCGACCGCGCCGCGAGCATCTGCCCGGTGGGCGTGATCCTGAAGAAGCGCAAGGGCTTCGCCGTGCCGATCGGCGAGCGCAAGTACGACCTGGCGCCGATCAGCGAGCAGGTCAAGGAAAGCACGCCATGAACGCACCAATGAACACAGCCCCGTCCCCGCCCAGAAAACTGCGCGTCGCCACCACCAGCCTCGCCGGCTGCTTCGGCTGCCACATGTCTTTCCTCGACATCGACGAGCGCCTGATCAAACTGCTCGACCTGATCGAATTCGACCGTTCGCCGCTCACCGACATCAAGCACTGCGGCCCCTGCGATTTGGGTCTCATCGAAGGCGGGATATGCAATGCAGAGAACGTGCACGTGCTGCGCGAATTCCGCAGCCACTGCAAGATCCTGGTCGCCGTCGGCGCCTGCGCGATCAACGGCGGCCTGCCGGCGCAGCGCAACCACCTCGACCTGCGCGACGTGCTCGAAGAGGTCTACCAGACCGAACATCTGCTCGGGCGCGGCGGCATTCCCAACGATCCGGAACTGCCCCTGCCGCTCAACAAGGTGCACCCGATCCATGAAGTCGTGAAAGTGGATTACTTCCTCCCCGGCTGCCCGCCGTCGGCCGATGCCATCTGGAAGCTGCTGACCGACCTGCTGGCCGGACGCACGCCCACGCTGGGACACGGCCTGCTGCACTACGACTAAGTTACGACCGAGACCGCCATGAGCTTCGAACTCGAAACCGCCATCTCCCCCGAAAAGCTGCGTCGCGTAGCGATCGATCCGGTGTCACGGGTCGAGGGCCACGGCAAGGTCACGATCCTGCTCGACGACGACAACAAGGTGCACCAGGTGCGCCTGCACATCGTCGAATTCCGCGGCTTCGAAAAGTTCATCCAGGGCCGCCCCTACTGGGAAGTGCCGGTGATGGTGCAACGCCTGTGCGGCATCTGTCCGGTTTCGCATCATCTGGCGGCGTCGAAGGCGCTCGACATGATGATGGGCGTGAAGCAGCTGACGCCGACGGCGGAGAAGGTCCGCCGCC
This sequence comes from Rhodocyclaceae bacterium, assembly GCA_006218025.1. Lineage (GTDB taxonomy): Bacteria > Pseudomonadota > Gammaproteobacteria > Burkholderiales > Rhodocyclaceae > Sulfuritalea. Next base: position 118,804 of record VBWA01000009.1, on the reverse strand, counting down.
TGATGCACTACGGCCAGATCCTGCAATCGCACGCGCTGCACTTCTTCCATCTCGCCTCGCCCGACCTGCTGTTCGGCTTCGGTTCCGACGTCGCCGCACGCAATGTCGTCGGGGTCATCGGCGCGCATCCGGAGATCGCCAAAAAAGGCGTGATGCTGAGGAAATTCGGCCAGGAGATCATCCGCATGACGGCCGGCAAGCGCGTGCATGGCACCGGCTCGGTCCCCGGCGGGGTGAACAAGTCCCTCGCGCCCGACGACCGCGCTGAACTGATCAAGGACATCTACCAGATGGTGGCCTGGAGCCGCGAGGCCGTCGGCATGATCCGCAAGCTGTTCGAACAGAATCTCGCCGAGTACAACGACTTCGGCCGCTTCCGCTCCGCCGGCATGTGCCTGGTGTCAGCCTCCGGCGCGATGGATCTTTACCACGGCGGCCTGCGCGCGCGCGACATCGACGGCAACACGCTGTTCGACCATTTCGACTATGGCCGCTACTGGGAGGTCATCGAAGAGGACGTGAAGCCCTGGTCCTACATGAAGTTCCCCTTCTTCAAAGCGCTGGGACCGGACGATGGCTCCTACCGCGTCGGGCCGCTTTCCCGCGTCACCCTGTGCGACAGCATCCCGACGCCTCTGGCCGACAAGGAGCGCGAAGAATTCATGGCCTTCGACGGCGGCAGCGTCACCGGGGCCACGCTGGGCTACCACTGGGCGCGCATGATCGAGATGCTGCATGCGGCGGAGAGCATCAAGGACCTGCTGCACGACGACGACATCGTCGGCCACGACCTGATGGCCACCGGCCAGCGCCAGGAACGCGGCGTCGGCGTCATCGAGGCGCCGCGCGGCACGCTGATCCATCACTACCGCGTCGATGAAAACGATCTGGTGATCCGCGCCAATCTGATCGTATCGACCACGCACAACAACCAGGCGATGAACACCGCCGTGCGCGAAGTGGCGAAGAAATACCTCAACGGCCGCGAAATCACCGAAGGCCTGCTGAACCACATCGAAGTCGCGATCCGCGCCTTCGATCCCTGCCTCTCCTGCGCCACGCACGCACTGGGCCAGATGCCGCTCGAAGTCGCAATAGTCGGCGCTGACGGTACGGTGATCGACGAGGCCACGCGCGATAATCGGGGCCTGATCCACGAAGTTCGCGCCATTGACTAACCGCAACCCCTGCAGTGTTCACGGAGGAAAGACGATGAAGAAATTGCTCGCAGCATTGTGCGTTTTGTGCGCCGCCGCCCAGCCCCAGGCGCAGGACAAGGCCCAACTCGACAAGGCCAGGGCCGAAGGCAAGGCCTCGTTCTACGCCAACATCACCGCCGTCGAGCCGATCATCAAGGCGTTCACGGCCGATACCGGCGTCACCGGCGAGTACACGCGGATTTCGACATCCAAGTTCGTCGCCACCATGATCACCGAGTTCGAGGCCGGCAAGCTGATGGCCGACGTGGTGCAGGCGCCGCTGCCGGTGCTCGATCTGCTCAAGGACAAGAGCGTGCTGGCAAGCTATCGTTCCCCCGCCGCCGCCGGCTATCCCGAGTGGACCAGGAAGGACGACAAGGTGCAGATCTTCGGCATCGAGTACGTGGCGCTGATCTACAACAAGGAGAAGGTGAAGGCGGCCGATGCGCCCAAGCGCTACGAGGACCTGACGCTGCCCAAGTGGAAGGACAAGATCGTCATGCCCAATCCGGCCAACCATGCCACGACCATTTCCTGGCTGGTCGGCCTGAAGGAAAACGTCTTCAAGACCGAGGCCGAGTGGCGGACCTTCCTGCAAGGCCTCGCCGCCAACAAGCCGATGTTCGTCGCCTCCTTCGGCCCGACCCCGGCGCCGATCGAAAGCGGCGAGAAGCTGATCGCCATTTCGATGCCCAAGTACATCGTCACCAAGGCGCCGGCCCCGCTCGACTGGGCGCGGGTTTCGCAGCCGCTGATGGGCACGCCGCGCGCCATTGCCGTGGCTTCCAAGGCGCCGCATCCGGCCGCGGCACGCGCCTTCATCGACTACTGGCTGTCGAAGAAGTCCATGGAAATGCTGGCAAAAGACGTCGGCGAGTACGTGCTGGCGCCCGGCATCTATCCGCCGATCGACGGCATCAAGGAGGCCAAGGTGATCGCCATCCGCGAACTGTCGGACGCGGAGATCCAGAAATGGGGCGCCGAATTCAAGAAAATCTTCGACGTGAAATAGCCCTTGCGGCAAGCGTCGAACCCGCCGCCCGCCCCATTTGGCGGGCGGTTTTTTGTCGATTTTCGGGCGCAGCGGCCGGACCGCTGCCCGTACTGAAGGCCTTCCGGGACACACACCATGGAAATCCGCATCCGCGGCGTCAGCAAGTACTACTACTCCGAAGGCAAGACCATCAAGGCGCTGGATGACGTCAACCTGACCATCCCGTCCAACAAGATATTCACCCTGCTGGGCCCCAGCGGCAGCGGCAAGACCACACTGCTGCGCTGCATCGTCGGCCTCGAAACGCCGGATGCCGGGGAAATCTGCATCGGCGACGACGTCGTATGGTCGAAGGACAAGAACATCTCCGTGCCGCCGGAGAAGCGCGGCCTCGGCATGGTGTTCCAGACCTACGCGATCTGGCCGCACATGAACGTTTTCGACAACGTTGCCTATCCGCTGCAGGTGCGCAACATGCCGAAGGACGAGATCCGCCAGCGCGTGGCGGAGACGCTGCGCTTCGTGCAGATGGAGGGCTTCGAACGGCGCCCGGCGACCAAACTCTCCGGCGGCCAGCAGCAGCGCGTCGCGCTGGCGCGGGCGCTGGTGGCCGAACCCAGGGTCATCCTGTTCGACGAGCCGCTGAGCAACCTCGATGCCAAGCTGCGCGAGGAGACGCGCAAGGAACTGCGCGCCTTCCTCGGCAAGCTGCAGATCACCGCCGTCTATGTGACCCACGACCGCGTCGAGGCGCTCGCGCTGTCGGATTCCATCGCCGTGATGCGCGCCGGGCAGATCGTCGAAATCGGCACGCCGCAGAAAATCTATTTCGACGCCGACCACCGCTTCGTCGCCGACTTCATCGGCCGCGCCAACCTGGTCAAAGCCACGGTCATCGCTGAAAAAGGCGGCTGCACGGTCGTCGATTGCGGGCTGGGCCGGATCGTCTGCCAGCACCGCGACATTCCCGTCGGCAGCGAAGCGACGCTGTGCATCCGGCCCGAGTTCATCCGCATCGTCAGCGGTGCGGCACCGGCCGCCGGCAACCTGGCCGCTTGTAACTCAGTTGAGGGCCGCATCGAGTCGCTGGTGTTCGTCGGCGAGGTCTACGAAGTCGAGATCGGCGTCGGCGACGAACACCTGCTCGCCCGGATCGATCCCGACGCCAAACTCAAGGAAGGCGACAGCGTGAGCTTCACGCTGGACCCCGCGCACTGCCTGCTGGTGGCGATCTGAAATGAACAGTTCGCGCACCAAACTGACCTGGCTGCTGATCGCCATCGTCGGCGCGCTGACGGTTTGCCCGGTGGTGATGCTGGTGCTCGGCAGTTTTTCCGAGGGGCTGACCGCGTTCGGCCACTTCACCGTGGACAAGTATGTCGCGGCCTATACCGATCCGGGCTTCTACGAGGTGATGGTCAACACAGGCATTTTCGTGCTGGCGTCGTCGCTGCTATCCACGCTGCTGGCCATCTTTCTCGCCTACCTCAACACCCGCACCGACATCCCCTTCAAGTTCCTGTTCAAGATCATTTCCATCATTCCGATGATGATCCCGCATCTGCTGTTCGCGGTGAGCTGGGCGTTGCTGCTCAATCCCTCGAACGGGCTCATCAACCTCGGCCTGAAAGAAGCGTTCGGGCTGGACAGCGCGCCGCTCAACATCTATTCGATGTGGGGCATGATCCTGGTCGAGGGTCTGCTCGACCTGCCGATTGCCTACCTGATCATCGCGCCGGCGATGGCCTCCTTCGACGTGGCGCTGGAGGAGTCGTCGCGCGTCTGCGGCGCCGGCACCTGGCGCACGCTGCTCAGGATCACCCTGCCGGTGCTGCGCCCCGCCATCCTCGCGGCCTTCATCCTCGGCGTGGTGCGCAGCCTGGCCTCCTTCGCCGTGCCCTCGGTTATCGGCATGCCCGGCCGGGTGCATGTGCTGGCAACCTATTTGTACGAAATGATCGCCACCGGCTTCGCCACCGACTATGGCAAGGCCGCCGCCGTCGGCATGAGCGTGCTGGTAGCATCGGTCACGCTGATCGTTGTCTACCGGGCGCTGACCGCTGAAAGCGAAAAATTCGTGACCATCTCCAGCCGAGGCTTTCGCCCGTCGGTGATCGAACTGGGCACGGCGCGGATGCCGCTGTTCGGCCTGGTCGGGCTGCTGTCCCTGGTGCTGATCGTGCTGCCGGTGGCGGTGCTGATGTACACCTCGTTGGTGCCCTATTCGATGGTGCCCAGCGCCAAGGCCTTCTCGATGATGAGCCTGAAGCACTGGAGCGACGTGCTCAACGATCCGATTTCGCTGCTCTCGTTGAAGAATAGCCTGTTCCTCGCGGTGGTCGGCGCGACTCTGGGCGTGATCCTCTCGGTTTTCGTCGCCTATGTCATCGTCAAGGTGAAGACGCGCGCCGCGGGGATACTCGAATCGCTGAGCTATCTTTCGTTCTCGTTCCCCGGCATAGTGATCGGCGTCGGCTTCATGTGGTTTTTCGTGCAGACCCCTCTGTATGCAACGATCTGGGCGCTGCTGCTCGGCTATATCGCCACCTACCTGCCCTACGGCATCCGGCCGATGTCCAGCGCCTTCATCCAGATCCACAGCCACCTCGAAGAATCCTCGCTGGTATGCGGCGCCAGCCCCTTGACGACCATGCGCCGCATCATCGTGCCGCTGCTGATTCCGGGCATCGTCTCGGGATGGATACTGATGGCGTCGATGTTCGTGCGCGAACTGACGCTGTCGGTCGTGCTCTCGCGTCCCGGCACCGAAGTCCTCGCCGTGCAGATCCTGCGTTTTTCAGAGGACGGGCTGTGGGGCAAGCTTTCGGCGCTGGGCATCGTGATGATCCTGATTTCGACCACGCTGGTCGTCATGGCGACCCTGGTCGGCAACCGGTTCAAGGCGGTCCAGGGGTAGAACGGCCGTGACCGCGCCTGTGCTCATCTTCGGCTGGGGCAACCCCTCGCGCGGCGACGACGCGCTGGGGCCGCTGTTCATTGAGCGCATCGAATCGCTGCAACTGCCCGGCGTCGAATGCCTTACTGATTTCCAGCTACAGGTCGAGCACGCGCTCGACCTCGAAGGCCGCCGGCGCATTCTGTTCGTCGACGCCAGCCTGGACGCCGCGGCGCCCTTCTCGGTCAAGCTGCTCGAACCCGCACGCGACGCCAGCTTCACCACCCATTCGATGACGCCCGAGGCGGTGATGCACGTTTATGTCGAATTGCACGACGAAGCGCCGCCGCCCTGCACCCTGCTCGCAATCCGCGGCGAGCGCTTCGAACTCGGCGAGGAAATTTCACCCGCCGCAGCCAATCATCTCGACGCCGCACTGGCGTGGGCAAAAACATGGCTTGCAGCGTGATTTAGCGCGCCCGAAATGACTGAATCGGGCAATGGATAAGGGTTGTTTCCGTCTGGGGAATGACTCAGTTGTGCCTTTGCAGTCAGTCGCCCCCCCCAAAAAAAGTGGACGCTCAGTTCTTAGTCGACGTTTGAGCCTATTTCGAGGAATTGCGGACATCTACTGGAGAGCGCGGTCGAAAAACTGATTCAGCGCGGTCGCTAGCTGCTTCAGAAATGCGGCTCGGTCAAAGCCCTCTGGGTTAGCACCAACATCACCATCCGGTGATGGGATGGGCATGCCTGGAGTGTCCATGAAAGCGTAATGGCCGGCGTTTTGAATCGCGTGGTAGTCCGCATTGACGACGTTCTGCCGCACCCACTCGGCGTGGTAACGGGGTACCAAAAAGGTGTCCTTGTCGCCGGCATAGATGGTCGCGGGAATACTTATTGTCGCAAGCGATTGCGCACTAAACACCACACCCGCTGGCGCCAGTGCTGTCACGGCGCGCACGCGCGAATCCCGCAATCCTTCGAACGATACCTTCTCGGCCCCGCTAATCGTCACCCGTCGCCCCATCGAACAGAAAATGGGGTCATCACTGCTCGTTTTGCAATGACTGACGATGCGGTTGAGGTCCGGGGTGCCGCCAGCTAGCGCCAGTACAGTGTAGCCACCGGCTGAGTGACCCACCGCGCCGACGCGCGGGCCATGAGCATCGACGGCAATGCGCGGCATCCATTCCGGGTCGCTCAAGATCGCATCGATCGCCCGAGACGCCTGCCGGGGACGCTCGCTAAAGTAGTAGCCGCCCGGCACGCCAAGCAGCGACTGGTCTTGCCAATTATCACCCGGGTGCTTAATGGCAGCTACCAGATAGCCATTTTTTGCTAGCGCTTCGGCAAGACCGCTGTGGCCTAGCTCGCTGCCGGCGTTGCCATGACTCAGCACTATCAAGCCTTTGACTTTCGCATCCGGCTTGCCGTTGATGGCGACTGTCGGCGTGAAAGGCCCCATCGGTATGGGCTTGGCGTCGTCTTGAGTCGGATAGAAAAGAGCAACATTAATTGATTCCTGGCCGCGGCTCTGAGCGGGGGCGACGAATCGGCGCAAGCCGGCTTCGGTTGCCAATGCTTGGCTGGCGGCCAGCAATGCCGCCGCGATTAGTCCTGCCTTTGCGAAATGCAATCTCGCTAAAATTTTGGCGCTCATATCTATCTAGTCCTTCAGTGTTCGGGGGGAAGCGCTGGGGCATGGCAAGTGGCGGATACGGAATCGTTTCCGCGCCCGAACGCCCTACTTATTGATGTGGTAAAAGTCTGAACCGAGAAAGAGAGCCCGGAGGGCCCAATGTGAACTCGCGGATCGGCTCGAACGGCCAATCCTTCGGATGCTTGCTGGAGCACCGACCACTTTACGCCTAAATTATTTATTGCGAAAGATTATTATTGCTGTTTGACCGGAAAGTGTTTGTGACGACCGCGAATGCCTGTTGCGCCTCCTTGGGATGTCAGCCGGCCGTTGGCAGTCCGTAGCACTCATTCGCAATTGAAAACTGAATGTCTCTTGCAGGCCGATTGCTGCCATCCTCGCGGGCTCTCCGGCGCCAGACTTAAATAAAGTCCGGCGTCATTGACGGATCAATCCACCAGAAATACGGCGGATCAGGGCTTGCGGGCAACGAAGCCGATCAGCGCCGAACGCCCCTTGTGGCCCATGCCCTCGGCAATCTCGTCCTCATAATCGACCAGCTCCTCGATCTCCCAGCCGGCAAACGCATCGAGCAGGATCTCGCGGGTGTAGAGATTTTCGAGATCGCCCGGACCACCGGTGCGGTAGTCGAGCTGTTTCGGCGTGTAACCCTGCAGCAGGATGCGTCCGCCCGGCCGCGCCAGTTGCTTCATGGCCGCGAATTGCCGCGTGCGATCCTCGGCGCCGACGAACTGGATGAAGACGCCGATCACCCAGTCGAATGCGTTGTGCATGTCTTGCGGGGGCCAGTCCGGCGCCAGCATGTCGGCCAGCAGAAAGCGGATATCGAGTTTGCGGCCAGCAGCCAGGCGGCGTGCCTTTTCGACGGCGACCGGAGAAATCTCGACGGCCGTCACATCGAGGCCTTGCTCGGCCAGCCAGACCGAGTTGCGCCCTTCGCCGTCGGCAACCGATACCGCCGTGCGTCCATTGCGCAGTAGTTCCGCGCGATGTACGAGGAAGCGGTTGGGGTCGGTGCCGAACAGATAGTCGTCACCGGCGTCCGTGTAGCGTGTGTTCCAGCGGATTTCCTGGCTCATGAACGAACTCCCTTTTCCTGTTGGCGAAACATCAAGGCTCACGCTGGATTGACGGGCGCAGCAGGAGTATATTAGATAAAACTAATGCACCGGAGATCGTCATGGACCAGGACCCGAAGTCGCTCGGCGAACAAGCCTACGACAAAGCCGTGAAGTACGAACTCGACTACGGTTGCTGCCCGCAATGCGTACTGGCCACCGTACAGGAGACCGTCGGCATCATCGACGACCAGACGATCAAGGCCAGCCACGCCCTCTCCGGTGGCGGCGGCTTGGTCGGCGAGGGCGCCTGTGGTGCGCTTACCGGCGGCCTGATGGCACTGAGCGCCAAGTACGGGCGCGACCGCGACAAGCTCGACCGCGGCCGCTACATCAACAATTTCAAGAAAGCCAGGGAGCTGACCGAGCGCTTCCGCACCGAATTCGGCGGCGTCACCTGCCAGGAACTGCAGCAGCAATTCACCGGCCGCACCTACGACATGTGGGATGCCGCGCAATACAAGGCCTTCGACGACGCCCGCGGCAAGCAATGCGCTCACGCCACCGGCACGGTGACGAAATGGGTGGTCGAAATGCTGTAGGCCATCGATCTGATTGCAATGCAATCAGCACTCCGGTAGACTGCTATCATTGATTGCAAATAGGGAGATCAACGTGGCTACCAATCTTGTGGTTCGCAATGTCGACGAAGATGTCGCCCTGGCTCTGAAACAGATGGCTGCAGCTCACGGCAGAAGCGCCGAAGCGGAACACCGCGAGATTCTGAAATCCGTCCTGCAGCGACCGAAGCGGCGCTCCGTTGCCGAGGTTCTGTCGAACATGCCGAACGTTGGTGAAGACGCCGACTTCAATTTCCGGAATGGCTAGGAATCCGCATGTATCTGGTCGACACCAATGTCATCAGTGAGGCGCGAAAGGGCAAGAAGGCAAATCCTGGCGTCCGGAAATTCCTTCAGACAACCGATGCCAATGAACTTTATCTCGCGGTACAAACGATTGGAGAGATTCGGCGCGGACTTGAGAACATTCGACGTCGCGGCGATTTGCCCCAATCCAGAAGGCTTGAGAAATGGCTGGACCTCGTCGTGGTCGACTACGCCGATCGCATTTTGAGTTTTGACGAGGCATGCGCCCAAGTATGGGGCCGATTGATGTCGCCCCACCATGCGCATCCGATTGACAAGCAGATTGCCGCGATTGCATTGATTCATGACCTGACAGTGATTACCCGCAACGTCGATGATTTTCGCGGAACCGGCGTGGGTGTCAGGAATCCCTTTGTTTAACGATCATGGCGACTTTCGCCGCCCCTGATCGCACCCACAAGAGCGTGACCTGGGCAACCGCCGCCGGCCTCGCCGCGCTGGCACTGGTCTTGCCGGCCGTAGCGGCGGACGCACAGCCGCCCGCCTCGATCGAAACCATCGTCCAGTTCCACACTGTCTGCAGCAGCTGCCACGAAGGCCAATGCAGCGCCCGATTGAGCTTTGATTCCGGCGCGGCTGCCGCGCGCTCGCACATCGAACGCTACCTCGGCACGACGACCGATGGTCAAGCCGCTGCGTTGTTCGCCATGCTGCGTCATGTGAAAGAGACCTGCGGCCACTATCCGGTGGCCGCCAATCGGCCGGCCACCGGAGTCTGGGAAGCCACGGAACTGGCGCTCTGGCGCAACGCCCAGGCCGGCGCCTACTTCATTCCACTCGGCCCGCTTACAGCAGGGCGGCGGCAGCTTGTCCTCGAGTTCGACGGCGCGGCCGAAGGCAACGCACGCATCGACAACGGCCGCACGGAAACCCAAGCCGACGAGCGGCTCTGCGGCGACACGGCGAAGACCGTCGCCTTCGACGCCACCGCCGGCACCACTTATTTCCTGCACCTCAAGGCGGGCACCGGTATCCTTCGCCGCATCACTTTCCGCTAGCCGCCTGCGCGGCGCCCAGGCCCCGCATGTTCGACCACGCCACCACCCTGCCCCTCGCCTTCTGGCTGCTGGCGATTTCCGCCACGGTGCTGGTCGGCATGTCCAAGGCCGGCTTCGGCGGCGCGGCGGGCAGCCTCGGCGTACCGCTGATGGCGCTGGTGGTGGCGCCGCCCTTCGCCGCGGCCGTGATGCTGCCCATCCTGCTGACCATCGACGCCATCGGCCTGGTGGTGTTTCGCGGCCGCGCCGACCCCGCCAATCTGCGCATCATCCTGCCCGGCGCCATGATCGGCATCGCGCTCGGCTGGCTCACCTTCGGTCATGTCGATGCGCGCTGGATTCGGCTGCTGATCGGCATCGAGGCGCTGCTGTTCGCCTTTGACCGCTTTCGTGCGGCGCGCAGCAGTCTCACCGCCGTGCCGTCAGCGCCGACTTTCGGGCCGGGCGTTTTCTGGAGCGCGCTGTCGGGCTTCACCAGCTTCGTCTCGCATGCCGGCGGTCCGCCGATCATGCAATACCTGATGCCGCAGAACATGGACAAGATGCGCCTGGTCGGCACCACGGTGATTTTCTTTTCGGTGGTGAATTTCTCCAAGCTCGGCCCCTATGCCCAGCTCGGCCTGCTCGACATTTCCAATCTCGGCGTCTCGCTCTTGCTGGCACCCGCGATCCCGATCGGTTACTTCGTCGGCTACCGACTGCTCCATGCCGTCGACATGCGCGGCTTCAACCTCGTCACGGCATGGACGCTGCTGGCGGCCGGAGCGAAGCTGGTCTACGACGGGCTGGCCGGATAGGCGCAAAAAAGCCGAGAGAAGCCGGCCGCAACCCGACCGAAACCCGGCCGGCTTCTGTCGGCGATGAAGCATCGAACGCAGATCAGCCCTTGAATTTGGCTGCCGTTTCGGCCACGCGCTTGCCGAACAACCTGGCCGTTTCGAGATCGCCCGGAAGCATTTCGGCGGGGCTGCTGTCCGACGGCGATTGCGCCATGGCGCCGCTGAAGGAACCGACATAGTTGATGTCGTTGCGTTGCGCCGCCTTGGCGTTGCTCGGCAGCATGCCGGTGCCGACCCAGATGCCGCTGTGCTGCATGGCCAGCGTGAACAGATAGTGCAAGGTGGACAGCTTGTCGCCGTTCATGGTGGCGCTGTTGGTGAAACCGGCGAACACCTTGTCCTTCCACTGCTGGCTGAACCAGGGCTTGGACGAAGCATCGGCAAACTTCTTGAACTGCCAGCTCACGGTGCCCATGTAGGTCGGGCTGCCCATGATGATGGCGTCAGCCGCCATCAGGGTTTCCCAGCCGCCTTCGGGCAGATTGCCTTCGGCATCGATGGCGACGAGCATAGCGCCCGCACCTTCCGCGACCGACTGCGCCATGCGTCCGGTGTGACCATAACCAGAGTGATAAACCACTGCGACTGTTGCCATTTTCATGCTCCTCGAGTATTTGCGGTTGAGTAAAGTAGTTCAGGCGGCGAGATCGAACACCAGCACCTCGGCATCGGTGCCGTGGCTCAGCTCGATCCGGTTTTCGTTTTCCAGCAGGACGGCATCGCCGGCGTCGATACGCTGTCCATTGACCTCGATGGCGCCGCGCACCAGATGCACATAGGCCTTGCGTGCCGGGTCCAGCGCCAGTTCGGCGCGCTCGGCCCCATCGAACAGCCCGGCGTAGAGCGCCGCATCGGCATTGATGGTGACCGAACCCTGCGCTCCGTCGGCGGAGGCCACCAGACGCAAGGCGCCGCGCTTCTGCTCGGCCGGAACGGTCTTCTGCTCATAGCCGGGCGGAATGCCGGTCACCTTCGGCTCGATCCAGATCTGCAGGAAATGCGTGATCTGGTCCTTGGCATGATTGAACTCGCTGTGCGTCACGCCCTTTCCGGCGCTCATGCGCTGCACGTCGCCGGGCGGGATGCCGACGACGTTGCCCATGCTGTCCTGGTGGGCCAGTTCGCCCGACAGCACGTAGCTGATGATTTCCATGTCGCGGTGGCTGTGCTTGCCGAACCCGGTTCCCGGCGCGATACGGTCTTCGTTGATCACGCGCAGGTTGCCCCAGCCCATATGGGCCGGGTCGTGGTAGCCGGCAAACGAGAACGAGTGGTAGCTCTTGAGCCAGCCATGGTCTGCGTAGCCACGGTCTTGCGCTTTGCGAAGGGTAAGCATGGTTGAACTCCCTGTTGATGACGATGGGGTGAATTGTAGGAATTGCCGCTGCCCTTGAGGGCCAGCCGGTTTGATGTCATCATTCAAATAAATTGAATTGACTGGAGCCCCATGACCACGCCGCGCGATGTATTGACGCCCGATGCCCTGGCCATGCTGCAGACGATTGCCAGGAGCGGCAGCTTCGCCGCGGCGGCCCGCGCCAGCAACATGGTGCCCAGCGCCCTGACCTATCGCGTGCGGCAGATGGAAGACGCCCTGGACGTGCTGCTGTTCGACCGCAGTTCGCGCCAGGCCCGCCTGACCGAAGCCGGCGCCGAATTGCTGCGCGAGGGCACGCGCCTGCTGGCGGACATCGACGCCGTGGCCAACCGCGTCAAGCGCGTCGCCACCGGCTGGGAATCACAACTCACGATCGCGGTCGACAGCATCATCAACCGGGCCACGCTGATGGAACTCTGCGAGACGTTCTTCTCCCTGAGCCCGCCGACGCGCCTAAAACTGCGCGACGAAACCCTTTCCGGCACGCTGGAGGCGCTGACCTCCGGCCAGGCCGATCTGGCGCTCGGCGTCATGATGGGCGCGACCACCCTGGCCGGCCTGCATCATGAATCGCTCGGCAGCGTGCAATTTGTCTTCGCCATGGCGCCCCACCACCCGCTGGCGAAAATGCCCGAGCCGCTGAGCGACGAAGTCATTCGCCTGCACCGTGCCGTGGCGGTGGCCGATACCGTTCAGCGCGGCAGCGGCCTCAGCATCGGCCTGCTGCCCGGCCAGGACGTGTTCACGGTGTCGGGCATGCCGGCCAAGCTGGATGCCCAGATCCGGGGCCTGGGCGTCGGTTTCCTGCCTGGCTGCCTGGCGCAGCCCTATCTCGACTCGGGTCGGCTGGTGGCCAGGCGCGTGGAGCGGTCCGAACGGCAGATACAGGTCAGTTACGCCTGGCGCAAGAGCGGCAAGCCCGGCGAGGGACGTGCACTGCAGTGGTGGCTGGCGCAACTGAAAAGCCCGGTCGCGCGCGAGGCCTTGCTGGGCGGGCATCGCCACACCTGAATTCGCGCCGGTCGCGTTGCGTCCGGCTGCCGCAGTCACCCGGGGACAAACGGCGCCAGGAATCTTGCCTCGAAGACATCGCCCGGCACGGGTTTGCTGAACAAGTAGCCCTGCATTTCGTCGCAGTCCAGCAAGCGCAGCAAATGAGATTGCTCCTCCGTTTCGACGCCCTCCGCCACCACCTTGAGCTTGAGCGAATGCGCGAGGTTGATGATGGTGGACACCAGTGCCAGCCCCTCGGCCCCGCCAGTCATGTCGATCACGAACGAGCGGTCGATCTTCAGCGTGTCCACCGGCAGCCTGGCGAGATAGCTGAGCGAGGAAAAGCCGGTGCCGAAGTCGTCTATGGCGATGCTGATGCCCATGGCGCGGACAGCCTGCAGGCTGGCGATGTTGTGCTTTATGTCCTCCATGATCAGGCTTTCGGTGATCTCCAGTTCCAGTCCGGCCGCCGCGTGCTCATCAATGGCGATTGCCTGCCTGATCTCGTCGACAAAGCCGCGATTGCGCAGTTGCAACGGCGATACATTCACCGCGATACGCACGGCAGCCAGCCCCGCGGCGCGCCACCGAAGGTAGTCGGCGATGGCCTGGCGCAGCGCCCAGCGCCCGACCTCATAGATCAATCCGGTTTCCTCCAGGATCGGGATGAAGCGGCCCGGCGGCACCAGGCCGGTGCGCGGATCATTCCAGCGGATCAGCGCCTCGGCGCTGGTGAGCTTCCCGCTCGCGAGCTTCACCTTGGGCTGGTAATGGAGCACGAATTCTCCGTTGTCCAACGCCTGGCGCAGCTGATTCTCCAAGGTGAGCTTGCCGGCCACCGTTGCCGTCATCTCCTCCGTGTAAAACAGGTACCGCTCGCCGCTCGCCTTGGCCTTTTTCAGCGCCACCTCTGAGTTCCTGAACAAGGTTTCGGCATCGGCACCATCATCCGGAAACAGTGCGACTCCGATCTTGGCGGCGATGCGGAACACGGCGTCATTGAGGCGGAACGGACTGTCCAGCAAACCCTCCATTGATTTCTCGATAAGCCGCGCCACGTCTCCTTCCTGCCTCACTTCCGGCAGTACCGCAGCAAAATGATCCGACCCCACGCGCGCCAGCAGATTGGCGTCGCCCCCCGCATTGCGCGTCAGCCATTCCGCCACCTGCTTCAGGAGTGCATCGCCGGCCGGCCGGCCGAGACTGTCGTTGATGTTCTTGAAGCGCGCCAGATCGATCAGGAACACGGCAAGCTTGTGCCCGCCACTGGCAGCGCTGCGTATGTATTGCGTTACTCGGTCGAGAAACAGTCTGCGGTTCGCCAGTCCCGTCAGTTCATCGTAGTAGGCCATGAAATCGAGCCGGTCCTGCCTGTCGATGTGCTCTATCGCGAACGCGATATCGCCGGCCAGTTCCATCAAGAGCGTCAACTCCTCTTCGCGAAAGAATTCACTCTCGCCGGAATACAGCGTAAGCACGCCAACCGCTTCATCCGACACCACGAGCGGCAAGATGGCCATGGATCCAATTCCTGCTTCCACAAGTTCCTTTCGGTACACGACCGTCGGGTTGCTTTCCAGATTGTTGGCCACGACGATGGTCTTTTCCGTCAGCGCACGCGTTGTCAGGGGTATTCCCGGTGACCCGAGCTCGCTCGCTGAATAGCGTTCTGCGAGGCCGGTCAAGAACTCCTCGTTCAAGCCGGCCGAGGCGACCGGCACAATTTTCATTACTCGCAGATCAAGCACGCCCAACCAGGCCATACGAAATCCGCCTGTCTCCACTGCGATGCGGCACGCCTCCCTGAACAGTTCGTCACGGTCACGCACCCGCACGATCAGCGTGTTGATCCCGCTCAGCATGGCATATACACGATTCAGGTATCTGATTCTGGCTTCCGATTTCTTGCGCTCGGTGATGTCGCGGAAATACCAGACGCGTCCATAGTACTTGCCGTCCGCTCCGATCATCGGAGCCGAATATCTGTCGACTATCCTTCCATCTTTGATCTGCACTTCTTCGCGACTCATTTCATCGCGGTGCTCGTACAGATATTTGATCCGGGCGACAAACACTTCTGAATTCTCGACTTGGGCAACAACTGCCTCGAGCACGGGAGCATCCCGACCAGTACTCACGACCTGCGGTGAGAGCCGCCACAAGTCAGTGAATCGTTGATTGTAGGAAATGATCTGTCCGTTCTCGCCGACCACGAGGATGCCATCGAGCGACGTCTCCTGCTGAGTCTGGAGCATCGTGTTCTTGAATTCGATTTCCGCCGCCACCTGCGTGCGCCTGGATTCGCGGTCGAAGTTATCCACCGCAAAGCTGATATCCCTCGCCATTTCAACCAGCAGGTCGCGCGCCAATTCGTCGAAGGCGTTGGCCTCGCCGGAATACAGGGTGAAAGCGCCGATGACAATCCCTTTGTTGTGCAAGGGCAGCGAGGCAGATGCGGCCAGGCCGGCGAGCGCCGCGCGCTCATGCCAGGGCGCCGTTACCGGATCACTCAGGAAATCCTGACACCAGAACGGCTGGTCTTCGCGAATGGCAGTGGCGGTCGGGCCTCGCCCGAACGGGCTATCGGCATCCACCGAAATAGTTATGTCGCCAAGGTACCCGCCGTCATCACCGAAGCTGGCCGCCGGCCGCACTGTGCGGGTCTCGGGGTCGATCATGCCGACCCACGCCATCTTCATGCCGCCGAACTGCACTGCGACACGACAGATTTGCAGAAACAACTCTCCCTCGTTGGCGCAGTGCACGATGGCCTTGTTGCACTGGCTCAGTGTCGCATAGAGTTGCGTGTGCCGCTGGATCTTGGCGCGGTCTGCATGGCGCTCGGTAATGTTCCGGATGTTGCACTGAATTACCTTGATGCCTTCGCAGTCGTAAGTATTGCTGACGAATTCAACGGGGACTTTTGTCCCTGCCTTTTTCTTGAGCGGGAGATCGTTGTAGCGGACATACCCCTGCGTTTGCAGCTCCGCGAACATCTCCTTGCTCTGCGCAATGTCCGCAAACGGACCGACTTCCCAAAGCTTTTTCCCCAGGAACTCCTCGTGCGAGTAGCCCAGCATCGCGATAAGGTAGGGGTTGACGTCTTCGATCTGGGCCGTATCGGCGTTAAGCAGCAAAATCCCGTCTTGAGCGGTTTCAAACAGGCGGCGGTAGCGGCTTTCGGATACCCGTAGAGCCTTGAGCGCAAGCTCGCCAGAGACATCGGAGGCGCGCGCCTTTGCGGGATGGTCGGAGGACGGGCTTTTCATTGCGGAAAATGTCCCATGGCAAGCGCTGCAGTACGGGAACGACGGAAATGCCAGCCAAAAAAGCGACCGGCACGCTGCCCCTGAACTTGGCAGTATTCACATGCTTGCTTTGGCGGTCCGTGCGCCAGGACACACAACTCGCCGCCCATCAAACGACGGTGCGCAGCTCCAGCTCAGATCCGTCTCAAATCCCGCTAACTTCCGCCCGGCTTCCGCTCAGCTTCCAAACCCCGCCGTCAGCGCGGCGATCATGTAGGCCTGATCATGGGCGCCGGCGCTCTCTCGCGCGCTGTGCATCGCCCACATGGGCGAGCCGATATCCACGCTGGCGATGCCCAGACGTGCGGCGACGATCGGGCCGATGGTGCTGCCGCAACCCAGGTCGCTGCGATGCGCGTACTGCTGGCACGGCACGCCGGCCTGCTCGCACAGGCCCATGAAGCGCGCCGCCGTCTCCGCCCGGGTGCTGTAGCGCTGGCTGGCGTTGGTCTTGATCACCGGCCCGCCGTTCATCAGCACCTTGTGGTCGGGCTCGTAGGCAGCGGGGAAATTCGGCTGCCAGGCGTGGGCCATGTCGGCGCTGATGAAGAAGCTGCGCGCCATCGCGCGAAGACTGTCCTCGCCGTCGAGTCCAGCCTGCAGGCCGATGCGCGCCAGCACATCGGTGACGAAGCTGCCGCCCGCCCCGGCGGCGCTCTCGCTGCCGACCTCCTCGTGGTCGAACAAGGCAGCCACGCAGGTCGCCGTCGGCTGCTGGGTCGCCATCAGCGCGGCGAGCGCGGCATGGCATGACGCCAGGTTGTCCAACTGGCGACTGGCGATGAACTCCTCGTCCGCCCCCCACAAACAGCCCTTCTGCACGTCATAGACCGCGAGCTCGAAGCTCAGCAGGTCTGCCGCCTCTCCCTGAACGGCATCGGCCAGCAGCTTGCGCAAGCGGGCTTCCGCGTCCTCCCCTTCGCCCAACTGGCCGAGGATCAGCGGCAGTTCGGTCTGCTTGTTGAGCTTGAGTCCCTGCTCATTCACCTCGCGGTTCATGTGTATCGCCAGATTGGGCAGCCGCACCAGCGGCTGCTCGAAGCGCAGCAGCCGCGCCTGCGGCCCCGCCGCCGTGCGCATCACGACGCGCCCGGCGAGGCCCAGGTCGCGGTCGGTGAAGGTGGCCAGGATCGGCCCGCCATACACCTCCACCCCCAGGCGCAACAGGCCGTCGCCGCCCAGTGCGGCCTTCGGCTTGAGCCGCAAGCCCGGCGAGTCGGTATGGGCGCCGACGACGCGAAAGCCGGTTTCCGCCAGCGGCCGGCTGCCCGGCACGAAGGCGATCAGCGACCCGCCGCCGCGCACCACGTAGTAGCGCCCGCCCGCCGCGAGCTGCCAGCGCTCGCCCTCCTCCAGCCGGGTGAAACCGTGCACCAGCAGGCGTTGCTCGGCGCTCGCCACCGCATGCCACGGGCTGGGGCTGGCGTCGATGAAGTCGATCAGGTCAAGGGCGGTCTTGCGGGCGTGGGCGGTCAGGGGCATGGCGGGTGCGGGAATGGGCGAAAAGCTGAAGCATACAAGAGGAGTCGGCGCTGACGACACGGCGACCCAAGCCATCCAAGGGTATCTATGCGCGCCAGCGCACGGAATGCGGCGGACCGACGGGACATCATCGGCCTGATACCAACCCCCAAGGAGCCCATCATGAAACGATCTTCACTGTTCGCCGTCACCGCTTTCACACTCGCATTCGCGCCTGCCGCCTGGGCCGATACCATCACCACGATCACGCCGCATGCGGACAGGGTCGTACTGGAAAATGGCCAGGCCAACGTAAGGTTCCGTGTCTCGGGCCAGGGCAATGAAGCCACCGATTGCGGCATGTGGATCGAGTATGGCGACAACGGCTCGCCCGACACCCGCGTCATCGGCAGGACCGACGGCTATCTCCCGCGCGAATTCGATCACGTCTTCTCCGCGCCGGGCCAGTACACCGTAACCGCCAAGGGGCAGCGCGTGAAGACGACCTTTGGTTGCAGCGGTTCCGCTTCGACCGTCATCACCGTGGTCGAAGGACGTCAGGGCCGCCAGCGCGCCGCCGCGCCGCCGCAGCAGCAGTACTGCCCGAGCGGCTGGATGCTGCGCGAGGGCTCGTACAACCGCGACAGCGGCGCCTTTACCTGCACTCCCGCCTATCCCGCGCAGCAGATGGACTGCGGGCCCGGCCTGCGCTACTTCGAGAGCGACAACCTGATCGGCTGCCGCTCGGTGGGGCGCAACCAGCGCTGAACGACGGCCGCGACGAACGATGCCGTGATGCGGATGGGTCCGCGACAGGACCCTCCGCAACACAAAACGAAGTCCGCTTCTCTCCACTGTCGCATATCCGTCCATTGCCCCCATTGGCGAGGCGCCGTTCGTGCGGCCGTAAACCTCTGACGGAAACAGGGTCAATCACGATTTTGACGTCATAGATTCGGATTCCGTTTCATTAAGCTGCTTGCCTGTCGATTTTTCTTGCCAGCAGAGACCGATCTTGAAGATAGTTCATCCCTGCACTATTGAAACATATCGTTCCATATTTATAGGGCGGTCCGGCGCAACGGAACCGTACAAAGAGGAGAACGCAGGGGATGTCTTTCGATTTCGACTACATCGTAGTCGGCGCCGGATCGGCCGGGTGTGTCCTGGCCAATCGGCTGTCGGAGGATCCCCTGACTCGTGTTCTGCTCCTCGAGGCCGGTGGTGAAGACTGGAATCCCTGGATACATATTCCGGTGGGTTACTTCAAAACGATGCATGACCCGAAGCTGGACTGGTGCTATGTCACCGAGCCGGATCCGGGCATCGCCAATCGCCAGCTGCAGTGGCCGAGGGGCAAGGTGCTGGGCGGATCCAGTTCCCTCAACGGCTTGCTGTACATCCGTGGCCAGCGGCAAGACTACGATCGCTGGGCGGGTTTGGGAAACAAGGGCTGGAGTTACGACGATGTGCTGCCCTATTTCAGGAAGTCGGAAGACCAGGAGCGCGGGGCCAACGCGTATCACGGCATCGGCGGGCCGCAAAAGGTTTCGGACCTCCGCCTGAATCGCCCGATTGCCGATCACTTCGTCAAAGCCGCCCAGGAACTCGGCATTCCCTTCAACGACGATCCGAATGGCGCGGAACAGGAAGGCGTGAGTTATTTCCAGCAAACGGCCTACAGGGGCTTCCGCTGGAGTACGGCCAGGGGCTTCCTCAAGCCGGCACGGCGACGCCCGAATCTGAGGGTTGAAACCCGCGCGCAGACCACACGGGTGCTCTTCGATGGCAGGCGTGCCGTCGGTGTCGAATTCATTCAGGGCGGGCAATTGCAGCAGGCCACGGCGAAAGCGGAAGTGATCCTGTCGGCCGGGGCAATCGGTTCGCCGCAGATTCTGCAGTGTTCAGGCGTCGGCCCCGCCGATCTTCTGCACCGCGCATGCGTGCCGGTGGTGCTCGACTTGCCGGGCGTCGGAGAAAGCCTTCAGGATCATCTCCAGGTAAGACTGGTCTTCAAGACCCGCGAGCGCACCTTGAACGACGAGGTCAATAATCCGTTCAACAAGTTGTGGATCGGAATGCAGTACCTGTTTTCGCGTACCGGCCCGCTGACTCTGGCGGCGAGCCAGGTCGCCATCTTTACGCGCTCCGGCCCGGGTGCGACCCGGCCGGACATCCAGTTCCACATGCAGCCCCTGAGTGCTGACAAGCCGGGCGAAGGCGCGCATCGGTTTTCCGCCTTTACGTCTTCGGTCTGCCAGTTGCGCCCCTTCAGTCGGGGACGCGTTCAGATTCGGTCGGCGGATATCGGGGTGTATCCCGCGATCCAGCCGAATTATCTGTCGGATGAACGCGACTATCCGGTGGTGATCGGCGGCATCAAGCTGGCCCGCCGTATTGCCCAGGCGCCCGCGCTTGCTCCGCACATTCTTTCCGAATTTGTTCCCGGCGCCCAATTCCAGACGGACGAGGAATTGCTGGATGCCGCAAGACGCTACAGCCAGACCATCTACCATCCGGCGGGAACCTGCAAGATGGGCAACGATCCGCTGGCGGTGGTCGATGAGCGCCTCAAGGTGCACGGCATTTCCGGATTGCGCGTGGTCGATGCTTCCATCATGCCGGAGATCGTCTCGGGAAACACCAACGCGCCCACCATAATGATCGCCGAAAAGGCCGCCGACATGATTCGCGAGGATGCTTGTCGATAAGGAATTGCCCATGAGGCAATAGTGGAGCCGTGATGACCCGATGGGTCTGGGGTTCCGGTTTTTATTACACAACGGAGGAGGCAATGATGGCGACTTTGATACGGAAATTCCTGTTGGGTACCGTCGCGGCAATGCTGGTCACCGCCGGCGGCATGGCACAGGCCCAGCAAGTGACGCGGATGAAAATCCAGACGGCGGTTCCGACCGCGAGCATCTATTTCGACCTGATGAAGCGCTTCGGCGACCGCGTGGACAAGATGTCCAACGGCCGCATCAAGATGGAAATCCTGCCCGACGGCGCGGTGGTCAACGCCTTCGAGATCCTCGACGCGGTGGACAAGGGCGTGGTCGATGGCGGCTTTGCCTGGACGCACTACTGGTCGGGCAAGAACAGCGCGGCGGCCCTGTTCTCGAATCCGGCCGCAGGCGCCGGCACCGGCATGGACCAGATCTCGCACATGGCCTGGCTGTCGCAGGGTGGCGGCAATGCGCTTTACGAGAAACTCTATGAGTCCGGCCTGAAGATGAACATCAAGCCCTTCATGATGCAGCCGATGGGTCCCGACCCGTTCGGCTGGTTCAAGACGCCGATCAGCTCGATCGCCGACATGAAGAAAATGAAGTACCGCTCGCCCCCCGGATTGACGGGAGAGATCTTCAAGGAAATGGGCATCACGGCGGTAGCCATGCCGGGCGGCGAAATCGTTCCGGCCGCACAGCGCGGCGTGATCGACGCGGCCGAATGGATCGGCCCGGCGGACGACATGATCCTCGGCTTCCACAACGTGTTCAAGCACTACTACCTGCAGGGTCTGCACCAGTCGTCGGACATCGGCGAGATACTGATCAACAAGACCGTCTGGAACAAGCTGCCGGCAGACCTGAAGGCGGTGATCGAGGGCGCCGTGATGGCCACCATCACCGAAACCTACGCTTTCAACGTGGATCGCAATGCGAAGGCGCTGGAAAAGCTGCAGAAGGATCACAAGGTCATCGTGCATGACACGCCGAAGGAATTCTTCGCGGCCTTCCTCAAGGCCACCAATCTCGTGTATGACCGCGAAGCGGCGCGCAATCCCCTGTTCAAGGAAGTCCTGGAATCGCAACGCGCCTATGCCAAGATCGTGGTGCCCTACTGGACCAAGATCAACGGGCTGTATTACGGCCTCGGCGCCGAAGCGGTAAGCCACAAACAGTAGTCGCCGCCACGCGCGGATAGAGCGGTGCACGGTCGCGGCCGTGCACCGCCTTCAAACTGCAGGAATTTTCTCGAACACAGGACACATGACCGGACATCCCTCAACACTCCTGCGCATCGCACACGCGCTCGATCCGATCGCCATCTGGTCCGGCAAGCTGACCGCCTGGCTGATCATCCCGATGGTGCTGTCGCTCGTCTACGAGGTCGTGGCGCGCTACGTATTCGATTCGCCGACGCTGTGGGCCTACGACATGACCTTCATGCTCTACGGCGCCTTCTTCATGCTCGGCTCGGCTTACACGCTGCAGCGCAAGGGACACATCCGCACCGATTCGCTGTATGCGGGATGGTCGCCGCGCACCCAGGGCATCGTCGATGCGATTTGCTACATCGTGATGTTCATGCCCTTCGCCGCGATATTTCTCTACTTCGGCTGGGGTTACTTCGCCAAGGCTTTCATGACGGGCGAACGCTTCGTCAGCAGCCCCTGGATGCCCATCACCTGGCCCTTCAAGGCCGCAATGCCATTGACCGGATTGCTGCTGGCGATCCAGGGCGTTTCCGAATTGTGCAAGAGTCTCGATGCCGCGATCAGCGGGCGCTGGCCCGAAGGCGCAGGACAGACCGGCCTCGGCAGGGAGGCCACATGAGCAACGAAATTTTCGGGCTGGTCGCCCTGGTGGCCTTGTTCGGCATCATTTTCATCGGCTTTCCGATCGCCTTCACCCTGGGCGCCGTTGCGCTGGGCGCCGGCTTCATCGCCTACGGGCCGATGGTGTTCGATCTCGCGGTGCTGCAGACCTTCTCGGTGATGAAGGACACCGTGTTGGCCTCGATTCCCTTCTTCCTGTTCATGGGCTTCCTGCTCGAACAGTCGGGCCTGATGGAGCGAATGTTCACCGGCATACAGCAACTGCTGGCCGGACTGCGCGGCTCGTTGTACCTGGCCGTGCTGATCACCGCGACGATTTTTGCGGCGGCCACCGGCATTGTCGGCTCCTCGGTCACCCTGCTCGGCGTCATGGCCGGGCCGGCGATGATCAAGAGCGGCTACGACACTCGAATGAGTGCCGGGGCGATCGCCGCCGGCGGCACGCTGGGCATCCTGATCCCGCCCTCGGTAATGCTGATCGTCATGGGGCCTGTGGTCGGGATACCGGCGACCGACCTGTTCGCCGCAGCGGTGATCCCGGGCTTGCTGCTTTCCACCATCTTTACCGCATGGTGCCTGGTGCGCTGCTGGATCAATCCGGCGCTCGGCCCCGCGCTGCCGCCGGAAATGCGCGCGACCTCGATGATGGCGGTGGTGAAAGATCTGGTGATCGGCGTCGTGCCGGTGATCGTGGTGATCATCGCCACTCTGGGCGTAATCCTGATGGGCATCGCCACGCCAACCGATGCCGGCGCGGTGGGCTGCGCCGCCGTGTTCATCCTGACCCTGCTGAGCCGGCGCATGACATTCGCGAAGATTCGCCGCTCGGCCTTCCAGACGCTCGAGGTATCGAGCATGATCCTGATGCTGGTGACCGCATCGAATCTGTTCGGCGCGGTGTTCTCCCGCCTGGGCAGCGCCGAGTATCTTGCCAGCCTGCTGACCAGTCTGGCCTTGCCGCCGACGCTGATGCTGGTCGTGATCCTGGGGCTGATCTTCGTCCTTGGCTGGCCTCTCGAATGGGTACCCATCGTGCTCATCGTGGTGCCCATCGTGTTGCCTATCGTCCAGGCGCTGAACATCGACCTGATCTGGTTCTGCACCCTGGTCGCGATGACGCTGCAGACCGCCTGGCTTTCACCGCCGGTCGCGCTGTCGGCCTATTTCCTGAAGGGCGTGGTGCCACAATGGGAGCTCAAGGATATCTATGCCGGCATGTCCCAGTTCATGGTTCTGCAGCTCGTCGGCGTGGGTCTGGTCATGGCCTTCCCGCAACTGGCGACCTGGCTGGTCACCCGCAATTAAAACCGGAGAGAATCCAGAATGCTAGCCAAAGACGTCATGACAACGGCGATCCTTACCGTGACACCCGATACGGACGTGGGGGAGATCGCCCGGACTCTGCTCGACGCCCATATCAGTGCCGTTCCCGTGATCGCCGCGGATGGCAATCTGATCGGCATCGTCAGCGAGGGGGACCTCATACACCGCGCCGAAGCGGAAACACGCCGCCGCCCGTCGTGGTGGCTGCGCCTGCTCGCCACGCCCGAGGAGCCGGCGCAGCAATACTTGCGGGAGGTCGGCCGGCGCGCGCGGGATGTGATGAGCAAGGACGTGATTACCGTCGCGCCCGACACGCCGCTTACCGACATCGCCGCCATGCTGGAGAAATATCACATCAAGCGCGTGCCGGTGATCGAGAACGGCAAACTGGTCGGCATCGTCAGCCGCGCCAACCTGCTGCGCGGCGTGGCGACCTGGCAAAAGCCCACCGGTGTTCGCGTCGAGGACTCGGCGCTGCGCACGCTGCTGCTGAAAGCGCTGAACGAAGCCGAACTCCCGATGCATCTGGTCAATGTCACGGTCACCGACGGCGCAGTGGAGCTTTGGGGGGTGGTCGACTCCGAACTGCAGATCGACGCGGCACGTGCCGCGGCCGAGGCCACCGTTGGCGTCGTTCGATTGGAAAATCACCTGATCCGCAGAGCCTAGCCGGAAGACCGGTCGTCTGATTCGATGTGCAAGCCGGAGCAGCATTCTGGAATATGCTTCGACCTGACCATCGACCGGCGCAGACCGGTCGCCCCCGAAAGTATCTGCAGAGGAGCGGAAAAATCAAACAGAAGCCGACCCAGACGGGTCGATATCGGACTGCGGCCTGGGTCGAGCCCGGGACGAATGAAGAGCAGGCAGCCCATGATGCGGATTCGAGCGAGGACATCAGGCGCCTGCGGCCGCTGACCGTTCTGGAAATCCTCAGCGAATCGTCCCAGCCGCTGACCCTGGCGCAGTTGGCCCACATGATGAAGGTGCCGAAAAGCACGCTGATGCGCCTGCTGCGGTCGATGGAAATGCGTGGCTATCTGCTGTACATGCCGGCCGAGCGCGGCTATGTCCCCGGCACCCGGTCGACGACCCTCGCCCTCCGGGTGCTGCGCGGCTCCAACATCCGGCGCGAGTGCCGCGCCGTTCTGCGAGGCCTGGTCCGCTCGCTCGGCGAAACCTGCAATCTGACCGTGCCCGATGCCGGGCGCGTGCTCTATGTGGAGCGCATAGACACCACGGCGCCCCTGCGCATGCATCTGGAACCCGGCACCTGGGTGCCGATGCATTGCACGGCCAGCGGCAAGCTTTTTCTTGCGGCTATGCCTGTGCTGGAGAGGCGCAGCATCCTGGCGCAGCTCGCGCTGACCCGGCATTCGCCGCGCACGATCACGGATCGCCGCGAGCTCGAAGCGGAACTGGAGCGGATCGCCCGGCGGGGGGTGGGCATCGACAATGAGGAATTCGTGCACGGCATGGTCGCCGTGGCGGTGCCGGTGCGCGGCAACGACGGCAAGCTGGTGGCGGCCGTTGCCTGCCATGCGCCGACGGCACGCCGCTCGCTGGACGAACTGCTGACCTGCATTCCCGAATTGCGCGCGGCGGCCGACGCAATGGCGCAGATACTGTCGCCGCCGAAGGGCTGATCGCGGCAAGGCCAGCCGGCGGCGCTGCCGCCGTGCCGCCGTGTCGCCAGCGCCGACTCTGGGCACTGACCACACTCCTGTTGCTGCAGGCCGGCTATGCCTATGTGCCCTACAGCTCGCTGGAAAGCGTGATCGAGCAGAGCAAGGAAGCCTCCGACCGCTTCGTCAAGACCATCGTCTTCTGCGAAAACATCGACCACGCCGAGCGCATGCGCCAGGCGCTGGTCAATGCCAACGCCGATCGTCAAGCTCTTCGGCGGCAAGCAGAACTAGCTTGCCGCCATCCGCGAACTGGAAACCGCGCTGTATTCCAAAGCGGCCTGACGTCGACTCGAAGCCGCATTGACGAAAGTTCGCATTATTGCTAACCTGCATCCATGGCATTTTCTGTTGAGTACTTCCATTTCCGAGTGCTGGCCGAGATCGAATCCTGGCCGGTCGATGTTCTCGCGGACTACGCGCGAATCGTCGAATTGCTGATCGAGCATGGCCCCAACCTGAAGCTGCCGTATTCGCGAGCGTTCGGCGACGGCCTGTTCGAGTTGCGGCCGCGCGGTCGCTCGGGTATTGGCCGGGCGTTCTATTGTTTTCTCGTCGGGCGGCGTGTGATCGTTCTGCATGCCTTTATCAAGAAGTCGCAACAAACGCCGGACCGTGAAGTCAAACTCGCTCGGAAGCGATTGAAGGAGATTCAAAATGGCTGATCTGAAATTCCAGGCTGTGGCTCACGATCACAAGGCCTTCCTTGAAAAGGCAGCCAAGCGGCGTGGCTTTGGCGAAGCCTATGAAGCGCTTGGGGTCGAATACGCTCTCGCCCATGAAATGTTGGCCGCCCGCGCTCGCGCCGGTCTGACCCAGGAAGCGGTCGCCGACCGCATGGGCACCACCAAGAGCGCCATCTCGCGTCTTGAGTCCGCGGGCAAGCATGCGCCCTCGGTGGCCTCGCTAAAGCGATACGCCGCCGCCGTCGGCTGCACGCTCAAGATCGAGCTTGTGCCGGCGGCGCCCAAACGACGAAGAGCGACCCAGGCTGGCGTTGCGGAAGGCACTGCGCGCTAAAGCCACCCCGCGCCCCTGAACTGGCGCGGTAGTGCCGAAGGCCTGTTATGCGAATGGCCGCTTAGGCTGAGAACTGCCGTATCGCCAGCGCCGACTTTCTGTATTGGACAGTACGACCGTTGTGGCCGAACAACCGCCGTACCGCCAGCGCCGACTTTCCAAAAGTGCTCAGCTCGCTTTGGGCGACTTCGCGGCTTTCCTTGTCGCCGAGCTCGCCGACCAGTCGAGCACGCGCAGGCCGGGCACGTGGGCGAACACTTTGTCGGCGCTCACAAGGGTGCAGTCTTCCGTCAGGGCGTGTGCGGCGATGAGCAGGTCCATCGCGGATAGACTCAGGCCACGGATTTCCATGCGGGCGCGCAGGTTCGCATAGACCTTGGCGGTTGCGGACGTCCAGGGCAAGACGGGAATGTCTTGCAGGAAATTCTCGACGGCTTTGGCCAGGCGGGTGGCTTCGGGCCGGCGCACGATACCGAAGCGCAATTCGGCTTCGGTGATGACCGAGATGCAGGCGCCATATTCGATGACCAAATCCTGCAATGGCTGACTGCCCGCCCCCCGTATCAGGGCCGACGCCGCATTGGTATCGAGCAGGTAGCGGGGTGTGCCGCTCACGGCCATTCGCGCTCGACGGGCGGTTCCAGGTCGCGCGGGATATCGAAGTTTTCGAATTCCTCGGGTGCTTCGGCAATCAGCTTGTCACGCAGCTTCAACCAGTCCGAGAACTTGCGGTTGCGCGGACTCAGGATGACATCGCCGGTGTCCGGGTCGCGCCGGATCAGCACTTCGTCGCCCTCGAAGCGGAACTCGGCCGGCAGCCGCACGGCCTGGCTGCGGCCGTTCTTGAATAGCTTGGCGGTATGCATGTCAAGGCTCCTTGCAGAATGGTATATACCGTGGTTTATACCATCGACAGTCAAGGAATTCAAGTCGCGCACAACGCCTGCCGTGGCCGACCATTTCCGCACTCGTCACCCCGGCGAAGGCCGGGGTCCAGCTTCTTTATCTGATCGCTATCACGGCTACCAGCAGTGCGCACTGGATTCCGGCTTGCGCCGGAATGACGGTTGGGGAGGCCGGTGCCAATGAATTCACAGACTCTGAGCCGTACTCAGACGTGATCCCTGCCCCTTGGCGAGACACCGGCCGCCGTGTATGCCTTGATCAATGCGCCGACCGCCCATGACAGAATGGGTGTAAATGGGTGTAGTATTGGTTGCCATGATCCGCTCCGACGCCATCCAGATCACCCCCGAGATTCTTGGCCTCATCGCCGGCATCGATGAGTTCAAGGGGGCTTGGCGCGCGCTCGGCGCCCTGGCGCCGGACCGGCTTTCGGCCCTGCTGCGCGTCGCCACCATCGAGAGCATCGGCTCGTCCACCCGCATCGAGGGCAGCCGGCTGTCGGACCGTGAAGTCGAGCGTCTGCTGTCCAGGCTGCAGATCAAGTCCTTCGCCACCCGCGACGAACAGGAGGTGGCAGGCTACGCCGAGGTCATGGAACTGGTCTTCTCGTCCTGGCCGGACATCGCGCTGACCGAGAACCACATCAAGCAGTTGCACCGTGATCTGCTGACTTATAGCGAGAAAGACGCCATGCATCGGGGCAACTACAAGACATCCACCAACAGCGTGGTCGCCTTCGACGAGGACGGCAAGCAGCTGGGCGTGGTGTTCGAAACCGCTACGCCCTTCGATACGCCCCGCCTGATGACTGAACTGGTCACGTGGTTCAACGACGAGCGTGCCGCCGCGCGGCTCCACCCCCTGCTGCTGATCGGCATCTGGGTCGTGGTGTTTCTGGAGATCCACCCTTTTCAGGACGGCAACGGACGCCTGAGCCGGGTGCTGACCACGCTGTTGCTGCTGCAGGCCGGCTACGCCTATGTGCCCTACAGCTCGCTGGAAAGCGTGATCGAGCAGAGCAAGGAAGCCTATTACCTCGCGCTGCGGCAGACGCAAGGCACGATCCGCACCGAAGCTCCGAACTGGCAGCCCTGGCTGGTCTTCTTCCTGCGCGCGCTGGCCGAGCAGGTGCGACGCCTGAATCGCAAGGTGGAACGCGAAAAAATCGTGCTGGCCGCATTGCCCGCACTCTCGCTGCAGATCGTCGAGTTCGCGAGGGAACACGGACGCGTGACGATGGGCGATGCGATCCGGCTGACCGGCGGCAATCGCAACACACTCAAGCAGCATTTCCGGGCCTTGGTCAAGCAGGGGCAGCTAAAGCAGCACGGGGCGGGACGGGGGGTCTGGTATGAATGAATCCGGGTCGCCGCCGGCAGCTCGCGTTATCAGTTCGAGGTCAAGCAGTGGTGCCTCGAAGCGGGCGGCCATTGCCGCACCGCCCTGAAAGACAAGCTGCACTTCGACCCGGCGCGGCCGGCGGCGAGCAATGCCGAGCTGGTGACGAAGATCGTGGATGTGTGCGACCGTTACGGGCGGCGGCCGGCGACGGCGGGGGAGGCGCGGGAAATATCTGGGTTGAGGGCGGCGTGATGGTTGGGGCGGATAGTTCCTGAATTCCAGTCGAGTGGGCGTTGCTTGGCTAACGCGGCTCTCGAACATATGCTCAGTAATCAATGGCTACTGAATCTATGCAGCCTACAATACTCCGGAGTGCAGTCGGTCGTCGAAGACTTCTAGGAGGCAAAGCACAAAATAATCCCATATATGTAATTCCATTCCTGTAAGGCCAGGACATCGTGAGACAATCGATATCTATCAGGCTTCTCCATTGGTACCATGGGAAGATTTACTGGGAATATTTTCGGATATGTCTTTTACATCAAACAAAAGAGCTTTTCTGAATCCGGCAACGCAAGAACCTCTGCTAAGTGCCTATTGCATACTTGTTGCGATAGAACTCGCGTTGAAAGATGCCAATATCCCGGCTCAGAATGGCGGGCATGATGTTCCTACAATGCTCCAATTCGCTGCGAATGCAATGGCTCCGACGTCAGTCGTATCAGCGCAACTTTCATCATTCTCTGCGCAGTTAAAAACGGATCTAAGCGCAATTACATGCCAAGGAAAGCAAGGGAGCCCAATCGGCGTACCCGGGCACAATTACCCTTTCATTAGGTATAGCAGGCAGCATGGGGATTGGGGTGGAGTAGATGAAACACCTATTAAGCGCGTCTTTGCACTTGAAGCGACTTGCAATAATTTGCGTGTTTTTCTAGTCACACATGGCGCTACGCTAGGAGTTCAATTGTGATGTCAATTTCCGAAACTATCGAGCTATTGCAAGCCCTTGCGACGCCAAGGGATGACCATATGCCACCTGCGCTGGAACAGGTAACGATTGCTTTTGTTCCACCTACACTTCATGTTGATGCGGTTAGCTCAACATTCGCGCTTCTCGACAACGATGCTCGCTTGGCGCGACTGGAGGAACTCCTCATACAAGAAAACGATGCTCGCCCGGTGTCTCTTGCGAGAATCATGTCCAAGCTGCCAATATCAGTGAATCCGCTGACGCGCGAAGAGGCGGATGCTAAGCAAAAATGGGTCACGTTAGCTCGGCACCCAACTTGGGTATCCTCGTTTCTCGGAACCTCAACCTCTTCAAAGCAGCGCCATTCAGTAGCGTGCCCTAAACAGCAGTTTGTCCACTTTTATGGTTACAAAGGTGGGCAAGGCCGGTCAAGTGTGCTTGCCTTGTTGGCGAAGGCCTTGGCGGATGATGGCCACCGAGTTCTGCTAGTCGACGCTGATATTGAGGCGCCGTCTTTGGATCTCTTGTTTGGCGTATCTGCAGATCAGTTCTCACAGACTTTAATGGGTTTATGTGGGTGGGCTGAAACTTTCTCCCCAATTGCAGGTGCCTACTCCGGCCAATCTACAGGACGAATTGATCTTTTGCCGTGTCGGCCAAGAATTGAAGGAGCTGATCTAGATTTCGCGCTGCTAGTGGCAACCGCGCCCTTGGACACTCGAATTTTCGAGAATGCTGCCATAGGGCTTAAAGAAGCATTGTCAGCTCACGGGGACGACTACGATGTCGTTATGGTGGATCATCGTACAGGTATCGCATCTTCCGTCCTGCCACTTATGAGCAATCTGCCTGGATCAGCGGTCGTGTTTGCTAGAACTGACTTCAACACTGCGACCGTTCCATCGGAGTTGCGGCGGGTTGTTCGCTCGATATTTTCCAACACATCATCTGTACCTGGCGTCTTCGTTAGCTTTTCGCTCGACCCCAATCGAGCGGCGGTAGCGGCGGCTTCACCTGTTGAGGCACGCCTGCGGGATGCCCTATTGAGCGAACTCGCAGGTGTACTCGAAACCTCTGGTGGCGTGGCGTCAGTTGAGGATTTGTCGCTGAATTGGATAGATTGGTATCTTGACCGCGCGCTACTGGAACCATCGTTGCCAAGCGTATCTAAACTTCAATCAGACAACATTGCCTCGTTGAACTTGCTGCGTGAAGCTTTAGCGCTGCCACTAGGGCGTCGAAGGGACGCAACCAAGGCATCCTTTTCTCCAGCATCTACCGTTCAATCACATGGAGGATCGTCGCTATCTGGAGCAAAGGACCCAGGGCAGTTCATCCATATTCCTGAGATCGAGAAGCTCTTTTTCTCTGGAAATCCTTATTCCTATGTATTGGGGCGAAAGGGAACAGGCAAAACCCGACTCGTTAAAGAACTCTATGTGCGCCAGCTAGGCACGCCCATTTTGGTGGCGGCGGATGAAGAAGGAACTTCTGCACTTCAAAGCCAATCGGTAGAAGCACAAGCATGGCTTGAAAAATGTAAATTCGATGCGCCCATATTCTGGTGGTCGCTTCTCCGGGCTGCCGTTGAGCGCCCGTCGAATATCGGACTTCCGCAGGTACTAGCGGAGTATGCGTCACAAGATCTGGACCCTAAGGTGTTAGCAGATCGACTTAAGATCAAATCTCTTATTGTCA
This sequence comes from Rhodocyclaceae bacterium, assembly GCA_006218025.1. Taxonomy (GTDB): domain Bacteria; phylum Pseudomonadota; class Gammaproteobacteria; order Burkholderiales; family Rhodocyclaceae; genus Sulfuritalea. The sequence continues at coordinate 87,563 of VBWA01000009.1, read as the reverse complement.
ATTTGCCCGGCCCCCGAGTTTTCCTAATTGATGGCTTAGAAACTCTAGTGCCAGCTGCAAGCATCAAACAGTTTGTCGGATCGCTGTTCGAATTGATGAGCACGATTCAGAATGACACGTCACTTGCCAGCAAGGTTGGTCTTCGAGCGTTCGTTCGAGAGGATCTTGCGACTGATTCCATACAGAACATCGAACAGCAGATGGAAGGGCGTAGCGTTACATTAAAGTGGAGCGCCGCTTCGATTCTTAACTTTGCAATTTCGCGCATCCCTACGCTTGACTGGATTCAAAATCAGTTTCCAGACGTTTGCAAAGAGATTGCTGAACAATGGTCGCGTGTAGAACGTGGTGCGCTGTCTGAGCAGAGCGCGACAGAGCTCTTACTAAGGATTTTTCCCCAGAGGCTGAGACGGAATAACTTATCTACTGCCACCTTCCTAAGGCTCTATTTCTCTGATACGGGCGGAGACGATACCAATAAGGCTACGTTCTATCCGCGTCTCTACCTCTCATTCCTTAAGAAACTAGATCGTCTGGCCGCAGCCTCAAACGATCCCATTGATTCAGATGGGAGAGTCAGTTCAACACTTCTCAATCAAGCATACGATGATGCGTCGGGCGAGTTCATCAGCGAAACGAAACAGGAACTGTCGCACCTACTTTCGCTAAACTTCGACGAGCCGTCCGCGAATGCGGATGCTGATGATCAGTCAAAGGTAGCGAAGTTTGTCGCGGCGTTTAATGGCTTGAGCACTCCTTTTGAGCATGAAGCTCTCGTTGCCCAACTATGTGCCAAGACCAAATTTAGTGAAAAATCGGTGCGTGAATCGCTCCATCGCATGAAGGCGATACGTATGTTTGAAGACCGTCCAGGCTATGCTGGGTGGTGGCGTGTTGGTCAGCTTTATAAGATGGGTCTAAACATGAAATATGTCCGATAAAAGATACGCGGGAAAGCGGCCCTGTTGGGCGGCAAAAACAGGACGAATACGACGCTACTAGGCCGAGAAGACGACTATAAATTTCGCACAGCCAATTGACTGGACCCGTCGAGGCGAACCAATCCGACACACGCCTGTTCTGGCTGCGACCCGCCTCAGAGTACCCAACGGGCACCGCTAACTCAGGGGTATGGTGTCCCAGTTCGATTTCATCTTGAGCAAACAACGTGCAGACTCGAGGCGACGACGCAAGACATCTCTCTTGCCTGCGCTTTCGTCGAATCTAATGGAATGCATTCCGGCAAAATCGCTCGGGGCCTCAAAAGTCGCCCTTGAGCTTTCGGGCCATTCTAGGAACAGGGTCCTGCGAGGTCGGACTCCCATAGCATAGCCAGCTTCGATAAAGACGTTGGCGCGCGCCTGCCGCCTCTCGCGTTTGTCGCCCTTTTCAGTACTTGACTTGAATTTTCCCCTAAGTTCCACCTGTTCATCATCGGAAAACAGCACAAGGGTCAAGTGTGACATCTCGATTCCAGCCATTACGATTTCGTAGATGTATGGGCGTGCTGTCTTTACTCGCTCACGGGCATCTTCCCATCCAACCACTTCCAAACCGAATCCGACAGTGAGTAGTCGATGTACCTTGTCTCTCAAAGTATGATTGCGCCCGTGAACGAGGAATACGCGCTGGGCGTTTGAATTCGAAATCAATCCGGATAGATGCAACCGAATATTGCGTTCTTTCAATAGTTGATCTAACAGAACGAATTTGACATCCCTATACATAAGCCGATTGATTTCAGCCCGGTACTCGTCGGCGTCATGTGACGAATAAATTATGTATGTCTCATTTGGGAAGTCAGGCAGAACGCTATGATAGACACTAAGACCAGTTGCTTTTGGCTCATCGCTAAAGCTTAAGTCCATATCTAGCATGACAAACTGATACCACGTCCTGCTTGACTCGGCGATAGTAAGTGCCTGCCTAAGTTCTGTTTCCGTAGAAACTCTCTCCCCGCAAACAAATCCCTCACTCTCTAGATATTTCTTGAGCTTTTCATAGTTCTTTTGATTGTCATCGCATACTAGTACGTGACCTCTTGTAGGTGGCAATGCCATCTCAACCTCCTTGGCGAACGCGATGCGCCGGAAATGTTAGTTCTCTACGCAAAATCCCTTGATTGAATACTTCGTTGACGCTCCCACCGGCTTCCTGCATAAGTGCGCTTACGATTGACCAAGTATTGGAAAATGAACGCTGGTATCCCTCTCTCGTTGTTACCGTTTCAAATGCGACCGTCACACATGGCCGCTTGCGCTCATCATTCGCCGAGGAAAAGGTAATCCTCATATAGCAGCCGCGTCTGTTGTCTAGGCTATGATTCGCTTTCTTTGGATGTTTAACATCTGATAGACAGTCACGTATTACCTGCCAAGCGATTGCGCGCCCGACGATCGCGACGTCTTTCCTGTGCATGCGTGCGATGCAGTCTTCGCGGGCGCCGTCCGCAGGTGGAAACGACCCGAACAGTTCCCGCTCTTCATCTGTAAGCGGGGACATCACCTCAAAGTCTCCCTCTGTTAGAGCTTCAGTTGCTTTTTTTCCTGCTGACAGAGTCTCAGAAGTCCATTGGCGTTTCGTGACAATGTCCTTGATGGCTAGTCTAACGACGTACGGTAGATAGTGAACGTACTCGGCGCTTAGGACTTGCCTAACATTTCGAAGACCCTTGTAGCTAGTTTTGAGGAGGCATTCGAGGCGATGCATAAGTTCAGTAACGTAATCGATTCTGCCCCCATATGAATGGTCGAAGATTGCGTCGAAGTCGGAAAAAGCTTTTTCGAGTGGCTCGTCAAGGTGAGCAACCTCAAACAGAGACTTATGTTGTGAAACGCTTGCGCGAATCGGTTCCAAGTAAGCCCTAATTAGGGCCAGTGCTTCAACGATTTCTACGTTTGACCGTTCGGCGGTGCGGACGAATGTCAGCAAATGATAAAGGTGCTCGTGCACGGTTCCTCGCCCCGGAAGTCCGAGAATCTGCAAAGCAAACCTTTCTGGGCGTCGTCTATGGTCGGCAGCAGCCAATGCAGCGACAAGTGTGTTTGTTCGCCTGATCGCAACTTTTTCCTCGGAGTTACGACCTTCATTGATCATCCTCTCCCAAGAATAAAGTCGTGCTTCGGCCTCATGGTGATCGCTGGCAACACGGTGGACGATGGAGTAACAAAATACCGTCGTAACCAAATCTGGGAGGCCGTGCTTTCGAATCTTGTTCGTTAAGCGCGTGAGCAGAGCTCGAGACTCAGTGTGGGTTAAAGAGAGCATCGCCACTGAGAGCAACGCTCGGGCAGCAGTCCTAGGCTCTTGCCATAGCTCATCAATCAATCTATCTAGTAGAACGCCCTTGTACGTGTCGGAAAGATCATCCCAGCTGTGTAACAGCACCGCGGCTAGGCATTCTGCTGAAGCATTGCCCACGTCATGGGTACCCGCTGGTCCTTCAAGAAGAAACCCCGGTAGTCCCAGTCGGGTAGCAACGTCGATCGACCATGCGCAAACTGCCTCAGACGTATGCAAGACCAGTTCTCGCACATTCAAATCGCCATGCTTTTTACGTATGGTGCCTTGTAAACTTTTACTCTCTATTGCAGCACCGAATCGGTCCAAATTGTCTCTTTCGGTCCAGACATCCGCCCAATAGTTCAATACGGCTTTCAGTGACGGGGCACCGGTCTGTGCTGCAATTGAGCGTACTATCTCAACGCCACGGCAAATACGGCATGAATTCGCGCTCCCAGCCGGGCCCACGAAGAGACTCCACCACGCGAAATGGTCTCCCGTGCCGCGGAATCCGCTGAGAATTCTTCTAACGGAGCTGTCGCGATCCAGGACCACAAGACTGTGCACGGTATCAAAGCCTAGGTCGTGCAATTTGGCCTTTGCGTTTCTAATTGCACATCCGGTGACCATACCATCATCAATAAATACAGCAGTACGCCATCCTGTCTCTTTGCCTATTTCAGCCGTCTTCATCCTGAGCGCGGCGAGGGTGTCGGCCTGCCCAATTGGCCAGGTGCGCTGCCGTTCGATTGTCCCGATCTGGTTGTCGGCTGAGACCTCACAAAGAGCATCCACTAGCAACTCGGCTGTCTCGTGCGGTTCGTAGAAGATCCAATCCGGAGACCAAGCGTTCAGGGCCGACAGCATATCCAACAGCATTTCCTGGCAGTCGGGGCTTCGCTCAAGAATAAAGCGTCGCAAATCGATCCAAAGAAAGTAATGATGCGGCCCATAGCTAAAGTGTCCAAGCTCAAGAAGCGCGTGCCGCTGCCAAACCGGAAATGATTCGGAGGATTTCTGTTTACACTGGACCGAGAATGGTGTGCCAGGCTTTCTGGTTACCTCTTCTGTATTGCCCTTGCGAGTGATGGCGACAGATTTTTCAACGTCTTCCCATTTCCAATCGTCTCTCGGCAGGATTGATTCGGTCCAATCAAACGCTCGCATGGCGAGATCGTTTCCAGATAGTGGAGCTGCGGTCTTCGACTTGGCGATCAGGTGCAGGGGATAGGAAAATAGCGAAACGTGAATAGGGGTGCTACCAGATCGGCTCCGAGGCTCGGCGCGGGCGAGTGTTCGCCCCGAAACCTTTATGCTTCCGACGACTGCGTATCGTTTCTGTCCAGTGAAAGTTTCACCCAACTCCCTCGCTACCTCAGAGCAAAGCTTTCGGAGCCTATCTGATGATGGGACGAGAGCGTCGATACCAAGTTGCTCGAGCAACATAGTCAATCGTCTACGGATTAGCTTTCGCAAATCTGGATTTCGCAGCGCGACATCAAGCAGAAGATATCCACCACACAGAATGGCGTCTTGAGACCACCTAACCGGCTCGTTGACAAAAGCGCCATCTGACGCCAAGACTGAATTCCAAAATATCTGCGAATCTCTTTGCCGTGTCACCAAGAAGAGGTCGCGAACGGTTCGAATTGGCGCACCTTCATCTTCCCACCAATAGGAGGAATTGCTCGGCTCACCGTCGACAAAGCTTCGGATGGCTTCGTTAGAATTCGGTGCAACTATCGCGACGCGCAAGCTAGAGGTAACTATTGGAACGACCAAATGCATCTCGGCCGACAGAATAGACAAGTAATTAAAAGTTCGAAGAGCAAATGCCGACGGCATTTCCGTAAAGACCAAATTCACTCCTGCAACTGCTAGGTCTCTCAAGTACTTGACTAGTTCTCGTTTCGAAATCAAGTGGTGGGCTCTGCATACGACCACGTCACCCTTATGCAGTCCATCGGGAATGACAAAACTTGAAACCAGATGGACTCGTTCGAAAAGTTCGGTTCTAGGGGTTACCCACCAGTCGGCGGCCTTTTCGAGCCCGCCCTTGGGCAATCCATCTTTCCAGCTACTCAGAGGGCGTTCCCAAAGCGGGGCCAGTCGAAAGAGATACTGTACGCCTGGCGAGTAGTCAAACTGGCCGCCGAGCTTAACTGCGACAGGAAACGCCGGATCATCTAGGTGTCTTACTATGGAAGGTAAAGCGATCATGTAGTTTCGCCCGCTTCGAACTGCGAACGCGCAATTTGTCCCAAACAGTGATCTTCGGATCGAGTTGAGTCCAGTTGCATGGAGCGGAAGTCCCTGAATACTTCTTTCATGTTCTTCAAGGCGCGAAATATTTTTTGTAAGAACACTCTTTAATATGGTGAAGTCGGCGTTCTTGCCGTCCAGTCGTATCCCGGTGGGAAGCCGTTGAATCTTCTTCTTATTGCTGATGTCGGTCTGCTGCCAAGACGAAGCGTAGGTTTGCTGGATGCTGGGACCAGCGTCGGCGAATGAAATTTCAACCGTATCGTGCTGCCAGAAGTGTGCCGTCGCGGTTTGGAACTTGGTTGATCTTATGATGGAGGACTCGGCGATGCGTTGCACACCAAGAGTCCGTTCCTCTCGTCGGCGCAGTCGAATAAAGAGCGCGAACAGTTGGGCACTATGGTGAGAGGGCTTGTGCAAGCGAACGTTATCGACAAGTTCGGGAAGCATGCTGTTGAAGAACAGTTTTAGCTCTTGCGCCAATGGCGTGGGGACACGTAGAGCTAACAGTCGGTTCTTCTGTGTATATTTTTCGCGTAGCTTTCTGCAGTAGTCAAATACATCATCTCTGGTGGTGAGTTGACTAGCGTCTTGCAGCAAGCAAGGAACAATCGTCGTTGTATCTAGAACTCGCTTAGCGAGCTCAGTAGTCGTAAGAAGCTCAACGAAGCCGGCTGCTTCGATCTGTTTCGATCCCAGAGCGTAGGTAACTGAACCTTGTGATTCGAGCGCGAGGCTATTGAGTGCTTCCAGAAAGCCTGTATCTCTAAGGAAGCGAAGTACACGGCCAGTGGGGGAAAGGCCATCGCCACTAAACAGTAAGCGCAGTGAGCTGCTGTTTCGGAGGATCGCGCCACAGGCGAGGAACAAATCAACAAGCGGCTGCAGGTCAACCCACTCGCAGTCCGAAAAGTCAAGCTCGAACTCGCGCACACCGATCATGCTGGACGTCACAAAATGGCGTTGCTGTAACCATTCATGTTCGTCATATCTCTTTGGTAACCGATAGGATTTCATAGTGGTTGACTATTCGATGAAATCTGCGCCTTTATTGGCAATAGCACCTACTGCAAGCGTCGCTCCGATATTATCCGCGCCGAAATCCATAGGACATACCCTCCACCAACGGTCTTCAGGATCGGAGACGGTACTGTTAAGCCGTAAGCGTATGGGATCGAGTATCGGCTACCAACGATCATACTATGCGATTTAATTCGCTTAACGATTTGGCACGCTGAATATTGGTCACAAGGCGGGGCTCGCCTACGCTACACACATTTGTTGCTATCAACACTCTGGCAGTCTCGTCGGAGGTATCTAGTCGATCGCTAAAAATTAACGCTGAGCGGGCTACGTGAATCGAACCGGCTGTTTGCCGAGTTGCGCAGTGCAACTGATGTCTGAAAGGTGTGGTAGGAACTTGCTGGCTTGCGCCGAAAGACTTGCTCACCCACCGCGATGTCCGGTTCGGTCATTTGGCCGCCGCGTGATCAGCGTACTAATTCTTATAGTCGACAAAACAAAAGCCCGCATTGCGCGGGCCTTTGCTTGTCTGTACTAGGGCTGATTACTCAAACGTAATCCTTGTACTTCTCCAGGAACCTCACCGGCTTCGACAGCGCATCCCTGCGGAAGGGATCGCCCAGTTCGCGGGTACACATGATCTCGACGATGCAGGTCTTGCCCTGATTCATCTGCATGTCGATGGCCTTCTTCAGCGCCGGCCCGACGTCTTCCAGCTTGTCCACCGTGATGCCTTCGGCGCCCATCGCCCGGGCGATGCCGGCAAAGCTCTGGTTGTCGAGTTCTCCGGCGACGAAGCGGCGGTTGTAGAAGTCCACCTGGTTCTTCTTCTCCGCGCCCCACTGGCGGTTGTGGAACACCACGGCCGTCACCGGGATGTTGTGGCGCACGCAGGTCATGGTTTCCATCAGGCTCATGCCCCAGGCGCCGTCGCCGGCGTAGGAAATCGCCGGACGATGCGGCGCCGCGACCTTGGCGCCGATGATGGTGGGGAAGGCGTAGCCGCAATTGCCGAAGCTCATCGCCGCGAACATGCTGCGCGGCTTCTCGAAGCGCAGGTAGCTGTTGGCCACCGAGTTGATGTTGCCGATGTCGGTGGACACCATGACGTCGGGCGGCATGGCCTCTTCCAGTTCGCGCAGCACCTGGCGCGGGTGCAGGTAGCTGCCGCCGCTGAAGGTCTTTTCCTTGCCGTTTTCGTCGATCATGTCGAGGCTGAAGGGGTCGCGCTCGTGGGTCCAGTCGTCGAGCTCCTTTTCCCACGCTGCCTTCTCCGCCTTGATCTTGCCGGCCCGTTCGGCCTTGGTCGCGTCGCAGGCCAGCGTGCGGCCGGCCAGGCGCTGCGTCAGCGCGACGGCGGCGGCCTTGGCGTCGCCGCAGATGCCGACCGAGATCTTCTTCACCAGGCCCAGCATCGTGTTGTCGGCGTCGATCTGGATGATCTTGGCATCCTTGGGCCAGTAGTCCATGCCGTGCTGCGGCAGCGTGCCGAAGGGGCCGAGGCGGGAGCCCAGCGCCACCACCACGTCGGCCTGCGCCATCAGCTTCATCGCTGCCTTCGAGCCCTGGTAACCCAGCGGACCGCACCATAGCGGGTGGCTGGCGGGAAAGGAGTCGTTGTGCAGGTAGCTGTTCACCACCGGCGCGCCGAGGCGCTCGGCCAGGGCCTTGCATTCCTCGACGCCGTCGGCCATGACCACGCCGCCGCCGGAAATGATCACCGGGAACTTGGCCCTGGCCAGCAGCTCGGCGGCTTCGTTCAGCGTCTGCTCGCCGCCGGGGCCGCGATCGAGGCGGAAGGGTTTGGGGATCTCGCAGGTGATGTCGCCGTAGAAATAGTCGCGCGGGATGTTGAGCTGGGCCGGGCCCATCTCGCTCATGGCGCGGTCGAAGCAGCGGCCGGTGAACTCGGCCATGCGCTTGGGATTGTTCACATGGCCCTGGTACTTGGTGAATTCCTGGAACATCGGCAACTGGTTGGCTTCCTGGAAGCCGCCGAGGCCCATGCCCATGGTGCCGGTCTCGGGGGTGACGAGCACCACCGGGCTGTGCGCCCAGTAGGCGGCGGCAATCGCCGTGACGCAGTTGCTGATGCCGGGGCCGTTCTGGCCGATGACCACGCCATGGCGGCCCGAGACGCGGGCATAGCCGTCGGCCATGTGGCCCGCGCCCTGCTCATGCACCACCGGGATCAGGCGGATGCCGGCCGGGGCGAAGATGTCCATCGCGTCCATGAAGGCCGAGCCCATGATGCCGAACATATCGGTGACGCCATTGGCGACCATGGTCTCGACGAAGGCTTCGGACGGCGTCATGCGGGTCGGCCCCTCGGGCACCGTGCGCTTGTCAGGCTTGCTCATCTGTTCATCTCCTGATGGTGATTTTTTATAAAATGCAACGCCATGTTCCATATATCGGAACGATGACGAACTTTAGAGTGGCCAAAATCCGAAGTCAAGCTAAAAATACAGAAAACGAGACTATTTGTATCGGAAATAGAAATGGCCTATGATCCCAAAACCATGAGCGATACCAAATTGCAATCCATCCCCGAGCCGGCGCGCGTCGACGGCGACACGCCGGCATTGCGCCTGTTTTCCTTGCTGGAAGTGATCGCGCGCAAGGACCAGTTCTTCTCGCTGCAAAGCCTGGTCGAGGAAACCGGGCTGCCCAAGCCAACCCTGCATCGCATGCTGCAGCAACTGGAAAGTGCCGGAATGCTGCAGCGGGATGCGGACGGCCGCTTCTATGGCCCGGGCCTGCGCCTGCGACGCCTGGCCGAGGACCTCCTGCTCAACAACACGGTGCATGGCGCGCGCCACGCGGTGCTGCGCAAGCTGGTCGAGGAAGTCGGCGAGAGCTGCAACATCACCGCACTTTCCGGCAGCGAAGTGCTCTACCTCGATCGCGTGGAAACCCAGGCGCCGCTGCGCTTCTATCTCCATCCGGGTTCCCGCGTGCCGGCGCACTGCTCGGCCAGCGGCAAGCTTTTCCTGGCACAGATGATGCCCGCCCAGCGCCGCCGCCTGCTCGACCAGGTGCCGCTGGAGAAATATACGGCGCAAACCATCACCGACTTCGATGCGCTGGAGCGCGAGATCGAAAGCGTCAAACGCGAAGGCCATGCCATCGACAACGAGGAATTCCTGCCGGGACTTTTCTGCATCGCCGTGCTGGTGCCCCGCCCCGGCGGGCGCTCGAATACCGGCATCGCCATCCAGGCACCGGTGATGCGCGTATCGCGCGACAAGGCGCTGCAATTCCTCCCGGCGCTGAAGCGGGCGGCGAATGCCATCGCCGCCATCGACGCCGCCGCCATGCCGGCGACCAGGACCGCCGCATGACGGACATCGCGCAGATTCGGCCCGACCGCCAGGTTTCGGTGCGCGAAGTTTTCGGCATCGATTCCGATCTCATGTTGCCCGCCTTCGCCGAGCGCGACGACCACGTGCCGGAGATCGATACGGTTTACCGCTTCAATCCGGAGGTGACGCTGGCGATCCTCGCCGGCTTCACGCGCGATCGCCGGGTCATGGTGCAGGGCCTGCACGGCACCGGCAAGTCGACCCACATCGAGCAGGTGGCGGCGCGGCTCAACTGGCCCTGCGTGCGGGTGAACCTCGATGGCCACATCAGCCGCCTGGATCTCGTCGGCAAGGATGCCATCGTGCTGCGCGACGGCCTGCAGGTCACCGAATTCCAGGAAGGCATCGTGCCCTGGGCCTTGCAGCGCCCGGTGGCGCTGGTCTTCGACGAATACGACGCCGGCCGACCCGACGTGATGTTCGTCATCCAGCGCATCCTCGAACGCGACGGCAAGTTCACTCTGCTCGACCAGAACCGCGTGATCCGCCCGCACCCGTCCTTCCGCCTCTTCGCCACCTCCAATACGGTGGGCCTGGGCAACCTGTCGGGCATGTACCACGGCTCGCAGATGCTCAATCACGCCCAGATCGACCGCTGGAACATCGTCGCCACGCTCAACTATTTGTCGCCGCAGGAAGAAGCCGCGATCGTCCTCGCCCGCGTCCCTTCCAAGGACAACGAACACGGCCGCCGGCTGATCGAGTCCATGGTGGCGCTGGCCAACCTGACACGCAAGGGCTTCGCCGCCGGCGACCTGTCGACCCTGATGTCGCCGCGCACCGTGATCACCTGGGCCGAGAACTGCGAGATCTTCCGCGATCCGGCGCTGGCCTTCCGCCTGTCCTTCCTCAACAAGTGCGACGATGCCGAGCGACCCGTCGTCGCCGAGTATTACCAGCGCTGCTTCGACACCGAGCTCGACGAATCCTGGAAACACGCGAAAAGCGAATTGAAGACCCGCCCCTCCCATCCTCCCCTCACGGGGAGGCTACTGGTCAGCTCGCTTTGCTCGACTATCGCCCATCGCGCCGAACAAGTAGTTTCACGTTAATGAGCGGCGTCCGGCAGCAGAAGATCGAGGAACTCTGCGCCGCCACGCTGCGCGCGCTGACCGGCGACGGCGAACTGCACTATCGCGGCCACCTCCTGCATCGCGGCGAGCGCCCGTTGCGCACCTATGCGCCGCACTTGCGGATCGAAACGGAGCGCGACGATTTCCCCGCCTTGCGCGCCGCCGCCGATGGCATGGCCCTGCGCCTGATCCATTCCGACGCCGCGCTGCATCGGCGGAATTGCCCGCCCGACCCCGTCGAGCGGCTGGTCTTCGAACTGCTCGAACAGTTGCGCGTCGAAACGCTGGCGCCCGAGGCCATGCCGGGCATGCGGGCGAATCTGCGCGAGCGTTTCGCGGCCTGGTCGCGCCAGTTCCACGAGTCGGGCATCACCGAAAGCAGCCTGGGCGTCCTGTTCCATACCGTGGCCCAGATCAGCTGGTCGCGCCTCAATGCATTGCCGGTGCTGGAAGACACGGAAGACCTGATCGAGGTCGTGCGCGCCGGCATCGGCCCCGCGCTGGGCCCGTCGCTGGCGGGCATGCGCCGCTGGCGCCATGACCAGGCGCGCTTCGCGCCGCACGCGCTGGAACTGGCGCGCATCGTCGGCGCCATGGTGCGCGCCGAACACGAGGATACGGCCGACGAGGACAATGCCGCACGGCAGGAAAACCCGCGCGGCCTCGCGCTGCTGCTCGACCTCGACCAGGAGGAAAGCGAGGCCATGCCGCTTGCGGCGAGCGGCGAAAGCAAGACCCTCGGCGAATCCGCTCAGGGCTATCGCGCCTACACCACCCGCTACGACGCCGAGGTGGCCGCCGCTACGCTGGTGCGCAAGGCCCTGCTGCGCGAATATCGCGAGCGGCTCGATGCCTGCGTCGCCCGGCAAGGCATCAACATCCCCCGCCTGGCTCGCCTGTTCGGCGCCATCCTCGCCGAACCGCGCCGCGACGACTGGCTGTTCGGCGAGGAAGACGGCCGCATCGACGGGCGCCGGCTGGCGCAACTGGTCAGTTCCCCTGCCGAGAGCCGCCTGTTCAAGCGCGAAAGGATCAAGCCGGCGGCCGACGCCGCGGTCGGCTTCCTGATCGACTGCTCCGGCTCCATGAAAGGCTTGAGCGAAACCGTGGCAGTGCTGGTCGACAGCCTCGTGCGTGCGCTCGACATGGCCGGCGTGGACACCGAGGTGCTGGGTTTCACCACCGGCGCCTGGAACGGCGGCCGTCCCTGGCAGGAATGGGTGCGCAACGGGCGCCCGCCCTCTCCCGGCCGGCTCAACGAGGTCTGCCACATGGTATTCAAGGAGGCCGACCGCAACTGGCGGCGGTCCCGTGCCGACATCGCCGCGCTGCTCAAGCCCGACCTGTTCCGCGAGGGCATCGACGGCGAGGCGGTGGACTGGGCCTGCAACCGCCTGCTGGCGCGCGATGCCGGCCGCCGCATCCTGATCGTGATTTCCGACGGCTGCCCGATGGACAGCGCCACCGGGCTGGCCAACGACGCCTTCTATCTGGACCAGCACTTGCGGGAAGTCGTGGCGCGCCGAGAGCGCGAAGGCGCCGTCGAGATCATCGGCCTCGGCGTCGGGCTCGACCTGAGCCCGTTCTATCGCCGTAGCGTCAGCGCCGACTTTGCGCGGGGGCTCGACAACGCGCTGTTTTTCGAACTCGCCCGACTGATCCGCGAGCCGCGCTAGGCCTTTCGGGTGTCGCCCGTTCGCCCTGAGCTTGTCGAAGGGCCGGCCCTTCGACAAGCTCAGGGCGAACGGAGAGCCTGACGGGTCGGTATTCCTTTACGGATTCCCGTTCTCGAAGGTGGCCGCCATGGCTTTGGCGGCACGCTGCAGGCTCGGCACGAAGTCCAGCGCGCGCGCCAGCGGCAGGCGCGCCACCGGCGCCTGCAAGGCAACGCTGGCGATCATGCGTCCGCGGGCGTCCGTCACCGGCACCGCGACGCCGATCACGCCGGCCTGAAGTTCCTCGTTGTTCAAGCCCACTTTGGTGACCGCAATGCTTTCCAGTTGCGCCTCGATGGTTGCGATGTCGGTGATCGTGTTGTCCGTGTAGCGCTTGAAGCTCAGGGACTCAAGGATGCGCCGCCGCTTGGCCTTCGGCATCTGGCTGAGGAACAGCTTGCCGCTCGAGGTGCAATGCAGCGGCACGCGCGACCCGGGTTTCAGATCGGCCTTGAGCGACCAGTCCGTCTCGATGCGGTCGATGTAAACAATCTCGTCACCGCCGAACATGGCCAGGTTGCAGGTCTCGCCGATCTCGTCGACCAGGTGGCGCAGGATGACGCGGCGTTCGGCACGAACCGAATTGTTGGTCATCAGGTCGAGGCCGAAACGCGCCAGGCGGTGCCCGACGCCGTAGGTCTTGCCGGTCGGTTCGCGCTGCACAAGTCCGGCCTCTTCCAGCATCGACAGGATGCGGAAAGCCGTCGCGGCCGGCAGGCCGGATTGTTCGACGATCTCGGACAGCGCCACCGGGCGCTCCGACCGCCCCACGATTTCCATGATGGCGAAGGCCCTCAAGGCGGCGGCCGACGAGTTGCTGGCTTCGGTCATGAAAGCTCGATTCCACAGGATTGCGATGGCATCAGTATATAAGGGCGGACTGCCGCAGACGCCATTTTTATCAAAAAATGGAAATAATTTTCTCGTTAATCGCATTTTTTGTTGGAAATTTGCGACCGGGTCGCGTATATTCCACAAAAAACGAAAGGCGTTGTTTCGCGCTGTTTCGTTTCCCGGCCCACCAGAAGGCCACCGCGAAGTACAGATCCCGAACAACGACAGGAGGAGACCACCATGCAACTCACAAGCCCGAAACTGTTCCGCGAAGTCCTGTTTTTCCTGGCAGCGCTGTTCGCTGTCACTGGCGCCATCGGCCAGGAGAAATACCCGCAGCGCCCCATCGAATTCATCGTCCCCTGGGGCCCGGGCGGCGGCGCCGACCAGTTGGCGCGCAAGCTGGGCAAGCTGCTCGAAGCCGACCTGAAGACCTCGTTCCCGGTGATCAACGTGCCGGGAGCCACCGGCAATACCGGCATGACCAAGCTGCTCAGCGGGCAGGCCGACGGCCATGCGATGGCCATCCTGATCGGCGACACCGCGGCCACGCTGGTCGCAGGCGGTGCGCGCTGGAAGCTGGCCGATGTCGCGCCGCTGGCCATCGCCATCCGCCAGCCCTCGGGCCTTTTCGTCAAGGCGGACAGCCGCTTCAAGACCTGGAACGACGTGGTCGCCGAGGCCAAGGCCAAGCCGGGCACGCTCAAGGTGGCCATCCTCGGCTTCGGCAGCGCCGACGACATCACCCTGAACTTCCTCGCCGCCAAGGGCATCAAGATGATCGGCGTACCCTTCGCCAGCCCCGGCGAACGCTACAGCTCGATTCTCGGCGGCCACGCCGATCTGCTGTTCGAGCAGGCGGGCGACATCCACAGCTTCCTTTCCAGCAAGCAGATGCGGCCGCTGATCGTTTTCGGCGAGGAGCGCATGGAAGAGTTCCCGGATGTCCCGTCGTCCAAGGAAGCCGGCGTCGAAATCTACCTGCCGCAGTTCCGCTCGCTGGTAATGAAGGCCGGCACCGACCCGCAGCGCATCAAGCTGGTGGCCGACGCGATCGCCCGCGCGGTGAAGTCGCCCGAGTACGTGGCCTTCCTCAAGGAGTCGCTGGCGCGCAAGGACAGCTTCCTGCCGGCATCCGAGGCGCAGACATTCATTGCCGGCGAAATCGAGACCATGCAGAAGTTCAGCCCCAAGAAGTAAGACGGCCAGCACCGGACGGGATCAGCCATGCTGAATCGCTTGCTGCGCGCCTCTCCCTACATCGTGGTGCAACTGGCTGCGATGGTTCTCTATCAGTTGGCGGGCCGCATCGAGTACGCGGCGGCGCCGGGGCGGATCGGGCCGGATTTCTGGCCCAAGTCCATCCTGGTGCTGCTGGGCCTGGTCTGCGTCTATGAAATCATCAAGAACCTGCTGGTCGGCGAAACCTTCACCGCGGCCGGCCTGCTCGAAAAGCTCATGAAGGACAGCGGGGCGACCGAAGGCGAGGAGAAATTGCGCAGCTACCCCCTGCTCCTCGTCGGCGGCATCGTCCTCACCATCATCTATGTCACGACCATCGACAAGCTCGGCTTCTTCCTCGCCACGATTGCCTACCTGGCGCTGTTCATGGTCATCGGGCGCTACCGGCGCTGGGGAGTCATCGCCGTTTCGAGCGTGCTCGGTTCGCTGGGGCTGATATTCATCTTCATGAAGGTGGTCTACGTGTCGCTGCCGCTCGGCACCGAACCCTTCTCGGCGGTATCGCTGCTGCTGCTGCGCGTCATGGGAGTGCATTGATGGACGCCCTGATCCACCTCGGCAACGGTTTCCTGCAAGTGCTGCAGCCGGCCAACCTGCTGGTGCTGTTCATCGGCCTGGTGCTGGGCATGCTGGTCGCCGTGCTGCCGGGGCTGACGTTGGTGATGGGCGTGGTTCTGGCGCTGCCATTCACCTACACCATGGAGCTGCTGCCGGCGATCATCCTGCTGACGGCCATGTATGTCTCGGGCACCTACGGCGGCGCCTTCACCGCCATCCTGTTCCGCATTCCGGGCGAGCCGATAGACGTGCCCCTGCTGTGGGACGGCTACACCATGGCACGCAAGGGCCAGCCGGCCAAGGCGCTGGGCTGGACGCTGTTCGCAGCGCTTGGCGGCGGCCTCATCACGACCATGGTGATGGTGCTGCTGTCGGCGCCGGTGGCGCAGTTCGCGCTGACGTTCTCGTCGCCGGAATATTTCGCCATCATCATCTTCGGCCTGTCCAGCGTGGTGTCGCTCGGCGGCGGCTCGATCACCAACGCCGCCATCAGCCTGATGCTCGGCCTGCTGATCGCCACTGTCGGCGTCGATTCGATCTACGGCGCCGAGCGCTTTGCCTTCGGCGTGCCCTTCCTCCAGGACGGGGTCGAATATCTGCTGGTGATGGTCGGCGCCTATGGGCTGGGCGAGGTATTCACCCGGCTCGAAAAGGGCTTCGCGGGGGACGGCACGACGGCCGACACCGATCGCAGTATCAGCACCGAGTTTCCCACGCTGGCCGAAATGCTCAGGCTCAAGATGACCTTCCTGCGCAGCTCGCTGGTGGGAATCATCGTCGGCATCATCCCGGGCGCCGGCGCCACCGTCGCCTCCTTCGTTGCCTACGGCGCCGAGGGCCAGTACGGCAAGCGCGGCAAGGAGCTCGGCAGCGGCATTGCCGAAGGCATCGTCGCGCCGCAAACGGCCGCGACCTCGTCGGTCGGCGGCGCGATGATCCCGCTCTTGACCATGGGCATTCCCGGCAGCGGCGCCACCGCCATCATTCTCGGCGCCTTCCTGCTGCACGGCATGCAGCCGGGACCGCAGGTCTTCGTCACCTCGGGCCCCTTCGTCTATGCCGTGTTCGCCTCGATTTTCCTCGGCGTCATCGGCATGTGCATCCTCGGCTATTTCGCGATCAAGCCCCTGGTCAAGGTGCTCGAACTGCCCGAGGCGGTGGTCTCGGCCTTTGTCGTCATGTTCTGCTTCATCGGCGCCTTCGCGGCGCGCAACAACCTCTCCGACCTCTACGTCATCACCGCCTTCGGCATCCTCGGCTATCTGTTCGAGAAGTTCAAATTCCCCATCGCGCCGATGGTGCTGGGCGCCATCCTCGGACCGCTCGCGGAGAGCTCCTTCATGACCATGATGGTCAGCCACAGCAACGACTGGACGGTGCTGATGGGACGACCCATCAGCGCCACGGTGATGGTGATGGCGGTGATCGCACTGGTCTATCCCATTCAACGACAGTTGCGCGAACGTACCCGGCGCAACGGAACGACGCAGTAGAAAGGCAGCATTCGCATGGACAGCATCGTCACCTCCCTCATCGAAAAAGCCCGCGCCGCGCAGCGGCACTATGAGACCTATGACCAGGCTGCCGTCGACGCCGTGGTCACGGCCGCCGGCTGGGCCATCATGCAGCCGGAGCGCAACCGTATCCTGGCCGAAATGGCGGTGCGCGACACCGGCCTCGGCGTGGTCGCGGACAAGGTCACCAAGAATCACCGCAAGACCCTTGGGCTGCTGCGCGACCTGAAGGGCGCGAAAAGCGTCGGTGTCATCGCCGAATACCCGGAACTGGGCATCGTCGAGATCGCCCGCCCGGTCGGCGTGGTGGCGGCCATCACGCCCTCGACCAATCCCGGCGCGACGCCGGCGAACAAGATCATCAACGCGCTCAAGGGGCGCAATGCCGTGATCATCGCCCCGTCGCCCAAGGGCGCTTCCACCTGCGCTGCGCTGCTCGGCTTCATCAGCGCCGAACTGGAAAAGCTCGGCGCGCCGGCGGGCCTGGTGCAGATGCTGCCCGCCCCGATCACCAAGGAGGCGACCCACGCCCTGATGCGCCAGGCCGACCTGGTGGTGGCCACTGGCTCCCAGGCCAATGTGCGCGCGGCCTACGCCAGCGGCACGCCGGCCTTCGGCGTCGGCGCCGGCAATGTCGCGGCCATCATCGACAGCTCGGCAAATCTCGCCGACGCGGCGGCAGCCATCGCGCGCTCCAAGACCTTCGACAACGCCACCAGTTGTTCCTCGGAAAACAGCGTAGTGATCCTCGATTCGATTTACGACGCGGCCATGGCGGAATTGGCGAAAGCCGGCGGCGTGCTCCTCGACGCCACGGAGAAGTCGCTGCTGCAGGCCACGATGTGGCACGGCGGCAAGCTCAATCCGCAAACCACGGCACAGTCGACCGCCATGATCTCGATGCTCGCCGGATTGACGCGCCCCGAAACGGCCAACGCCGCCTTCCTCATGGTCAGCGAGACCGGCGCCGGTCCCGCGTGCCCCTTCTCCGGAGAAAAACTCGCGCCGGTGATGGCGGTCTATCGGGCGCGCGACTTCGACCACGCCTGCCGCATCGTCGCCGACATCTACGCCTTCCAGGGCGCCGGCCACTCGGTCAGCATCCACAGCGCCGACGACGAGCACATCCTGCGCCTCGGCCTCGAACTCCCGGTCTCGCGCGTGATCGTGAACCAGATCCACTGCTATGCCACCGGCGGCAACTTCGACAACGGTCTGCCGTTTTCGCTGTCGATGGGTTGCGGCACCTGGGGACGCAACAATTTCTCAGACAACATGAACTACCGCCACTACCTGAACATCACGCGCATCTCGCGCAAGATCCCGCCGCGCGAACCAGCGCTGGAGGAAATTTTCGGCGAGCATTTCCGCAAGTACGGAAAGTAGAAATGCTGCGCACGATCCGCGCCCTTGTCGACCATCAGGCGGACCTGCGTCCCGATGCACCCTACCTGATCGCGCCGGAAACGGGCCGGGTCCTGAGCTTCGGCGAACTGCGGGCCGTCTCGCTGAGCCTCGCGGCGTACCTGCAGGGCGAAGGGATCCGACCCGGCGCCAAAGTGGCCCTTCTGATGCCCAACGGCTACCAGACCTGCCGCCTGTTCATCGGCGCCATGTACGGCGGCTATTGCATCACGCCGCTCAATCTGCTGGCCCAGCCCGCGCAACTGAGCTACGTGCTGGAACACAGCGATGCCGAAATCGTCTTCGTCGCGCCGGACCAGGTCGAGCGCCTGCAGCAGGCGGCAGCGGGCCTGGCGAAGCCGCCGCGCATGGTCGTCTGCGACGTCAATGCCAAGGAATTCCTGCCGCCTGAAGACGCGGTCGCCGGCATGCCCGCCGCGCCTGCCGAGGAAGATGCCGCGCTGATGATGTACACCTCCGGCACCACGGGAAAGCCCAAGGGCGTCGTGCTGTCGCATCGCGCCGTGATTTCCGGCGGGCAATTCGTTTCCGCCGCGCACGAGCTCGGCCCGGCCGACCGGGTGATGGCGGTCCTGCCGCTGTATCACATCAACGGGCAAGTGGTCACCGCGATTTCACCGCTGGTTCACGGCGGCAGCCTGGTGCTGCCCAAGCGGTTCAGCGCCTCGACTTTCTGGCAGACCGCAATCGCCCATGGCTGCACCTGGATCAACGTGGTGCCGACCATGATCGCCTACCTGCTGAACGGACCGGACCTCGCGACGCTCGGTCTCGATGCCTCGGCCATCCGCTTCTGCCGCTCGGCCTCGGCCCCGCTGCCGCCGGCGCAGCACCTGGCCTTCGAACGCAAGTTCGGCATCGGCATCATCGAAACCATGGGCCTCACGGAAACCGCGGCGCCCTGCTTTTCCAATCCGCTTGCGCCCGGGAAGCGCAAGCTCGGCAGCCCCGGTTCGGCCTGGGGCAACGAAGCGAAAATCATCGACGCCAGCGGCGCCACGCTGCCGCCCGGTACTGTCGGCGAGATCATGGTGCGCGGCGCGAACGTGATGACCTGTTACTACAAGAATCCGCTGGAGACGGCGCGCACGCTCGAAACCAACGGCTGGCTGCATACCGGCGATCTCGGCACCATGGACGCCGACGGCTTCGTCTTCGTCACCGGCCGCATCAAGGAACTCATCATCAAGGGCGGCGAAAACATCGCACCGCGCGAAATCGACGAGGCCCTGCTGAAGCACCCTGCCCTGCTCGAGGCGGCCGCCGTCGGCATCCCGGACGACAATTACGGCCAGGAGATCCTGGCCTGCGTCGTGCTCAGGCCCGATCAAAAATGCAGCGAAGCGGAATTGCGCGCCTACTGCGAAACGGCGCTCGGCACCTACAAGACGCCGAAGCAGTTTCTGTTTGTCGCCGAACTGCCGAAAGGTCCGTCGGGCAAGGTGCAGCGGCTCAAGCTGCTTGATCTGGTGGAACCACACTAGAGCTTCACGGGATGGGCGCTGGCGGCGACCATCGCGTTGACGAGTACTATCCGGCTTTAGCCACCCAAGAAAAGCCATCCCCGAATGCGAAACGAAGTCAAAGAGAAGCCCAAATACGCCATCGTGGCGGCCGTGCAGCTGCCGAACGTGAACGACGTCGAGTTCGAGTCCTCGCTGGCCGAGCTGCGCGATCTCGCCAAGACGCTGGGCTACCAGATCACCGCCACCTTCACCCAGAAGCGCACCAGCTTCGACTCGACGGCCTACCTGGGCACCGGCAAGCGCGAGGAAATACGCGAATTCGTCGACAGCGAACCCGCGCCCGGCACCTTCGAACAAGCTCTGCACGCCGCCGCCGATCCCGACGCCGGCAAGATCGACGCCATCTTCGTCGACCACGAGATAACGCCGTCGCAGGCGCGCAACCTCGAAAAGGAAGTCGGCTGCGAGGTGATGGACCGCACCATGGTCATCCTCGAAATCTTCCACCGCCACGCCACTTCCCGCGCCGCGCGCGCGCAGGTGGAGATCGCCCGCCTCGGCTACATGGCGCCGCGCCTGCGCGAAGCGGCCAAGCTCGCGGGGCCGCAGGGGCGGCAGCGCAGCGGCACCGGCGGCCGCGGTGCCGGCGAGTCGCACACCGAGCTGGACAAACGCAAAATCCGCGACCACATCGCCGAGTTGCAAAAAGAGATCGTCGCCATGGATGCCGAGCGCAAGACGCAGCGCTCGCGGCGGCAAGAACGCCAGGGGCTCGCCACCGTGGCGCTGGTCGGCTACACCAACGCCGGCAAATCCACCCTGATGCGCGCCCTCACCGGCAGCGACGTGCTGGTCGAAAACAAGCTCTTCGCCACGCTCGACACCACGGTGCGCGCGCTGCAGCCCGAGAGCCGGCCGCGAGTGCTGGTCAGCGACACGGTCGGCTTCATCAAGAACCTGCCGCACGGGCTGGTCGCCTCGTTCAAATCAACGCTCGAAGAGGCGCTCGATGCCTCGCTGCTGCTCCACGTCGTCGACGCCAGCGACCCCGGCTTCGAGCGGCAGCTTGCCGTCACCGACAAGGTGCTCAAGGAGATCGGCGCGCAGGAGGTGCCGCGCATCCGCATCTTCAACAAGATAGATCACGTTGGCGACGCCGCGGCGCGAACCGAACGCGAAGCGGCACTGCGCGCGGCCTACCCTGATTGCATCGTCATGAGCGCGCGCCGCGCCGATGACGTGGCCCTGCTGCGCGAGGCGATCGTCGCGTTTTTCCGCGAGGGTCTGGTCGAGGCCGAGCTGTTCCTGCCCTGGTCGGCACAGCAACAGCGCAGCGAAATCTTCGCGCGCTGCGAGGTGCTGGAAGAGCGCGCCGACGAGGCAGGCGCCTTCCTGCGCATTCGCGGCGAGCGCGAGGCGGTCAAGGGCTTGTGCGAGAAATTCAGCCAGGCTTGAAAGTCGGCGCTTACGACACGGCGGGGCTAGCCTTCGAAAAGCAAATCACGCTGTTCAACAGGGGGCATCGGGTTTAAATTTCGGTATGTTTCACTGGAACTCACTGAAGACGAGAGTGACGCTCTTCACCCTGGCCATCTTCCTGGCCAGCATCTGGTCGCTCGCGCTTTACTCCAGCCGGATGTTGCGCAACGACCTGGAGCGCCAGATGAGCGAACAGCAGTTTTCGGCCGTCTCCTTGATCGCGGCTGAAATCGACCGCGAGTTGGCTTTGCGGCTGAAATTGCTGGCAGGCGCCGCCGCAAGCATAAGCCCGGCCATGATGGACAATGCCACCGCCCTGCAGACACGCCTGCTGGAACTGCCGGCTGTTGAAGTCCTGTTCAATGGCGGCGCGCTTGCCGTCAATCTCGACGGCACTGCGATTGCAGAATTGCCGCGCTCGGCGCAGCGGATCGGAATCAATTACCGGGACCGGGATTACCTGATCAAAACGCTGACCGAGGGGAAATCCAGCATCGGCCAGCCCGTCATCGGCAAGAAGTCGCTGCTGCCCGTTTTCGACATGGCCGTCCCCATTCGCAACGCACAGGGCAAGGTCATCGGGGCATTGGTGGGGGTGATCAATCTGGGTTCACCCAATTTTTTGAGCCAGGTTACGGATACCACTTACGGCAAGACCGGCGGGGCTTTTCTGATTACACCGCAAAACAGGACGATCGTCGCCGCCTTCGACAAATCCCGCATCATGGAAGTGCTCCCCGCCCCCGGCGTCAATCCGTGGATCGACCGTTTCATGCAGGGCTACGAGGGCTCTGCGATCGTCGTCAATCCACATGGACTGGAAGTGCTGGTCTCCGTAAAGCAGGTGCCCGTCGCCGGCTGGTATACATCGGTCATACTGCCGACGGCGGAAGCCTTTGCCTCGATCAATGTGCTGCAGCAACGCATGCTGCTCGCCACGCTGCTGCTGTCCCTGCTGGCGGGTGGCCTGACATGGTGGATGCTGCGCCGTGAACTTTCGCCGCTGCTCGACGCCGCGAAAGCGCTTACTACCCAGTCCGAATCAGGACAGCCGCCGCAGGCCTTGCCCATCGCACGGCAGGACGAAATCGGCGATCTGATTGGCGGCTTCAATCACCTGCTGGATACCCTGGGGCAGCGCGAAGCGGCACTGAAAGACAGCGAATTGCGCCTGCGGACGATCATCGAGAACGAGCCGGAATGCATCAAGATAGTCGACGCGCAAGGGCGGTTGAAGCAGATGAATCCCGCCGGACTGGCGATGATCGAGGCCGATTCGCTGGAACAGGTGGTGGGGCGCTTGATCACGACGGTCATCACCCCCGAATACCGCGCGGCCTTCGAAGAGATGCACAGGAGGGTGCTCGCCGGCGAATCGGTCCGGATGATCTTCGAAGTGATCGGCCTCAAGGGTGGGCATCGCTGGCTGGAAACGCATGCCGTGCCGATGCTGGATAACGGAGAGATGGTGCAGCTGGCCGTCACCCGGGACGTCACCGAGCGCAAGCAGGCCGAGGCCGATCTTCGCATCGCCGCCGCCGCATTCGAATCGCAGGAAGGCATGGTAATCACCGATACCGCCGGCGTGATCCTGCGGGTCAATCGGGCTTTCACCGCGATCACCGGCTACACCGCCGAGGAAGCCGTGGGCCAGACGCCGCGGTTGCTCAAGTCGGGCCGCCACAGCAAGGAGTTCTATCGCGACATGTGGGAGACCATCGGCCGCAGCGGCGGATGGCAGGGGGAGGTTTGGGACCGGCGCAAGAATGGCGAGATTTACCCGAAATGGCTCACCATCACGGCGGTAAAAAACAACGATGGCGCCGTGACGCATTACATCGGCACGCATTTCGACATTACCGAACGCAAGCAGGCAGAAGACAGGATCGAGGAGCTGGCCTACTTCGACCAGCTCACGGGCCTCGCCAACAGGACGCTGCTGCTGGATCGCCTGAAGCAAGTCATGACCGCCAGTTCCCGCAACGACAGCCACGGTGCGCTGCTGTTCATCGACCTCGACCATTTCAAGACGCTCAACGACACGCTCGGCCACGACATGGGCGACCTGCTGCTGAAGCAGGTGGCACAGCGTCTGACGATGTGCGTGCGCGACGGCGACACCGTGGCGCGGCTGGGCGGCGATGAATTCGTGGTGATGCTGGCGAATCTGAGCGCGAGCGAACGGGATGCCGCCACCGGTGTCGAGGCCGTGACCGAGAAGATTCTTGCGGCGCTCAACCATGCCTATCAACTCAACAGCGTAGCTTTCCACAGCACCGCAAGCATCGGTGTCACGCTGTTCAGAGACCAGTTCGCCAGCATCGACGACTTGATGAAGCAGGCCGATCTGGCTATGTACAAGGCCAAGGAAACCGGGCGCAACACCTTCCGCTTCTTCGACCCCGCCATGGAGTCCGTCGTCAAGGAACGCGCGGCGCTGGAGGGAGACCTGCGGCGGGCCGTCGAGGGCAAGCAGTTCGTGCTCCACTACCAGGCCCAGGTGGTCGGCAAGGGGCGCGTCACGGGCGCAGAGGTCCTGGTGCGCTGGCAGCATCCCGATCGCGGCATGGTTTCGCCTGCCGAGTTCATTCCCCTCGCCGAAGAGACCGGGATGATCCTGCCCCTGGGCCACTGGGTACTGGAAACCGCCTGTACCCGATTGGCAACATGGGCCGCGCAACCGGAACTGGCCCATCTGACAATTGCGGTCAATGTCAGCGCCCAGCAAATCAATCGGCCCGACTTCGTGAACCAGGTGCTCGCGGTGCTCCAACACACCGGCGCCGATCCGCGGCGACTGAAGCTGGAATTGACCGAGAGCCTGCTGGTGCATAACGTCGAAGAGATCATCCAGAAAATGTTCGTGCTGAAGGCCGCGGGCGTCGGTTTCTCGCTGGACGACTTCGGCACCGGCTATTCGTCGCTTTCCTACCTGAAGCGCCTGCCGCTGGACCAGCTGAAGATCGACCAGTCCTTCGTGCGCGACGTGCTCACCGACCCGAACGATGCCGCGATTGCGCGAACCGTCGTCGCACTGGCCCAGAGCCTCGGACTGGCCGTGATCGCGGAAGGCGTTGAAACCGAAGCGCAGCGCGATTTCCTCGCCAGCGAGGGCTGCCATGCCTATCAAGGCTATTTCTTCAGCCGGCCGCTGCCCATTGAAGGGTTCGAGCAGTTCGCCCGGCGATCCGAATTTCCGCCGGAGAATAGCTGACGGCACGGCGATCCGGGCTGTCAAAGAAGCAAATCAAGCTGACCCCATATCGCTCGCCATATCGCTCGGCGCCGCAATAGCCGCACTGCCGCGTGCCCCAAGCGCATGTCCGAAAACGGCTACTGTGCACCGTGGGTCTGGGTAACATGCAGGCATGGCCTCTCCCCAAACCCCGCTCGACCCCGCCGCCTGCTACCAAGCCGTGCTGTCGCGCGATGCGCGTTTCGACGGCCACTTCTTCACGGCGGTCAAGACCACGGGCATTTACTGTCGCCCGGTGTGCAAGGTGCGCTCGCCGCTGGCGAAGAACTGCCTGTTCTTTGCCAGCGCCGCGCGCGCCGAAGGGGCAGGCTTTCGTCCCTGCCTGCGCTGCCGCCCCGAGCTGGCCCCGGCGGCCCTGCCGCACTGGTCGACGCAGGACGCCAGCCAGATACTCGCCATGCAAGCCATGCAACTGCTCGACAGCGCCGAAGCCCTGGCCGACGCGCCGCTGCGTATTGCCGACCTGGCCGCGCGCCTGGGCGTCAGCGAGCGCCACATGCGCCGCATCCTGGCCCAGCACCTGAGCGTGACGCCCTCGCAATACCGCCAGACGCGGCGCCTGCTGCTGGCCAAGCAGTTGCTGTGCGACACGGCGTTGCCGATTGCCCGCATTGCCCTGCTCAGCGGCTTTGCCAGCCAGCGCCGTTTCAATACCGCGTTTGCCGACCATTACCGCCTGACGCCGTCGGCCTGCCGGCGCGAGGGCCAGGCCGCCAGCGACGTGCGCCTGAAGCTGGCCTACCGCCCGCCCTATGACGAAGCTGCCATGATGAAATTCCTCGGTCAGCGCGCCGTGCCGGGCCTGGAGCTCTGTACCGCAGGCGAGGACAACACGGGCGAGTTCGTGCGCATCGTGCGCATGTCGGCAGGCAGGCGCAGCCACCTGGGCTGGGTGCGCCTGCAGTTCGAGGCCGCGGCGCATCGGGTTCATGTGCAGCTCTCCGACAGCCTGCTGCCAGTCTTGCCGGCCGTTCTGCAACAGGTGCGCTGGGCGCTGGACCTCGACGCCGACCCGCTGGCCATCGAAGCCGCCCTCGCCCGCGACTTTGCGCATTGCGCCGGCTGGCGCGTGCCGGGCGCCTGGGACGGCTTCGAGCTGGCGGTGCGCGCGGTTTTGGGCCAGCAGGTCACCGTGGTGGCGGCGCGCACGCTCACCCGGCGCCTGGTGCAGACCCTGGGCGAGCCGCTGGCCACGCCGTGGCCGCAACTCACGCATGCGTTTCCGACACCCGCCGCGTTGCTGCAAGCCTCGCCCGACGAACTGGGGCAACTGGGCATCGTGCGGCAACGCCAAAAGGCCATCCAGGCATTGGCCCACGCCGTAGTGCACGGCGGCCTGGACCTGAAGCCCGGCCCGCAGGTGCAAGCCACGGTGCAGGCCTTGATGGGCCTGCCGGGCATCGGCGAATGGACCGCGCAATACATTGCCATGCGCGCCCTGCGCTGGCCCGATGCGTTTCCGGCGGGCGACATCGTCGTGCAGCAGCGCCTCGGCGTGCGCGACGGCCCGCAACCCGCGCGCGCGGCCACCGCGCTGGCAACGGCCTGGCAACCCTGGCGCAGCTACGCCGTCATTCGACTCTGGCACGGAGGATCCCCATGAAACTCGTCTGCAAGACCATCGCCACCCCATTGGGCCCCATGCTGCTGGCTGCCGGCGACGCCGGCCTGGCGGGTGTGTGGTTCGCAGGCCAGCACCACCACCCGGACGCATCCGCATGGCAAGCCGTGAAGTCGCAGCGCTGGCTCGATCAAGCCGCCGAGGAACTGCAAGCGTATTTCCGCGGCCAATGCCGGCAGTTCAAGACGCCGCGCGCGGCCGCCTGGGGCACAACATTTCAGCGCAGCGTATGGGAGGCCCTGGTGGCGATTCCGTGGGGCGCCACCACCAGCTACGGCGCCCTCGCCGCGCAACTGCACAAGCCGCTGGCGGCGCGCGCCGTCGGCGCAGCGGTGGGGCGCAACCCGTGGAGCATCGTGGTGCCCTGCCACCGCGTACTGGGCGCCAACGGCAGCCTGACCGGTTATGCCGGCGGCCTGGCACGCAAGCAGAACCTGCTGACGCGGGAAGGGGTCTGGCAGAGGCCTTTGGTGTAAGCAGTCATCGCGTCAGCGCCGACAATTGGCGCGCGATCCAGACAAAACTGAACCCGACCCCTATTGCTCAAAATCGGCAGATATCGCTAGTTGCATCGAAAGTACTAGCGTCCCAAACCATCGCAATATTTCCTGGCAACTTCATGGATGAGCCCACTCTGAGGTTTGTCATCTGTTTGAAAATCCTGACAAACGCCCTTTTGAGGCAGTTGCTTCGGCAGTGCCCAATATTGGGCAGTGGTCGAAATTGTGCGGCGCTCAAGATACTTTCGGCTCCCGGTTCCGGCCTTCTCCCCACTCAAGGTCAGCCGGATGTCACAAAGGATAGGTGCTGCCTTGGCATAGTAGCTATGCTGAATGACTGCGTCCATCGTGTCTGCGCCGAGTTGCCCTAGAAAGTTGTCCGGCAGCGCGGCCGCATCGATGGTGTCGATCCCTTTCGAGACCTGAGGGGGCGACGCGAACCCGGCGCGGGTAAAAGCATGTACGCCATCGGACAATCCCAGCGCCTTGTCCTCGTTCGAGACATACAAGGTTGTTCGCTCCGATATGCGCGGGTATATCCTGGCAAGACGACTGAA
Organism: Rhodocyclaceae bacterium; assembly: GCA_006218025.1. Lineage (GTDB taxonomy): Bacteria > Pseudomonadota > Gammaproteobacteria > Burkholderiales > Rhodocyclaceae > Sulfuritalea. The sequence goes on along the minus strand of VBWA01000009.1, from coordinate 60,391 downwards.
TACCTCGGCATCCACGTCGGGAGCCGCGAGAAATATCTTCCCGAATTTCATCGTCCCTTTCAGTTCCGCTTTCGCAACGGCGCCAAAAAGTCCTCGCAACAAACCACGATTCCCCATGCTGTGGGCGATGATATGCACCCGCTTCGGGCCTATGCCTCGCGCCAGGCCCAACAGAAAGTTCGCAATATGTTCTTCGCTCGCTTCGATGGCCGCCTCATCGGCGGTGTACCCCGTGGCGAGTGACCACAGTTTTTTGTTTCGTGGATTCGATGGCCAGGAATAAAGCGCTGTCACGCTCTCCGAACCCCGCAAATCGTAGCCGATTTGAGCTGCCCGAAGAGTCGCTTCCTGAAACGTGACATTGAACCCATGGATGAACACGAGGACGTCGCTTGTTCCGCCTTTCCCCTTCTTGCTGTAGCTGGCCAGTGTCTGCTTTACATCTTTGAGAAATGCAGCGAAAGTCGCAAACGACTGAAGTTCCTTTTGTATGGTGATATCGGCGTTGCGCTTCAGGATTCGATCGCACCAGCTTCGCTGCAGGGTTCCGGGGATGTGCGAGGCCGGGATTTCAACGAAGCATTTGCCATAGGAGACATCGCCGCGCACGGCTCGCGGGTCAGTTGCGACGTAGGCCTTGTTGCAGTCCTTGAGATCCCCTGTCGGCTTCCGATTCGTGGCAAACCAAACTGGATATCGAATGCTGGTTTGGTCAATGCCCATTTTTACCGGAGGCGGGGGCGCAGGAGCAGGCGGTGCGGCGGCTGGTCGCGCCGCCACCGGCGCGACTTTGCGAACAAGATCCGGGTCGCACTCGCCAATGGCAAGCGCAGGAGTCCAGTAGGACGTTCGAATGCACAGCCCTGTGCCCGTGCGCACCGGATTCCCATTACTGTCCAGCAAATATCCCGCAGTAAGCTCAGTCGCACCAAGATCCCCTGCCAAGACCACTGTTGCGCCTAGCGACTGGAACAATATCCTTGCGATACGCCATATATCGAATTTCATGATGGCTCCTCGTTCTCGTCAGTAACGCCTGCCTCCAAGAACCACCCGAGCAACTCCTCAAACAGGAACGGTCACTCGGTTTTTCGACCACACAGCCTACGCCTCTATGCGAATATTCTAGGCCAGCACGATGAATATTTCTATCCAGGCAACGTGGAATTGATTTACATGTCCGGCAGTATCGCCGTCCCGCCAGCGCCGACTTTGGGCAATGGCGAGCGCGGCAGAAGCTAAAATCGAGCCCTCCCCCTTATCGCTACGAGAAGTTCACTTAGGCGCAATGATTTCAGAATTTCTCGACACCCTCGAATTCTCGCTTTCCGTCACCGGTCCGATCTTTGTCATTCTCGGCCTCGGGGCCTGGCTGCGGCGCATCGGCATGATCAACGACGCCTTCATCGAGGTCGGCTCGCGGCTGGTGTTCAACGTCACCTTGCCGGCCCTGCTTTTCATCAGCGTCAGCAAGACCCATCTGGATGCGTCGGCGAACTTCGCCCTGATCGGCTTCGGCATTGCGGCGACGCTGCTGGTGTGGGGCGCCGGCGAACTGACGGCGCGCCTTGCCGTGCGCGAAGAACGCGACCGCGGGGTGGTGGTGCAGGGAATCTTCCGTTCCAACATGGCCATCATCGGGCTGGCCTATTGCGTCAATGCCTATGGCGAACCCGGCCTGGTGGCGGCCTCGCTCTATGTCGGGCTGGTCACCATCCTGTTCAACGTGCTCTCCGTCGTCAGCCTGAGCCGGTCGCTGCATGCAAGCCAGAACTCGTGGCGGGTGCTCCGCTCGGTGGCCATGAACCCGCTGATCATCGGCATCGTGCTGGCGCTGCCGGTCTCGATCTCGGGACTGCAGCTGCCCGGAATCCTGCTCCAGTCCGGCGAATACTTCGCGCGCATGACCCTGCCGCTGGCCCTGCTGTGCACCGGCGCGGCGCTGGATTTTCGCAGCCTGCGCCACGACCCGCGCGACGCCGTGCTGGCCGCCGCCGGCAAGCTGGTGGCAGTGCCGCTGGTGTTCGTGCTGGCGGGTGTGGCCCTGGGATTTCGCGGCATGGACCTCGGCATCCTGCTGCTGATGTCCTCGGCGCCGAGCGCCGCCGCGGGCTACGTGATGGTGCGCGCAATGGGCGGCAATGCCGCGCTGGCGGCCAACATCATCGCCCTGACCACCGTAGGCTCGCTGTTCACCACCAGCGCCGGAATCGTGGTGCTGAAGGGCATGGGGCTGATGTAGCTTCGATGACAGCTCGCCGGGCCTCAGAAGTCGGCGCTGGCGACACGCCGATTCGAGCCACAATAGGCGCCAATCAAGCCGACCCAAAACCGGTGCATCGATCGGGAGATTGCAATGCGCAAGACGAAATCAGCGGTTCTTGAAGTCGTCCACGCCACGGCCAAGGGACTGCACAAGGCCGGCGTGATGGATCAGCTCACGCTGCGCGAGTTCGACCGCCTTTGCCTACCGCCTGTCATGACGCCGGCGCATCGGGATCGAACACCGCGTCGATGTCGCGCGCCGAGTGCAACACGCGGATGACGTCGATGCCATCGGGGAGCGGCGCGTAGAAGATGACGTAGCGGCCGAACGGCATGCTGCGAATACTTGGCGACAGGTCTTCGCGAGCACGGCCCATCAGTGGCTGGCTCGACAGCAAACGCAGCTTGCCGTCAAGTCGATCGACCCAGGCATCCGCCTGCAAGACGCTATCCTCGGCGATGTAATCCCATATCTCGGCAATGTCGGCGCCGGCGAGCGGCCGACGCAGGATGCGCGCCATCCTATGGCTTGGTCGCGACTGGCTTGGCTTGGCGCCTGGCGCGCCCGGCACTCTTGACGCTCTCGGCATCCCAGGCCGTTGCCGGACCGCTGTCCAGACCGGCACGGACGTCCTGGCGCAACTGCGCCAGCTTTGCCGCGCGCAGATGGTCCTGTTCATCCATGAGGCGCAAGGCTTCGCGCACCACCTCGCTGGCCGACGTGTAAAGCCCAGAGCTGACCTTCTGTCGCACCATTTCTTCAAGGTGCGGAGTGAGATTGACGTTCATGCCCATGTTCGATTCCTCGCTGTGCCGGCCGCCTGGCGGCGACCATTCACGACAATGCTATCAAATATTGTCAAATATTGACATATTCGCCGGCGACGCCCATGACAGACGTTGAAAAGTCGGCGCTGGCGATACGGTGATTCGAGGTGTCACGGAGGCAAATCAAATCGCTCTTGCGGCTTTGAGATCACAAATTGTGACCTCAAACACCGGGCGCGGCGGTCGTCGCACCGCGCCCTACGCCTTCACCGAACAAGGCGTCGCCATGCTCTCGTCGGTGCTCAATAGCCCGCGCGCCGTCGTCGTCAATATCGCCGTGTCGCCAAACCAGATCATTCGGACCCCATGGTGTTTCCGGGTCCCGCTCAATCCTTCGGCCCGGCCTCCATCACATCGACCGACGGCACGCACAGCAACTCCCGGGCCTCGTCGATGGAACCCTGCAGCCAGGCATCGACGTCGCCCGGCTCGATGGCAATCACGCTGCGCTTGTCCTGTCGATCCGGCGGCAGCTTCGGGTCGGGGCGATGCATGCGCGACATCAGCGGGTGATGGTCGGCGTTGATGGTCAGCATGGTGTAGCTGGAGATCACCTCGCCGCTTTCCTTGTCGGTCCAGTCGTTCCACAGGCCCGCCAGACCCCAGGGCTGGCCGTCCGCGCGACGGAAGTTCCACCACACGTTGCGCCCGGACTCCCAGCATGGCTCGTCGAAGGACCAGGCCGGGATGATGCAGCGCTTGCCGTGCAGCCACGACTGCTTGTAGGAGGCCTTGGCCGCGATTTCCTCGGAGCGGGCATTGTTGGTCGAGTAAGTCAGCTTCGCGGTGTTGGCGAACCAGGGAATCAAGCCCCACTGCCCGACCACCAGCTCGCGCTCCGGCGTGCCCGCGCCAAGGCGAACGAACGGACCCGGCGCATGCGGGAAAATCTCCCTGGCCCATTGCGGTTGGTTGTGCCGGCCGATGTGCCAAAACCGCTCGATGGCCGCTTGATCCGGTGAGACGTATCGATTGCACATTGCGCAAGTGTAAAGCCTGGATCGGCACCTCGCCGTGTCGGCGAGGCAAATCACTCCGAACCCAACTCGCTTCGAAAGTCGGCGCTGGCTGGACGGCGATTCGGGGTGTCACGGAGGCAAATCACTCTGACCTCAAATCGCTGCTGAATTTGCAACGTCACGTTTGCCCTTAGACGCAGCCTATGCCGAACCTTGGGTGAGACTTAAGACATCACGATATAGAAAAGGAATCCAATACACCGTACTGTCCTTTGTCTTACGTCGCTCAAAAAAACCAGCTTCTGACAGTTGTTCAGCGATTTCGAAAGTCTTCTCTAGCGAGCATTTCCATGTTTCAGACAAAGACTCTAGTGTTTGTTGAGCTTTCCCCCGTTCAAGCCTGGTTAGAAAGGGTTTCAGTGCTGGATACTCAGCGCAAAGGGTCTGCTCATAGCGCGCCTTGGATACCGCAGGTAATGCTTGTGGGATAGTAGATCTGGAAAATAAAGTTTCACCAGGAGGATCCGGCTCGCCTAGTTCGAATGACTTGAGTTGTTCGTCACGGGCCTCAATTAGTAAGTGTATCAACTCTCTGGGTGCCGTTCGTTTCGATCCATCAGCTGTTCGTGAAGCCATCCAATCAAACGTGCTGGGTTGCTTTGGTCCTATGTCGACCTGCGCCGGAAATACGCGGTAGAAAAAATCCTTTTGTAAGTTAGCATCTTCTAACACAGCGTCCTTTTTGATGCCATATAGGTCGCAAATATCTTGGTTGTGAACTAATCGTCGAACGACAAGATTCAGTAATGACTGGTTATTCCACGAAATCACTAGACTCCTAGTCACGTGACTAGCTTCTCGAAACCCACCCGCAACAATCTTGTTCCAGATGTCGTCGCGCAGAAAGATCTTAATGCTGACGTTCGAAAGATTCAGCATATCCAAGTACGTTCTAAATAAAGAACGAAGTGCATTTCCTTCCAAATTCGGCGAGTCAGAAAAAGCGACGTCGAGCCGGTCTAGCACAAGCCATATTTTGATGTTCAATTCCAGCAATGCGCCGTTGATGAGGGTCAAAAGGTCATTGACAGAAAGAAACCCCTCCTTGCGTTGCTCTGTGCTTGGTTCGTTGAGAGTAATTTTGCCTGTGAGTTTGAGGCCGGTATTTGGATCAACAATGGCCCCCTCGAAAACTGGCGCATGCCTACGTATGTAGGTAAGAATGGCTCTTAGTCTGGCAAGGAGATTTACATTTGGGGTTAGTAGTCCGTTGTCTACTAAGGCGCTAATGACAGATGCTGCCTTAGCATTTCCGGTCTTCGTCTCTTGCAAATGGTGTCTAAGATAATTGGCGATCAGAGCGAGGAAATAGAGCTTCCATAAACCTCTAAATTCCTCCTCTGACGCCGGCGGGTCGGGAACGATATCTCGGAACGCTGGCGTCCCTCTCGGATTTTCTGCGGGAAGAAACAAGGTTCTGCGTCCGAGACGCAATTCTTCTTGCTTTCCCACCAAGAGCGAATAAAGAGCGCTTTTTCCCGCCCCCTTTGCCCCGAAAACAATGTCTACACTTCCTCTAAGGAGCCTTCGCCATTGATCTGTTTCGACGAAATACCCGCGCAGACTTTCCAATTCATCTTCCGCTACACGACTGCCAAAGTACGCTTCCGTTAACGCTGCTTGTTTCCCGTTGCTCATTTTTATCCCGTATTCAAAATGGTCCGCGGTTGATTAGGTGCGCGATCCTCTGATGTGCTATTCAATAACGGCTGGAGCTTCTTCAGATGGTTGCCTGTGGATGGCTACCTCGATGCATCGTCTAAATTCTATGGAGGAAGGCAAGAATTGAACGCGGAAGGCTACTACCAAAAGATGCTAATGACAATAAACGATATGGGGTTAGCTTCGAATTGATTTTCACCTCAGCCTGAATCGCCGTCCCGCCAGCGCCGACAGTCGCCGGGATCAAAGCGGCCCGGATCGCGAAACTCAGGCAGCGGCGTGTTGCCCTGGTTCAACCGAAAGCTTCATGCCTACGGCCCTCAACACCGCCAGAAGGGTTTTCAGCGTGGGATTGCCCTTGGCCGACAAGGTGCGGTACAGCGATTCCCTGCTGATACCGGCTTCGGCCGCCACCGCCCCCAGCCCGCCGTAAGCTTCGGCCACGGTTCGCAGCGCAAGAAGACCCGCGGCCCGGTCATCGGGATCATCCAGCGATTCCATTGCCGCCTTGAGATATTCCACCGCCAGTTCGCGGTCGGCTCGAAGCTCGGCTACCTCGCGCTCGTGATGAGAAACCGCTGCGGCTACTTTCTTGTTCATGCTTGCCTCCGTTTCGAGTCGACCCAGTAGGCCCCTGCACGATGGTCGTTACCAACACCAGAATGCGCCATCGTCACATCTGATCGTAGGCGGCATCTTCGTCGTTGTTCCACACCGCCGCAAGACTCGCCTCTGCAACCTTGGCGGCAGCTCGGGCAAGGCGTTGCTCATCCTCGCGCGTGCGCAGGAAATCCACAAAATCCTCGACCTCCGCCAAACGCTGCGGCGGCAGTTTTTTGATCTTTTCGATCAATACCTGTTCGATAGCACTCATCGCTCTTGCTCCTGCGGGTTGAGATTTACGAAGCCGTGTTCGATTTAGCGGAAGCAAAATGGGCAAAAAATTCATTGTACGGTACTGTAATTCCCGGCCGGCCATGCCTGAATCGCCGTCCCGCCAGCGCCGACTCTTGAGCGACGCGATAGCCCCTACAGCAAGCCGGAAAACTCCCCGCCCACCCGCCGCTTCATGATCCGGGCATAGAGCCCCGGCGCCAGCCGGCTGAGCCACCATGCCTTGCGCGCGGTGGCGTCGGGCAGCAGCAGCTTGCGCCCTTGCGCCACCGCCTCGAAGATGCGTTCGGCGATTTCCTCGGGCGAGGACTCGCCGCCGGTGGTGATGCGCGGGCTGCTCACCGGCGCGCCGCTGCCGTCGGTGGCCGCGGTGCCGATGCCGGTGCGGATGAAGGACGGACAAACGAGAGTGACGCCGACACCGGCACCTTCGACTTCGCTGCGCAGACTGTCGAAGAAGCCATGCAGCGCGTGCTTGCTGGCGGCGTAGCCGGTGCGGCCGGTCAGCGGCGAGAAGCCGGCGACGCTGGAGATGGCGACGATGAAGCCGTGCCGCGCGACGATCTGCGCCAGCGCGGCCTGGGTGAGGTTGGCCGCGCCGAAAAAATTTACTTCCATTACCCGGCGGATGACGTCGGGGTCGGTGTCCTGCAGCAGGCTGCGATGGCTGATGCCGGCGTTGTTGATGAGGCCGTCGAGCGTGCCGAAATGCGCGATGGTTGCGGTTACTGCGGATTTGCAGGCGGCCGGGTCGGTGATGTCCGCGGGCAGGGCTAGCGCTTCGGCGCCCGTGGCGTGCAGTGATGTTGTCAGGGTGTCGAGTTTGGCGGCGTCGAGATCCAGCGCGGCGATGCGTGCACCGGCGGCGGCGTAGCGCTGGCACAGCGCGGCGCCGAGGCCACCGGCGGCGCCGGTGATGAGGACGACCCGGCCCTTGAGTTCGCGGTGCGTCATTGGGTGCGGGGCTTCGACAGGCTCAGCCCGAACGGTGGATTTACCGGGGCAATTTTCATTTAGCCTTGCCTTGGCGTGACGTGCGCCACAGTTCGAAGACTTCGGCGGACGTCAGCTTCGGCACGTAGCCGAACACTTCCTTCAGGCGCCGGTTGTCCAGCACCGGCCGGTAGCGCAGGAAATCGATCTGCTCGGGCCCGTACTGGGTCAGGCCCAGCTTCTTCAGCAGCCACAGCGCGGCCTGCAGCAGGCCGGCGGGCAGCACTACGCAGTGCTTGCCGAGGCGAGCGGCGATCTCGAATATGCTCAGCTTGCCGTCGCCGGCGACGTTGAAAATGCCGGTCACCTTTGAGTCGACGCCCTGCACGATGGCGCCGACCACGTCCTGGTCGTGAATGAAGACGAAGGGGCTGTCCGATCCCTGAATCGCGATAAGGCGCGGCTTCTCGAACAGGTCGGTGATCTGGTTATGGACCGAGGCGCCGAGGATGGTGCCGATGCGGAAGACGATCTGCTCCAGTTGCGGCTGGCTGGCACGGTAGTCGGCCAGCATTTCCTCGACCAGGCGCTTGTGCCATGAATAGGCGAAGCCCTGGTTGCCACGCACCGGATCGGTTTCCGTCAGCCATTGCGGGTTGTCGGCATGGTAGCCGTAGGCCGCGCCGCTGGACGAAACGATGATGCGCTTCACATCGTGGCGCCCACAGGCTTCGAGCAGCTTGCGGGTGCCGTCGACATCGACGCTGTATTCGAACTCGCGGTTGCTTTTCTTGCCCGGCGTGACGATGGACGCGAGGTGCACCACGACCTGCGGCCGGTGGCGAGCGACGACGGCATCGACTTCGGGGGCGCGAATGTCGGCGACTTCGTAGGTCACGCCGGGCAGGCGCTGTGCCGGCTCGCGTACATCGAGCGCGATGGTGGCGATGTCGGCGCGGCGCGCCAGTGCGGCCACCACCTGGCTGCCGAGGTAGCCGGAACTGCCGGTGACGAGGACACACGCCGGGTTCATGCGGGAGGACGCCGGCTCCAGTAGGTGGATACCGTCAGCCCCGAGATGATGTGCCATATGCCCCACCACGCGGTGACGATGGCCATGCCGCCGAGGCCGTCGAAGAAGTTGAAAATCAGGATCAGGCCCAGCGCCGAATTCTGGATGCCGACTTCGATGGACACCGCGCGCCGGTCGCGCTCGGGCAGGCCGCTGAATTTCGACGCGTAATAGCCGGTGACGAGCGCCAGGCCGTTGTGCAGGAACACGGCGAAGACGACGAAGCCGACATAGTCGAGGAAGTAGCGCCAGTTGGCCGCCAGCGCGCCCAGCACGAAGATGCCGAACACGGCCAGGGAGAAGATTTTTACCGGATTGTGCGCGCGCTCGACGAAGCGCGGGAACTTGTAGCCGGTCCACATGCCCGCCGCCATGGGCAGACCGAGCAGCAGGAATACGGCAAGCAGCATTTCCAGCGGATCGAGCGCCACCTCCTTGAGGATCTTCGCGGTTTCCGGATACAGCCCGCCCCAGAGCGACAGGTTGAGCGGCGTCATGACGATCGCCACGGCGGTGGACAGCGCCGTCATGGTGATCGACAGCGCCGTGTTGCCCTTGGCGTAGTGGGTGAGGAAGTTGGAAATGTTGCCGCCCGGACAGGCCGCGACCAGCATCATGCCCAGCGCGATGCTGGGCGCCGGCCTGATCACCAGCACCAGCAGGAAGGTGAAGGCCGGCAGCAGGATGAACTGCCCGACCATGCCGATGATCACCGGCTTGGGCATGGTCAGCACCGCCTTGAAATCCGCCACCTTGAGATCGAGCGCAACGCCGAACATCACCAGGCCGATGATGAAGTTAAGCGCCCACAGGGATTGCGGATTGAAGTTGAGGCGGACGAGGTCGATTTCGTTCATGGCTGCTGCCCCCTCTCCCCGGCCCTCTCCCGCTGGGGGAGAGGGAGATGTGCCGGCACGGCGATCATACCTTCGGCTCTTCGTGCATTTTCTTGAAATGTATCAGCCCCGGCGCCCACATGTGCTTGACCGGATCGACGTCGACGTGGATCACCGCGCACCCGCCGGTCGCCAGCGCGCGTTGCAGCGCGGGCTTGAGCTCTTTCGGATCGGAGACGCGCTCGCCGTAGGCGCCCATGCTCTCGCCCAGCTTGTCGAACTTGATTTCGCCGAGGTCGGCCTTGATCGTCTCGTCGGGATCGAGGTGCTTGAAGATCATGGTCTTGATCGGCCGCAGCATGAACTGCTGGTTCATCTTGACCATGCCCCACTGCTTGTCGGCGAGCACGATGTAGATCACCTGCGCCTTGTTGCGCACCGCGGTTTCGACTTCCTGCGAATGGAAGCCCATGGCGCCGTCGCCGATGATGCAGCAGACCGGCTTGCCCGGCCGCGCGATGGCGGCGGCCACGGCCTGAGACATGCCGGCGCCGAGCATGCCGAACTTGAAGGTGGAAATCACCGTGTTGGGCACGGTCACCCGGTGATAGAACATGGCCCAGATGGTCGCGTTGCCGCCGTCGGCGACCAGCACCGAGTCCTCGGGGAACAGCTCGCGACAGACTGTGCCGATGTGCGCCGGATGCATCGGGATCGCCATGTCGGACAGCGCCTTGTCCCAGCCGGCGCGTTCGTCCTTCATGGTCTTGGCGTAGCCGGCGACGCGGGTGCGGCGGGCGTCGAGCTTGATCTCGCCCTTGCGCCCTTCCAGTTCGGCCGCCAGCACTTCGAGGAAGCGTTTGACATCGGCAACGACGGCCAGGTCGGCCGGCTTGTTGAGACCAATCATTTCGCCGTCGAGGTCGACCTGGATGGTCTTCTGCTCGGAGGGATGGCGCCAGTACGGCGGCTTGCCCCACCAGTCGGTTTCGCCGATGCGCGAGCCGAGGATCAGCACGACATCGGCATCGTTGCGCACCTGGTGGTTGAGCTTGACGTGCGGCATGGTGATGGCCAGCGGCGAATCCTCGCTCAGCATGCCGCGCGCCGCCCAGCTCGTGGTGACCGGCGCGTGCAGCAGTTCGGCGACGCGCTTCAATGCATCGTAGGCGCCGGCGTGGATGATGCCGCTGCCGGCGTGAATCATCGGCGCGCAGGCGGCGATCAGCCAGTCCGCCGCCTGCGCCACTTGCTCGAAAGTCGGCGCTGGCGGCACGGCGTTGCGGTACTGGTGCGGCGCCCAGTAAGCGATGTCAGCCTTGAATTTGCCGTTCATGATGTTCTCGGGCACGTCGACATGCACCACGCCGGGCCGCCCTTCCCAGCTCTTGCGCAAGGCCTTGCGTACGAGCTCGGGGACGCGGTCGAAGGAGGACACGGCCGAGCTCCACTTGCCGATCTTGCCGATGACGCCGCTCTGGTCGAAGCACTGGTAGCTGCCGCCGCGATCGGGATACATGATGCCCGGCCGGCGCGCGCTGGTGATGGCCAGCACGCGATTGCCGTCGGCCTGCTCGACCACCAGGCCGGGCAGCAGGTTGGCGACGCCGGGGCCGTTGCTGGCCATGCAGACGCCGAGCTTGCCGGTGAGCCGCGCATAGGTGCCGGCCATGTGCGCCGCGCAGGTTTCGTGGCGCGGCGTGACGATCTCGATGCCGAGCCGGTGCAACGCGGAGTAGAAGCCGAAATAGGTGCCGTCGATAATGCCGAAGACCTTCTCGACGCCTTCCTTTTGCAACATGCGGGCGATGACTTCGCCGCCGGTGATCTCTGCCATGATTTCGTTCTCCTTGTTCTTGCGTCGATTTTTCGGCGCTTGTCTTGTCCGGCAAGAATAGGCGATTGAATAGTGCCGCTGCTTGTCGCAAAATACCCGACAATTTGTCATTTCGCGACAACATGCCCGCTACCGAAATCGCCCCGACGAAGGAAGTCAGCGTCGCCATGGCCTATGGCCGGCGCCTGCTGGATGTCGTCGAGCGCCTGGGGCTGCCGCGCGCAGCCCTGCTGCGGCATGCGCGCATCGATGCGGCGGAATGGAACGCGCCGCAGGGACGCCTGCCCTTCAGCGCCCTGGTCGCATTGTTCCGCACGGCGCTGACCCTGACCGGCCGGCGCGACCTCGGGCTGGAATTCGGCCGCGATGCGCGCCCCGATACCTTCGACGTGCTCGGCTATGCATTGATGACCTGTCGCGACCTGGAAGAGGCGATCGGGCTGGTGCCGCTTTATCGGCGCATCGTGTTCGATGCGGGCTACAGCGAAACGCATTTCGGCCGCGAGGGCGAACACGTCAAGCTGGCCTGGGTGGTGCTGCCGGAGGCGACACGGGCGGGACTGCCTTACTGCGATCTCCTGGCGGAATCCCTGCTCGCCAGCTGGGCCGGCTTCGGGCGCTGGATAACGCGTAGCGAGCTGCCGCTGCGCGAGGTTCGCTTTGTGCATGAGCCGCCCGACGACACGCTGCCCTTCGACACGTTCTTCGGCTGCCCGGTACGCTTCTCCGCCGGCGAGAATGCGATGCTGTTCGACGGCGACCTGCTGTCGCGTCCGCTGGTCCAGGCCGACGCTGCGCTCAACCTGGCGATGCGCGACGAGGCGCGCATGGTCATCGCCCGCCTGCAGGGCGGCCATGACATCGTCAGCCAGGTGCGACAGGCGCTGGTGCCACTGATGCCGAAGTGCGAAACCACGCTGAAGCACGTCGCGGCCTCCCTCGGCATGACGCCGCGCACCCTGCAGCGCCGACTGGTCCAGGCGGAGGTCTCCTTTCACGGCCTGCTCGACGCCTCGCGCCGCGATCTGGCGCAAGTCTATCTGCGCGACTCGTCGCTTTCCGCGCTGGATGTTGCGTTGCTGCTGGGCTACGCCGAGCAAAGCTCCTTCACCCGCGCCTTCCGCAACTGGTTCGCCACCTCGCCCTCGGCATGGCGCAAGAACTGGTAGTTCGGCGCCGACTACAACTGCCCGCCGGTTCGGGCCAGCAGCGCGGTGAAGTCGGCACCCGGCAAGGGGCGTGCAATCAGGTAGCCCTGGAATTCGTCGCAGCCCTGGTAGCGCAGGAAATCGAACTGGGCCTGGTTCTCCACCCCTTCGGCGACCACGGTCTTTCTCAGGCTCTGCCCCAGCGAAATGACGGCGCGGGCGATCATCGCCACTTCCTCTTCGTGTTCGATGCCGGTGACCAGCGAGCGGTCGATCTTGATGATGTCAAGAGGGAAGCGGCGCAGGTAGGACAGCGAGGAATATCCGGTGCCGAAGTCATCCATGGCGAGGCTGACGCCGAGATCCTTGAACTCGCTGAGGATGCGCACTGCCCGCTCGCCGTCGCCGAGGAAGACGCTTTCGGTGATTTCGAGTTCCACCCGCTCCGGCGGCAGGCCCGCCTCGCGCAGCAGCGCGGCGACGCGACCGACGAGATCCTCGCCGAGAAACAGCTTGGGCGAGAGATTCACCGCCACCTGGATGCCGTGGCCGTGGGCCTGCGCCCAGCCGGCGGCGGCGGCGAAGGCCTTTTTCAGGATGACGTCGGTCAGCGCGACAATGAGGCCGGTTTCCTCCGCGATGGCAATGAAGCGATCCGGGGCGACCATGCCGAATTCGGGATTGTTCCAGCGCGCCAGCGCCTCGACCCCGACAATGCGCCGCCGGTGATCCACTTTGGGCTGGAAGTGGACCAGGAATTCGTCGTGGTCGATGCCGCTGCGCATCGCGGCTTCGAGGTTGAGCCGCTCGTCGGCCATGCGGTTGAGTTCGGGCGTGAAGAACTGAAAGTTGTTGCGGCCGCGATCCTTGGCGGCATACATCGCCACGTCGGCGTGCTTGAGCAGGCTTTCCGCATCGTCGCCGTCCTGCGGGTAGAGCGCCACGCCGAGACTGGCGCCGACCTTGAACTCGCGCCCGGACAGGCTGACCGGACGGCCGATCTCGACCAGGATGCGTTCCAGCAGCGAGATGATGGAATTGACCCGGTAGTGGTCGCTGAGCACCAGCACAAACTCATCGCCGCCCTGGCGCGCCACCGTGTCCGAGGTGCGCAGGCAGCGCTGCAGGCGGTTGGCCGTTTCCACCAGCAGTTCGTCGCCTGCCGCATGGCCCAGGCTGTCGTTGATGAACTTGAAGTTGTCGAGGTCGATGAAGACCAGGGCCAGGAAGTAGCCCAGGCGCTCGGCTCGCGAGATGGCCTGGTCGAGGCGGTCGCCCAGCAGGTTGCGGTTGGGCAGGCCGGTCAGGATGTCGTGATTCGCCTGGCGTTCGAGCTGCTCCTGATGGCTCTTGCGGTCCGTGATGTCCTGCACCGTGCCTTCATAGCAGATGAATTCGCCGTTAACGTCGCGCACGACATGGGCATTTTCGGAAATCCAGATCCTGGAGCCGTCGCGGCGATAGACCTCGGACTCGAAGTTGGCGACTTCGCCGTGGGTTTCCATCAGGCGGCGGAACTCCCTGCGACGGGATTCATGCACATACAGGCGGCGTTCGATGTCGGCCAGGTCGGCGATCAGATCGTCCGCCGTGTCATAGCCGTAGAGTTCGGCCAGCGCCGGGTTGGCAGCAAGATAGCCGCCATCCCTGGTGGTCTGGAAGATGCCCTCCGAGGCATGCTCGAAGATGTGCCGGTAGCGCATCTCGGCGTGGGCCAGGGCATCCTGTGTCATTTGACGAATGCTGACATCTTCAACGAAGCCTTCGAGGACCGGCTGTCCGTGTTCGTCGGCGACGGCGACGCCCCGCTCCGCCACCCACTTGACCTGCCCCGCGCTGGTAACGATGCGGTACTGGACGGAAAAGCGCTTGCCGGCCGTGATGGCCCGGGTAATTTCGCCGCGCACCCGGGCCCGATCCTCGGCCAAGGTCAGTTCTTCCCACGACACGCAGCCGTCCTCGATCAGGTCCTGCGGCCCGTAGCCGGTAAGTTCGAGGCAGCCCTGGCTGACGAACAGCATGGTCCAGTCCCTGTCGTTGCGGCAGCGATAGGCCATGCCTTCCAGGTTGTTCACCAGCGTGTCGAGTACCCGCGCCCGATCGACCGGCAGGGAAGTGCTGAGGCTGGAACGGCGCGGGCGGGCAAGGGATGAAGGCATCATGCGGAATCACTAAGCAATCCCCGTACCGGCCCCCAATCCGCGGATTCCAGCGGCTTCCCGCGCCAACATGGTGCCGATGACCATCGGGCGCGCCCCAAGCTGGTTCGTCGCCGTGTCACCAGCGCCGACTTCCGGCCCCGGCAGCCACCCGCGGATTGCCGGGCTCAGGGCTTCAGCTTGTTGCCATGCTCACTTCTTTTCGCCGAGCCCCCTGCGGAACGCCTCGAGCCGGGCCTCGTAGTCGGCGGCGTCGCCGTAGTCGAGGAAGCGGGCATAGCGCGCATGGGTGCCGAGCATCTTGCGCGCGTGCTTGATCGGACAGAAATACTCCTCGGTGCGCGCCACGATCTCTTCCACGTAGGCAATCAGCCCGGTGCCGTAGGCGCAATAGGTACAGTGGAACTTTTCGATGAAATTGAGATATTCGAGCTGCTGCCTGTCGAACACGATGTAGTTGCCGCGACGCACCTTGGCAACGCCGTAGATCGGGAAACAGGTCATCTGGTAGAAGCTGACGAACAGGTCGAGGATTGCCATCGGAACGATCATGGAATAAATGATCGGCCCGGTGATGAGGTTCTGCGGACGGTAGGCAACGACCCAGCGGAAAAATCCGAGCCTGAGCCGGCGATGCGCCAGCCTGATGGAATGCTCGAACTCGACACGCTTGCCATTGATCTGGAACAGCGCGCTGGCTTCGTGTTCGTGAAGCGCGATGCTCAAGTCCTCTTCGAGCGCGGACATCTGGTCGAGCAATTGGCGAATGCGGTCGTTCATGAGTGGCTCCGGCTCCGATAAGTGCCCACTCTAACAGCCCGCCTATCGCCTCCCCTCCCCTTCCATCGAAGGGGAGGGAGAAGGACAACTGAATAGCCGGGACGATTTATTGCATTGCAGCAATTGTGGGCTAGGCTCATAATGCAATGAAAGGGAGCGCGCTCATGACCCAATTTCAGGCCACCAATTCCGAGTACATCGAAAACCGGACTTTCGACGAAATCGCCATCGGCGACAGCGCGGTTCTGGTTCGCACCCTGCGCCAGCAGGACATCCAGATGTACGCGATCATGTCGGGCGACATCAATCCGTCGCACGTCGATCCCGAATACGCGAACTCGTCGATGCTGCGCGAGGTCATCGCCCACGGCATGTGGGGCGGTGCATTGATTTCCAATGTGCTCGGCACCCAGTTTCCCGGCCCAGGTACCGTGTATGTCGATCAGACGCTGCACTTCGCTCTCCCGGTGCGGGTCGGCGACACGCTGACGGTCACCATCACCTGCCAGGAGAAGTTCCCGCGCAACCACCACATCGTATTCGATTGCGTGTGCGCGAATCAGGACGGACAGAAGGTCATCACCGGAACCGCCGAAGTGCTGGCGCCGACGGAAAAGATCAAGCGCCTGAAGGCCAACCTGCCGGACTTCAAGCTCTCCGAAACCCGGAAGGCGCGCTTCGAGCACTTGCTCGAGATCACCAAGGGGCTGACCCCGATATCGATGGCCGTAGCCCATCCCTGCGATACCGAGTCGCTGAAGGGCGCATTGCTGGCGCGCGATCGCGGTCTGATCATCCCCACTCTGGTGGGTCCTGAAGACAAGATTCGCCAGCTGGCCGAAGCCAACCAGCTCGATCTGTACGGTTGCACCCTGATCAACGTCGCCCACAGCCACGCCGCTGCCGAGACGGCGGTATCGCTGGCGCGCGAAGGCCAGGTCGAGGCCTTGATGAAGGGCTCGCTGCATACCGACGAGCTGATGGGCGAAGTGATCGACAAGGCCACGGGGCTACGCACCGCGCGGCGCATCAGCCATGTCTTCCTGATGGACGTGCCGACTTACCCGCGCCTGCTGTTCATCACCGACGCGGCGGTCAATGTCGCGCCCACCCTCGAAGACAAGGTCGACATCGTGCAGAACGCGATCGACCTGGCGCATATGCTGAAGATTCCGGACCCCAAGGTGGCGATTCTCGCCGCAGTGGAAACCGTCAATGTGAAGATGCAGGCCACGCTCGACGCCGCGGCCCTGTGCAAGATGGCCGACCGCGGCCAGATCACGGGCGGCCTGCTGGACGGCCCGCTGGCCTTCGACAACGCCATTTCGGTGGTTGCCGCACGGACCAAGGGCATCAAGTCGGCGGTTGCCGGCCAGGCCGACATTTTGCTGGTGCCCGACATCGAATCCGGCAACATGCTGGCCAAGCAACTCGAATATCTGGCCGATGCATTGACCTCGGGCATCGTGCTCGGCGCCCGTGTGCCGATCGTGCTGACCAGCCGCGCCGACTCCGCCGAAACGCGCACCGCCTCCACCGCCGTGGCGATGGTGATGGCGCACGCGAAGCGCAAGAAGGCCTGACGCATGGCCGATGCGATCCTCACCCTCAACGCCGGCTCGTCCTCGATCAAGTTCGCCCTGTTCGCACGCGGCGCGACCATACCGCAGCAACCCGAACTGGTCGGCCTGATCGACGGCATCGGCGCCGTCGGTCAGCCTGCGCACTTCAAGGCCAGGGACGCAGGCGGTCGCGTGCTGGACGACCTCGATCTCGACCTCGACGGCCCGGCCGAGACTCCGCACAAGGCGGCATTGAGCTTTCTGGTCGGCTGGCTGCAGCAACGCGAGGCCGGCTGGCGCATTTGCGGCGTCGGGCATCGGGTGGTGCATGGGGCGCAGAAGTTCTCGCAACCGATGGTGCTCGACAACGCCGTCGTCGATGCGCTGCGCGGCTTCATTCCGCTCGCCCCGCTGCACCAGCCGCACAACCTGGCCGGCATCGATGCGATGACAACCGCATTGTCTGGCATACCGCAGATCGCCTGCTTCGACACGGCTTTTCACCGCAGCCAGCCGGAGGTCGCGCAGCTCTTCGCCCTGCCCCGCGCCATCACCGCGCAGGGCGTGCGCCGCTACGGCTTTCATGGCCTGTCCTACGAATACATTGCCGAGGTCCTGCCGCAGCATCTCGTCGATGGCCGCGCGAATGGTCGTGTGATTGTCGCGCATCTGGGCAATGGCGCTTCGATGTGCGCCATGAAGGATCTGAAGAGCCAAGCCTCGACCATGGGCTTCACCGCCGTCGATGGCCTGATGATGGGCACCCGCACCGGCAATCTCGATCCCGGCGTGCTGCTCTACCTGATGGATTACCGGCAGATGGACGCCAAGGCCCTGACCCGGCTGCTCTACAACGAATCCGGCCTGCTCGGCGTTTCCGGCATCAGCCAGGACATGCGCGTCCTGCTCGATTCCGCCGCACCCGAGGCGCGCGAAGCCGTCGATCTCTTCTGCTACCGCGTCGTGCGTGAAATCGGCTCGCTGACAGCGGCGCTGGGTGGGCTCGATGCTCTGATCTTCACCGGCGGCATCGGCGAGCATGGCGCCCCGGTGCGGGAAAAGGTTTGCGCCCAGCTCGGGTGGCTGGGACTGAAGCTGAATCCCGACGCCAACGCCGCGAATGCGTCAAGAATTTCGGCGGCGGAGAGCGAAATCGACGTTCGCGTCATACCCACGAACGAAGAATGGATTATTGCGCGGCACACCTCGAATCTCATCGCCTGAGCCTGCACTTTCCGCAACTTCCAGTCGTATCGGGCCTGTCAACCCCGTTGACAGTGAAACAATAATCCACCCTAGCAAAAAACGGCCCAGTTCGCGCTCAAGCCAAGTCTTGAAAAGCACGGCCATCCCCCTGTTTTTTCGTCCCTTTCACACGGAAAAAACATACTATATCTAGTAGGGCGCATGGATCACCCGTACTAGCTGCTTACGTAAGCCATTGTTTTTCGGTAGTAAAAATTTTTTGCTTTTCACGAGTAAAACGCAGGGGTATGCTTCCCCGCTCCACGGCACCTTAATTGGACCTATTCTTCGGAAAAGACTATGACTACGACAAATAATAATACAGAGGAAACAGCAGGTTACGAGCACACGGGACAGATGGACCTGCCTCTCCCCCAGGAGATATCAGGCGAAGTCCTGCTCGAGAAGTATGCAAAAGGAACGGAGCGCGATGTGCGCGACGTGCGCAGCCGCGTGGCACGTGCGCTGGCCTCGATAGAAGTCGAGGAAAAGCGCAGCTTTTGGGAGGCGCGCTTTCTCGAAGCGCAGGAAAACGGCTTCGTTCCGGCCGGCCGCATCAACTCCGCCGCCGGCACCGATCTTTGCGCCACGCTGATCAACTGCTTCGTGCAGCCGGTCGGCGATTCGATCTCCGAAATCGTCGATGGCCGCCCCGGCATCTACACCGCGTTGTTGCAGGCGGCCGAGACCATGCGTCGCGGCGGCGGCGTCGGCTACGACTTTTCTTCCATCCGCCCGATCGGCGCCCACGTCAAGGGCACGCAATCGCGCGCTTCCGGCCCCGTCTCCTACATGCGCGTCTTCGACCGCTCCTGCGAGACGGTCGAATCCGCCGGCAGCCGCCGCGGCGCCCAGATGGGCGTTCTGCGCTGCGACCATCCGGACATCGAGGACTTCATCCATGCCAAGGATGCCGGCGATCTGACCAACTTCAACATCTCGGTGGGTGTCACCGATCCGTTCATGCAGGCCGTGGAGGCTGATGGCGAGATCGAACTGACGCACCGCGCCACCCCTTCGGCCGATATCAAGGCCGCCGGCGCCTACCAGCGCGGCGACGGCATGTGGGTCTACCGCAAGGTGCGCGCCCGTGACCTGTGGGAGCAAGTCATGCGCTCCACCTACGATCACGCCGAGCCGGGCATCCTGTTCCTCGATCGCATGAACAAGGACAACAACCTTTACTACTGCGAGACCATCGAGGCCACCAACCCCTGCGCCGAACAGCCGCTGCCGCCCTACGGCTGCTGCTGCCTCGGCTCGATCAACCTGACGCTGTTCGTCAAGGATGCCTTCGGCAAGAAGGCCAGTTTCGATTTCGCCGCCTTCGGCCGGGTCATCGACACCTCGGTGCGCATGCTCGACAACGTGCTCGACGCCACCCACTGGCCGCTCGAACAGCAACTCAAGGAAGCGCAGAACAAGCGCCGCATCGGCCTGGGCTTCACCGGCCTCGGCGATGCGCTGATCATGCTCAAGCTGCGCTATGACACCGAAGCCGCGCGCGCGATGGCGACCAGGATTTCCGAGTACATGCGCGACCGCTCCTACCTGTATTCGGTCGAACTGGCCAAGGAGCGCGGCGCCTTCCCGCTGTTCAACGCCGACATGTATCTCTCCGGCGGCAACTTCGCCTCACGTCTGCCGCAGGACGTGAAAGATGCCATCCGCAAGAACGGCCTGCGCAACTCGCACCTGCTGTCGATCGCGCCCACCGGCACCATCAGCCTGGCCTTCGCCGACAACGCCTCGAACGGCATCGAACCGCCCTTCTCCTGGGTCTACACGCGCAAAAAGCGCATGGCCGACGGTACGCACAAGGAATACGCGGTCGAGGACTACGCCTGGCGCCTCTACAAGCACCAGGGCGGCGATGTATCCAAGCTGCCGGACTACTTCGTCACGGCACTGGAAATCTCGGCGCAGGCCCACGAGCAGATGGTCGCAGCCGTCGCGCCCCATGTCGACACCTCGATCTCGAAGACGGTGAACGTTCCCGTCGACTACCCCTACTCGGAGTTCGAGGATCTCTACATGGTGGCCTGGAAATCCGGCCTCAAGGGGCTCGCCACCTACCGGCCCAACTCGATACTCGGCAGTGTGCTCTCTGTCACCAGCACGCCGGCAGAAAGCGCCCAGAAACAGCCGCAGGACGTCGTCATCGACAATGCCAACCGCCGGCTTTCGATCGGCGCCCTGCCCGCCCCGGTGCTCGCAAGCCTGCGCTGGCCAGGCCGCCCGCGCATGACCGACGGCAATGCGGCATGGACCTACATGATCGAAGCGCCGCACGGCGAGTTCGCCCTGTTCGTCGGCGAGATCGGCAACGACGCGGGGCGCAACGTGCCCTTCGAAGTCTGGGTCAACGGCGCCGAACAGCCACGCGGCATCGGCGCGGTGGCGAAGACGCTGTCGATGGACATGCGCGCCAACGACAAGGCCTGGCTCAAGCTCAAGCTCGATGCCCTGGCCAAGACTCAGGACGACGATTCCTTCGAACTGCCCCTACCGCCCAATGGCGAGCGCAAGCTGGTTCCCGGCGTGGTCTCGGCGCTGGCCCAAGTGGTGCGTTACCGCTGCGAAAAACTCGGCGCGCTGGAAGGCGCCGAAGCCACCCCGGTGATCGACTGCATGTTCAGCCGCGACGAACCCAAGACCGGCACCGACGGCACGCTGTCATGGACGGTCGATGTGGTCAATCCGGCCGCCGGCGAAGAGTTCGTGCTGGGCTTGAAGGAAATCACCCTGCCCGACGGCGTCACGCGGCCCTACTCGGTGTGGCTCTCCGGCCACTACCCGCGTGCCCTCGACGGCTTGACGCGCCTGCTCTCGCTCGACATGCGCGTGCTCGACCCGGCCTGGATCGGCATGAAGCTGCGCAAGCTCTTGAACTACGCCGAGCCGCTGGGCGATTTCATGGCCCGCGTGCCCGGTTCCAACAAGCAGCAGAACTGGCCCTCGACGGTCGCCTACATCGCGCGCCTGATCATGCATCGCTACGCCATGTTGCGCATCCTCGACGAGAACGGCTACCCGACGCGCGAAATGGGCATCCTCGAAGTCCCCGAGCAGAAGAGCGGCGGCGTCAAGGTGATGCAGGGCTCGCTGTGCGGCGAATGCGGCAACTACACCGTGATCCGCAAGGACGGCTGCGACTTCTGTTCGGCCTGCGGCGCGGTGGGGAGCTGCGGCTAAAGCGCGACGCTATTTGCGCATGCAGTTGTCAAACAGCCCCGGGACCGCAAGGTTCCCGGGGCTGTTCTCTTTGGGCGATCAACGCAGCCGCGTCTGCAGACACATCGTAGTCGCCGTCCCGCCAGCGCCGACTTTCGGCAAAAGCATAGGCCCGCCGAATGAAAAATCCTCCGTTAGGAATGTCAATGGTTACTCCGACAAACAAATTGCGTCGGTGATGCACCCAATTGCTACGTGAGGTGGCATCGCGGTGTTTGACAGTAGTGGTGCCATTGGCATACACGACACGCTGCGCGACCTTGAGAATTTAATGCATGCCGAAGACGGGCCGGGCGACATGGACGTGCTGGTGAAACTGGCACCGATGCATTGCCAGTTCGAGGCCATCCACCCCTTTCCCCACGGCACCGGGCGCATCCTGAACAGCCTGTTTCTTGTGGAGCGCGACTTGCTGAACCTTCCGGTGCTATACCTGTCGCGCTGCATCATCGACCACAAGCCGGCCTATTTTGATGGCCTGCGGCGAGTGACCGAGGAAGGCGCCTGGAGCGACTGGGTGCTCTATTTGCTGGATGCCGTGGGGCGGACTTCGTTGATGAGTGCATCTTCTTCGATCCGCCATTGAGAAGAGTCATGATCGAAGGTCGCCTGACCGACAGAGCTACTAACAGGCCAGTAACGACAAGACATCCGGCACCGCATCATGCAGACGCGCGGGCTATGTCCCGTGCCGATTGGGAGTACCATTTGTCGCGGCCAATCGTCGAAACGCGACCATGCCGGCAGATTTCGAACAAGCTGACAGGGTCGTGCTTGCGGCCGATGCTTTCACTTTCAAGGAGAACTCAAATGGCCAAGGGACAAATGCGCAGCAATCGCGAACAGAAGAAACCCAAGAAGGACAAGACCAAGCCCGCCGTGCCGGCCTTGCCTTTTGGCGGTGCAAAGGGAGATTCGTCGATTCCCACGCCGATCAAGAAGTAGCAGTCCGCCCCGGGCGGCCCGCAATCACGGGATCAGCGACTGGCACAAGTCGTGGATCGCGCGGGCGGTGACGAACTGCTCGTCGAGATACGGGTTGTATTCGACGATTTCCACGGCCAGCAGTTTCTCGTCACCATGCGCCTGCGCCAGCGCATCGGTCATGTCGGCGCGCAGCAGACCGCCGGGAACCGGGGTTCCCACGCCCGGCCCCTCGGCGGGATCGAGCACATCCAGGTCGATGCTGATGCCATAGCCCCGGGTGTGTTCGCTGACCAGGCGCAAGGCCTCGGCAAACACCTCGGACAAGCCGCGACGCCGGATCTCGTGCATGAAATAGACGCGCACGCCGAGCTGCCGCAACAGTGCGGCCTCGTCCGATTCGAAACTGCGCACGCCGATCAGGCAGACATCCTCGGGCAAAAGCTTGGGACCATCGCCGGCCACGCCGGTCAGGCGCGGATCGCCGTGGCCGAACAGGCTGGCCAGCGGCATGCCGTGAATATTCCGGGTCTGACTGGTGGCGACGGTGTGGCTGTCCATATGGGCGTCGATCCAGATCAAGCCGAGCCGCGCCGGCGCGCCCAGCGCGCGCTTGACGCCCGACCAGGTGCCGATGGCGCAGGAGTGGTCGCCGCCGATCACCAGCGGGAAGTCGCCCTGCGCCAGATGCCGGCCGACGCTGTCGGCCAGTCGTGCGGCAACCCCCTGCACGGCCTCGATCGGATCGGCGGGAACGGGTCGCGCCGCGCGCACCGGCTCGTCCCAGTGCAGGCCGTCGTCCACCGCTTCGAGGTCGGACAGGAAGCGCAGCGCGCGCACCACTTCCGATCCGTCCTGACACGCCGGATCGCCGGCCCCGTAGCCGCTGGCGACGCCTATGACCGCTATTCTGCGTGCGACCAATCTATTGAAACTCCCTGCCGGAAAAACTCTGAAAAATGACTGCGTTCGTGTTCATGGCATGGCAGGATGTCGGATAAGGCGGGTCAGTCGGAAGAATTCGTGGTTACTTTGACATATTTCCGGCCGCAAGGTGGCACTTGAGCGCTCGCCACTGGACCGCAACGCTGCACCCTGCCTTTGCGAGACAGGGGCATAATGACAAAAATATCGGGGCCGCCGGAACTACTCGGGAATCGAACGACAAATGGCACTCATGAACAACAACCACAAGGAGCTGGGAATCCCCACCTCCATCGAAGAGGAACAGCTCCGCGGAATCTCGCGATCCGTCGGCGAAATCGAGTGGCTGCTGCTGATCGTGGTGCTGCTGTACCACGTCTTCGGCGGCAGCGATCCGGACGACCGGCCGGGCATCGTCCTCTCCATGGTGCTCTACACGATGTCCATCATGGGATTGCGTTACGCCACGTTCTTCAAGCGCGAGTCACGCTGGAAGCTCGCGGTGGAAACCTGGATCATGACCGCCTTCATCACCTGGGCGCTGTTGCATACGGGCCGGCTCGAAAGTCCGCTGCTGAACTCCTACCTGCTGATCATCATCACCAGCGCACTGGCTCTGGGCAAGCTCACCACGCTCCTCGAACTGGCCTTGATCGCCGTCTGCCTGGTGCTCCTGGGCGGGGATTTCACCCTCGTCGAAATCATCTCGCCCATGTACCTCGCGGGCCTCTTCGTCCAGCTCGCCCCGATGGTCCTGGTGGCTTACATCACCACCATGTTCGCGTCCGACATACGCTACGGCATCAGCCAGAAGTCGCTCCCATCGGAAACAGACGAGCTGACCGAAGCCCTCAGCGCGCGTGGATTCGCCATCATCGCCGACAGCCTGTTCGGCCAGGCCATACGCTACCACCGGGCCATCACCCTGCTGATCATCGAATGCGACACGCTGAAGCAGGTCAGCGACGAGCAAGGCCACAAGGCGGGCGATGACCTGCTGGCATCACTGATCAAGCTCATCCAGGCGCAACTGCGCCGCTCGGACATACTGGCGCGCCAGAGCGGCGAAGAGTTCGTTGTGCTGCTGCCGGAAACCCCGGCCGCCGGAGCGCTCCATGTCGCCGACAAGATACGCATGGCGGTGGCGGCGAGCTCGCTGACGGTGATCGGCAGAACCGTCACCACGACGGTCAGCATCGGCACGGCAAGCTTCCCCCATGATGGCAACAACCTGGACCTCTTGCTGGCCAAGGCCACCCGCAACGTCTACGAGGCGAAGCAAGCCGGCCGCAACCGCGTCGTCCAGCAGTCAGGGCGCTGAGCAGCCGCGCTGCCGCAGCTGCGGGTCAGGGGTACAGCCCGCGCTGTTCGCGGGCCGCAAGGACGCGCTGACAGGCGATGATGAAGGCAGCGGTCCGGATCGACAGCCTGCGTTCCTGCGCCGTCTG
Source organism: Rhodocyclaceae bacterium (assembly GCA_006218025.1). Taxonomy (GTDB): domain Bacteria; phylum Pseudomonadota; class Gammaproteobacteria; order Burkholderiales; family Rhodocyclaceae; genus Sulfuritalea. The sequence continues at coordinate 35,621 of VBWA01000009.1, read as the reverse complement.
CCAGATCGCATCGAAGGCCTTGATCATGATGCTTTCGAGGCGGGCGTTGATCTCTTCCTCGCTCCAGAAGAAACTCGAAAAATCCTGCACCCATTCAAAATAGGACACGGTCACGCCGCCGGCATTCGCCAGCACGTCGGGGATCACCAGAATGTTTCGCTCGTGCAGGATGTCGTCGGCGGCCGGCGTGGTCGGCCCGTTGGCGCCCTCGACGATGATCTTCGTACGCATGCGGCGCGCCCGCTCCGGTGTCACCTGGCCCTCCAGCGCCGCGGGTATGAAATACTCGCAATCGATTTGCCAGAAGTCGTCTTCGCTGACGGGCTCCGCACCGAAAAAGCCGGACAGGCTGCCATGCGCGGCCACATGGGCAAGCGCAGCGGGGATGTCTATTCCCGCCGGATTGGCGACGGTGGCTTCCGCATCCTGCAGCGCAATGATCTTCGCACCACTCTCGCGAAAGATTCGCGCGGCGACACCGCCGACATTGCCAAAACCCTGCACCACAATTCGTGCGCCGGAGATCGGCACACCCATGCGAATGCCGGCTTCGCGCGCGGCGATGCAGACGCCACGCCCCGTCCCTTCCTGACGCCCCAGCGAACCGCCCAGCGCAATCGGCTTGCCGGTGACGACGCCGCTGGCCGTATGCCCCACGTTCATCGAGTAGGTGTCCATCATCCACGCCATGGTCTGCTCGTTGGTGCCGACGTCGGGCGCCGGAATATCCTTGTCCGGCCCGATGACAATGCCGATCTCGGAGGTATAGCGCCGCGTAATCCGTTCCAGTTCGGCTTGCGAGCATGTCCGCGGATCGATGCGGATGCCGCCCTTGGCGCCGCCGTAAGGCAAACCCAGCGCGGCGTTCTTGATGGTCATCCAGCCGGCCAGCGCCATCACTTCGTTCAACGCCACCGCCGGATGAAAGCGCACCCCGCCCTTGCCCGGCCCGCGCGACAGGTTGTGCTGCACGCGGTAGCCCTCGTAATGCGCGATGGTGCCGTCATCGCGAACGATGGGCACATCGACCACCAGAATGCGCTTGGGATGCTTCAGCGTTTCAATCCAGCGTGACAAGTGCCCGAGATGGGGCGCGACCCGATCAATCTGCTCGATGAAACTCGCCCAGGGTTCGGGTCGGGCCGGGTCGAGATAGGAGAGGCTGCCGTGGTTGATTGTCATGGTTATCCGTCAGATGGATGATGCGGCCCGCGCACCCTGATCATAGCGGCCGGACAAGGTGCGCAGCAAACGCGCCATATCGCCGATGCGGACGTTCTCTTCTTCGGCGCCGGAAAAACCCGGCATCAGGCAGGCTTCGCGTACCTGGCGATAGCGTTCGCAAAGTTCCTGCCCGGCCTTGGTAGTCGACCAGAACACTTCCTTGCCGCGGCGGCTGCCCGACACCAGGCCCAGATTGGCGAGCTTCTTCAGGGCGTAGGAGACTACATGGGTGTCTTCAATATTGAGGACAAAGCAGATGTCGGCCAGTTTCTTCTCGCGACCGCGGTGATTGACGTGATGCACCACGAGGATCTCGGTCTCGGTCATGTCCTTCACTCCGGCACCGGCCATGCAGCGCGTCATCCAGCGGCCGAAGGCGTTGCTGGCGATGATGAGGCCGAATTCAAGTTCGGACAGTTCCGGACACCTGTCGGATACCAGGTGCTCCGAGGAAACGATGCGACGCACGTCGGACCCGGTGCCGGCTCCTGATGCCAAAGAAGCCTTGCTCGCCGCCTTTTTTGCCATTATCAAGGACTCCGGTGTTTGTTCGACAGAACGATTGAAACATTTTATTGACGTTTTGTAAATGTAATGTTAACGTGTTATTCGCTTGCTCCCTTCCATCCGTTATCCTTGTGAGGAATCCGCCGATGAAAACCTGCCTTCGTACGCTCGTCGCCGCAATCGGTTTCACCGCTCTCTCCGTTTCGGCCCAGACCAAGTGGGACATGCCTACCGGCTACGCCGCCGCCAACTTCCACACCGAAAACATCAGCCAGTTCGCCGCCGACGTCGATAAAGCCACCGCCGGCAAACTCAAGATCACCGTGCATGCCGGCGGTTCGCTGTACAAGGCCAACGAGATCAAGCGCGCGGTGCAAGGCGGCCAGGCGCAGATCGGCGAAATCATCTTCGGCGGCTACGCCAACGAGAATCCGCTGTTCGGCACCGACAACGTGCCCTTCCTCGCGACCTCCTACGCCGAAGCGAAAAAACTCGCGACCGCGCAGAAGCCTGCACTGGAATCGTTGCTGGCCAAGCAGGGCCTGAAAGTGCTGTTCTCCGTACCGTGGCCGCCGCAGGGCATCTACTCGGCGAAGCCGATCAACTCGGCAGCCGACCTCAAGGGCGTCAAGTGGCGCGCCTACAGCCCGCAGACCTCGCGCATCGCCGAACTGGTCGGCGCCCAGCCCGTCACGATTCAGGCCGCCGAACTCTCGCAAGCGCTGGCTACCGGCGCCGTCGCCGCCTTCATGACCTCGGGCGCAACCGGCTACGACAGCAAGGTGTGGGAGCAAGTGAAATATTTCTACGACACCCAGGCCTGGCTGCCGAAGAATGCAGTGCTGGTTTCACAGAAGGCCTTCGACGCACTCGACAAGCCGACGCAGGATGCGCTGCTGAAGGCCGCAGGCGAGGCCGAGACGCGCGGCTGGAAGAGCAGCGAGGAGAAGACCAAGTTCTATCTCGAGCAATTGACCAAAAACGGCATGAACGTCGCGGCGCCTTCCGCGGCGCTGAAAGCCGACTTGAAGAAAGTCGGCGACACGATGATCGCCGAATGGCTGAAGACGGCCGGCGCTGAAGGACAGGCCACTCTCGACGCCTACAAGAAGTAATCCCGAGTCCATGCGGCGCGTCCTAGACCGGATCTACGGCGCCGCCGCCTGGGCGGCGGCGCTGTTCATGATCGGCACCCTGGTGATGATCCTGCTCTCCGTCACCGGGCGCCTGCTGGATTTCCATGTCCGCGGCACCGACGCCTACGCCGGCTATTGCATGGCGGCAGCGGCTTTCCTCGCGCTGGCGCATACGCTGAAGCGCGGCGAACACATCCGGGTCACGCTGGTCCTCGATCACGTCGGTTCGCGCGGCCGGCAGGCGCTGGAAATCTGGAGCCACGTCGCCGGTCTGCTCTGCGCCGTGCTGCTGGCGTGGTTCGCGCTGCGCCTGGCCTGGCAATCCTTCCAGTTCAACGACATCTCGCAGGGCACCGATGCGACCCCGCTCTGGATTCCGCAAATGGGCATGGCGCTGGGCAGCGTCATCTTTGCCGTCGCGATTGCCGACGAACTGGTCGCCACGCTGCGCGGCGAGAAGCTGCGCCATCGTGCCGTCGACGCTGAACCGGTGAGGAGCGAATAAGCCATGGATTTGGCAATAACTTTGGGCCTGATCCTGGCGCTGTTCGCCCTGCTCGGCAGCGGCATCTGGATCGGACTCGCCCTGCTCGGCGTCGGCTGGCTGGGCATGGAATTCTTCACCGCCCGCGCGGCCGGCGATGCGATGGCCGTGACGATCTGGGGCGCCTCCTCGTCCTGGACGCTGACCGCCCTGCCGATGTTTCTCTGGATGGGCGAGATCCTGTTCCGCACCCGGCTGTCCTCCGACATGTTCAAGGGCCTCGCGCCCTGGCTGGAGAAACTGCCGGGGCGGCTGCTGCATGTCAATGTAATCGGCTGCAGCATCTTTGCCGCAGTGTCCGGATCGTCGGCCGCCACCTGCGCCACGATCGGCAAGATCACCCTGCCGGAACTGAAAAAGCGCGGCTATCCGGAAGCCATCACCATCGGCACCCTGGCCGGCGCCGGAACGCTGGGCCTGCTGATCCCGCCTTCGATCATCATGATCGTCTATGGCGTCGCGGCCGAGGTCTCGATCGCCAAGCTGTTCATCGCCGGCGTGCTGCCAGGCATCCTGCTCGCTACGCTGTTCATGGGCTGGATCGTGGTCTGGGCTCTGCTCAATCCCGATGCCGTGCCGCCCGCAACCGAGCAAACCACGTTCGGTCAGAAGATCTACGCCTCGCGCCACCTGATCCCGGTGGTCCTGCTCATCACGCTGGTTCTGGGTTCGATCTATGCCGGCGTCGCCACGGCCACCGAAGCGGCAGCGCTCGGCGTGGTCGGCAGCCTGCTGCTGGCGGCGGCCCAGGGCTCGATGAGCTGGACCACCTTCCGCGAAAGCCTGCTGGGCGCCACGCGCCTGTACTGCATGATTGCGCTGATCCTCGCCGGCAGCGCGTTTCTGACGCTGTCGATGGGCTACATGGGCTTGCCGCGCCACCTCGCGGAATGGATCGCCAGCCTCGGCCTCGGCCAGTTCGGCCTGCTCTTCGGCCTGATGATTTTCTTCATCATCCTCGGCTGCTTTCTCGACGGTATTTCGATGGTGGTGCTGACCATCGCCGTAATCCAGCCGACCATCGTTGCCGCCGGCATCGACCTGATCTGGTTCGGCATATTTCTCGTGGTGGTGGTCGAAATGGCGCAGATCACGCCGCCGGTCGGCTTCAATCTTTTCGTGATCCAGGGCATGACGGGCAAGCAGCTGCCGTGGATCGCGCGCACTGCGCTGCCGGCATTCTTCCTGATGGTGGCCGCCGTCGGCCTGCTCTATGCCTTCCCGGCGATCATCACCTGGCTGCCGCAGCGCATGGTGGGATGAACCCGCGCATCCTGGCCCTCGGTGACGGCGCGCTGACGCTCGAATTCGGAGACCGCATCGATCCTGCCTTCAACGCGAAAGTCATGGCGGCACGCGACGCCTTGGCAGCCCTGAAGCTCGATGGCATCAGCGACGTGGTGCCCACCTACCGCTCGCTGACGGTGCATTTCGATCCCTTGCGACTGGACCGGGACACGCTGACGCAAGGCCTGCTGGAGGCCGCGCAGGCCACAGCTCAAAAGTCGGCGCTGGCGACACGGTGGCTGATCCCTGTCGTCTTCGGCGGCGAGTACGGGCCGGATCTGGCGGCAGTCGCACGCGCCACCGGGCGCAGCGAAGCGGCCGTGATCGAAGCGCTTTGCGCGAGCGAACTACGCGTCTTCCTGATCGGCTTCCTGCCCGGTTTTCCCTATCTTGGTGAGTTGCCGGAATGGCTGCGGCTGCCGCGCCTGGCCACGCCGCGCGCCGCGGTCCCCGCCAACAGCCTCGCCATCGCCGGCGCGCAGGCCGCCGTCTACCCGTGGCAGAGTCCCGGCGGCTGGCACCTGCTGGGACGCACCCCCGTGCGCCTGTTCGACGTCGCTGACGTGGCCCGTCCGGCACTGCTCGCGTCCGGCGACACGGTGCGCTTCACGCCGATCGGCCACGACGAGTTCGAGCGTCTCGCCACCGCCGTCGCGACGCGTGCCATCGACCCGGTGGAGTGGCAGGCAAAGTGATCGAGATTCTCGACGCTCCGCTGCCGGCCAGCTTTCAGGATGTCGGCCGCCCCGGCTACCGGCATCTGGGCGTGCCGCTGTCCGGCGCGCTGGATGCCGGATGGCTGGCCATCGCCAATGCGCTGGCCGGCAATCCGGCGTCGACCGTAGCACTCGAAATTCGCATGCGCGGCCCGCGGCTGCGCGCGACACAGCCGCTCACCGTCGCGCTGGCCGGCGAGTTCTCGGCGCGGATCGAAGACGCCGCCGGCCAATCGCGCGCCGCCGCCAACTGGCGCAGCCATGTACTGGCAGCCAACGAAATCCTCGACACAGGCATCCTGCGCAGCGGCATCGGCTACCTCGCCGTGCATGGCGGCTTCGACCTGCCTGCGGTGCTCGGCAGCCGCTCCACCTATGCCCGCGCCGGACTCGGCGGCATCGACGGCCGCAGCCTGAGGGCCGGTGACCTGGTGAAAGTCGGCGCTGACGCGACGCCGATTTCGCTGCGCCTGCCCCAAGCCCCACTCCTCGCCGACGGCCCCTTGCGCGTCATACCCGGCCCGCAGCGCGAACATTTCACCGATGACGCCTGGCAGCGCTTCGTCAACGAAGAATTCACGGTCAGCCGCGAGGCGGACCGCATGGGCCTGCGCCTGGATGGTCCGCGCCTCGAGCACGACGCGGCGTACGGCGCCGACATCGTCTCCGATGCCGTCACGCCCGGCACCATTCAGGTTCCCGGCGACGGCCGGCCGATCATCCTGCTGGCCGATTGCCAGACGGTCGGCGGTTACCCGAAAATCGCCACCGTGATCGGCGCCGACCTGCCTCGCCTCGGCCACGCCCTGCCCGGCCAGACGCTGCGCTTTGTCGAGGTGAGCATCGAGGAGGCACTGGATGCCCGGCGCCAGGCCGCGGCCGAACTGGCAGAATGCATCGCAAGCATTGCGCCAGACAGCGCGGGATTCAACCTCGACGCCCTGTATGCCGCCAACCTGATCGACGGAGTCATCGATGCCCGGCACGCGAATCAACCTTAACGCCGACCTCGGCGAGGGCTACGGCCCCTGGCACATGGGCGATGACGCCGCCATGCTCGACATCGTCGCCTCGGCCAACATCGCCTGCGGCGGACATGCCGGCGACCCGGACGTCATGCGCCGTACCGTGCGCCTGGCGCGGGAACGCGGCGTCTCGATCGGCGCCCATCCGGGCTACCCCGACCTGCAGGGCTTCGGCCGCCGCGCCATGGCCTTGTCGCCCACCGAACTCGAGAACCAGATCGCAGCCCAGATCGGCGCGCTGGCCGGCGTCGCGGCGCTCGAGTCGGCGCAGGTCACCCACGTCAAGCCGCACGGCGCGCTGAACAACCTCGCCTGCGTCGACCGCAGCGTCGCCGACACGATCTGCCGTGCGATACGCGCCATCGACCGCAAGCTGATCCTGCTGGCCCCGGCGGCATCGCAGCTGGTCGTCGCGGGACGCGCCGCCGGTCTGACGTTGGTGGAAGAAATCTTCGCCGACCGCGCCTATCTGCCCGACGGCCAACTGGTGCCGCGCGCACGGCCCGATGCGATGATCCACGGCCCCGCTGCTTGCCTGGCCCATGTGCTGGCCATGCTCGAAGCCGGCGCACTGATCGCCGTCGATGGCACGCGCATCGCCACGCCGATCGGCAGCATCTGCGTGCATGGCGACAGCCCCGATGCGGTCGGCGTTGCGCGCCATCTGCGTGGCGAACTGAAGCAGGCCGGCTACGAAGTCCTGCCGCTGACGGAAATCGGTTCCGGCGACTGACGGTTACAATCGCGTCATGCACACACCCCTCTTGCGCGGATCCGAACTGCGCATCCTCGAAACGCGCCACGCCGACGTCGCGCCGCCCCTGATGGAACGGGCCGGCCGCGCTGCCGCCGCATTCGCCAGGAAGCTGCTGCAAGGCAGCCGCGCTCCCGTGCTGGTGTTCGCCGGTCCCGGCAACAATGGCGGCGATGCACGAGTTCTGGCACGCGTGCTCAAGGAACAGGGAATCGCCGCAACCGTAGTCGGCATCGACGACAAGGTACCGGCCGGCGACTATGGGCTGGCGGTCGACGGCCTGTTCGGCATCGGCCTGACGCGGCCCATCGCCGGCGAGTATGCCGAGCTGATTGCACGCATCAACGCCTTTCCCGGGCCGGTGCTGGCGCTCGACATTCCGAGCGGCCTCGATGGCGACACCGGGCGCGTACTCGGCGCCGCGGTGCGTGCTACGCATACCATCAGTTTCATCGGCGGCAAGCCGGGGCTATACACGCTCGACGGCCCCGATCATTGCGGCGAAGTGAGCGTCGCCAACCTCGACCTGAAGCTCGACGACTTCCCCGGCGCGCTGCTCGGCGTCGACGATTTCCGTGAGTGCCTTAAGCCGCGCGCAAAGAACAGCCACAAGGGCAGCTACGGTTCGCTGGCCGTGATCGGCGGTGCCGCCGGCATGACGGGTGCCGCGCTGCTGGCAGCACGCGCCGGACTGAAACTCGGCGCCGGGCGGGTCTTCGTCGGTCTGCTGCAGCCGCTTGCCGTCGATCCGCTGCAGCCCGAACTGATGCTGCGCACGCCCGACGATGCGCTGGCGCAGGCGACGGCAGTCGTCGTCGGCCCCGGCCTCGGGGCATCCGACGCCGCCGCGGAGATTCTTCGGCGTGCCACCACTGCCGACTTTCCACTGCTGCTCGATGCCGATGCGCTGAATCTGCTCGCCGCACATCCGGTGCTGGCCGCGCGCATCGCGCGCCGCGAAGCGCCTACGGTGATCACGCCGCACCCGGCCGAAGCGGCGCGCCTGCTGACCACCACCACCGAAGCGGTGCAGGCCGACCGCGTCGGCGCGGCGCTGCAACTGGCGCAACGCTTCAAGGCCCACGTCGCGCTCAAGGGTTGCGGCACGGTGGTCGCGCATCCCGACGGCTGCTGGCGCATCAACACCAGCGGCAATCCGGGGCTGGCCTCGGCCGGCACCGGCGACGTGCTTTCCGGCATGGCCGGCGCGCTGCTGGCGCAGGGCTGGCCGGCGGCTGCCGCCTTGTCGGGCGCCGTCCATCTGCACGGCGCGGCGGCCGATGCGCTCGCCGCGACCGGCGCCGGGCCGATCGGCATTGCCGCCGGCGAACTGATTCCCGTCGCACGCACACTCCTGAATCGGCTGATCGCAAAGAATGGCTGAAGCGCGGCCGTTCATCGGCATCCTGCTGATGCTGGGTGCGGGCCTGTGCTTCGCCGCGCTCGACGCCACCTCCAAGCATCTGTCGCAGACCTTTCCGGTGCCGATGCTGGTCTGGGCGCGCTACACGGTGCATCTGCTGCTGATGGTGATCTTTCTCGCGCCCTCGATGCGGGCCAGGCTGATCGCCACGCAGCGCCCTGTCGCACTGACTGTGCGCGCTCTGATGCTGGTCGGCACCACCGGCTTCGCGATGGCGGCATTCAAGATCATGCCGCTGGCCGAAAGCACCGCCTTCCTCTTCGTCACGCCGCTGATCGTGGTGATCCTGGCCAGCTGGCTGCTCAAGGAATCCGTCAGCAACGGGCGCTGGATCGCCATCATCGCCGGCTTTGCCGGGGCCCTGCTGATCGCGCGTCCCGGCGGCGCGCTGACCACCGAAGGCGTCATTCTGATGTCGCTGGCGGCCGGCTGCTACTCGATTTATCAAGTGCAAACGCGGCATATGTCGCTGACCGAAAGCACCGTCACCATGCTCTTCTACACCGCGCTGGTAGGCAGCGTGTCGATGTCGCTGGCGGCGCCGCTGTACTGGGGCGGACCGATGCCCGATGCATGGCAGGCGCTCTCCATCGCCTCGCTGGGCATTTTCGGCGGCACCGGACATCTCTTCATGACCCGCGCCTTCCGCCACGCCCCGGCCTCGACGCTGTCGCCCTTCCTCTACGGCCAGCTGATCTGGGCCATGCTGCTCGGCTGGATGTTCTACGACCACCTGCCCGACCTGCTCTCTGTGGCAGGGATGATCGTGATCGCCGGCAGCAGCCTCTCGATCGCGCTCTCGGAGCGATTCAAAGCGGAGAAGCATCAGGTGTAAAGTAATGGCGTAGCGCAGCCACACCGAATCACCAACCGGGAGGGCGTCCATGTTGCAGGGTCTCGACAACATCGTTCCGAAACGCTACTGGGCCTGGAGCATTTGCGCGATCCTGAGCGCAATCTGTTTCGCCCTGGTGCCCTTCTCGCCGCAATGGCTATGGCCTGCCGCCGTCTTCGCCGCACTGGCGCTGCTCGGCCTCAGCGATTACCTGCAGGTCAGGCAGGCGGTCCGCCGCAACTATCCCGTGCTCGCACATTTCCGCTTTTTCTTCGAATACATCCGGCCGGAAATCCGCCAGTATTTTCTCGAGGCCGACTCAGAGGAACTGCCCTTCTCCCGCGCGCAGCGCTCGATCATCTACCAGCGCTCCAAACAGGCGGCCGACAAGCGCCCCTTCGGCACGCAGCTCAACGTCTATGAACCGCACTACGAATGGATCAACCATTCCATCGCGCCGGTACACATCGACAGCCACGACTTTCGCATCGACATCGGCGGTCCAGCCTGCACGCAGCCCTATTCGGCCAGCGTGTTCAACATCTCGGCGATGAGCTTCGGCGCGCTCTCGGCGAATGCGATCCTGGCCTTGAACGAGGGCGCGAAGCGCGGCCACTTCTATCACGACACCGGCGAGGGCTCGATCTCGCGCTACCACCGCCAGAACGGCGGCGACCTAGCCTGGGAAATCGGCAGCGGCTATTTCGGCTGCCGCGATGCGAGCGGACACTTCGACGAGAACAAATTCGCCGGGAACGCCCGCCTCGACCAGGTCAGGATGATCGAAATCAAGCTCTCGCAGGGCGCCAAGCCGGGGCACGGCGGCGTGCTGCCCGGCGCCAAGGTCACCCGGGAAATCGCCGAGGCGCGCGGCGTTCCGACGGGCGTCGACTGCATTTCGCCGGCGCGGCACTCGGCATTTTCCACGCCACTGGAACTGGTTGCGTTCATCGCCCGGCTGCGCGAGTTGTCGGGCGGCAAACCGGTCGGTATCAAGCTGGCGATCGGCCATCCCTGGGAATGGTTCGCCATCGTCAAGGCCATGCTCGCCACCGGCATCGCACCCGATTTCATCGTCGTCGACGGTGGCGAAGGCGGTACCGGCGCAGCACCGCTGGAGTTCACCGACCACGTCGGCGCGCCGCTGCGCGAAGGCCTGATGCTGGTGCACAACACGCTGGTCGGCGTCAATCTGCGTCACCAGATCAGCCTCGGCGCTTCCGGCAAGATCGTCACCGCCTTCGACATGGCGCGCACCATGGCCATGGGCGCCGACTGGTGCAACTCCGCGCGCGGCTTCATGTTCGCCCTCGGCTGCCTGCAGGCGCAGACCTGCCACACCGGCAAGTGCCCGACGGGCGTAACCACGCAGGATCCGCAACGCATGCGCGCACTCGACGTGCCGGACAAGTCGACGCGTGTGTTCCAGTTCCACCAGAACACGCTGATCGCGCTCAAGGAACTGCTCGGCGCTTCGGGCCTGACCCATCCGTGCGAACTCGGCCCCGAGCATGTGATTCGTCGCGTCTCGGCCACCGAAGTGCGCTCGCTCGCGGCCTTGCATCATTGGGCAAGGCCGGGGGAACTGTTGTCCGGGGTGCCCGACCATCCCGTGTTCATGGTGTTCTGGGACGTCTCCCGCGCCGACAGCTTCGCTGCGCCGGCGACGGCGCTCAGCCTGCGAGGAGCGAGAATGCACTGAAGCGGCAGACTGCTAGAATCGACCGAACTCAAACGTTACGCATCGACACCCTATGGAACTTCCTCTTCAGCTCGCCGCCGAAGTGCAACGCAACGTGCTCGCCGCCCTGGTGGAAGACATCGGCGGCGGCGACCTGACCGCCCTGCTCACCTCCGCCACACGACGTTCGCAGGGCACCGTCCGCAGTCGCGAAGATGCAGTGCTCGCCGGCTCCGCCTGGTTCGACGCCTGCTTCCGCCGCCTCGATCCCCTGGCGGTGATCCGCTGGCATGCCCGCGACGGCGAGCCGATTGCCGCCGGCCAGACGCTGTGCGAAATCGAGGCCAGCACCCGCGCCCTGCTCACCGCCGAACGCGCCGCGCTCAACTTCCTGCAACTGCTCTCCGCTACCGCAACGGCAACGCGCCTCTATGTCGATGCCGTCGCCGGTACCGGCGCGCGCATCGTTGACACGCGCAAGACCCTGCCCGGGCTTCGCCTGGCGCAGAAATACGCCGTCACCTGCGGCGGCGGAGTCAACCACCGCCTCGGTCTCTATGACGGCATCCTGATCAAGGAAAACCACATCATGGCGGCCGGCGGCGTCACGGCGGCGCTGGCGCAGGCGAGGGAAATCGGCCGCGACGATGTCTTCATCCAGATCGAGGTCGAAACCCTGGAGCAGCTCGCCGAAGCCCTCGACGCCAACGCCACGATGATCCTGCTCGACAACATGGGCTTGGAACAGATGCATCAGGCCGTGGGCCTCACTGCGGGACGCGCCGAACTCGAAGCCTCGGGCGGCGTCAGCCTGGAAACCGTGCGCGCCATCGCCGATACCGGCGTCGACCGCATTTCCGTAGGCAGCCTGACCAAGAACGTGCGCGCCATCGATCTCTCGCTGCGGCACAGTGAGGGCTGATCTGCTAGAATTCGCGCCCTGCTTAACCAGCAGGGATCAGCAGGCAATGCGGAGAGGTGGATGAGCGGTTTAAGTCGCACGCCTGGAAAGCGTGTTTAGGATAATATCCTAACGAGGGTTCGAATCCCTCCCTCTCCGCCAGAATATCAGAAAACCCGCACCACCATTGGCTTTGCGGGTTTTTTGTTTTCAGCGCATTGGCATTTGATGGCTGAGTACGCTTTTGGGGTACGCCCCCCCACCGCTTTCCGTCTTCAACAGAAAGGGCGGACAAGCCTAAAGACCAGCGACAGAATGTCCCGCCTCGAGTACGCGGGATGCATTACCCAAGCAATGCGCGGCCCACATCCGGCCATACAAGTTCTCCAGTTCGGCTACATGGACCTTGATGTCACACAGGCTTGATGCCGTCATCTGCCAGCGCAAGCCGGAGCGGCTGGTGCGCAGCTCCGTGACCTGCGCTGCCAGACCCACAGCCTTCGCCACGTAGTCGACCTCGTCGTCCGCCACCCACTCGCGATGACCTAGACTCGCGAGAAAGCTCGCCCCCATGCGCCCGACGAAGTTGCCGCCGCGCAGGGTCACTACCGGTACGCCCATCCACAGGGCCTGCAGCGTCGTGGTGCCGCCGTTGTAGGGCGTCGGGTCGAGCCCGATGTCTACGTCGCCATACTCCTGCATCATCTCGGCCAATCCGCTGGGTCCGCGGAACAGCAGGCGTTCGCGGCCCGTGCCCTGCGCGGCAAAAAGGTCGGCAAAACGTGCCTGCACCGCTTCATCGCTCAGCGACGGCGCCTTGAGCAGCAGACGCGAACCGGGCACCGCCTGCAGCACCCGCGCCCACAGGGCAATGGTCCGCGGCGAGAGCTTCATCGCGTTGTTGAAGGAAGCGAAGACTACCGGAGCAGTGGCGGGACGCGGAAAGGGCAGCGGATACTCGTCCACCGGTGCCCAGCAGAACACACTGCCGGGCAACTGTGCGATACCTTCGCGGAACAGGTGGACGTGTTCGGTCGGGCTGACGGTGGCATCACCGATCAGCCAGTCGATTGTGGATAGCCCCGTGGAATGCGGGTAGCCGAGGAAGGTCGCCTGTACCGGCGCGGCGCGCATGGCGAAAACGCCGAGGCGATGCGTCGCGGTGTGCCCCGCCAGGTCGATCAGGATGTCGATGCCGTCGGCGACGATCGTCTGCTGCAATGCCTTGTCGTCAAGGGCCGCGGCTTCGAGCCAGCGGTCGGCGCAGCCTTTGGCCTGGCGCGTGTATTCGTCGTGCATGGTACCGGTGTGATAGACGCAGATTTCGAAGCGCGCATGGTCGTGGCGCAGGAGCACCGGCAGCATGAAGATATTGACCGGATGCTGGCGGTGGAAATCGCCCGTCACATATCCGATGCGCAGGCGGCGGTCGACTGTCCTGAAATTGGCAAAATCGGCCTTGCGGACCACTGCCGCCTCGATCGGCGCGCAGACCTGGCGGTGCAGAAGCGCCACTTCGGCGGGCCGCATTTCATCGTGGTACAGCGAGGTCATCGCGACGCTGGAGGCCAGCCGCGACAGCGGATCGCCTCCATTCTCGTAGGCGGTCTGCAGGGCAGCCAGGTGTGCCTTGGCGTCGCCCATGCGTCCCTGCAGGCCGGCATCGAGCAAGGCCGCTTCGCGATTGCCCGGATCGAGTTGCTTCACCCGGCGCAGGCTCTCGCGGCAATCGGCCAGCAAATAGACTTCGGACTGTATCTTCGCCAGTGCCAGCCAGATCGCCATGTGGTCCGGCCGTATCTCGATGGCCTTTTTCAGAACGCCAATGGCCTCCTGCCAATAATTGTGGGCATAGACCCGCGCCGACAGGTTGAGCAGAAACTCGGGATTGGGCGACAGCGAGGCGCGGGTGAAGGCCTTTTCCGCCGCCGCGACTTTGCCCAGACGCAGCAAGGCTTCCCCAAGGTACATCATGGAACCATGGCGCAGGGGGCGCAGATCGACCAGCCCGGACAGGGCGGCGGCGGCGCCCTGGGCATCACCCTCATTCAGTCGCCAGACGCCGAGCCAGTGCAATGACTCGCCAGGGATGACTTCAAGTGCCCGGGCCCGCGTGAGCGCGTGTTGGTGAGGGCCCGCCGCCAGCATGTCATGCAGGCGCGCCAGGTACAGCCAAGTGAGCCAGTCCGCCGGGCAGATGGTGACCTGCGCCGAAAACCGTTCGACGAGCGCCGCGGCGCCAGAGAGCGTCGCCCGGCCGAGCAAGGCATCGCCCTCCGCCGCATCCGCCGGTTGTGCGAGATTAGACTCCTTGAGCGCAGGCGCCAAGGACGGATCGAGGCGCAGCGCCTGGCGCGCGGCGTAAGCCGCCTGCCACGGCAGTTTCTGCCCCGCATACTCGCGTGCCAAGGCCAGCCAGACCGCCGGCTGGATCGCGGAACGGCCCAAGCTGCGCCAGAGCGAAGCCAAGTCGGCTGCGTTTTCAGTGTCAGTCATGCCGCGAGTTCCCTATCCAATTCAGGTCGATGCCGGCATAGCCCGGCGCTCAAAGGAACCTTCCCGTCAATACTCATTCTGGGGCTGTTCGACTCAACCACGTTTCCCCGGAAGCGACTAAACCGCCGCACCCGGCCATCCCTCAGTCGATTGGCCTCCTCCAGTCGCGCATGGGGGAAGGTGCGCCTATCTTGACTCAATTCCGGCCGGCCGGGCAGAAACCCAAAAATGACCTCCGGTGCAGCCGGATCCTCAAAAAATATGTCGGATTCGACATGAGCTGCCCTAAAATACTTCAGTACTAATAATTGGGACTCCAACGGGTCAGAGCAATGACCGCTAATATTAGTTGACGCGCCGTGATGAAGTTCACTTGCCGAGCTTGCGAAGTATCTGATAGATTGAAAAATTAAGTGCCATGGCGGAGAAGACATGCTCCGTCCAGGTCGAAGGGAATACTGATGGAGCACCCGAACCGCCTTATGCTGCGACTCAGAGCCGTTCTGTTTTCGATCCTTCTCGCAGGCTCCGGGCTTGCCTGCGCCGATGTACTGACTGATCAGGCAAAGGCCTTGATTGACCAAGGCAAGTCGCAGGCTGCCTTCGACCTTCTGATCCCCCTCGAAGCAGATCGCGCGGGTGACGAGGTCTTTGATCTGCTGCTCGGTATCGCCGCCGTTGACATCGGCCGCAGCACCAATGGCGTGCTGGCTCTTGAGCGCGTACTCGCGGTCAACCCCAACAACGCCCGTGCCCGCGCCGAGATCGCCCGCGCCTACTTTGCGCTCGGGGAAATCAACACGGCACGGCAGGAATTCGAGATCGTCAAGAAACAAGAGGTACCCGCCGATGTCAGGAAGACCATCGACCAGTTTCTTTCCGCTGTGGAGCGCATCGAGGCAGAAGGTCAGACCACGATAAGAACCTACGTGGAGCTTTCGATCGGCTGGGACAGCAATGTCAACGCCGCCACCAGCGGTTCTCAAGTCGCTGTCCCGGCCCTCGGTGGAGCAATACTTTCCCTTGGCAATGCCGGCGTCAAGCAGGCCGATGGCTACACCAGTCTGGCTGCCGGGGTCAATCTTCGCAAGCCGATTAACCGTGAGTTGGCGCTGATCGCCGGGATGACGGCCAACAAACGGATGAATGACAGTCAGGACACGTTTGACACGGGCTCCTGGGACGGCAACATAGGCTTCGCGCTAACACAGGACAAGGATGTCTATTCCCTTGCCATGCAAGGCGGAACCTTCTTTGTGGACAACAATCGTTACCGCGACACCGTTGGCCTGAGCGGACAGTGGCAACACAACTACGACCAGCGAAATCAAGCCACCGCCTTCGTTCAATATGCCGATCAGCGCTTCCCATCCCCCGCGCAACTCTTCGCCGGCAACAAGCGCAATGCTGAACGCTTGGTTGCGGGCGCCGGATTTGCCCACGCCCTGCGCGACTTCAAAACAATATTTTATGGTAGCGCCTATGCCGGATTCGAGGACACCCGATCCCAGCCCACGGCCGAACTCGATCTGCGCCTGTGGGGAGTGCGCGGTGGCGGACAACATCAGTACCGCGACGATCTTGCGCTGTCCGTCAACGCCAGTTACGAAAAGCGCAACAACAAGGCTCAGGACGCCTTTTTCCTGGTCCACCGCGATGACGACACTTACAGCGTGAGCATCGCTGTCGCCTACGTTCCGGAGAAGAACTGGAAAGTGACGCCGCAATATCAGCGAATCGAAAACCGGTCCAATATTTCCATCAACACATACAGCCGCGACGTGGTGTCGGTAACTTTACGCCACGACTTCTGATCCGGAGACTCCCATGCCCATAGAATTGAAACTGAGAGACTCTGCCCGCGTGGCACTGGCGATATCCGCTGCATTCCCTCTCAGTGCCTACGCTGTCAGCGCGGGCCACATTGATTTCGCAATCGGCGCAGTAACGGCGCTGTCCACGGATGGGCGAACCCGGCCGCTGAGCAAGGGTTCCGACTTTGCTCCCGGCGAAACGATCAGCACCGGCGACGGTCGCTGCCAAATGCGCTTCACCGATGGCGCACAGGTTTCGCTGCAACCTGGCACGCAATACCGGATCGACGAGTATCGCTTCAATGGCAAGAATGACGGCGAGGAGAAAGGCTTTTTCAGCCTGATCAAGGGTGGTTTTCGCACCATTACCGGCCTGGTCGGCAAGGCCGACAAGCGTGCCTACAAGGTCACCACCTCGGTCGCCACCATCGGCATTCGCGGCACCGAGTTCGTCGTGCTGGACCAGAATGGCGTTACGGTGTCTACCGGTGAAGGTTCAGTGGAAGTATGTACCTCGGCAGGCTGCATTGTACTCGCCAGCGGCGAATCAGCCGTCGTGAAGGACAGCAGCGGCACACCGTTGCGCGTGACGAACAAGGGCGCGGATACGACCAGTGCCAAACCGAGCCCGCCGACGGTCAAGATCGACTACAGCAAGAATGACGAAGGGCTCGCGGCGATCACTTCGGCGCTGCCATCCGGGCCGGGCTATGCCATGTCGATGGCGGGAATGCGTGATGGGGGCGAATCAACGTTTGTCAGGGGGCATTCATCGGGCACCGCGACGTTTTCCAACGCCAGCGAGCTCACCAAGTTTGTCGTCGATGGCGGCGAGGGCGGCAGTTATTCGGCAAAGACAATTGCGGGCGGCTTCACCGACGGCCTGATCGGCTGGGGGCGCTGGACTCTAGGACACGGAGTGGATGTGCCGAGTTTTGGCGACCATCCGCTGGAAAATACCCATTACGTCGTCGGCAAGCCGACCAGTTCGGACGACATGACGTCCCTTTCCCTTGCCAACAAGGTCGGAACATACACACTGAGCGGATACACCCTGCCGACGTCCTACCAAAATTCGACCGGAATAACGACGACCGGTTCGAGTGGCATCACGGGCAGTTTGAGCGCAGACTTTGGCAGCCATTCCGTCGACTACAACGTGAATAACATCAGTGTCGGAGGAGCCACGTACGGCATCAACGGGTCGGCTTCCATTTCCGGCGCGCAGATTTCCGGATCGGGCGGGTCCGTATCTGGCGGCTGTTGCGCGGGATCTGCGAGGGTGGAGGGCTTTTTCGTCGGGGCGAATGCGGTCAGGGCCGGCCTTGTGTACCAGTTCAGCGACTTTGGCGGAACTACCAAGAGGATCAGCGGCGCTGCGGTATTCACGCAGCAGACGCAGGGGACCCGGCCACCGGTGGTGTATTAGCGTAGCCCAGGTACCAGGCGCGAAAGCGCGTGCGGGGCATTTCTCCATAGACTTCTTCCATGGTCCTTCTTGCCGCCGCGCCGATCGCCTGGCGAAGTTCCTTGTCCCCACTCAAGGCCTGAAGTATTTCCCAAGCCTGTTCCTGTGTTTCAAACAGGAAACCGTTTTCTCCGTCGCGAATCCACTCGACGTAGCCGCCGCGGCGTTCGCAAACCACAGGAAGTCCGCAGGCCATTGCCTCCAGCACCACGCGGCCGAATGATTCGAGAAAACTTGGATGATTCCGATAAAAGAAACAGTCCAGAGTACGGAGAAAATCCGCTGCCGGCAGGGCGCCTGCCGCCAGCAGTTCGATACCGCTGCGATCGATGCCAAGATGGGGTTCGAGGCAGGTGCCCCCCATGATGCGCAGCCGATGGCCCTGCAAGCCGAGCATGCGATACAGGGATGGATCATCTTCATGATGCTTGAATTCCCTGTCGCGACTGAGGCGCCCTATCGTAAATGGCCGCCGTGGCTCTTCCTTCATTGGCGTGAACGCGGCCAGGGAAATTGGAGATGGCTCGATCAGGCCATCCAGGGCAGCAATGTCTCTTAACAGCGATGAAGCGAAAAGGAGTTCGGCTGGCGGGAGTTTCGCCACGCGGATTCGACCGAGCAGTCGGTACAGGTGTCCGTATTCAGGCACATTGAAGATAACGATCACGCGCTGGAAATCACCCCGCTCGAGCCATGGGCCCGGCGCGTAATAGCCGCCGACGATTATCAGGGTTCCTCCGTCGGGCGCCACGTCGCCGGAAATCTGCAAAATCGAATACTCCCCGTAGCAAGGATCTACGTTGCCGTGCGCCCAAAGGCGAACCTTTCCATGATCACGCAGCAAGTTCCAAAGTGCGAGGGCCCTTTGGGAACTGCCGCTCCAGGCCACATCAAACGGCTCGACGATATGCACCAGTTGCTTCATGATTGCATTATGTCACGCGAAAAACCCAGCCCCAATCCGGATTCCACCCGGCCGCCTCCGTGGCCCGCTACCGACAACGCCGGACGCACAGCCCTGCTCCACCGCATTGGATTGCCGCTGCCGCTCCATTCAGGATATCGCCTGCTTCGCGAAGCCGACCGGTGGGCGCAATTGGGCGACTCGCTGGTGCGGCAGAATCGCCCGGAAGCAGCCTTGGCGGCATTCGAACAGGCCTTGGCGATGGAACCCGACAATGCCGGATTTCTCAATGCCGTGGTGGTTCTTCTGTCCGGCTTGAAGCGACCTCTTGCTGCGCTTTCGCTCATCGAGAGGCAACCTGCGTCACCCGATTCGCTCGCGGCGCAGGGAACGCTGCTCTTGGATATGGGTGCCCATGAGCCCAGCCTGAAGGCATGCGATCAGTCTCTGGCAATCAAGAACGATCATTTTGTGGCCCGCCTGAACCGGGGAGCCGCCCTGAGGGCACTTGGGCGCCTGTGCGAGGCCCTCGAAAACGACAGCTGGCTCGCCCGACTTCATCCCCGACAACCGATCGCACAGTACAACCACGGCGACGCACTCCTCGCCGCAGGACGTTATGCCGAAGCGCTCGACGTTCTGAACCTGAGCCTGCAACTGGCCCCGGACTACATTCCTGCACAAATGGCGCGTGGCCTGGCGTTGACCATGCTGAAGCGCTTCGACGAAGCGACCGATGCATTTTCCGCCGCACGCGCGAAAGATCCGCCCGCTGCGCGCGCATATATCGAACGGGCGGCACGTGCCATCGGACTGACAGAAGAAGACGAATTGCCTGAAGAGCCGCAGGCAATCTATCTGAGCTGGAGCGCCAGAGCCCAGCATACCTGCGACTGGCGTGAGCGGGCCGCGCTCGAAACCATCATCGAGGAGGTTTTTGGTGAGCCGGAGCCGCGAATTCGGAATGAGCCAAGCCTGGCTTTCAATATTCTGTTGCTCGATCTTCCTCATCGAACGCAACGGCAAGTAGCTCGCCAAACGGCACTCAGGGCAGAGGAAAAGGCAGCAAAATGGCATATCGACCGAGGGGCGAAGGCCCTTCACGGAGCCGCCCAGCGCGAAACCCGACGCCTGCGCGTCGGCTACATTTCTCCGGATTTTCGCCCCCATCCGGTTGCCGACAGCCACTGGCGGCAGATGCAGTTGCATGATCGAAATCGCTTCGAAATCTTTGCCTACTCGCTGCGGAACAGCGGACAAAGCGACGCTCGCCGGCGGATAGAAACCTCATGCGACCATTTTGCCGAACTGTCGCTGCTGCCCACTGAAGCTGCCGCGCAGCGGATCGCGGCTGACGGGATTGATATCCTGGTTGATTTGTCGGGCTATTCAGACCATACCCGCCCGGAGATTCTCGCCGCCAGACCGGCACCCGTCCAGGTCCAGCACATGGGCACGCCCGGACCCTCTGGCGCAAAGTTCATCGACTACCGGATGACCGACAAGATCGTGAACCCGCCAGAGGAAGCGCCATCGTGGGATGAACGTCTGGTCTGGTTGCCCGAGACCTTCTGGCTCGCTGACGACACCCAGACCATCGCCCCGCCACCGTCACGCGCAGAGTGTGGTCTTCCCCAGGACGGTTTCGTCTTCTGCTGTTTCAATACTCACCAGAAGATGGAACCGGCGTCATTCGATATCTGGATGCGCGTGTTGCAGGAACTGCCGGGTAGCGTGCTTTGGCTCGCTGCAGGCAGTCCCGAGTCCCGGACCAATTTATGCGCTGAAGCCGAGCAACGTGGCATGGCAGCAAATCGCCTCGTGTTCGCACCCCACCTGCCCATTGCCGAGCACCTGGCACGACATGCCTGCGCAGACCTGTTCCTGGATACCTTCAACTACAACGCCCATGTCACGGCCATCAATTCACTCCGTGCCGGCTTGCCCGTGCTCACCTGCCGCGGACGCACCATGGCGGGAAGAATGGGCGCCAGCGCAGCCCATGCTGCGGGACTTCCAGAGATGGTCGTCCACAGTCATGCCGAGTATCAAGAACGGGCCCTGTACCTGGCCTCGCATCCGTCAGCTCTCGCATCGCTGCGAGCCAGGCTGATCAATGGCCAGGCTGACGCTCCGCTGTTCCAGACCGAGCGCAGGGTTCGCCACATCGAGCGGGCCTATGAAAGGATGTGGGCACGCCATGCGGCAGGGATGGCTCCCGTGTCGTTCGAGCTGATGCCATGACCAGGAAGTTGCCTGGTCTGGACCTGCCTCCTCTGCGCAGCGTTGTCGAAGGCATCGCCTGGCCGGGCATTCCGGAGAACAGCGCGGCGCATCTTCTGGCGGCGTGCTTTCAGCTTGACCGCTCTCAATGGTGGACGCCTGAGGCGATACAAGCCCAACAACTGTGCCAACTGCGCGCGTTGCTGTCGCACGCCGTCGAAACAGTGCCCCATTACCAGGGCAGGGACTATCGCCGCTGGCTGCGTGACTCCGATCGCGACGCATGGACATCCTTCCGTGAACTGCCGGTCTTGACGCGCCGTGCGGCGCAACAGGCCGGTGATGCGCTGCGCGCGGTCCAACTCCCCGCTTACCATGGCCAGGTTGCAGAGGGGCAGACCAGCGGCTCGACGGGCGCACCGCTTCGCTACTGGACTACGCCACTGGCTCAGGCATTCTGGAATGCCATCGTTATGCGGGACCACTTCTGGCATCGCAGGGATTTTTCGGCCCTCCACGCTTTTATCCGGGCTTCGCCGGATACGGAAGTGACACCCACATGGGGGCCGCCGTCGAGCGCTCTGTTCGCTGTCGGCGAATCCGCCGTAATGTCGTCGCAGCGGACCACGGCTGAACTTCTCAAGTGGCTGGTCGACCTGAACCCGGACTATCTCAGAGCCCAGCCGATCACGATCCGCTCTCTGGCCCGCTTGGCGCTGGATGGGGGGTTGCGCTTGAGCAGGCTGAAGGAAGTCAGGACCGTAGCCGAAACGGTGACGGACTCGCTTCGCAAACTGGTGCACGAGGCGTGGGGTGCGCGCATTATCGATATCTACAGTTCCTCTGAATGCGGGATGCTGGCGTTGCAGTGCCCCGTATCAGGGGATTACCACAGCCAGTCCGAAGTGGCGATTGTGGAGGTCATCGATTCGAATGGAATGGCTTGCGAACCCGAAGAAATAGGGCGCGTTATCGTCACGCCACTCCACAATTTCGCGATGCCGCTGATTCGCTACGATACCGGCGATTTCGCCGAGGTCGGCTCCGCATGCCGCTGCGGGCGCGGTCTGCCGACGCTGAAAAGGATTCTCGGCCGGCGCAGGAACCGCTTGCACCTGCCCGATGGCAATACCACCTGGCCACAATTGTCGTCGATGCCATGGCACCAGCTGGCGCCTGAAATTGAACGCTTTCAACTGCGACAGGAAAAGGACTTTTCACTTCGATTCCTGTATGAAGCCGGCGCCCCTCTACCGGTCGACAGCCTTACCCTGATCGATACTGCCCTGACGAATCAATTGCGCTGCTCCTTGCCCATCCGTTTTGAACGGCTTGACATGTTTCCCGTTACGGAGGCCGGAAAGCTGGAGGACTTTGTCAGCAGTATCGACGACGAGCACGAGGTAGCCTCTTGAAATTGGAGAGTCAACAACCCGCAGTTTCCGCGCCGCGATGGCGCAGCGCGGTACCGGGAGTTGTCTGGCCGGTAGTCGGCACGGATGCCTCTGCCCATCTGCAGAGCCTGCTGTTCCAGCTGGAGCAATCCCAATGGCTTGCGCCTGACCAGCTTCGCGACCATCAACTGGGCCAACTCAAGCTCGTCCTGGGCCATGCCATCAAGACCGTGCCCTACTATGCAACGGCCTTTCGCGACTTCGACATCGATACCATGGACTGGACAAGCTTCGCGGGACTGCCCGGGCTTGAGCGCAGCACGCTGCAAGCCGAGTTCGCTGCCCTCTCCAGTCGTCAGTCACCGGCAAGCCACGGCAGGCTGACACTGGGTGAAAGCTCCGGCTCGACCGGCACACCGGTCAAGTTCCGCGGAACCGCGGCAACCCAACTGTTCTGGGAAGCCTTGACGCTGCGTGAGCATCTCTGGCATGACCGCGATTTCGCCGGCAAGCTCGCGGCGATTCGCGTCAAACTTGAACACGCTCGCTTGCCCGATTGGGGACCGCCCGTATCGACAGTCCTGCAATCCGGGCCAGCCGTCGCGCTGGATGTGCGCACCGACATTCAACAACAGCTGGAATGGCTGCGGCGCCAGGACCCGGATTACCTGATCACCCACGCCAGCAACCTGGGCGCACTGGCCGAGCTGAGCATCGAGCGCGGAGTACGCCTGCCGAAGTTGCGGCAAGCAAGAACTTACAGCGAAGCCTTGCGTCCCGATTTGCGCGACAGGGTGCGCCTGGCATGGGGCATTGAGATCGCCGACGTGTATAGCTGTTGCGAGGCGGGCGTCATTGCCCTGCAGTGCCCTCTCCATGAGCATTATCACGTGCAGTCGGAAAACCTGATTGTCGAAGTCCTGCACCCGGATGGACAAGAGTGTGCCCCCGGTGAAACCGGCGAAGTGGTGCTCACCACACTGCACAATTTCGCAATGCCGTTGATCCGCTATCGAATCGGTGACTATGCAGAGCTTGGCGAACCCTGCTCATGCGGTCGCGGCCTGCCCGTTCTGAAACGCATCCATGGTCGGCAACGAAACATGTTGAAGTTGCCCGACGGCACGACCCATTGGCCGAGTTTTCCTGGCGGCCTGTGGCGGGCGGTCGCTCCCATAGAGCAGTTCCAGCTGGTCCAGGTGGCGCTGGACCGGATCGAAGCAAAATACATCATGAATCGCGAGTTGACTCCAGCGGAAGCCGATCAGCTTGAGAACTTGCTGCAGGAAAGGATGGGTTTCCCTTTTCGCATTGACCTGAAGAAAGTTGGCAGCATCGATCGGGCTGCCTCGCACAAGTTCGAGGACTTCATATCGGATCTGTCTCCGTCTTCCCGGTAGCACGAATACGACCTATCCGCCGACGCCATGTTGACGCAACATCTCCCAAAAGACGAAATTTCGGGAGAAAGCTCAGAGTAATCCAATCCGGCGAAACTCCTCGACCGCCTATTTGTAGTCTAATGTGGCCCCGCTCAAGACACTCACCATGGCCCTCAAATCCACCATCTTCAAAGTCGAGCTGCAGATCGCCGACCTCGATCGCAATTACTACCAGAACCACGCGCTGACTGTCGCCCGGCACCCGTCCGAGACAGATGAACGCATGATGGCACGGGTGCTGGCGTTCGCGCTGTACGCCGATGACGCGCTGACATTCGGCAAGGGATTGTCGTCGGAAGACGAACCCGATCTGTGGCGCAAGGACCTGACAGGCGCGATCGAGCTCTGGATCGAAGTCGGCCTGCCCGAGGAAAGACGCATCCGGCGCGCCTGCGGGCGTGCCCGACAGGTCGTGGTGGTGACTTACGGCGGCCGCGTCGCGGACATGTGGTGGCAGCAGAACAAGGCGGCCCTGCAGAAGCAGGACAATCTGACGATCATCAATCTGGCGGCGGAGGAATCGCAGGCGCTGGCGGCCCTGGCCGAGCGTGGCATGCAACTGCAATGCACGCTGCAGGAAGCGGAACTCTGGTTGATCGTCGACGGCGAGAGCACGCGCATCGCGCCGGAAATCAGGCTGGCGCCGCCCGTCCGCGTCCGCTAGGGCGGATTCAGCCTTCTTCGCGAGGCGCCGGCTTGACCCGGCTCACCGCTTGCAAGGCGGCTTCGATGCCGCCCTGCTCCAGTTGCACCGGCACCGACAACATCAGGTTGAGTGCCAGTCCGAAATTTTCCACGGCCCAGCCTGCCGGGTCGCGGTAACACCCATCCGCGCCGGGGCCCGCGGCATGCAGGCGATCACGCATCGGGACGAGCGTCTCGGCATAGCCGATCACCGGTTTGCCGAGCGCCAGTGCATAGCCGATTTCGACGCAGGTACCGGAATCGGGCTCGGAACCGCGAAACGGATTGAGGTTGGCCAGCACCGCATCCGCCTCGCAAATCAGGCGCAGGTTGTTGCGACAGATGTCGCCGGCATCGGTTTGCGTTCCATCGAGGGGAATCAGGGCTTCATGGCCCTCCCGGCGGCAAAGGGCACTGACACGTTCAGCCCATTCCAGTACATCCGGACGAAACAGATCCGGACCCGCAAGGTACAGCCTCATGCGGCGTCAATCCAGTTCATCCTGGCCCAGCATGATCAGTTCGTAGACGATCGTTGGCGTGCCCGGCAGTTGCGCGATATCAATCGCCGTCATGCCATCAAGCCGCGCGATATTGATGTCCGCGCCAACCGCCAGCAGCAGTTCGACCGGCGATGCATGGCCGTTGAGAACCGCCGTGATCAGGGGCGTGTTGCCGTCCTCATCCTGTGCGTCGACATTGCAGCCGGCGCTGACCAGGGTCGCCGCGATGCTCTCGTGGCCGCCGGCCGCCGCCGCGTGAAGCGGCCGCTCCTTGCGGGGACCGAGCACCTCGACGTTGGTCCCGGCCTCGCACATCACCCGCACCGCCGCGACGCAGCCAAGTTTGGCGGCAACGTAAAGCGGCGGGCCGTCACGCGCCAGCATCGCCTCGGTGAGGCTGATATTCACCCAGTCGGCGGGCGTGAGTTCAGGTGTCGGCATGGGTTAGCCCAGAGCCCCGGCCAGGAAGGCGAGCGTGCGAGTCCATGCCTGGTTGGCGCAGGCGGCATCGTAGACCTCGCCGCGGCGCTCGTTGAAGAAGGCATGATCGGCCTGGTAGCGATACAGGTCCGGCGTCGCGCCCCTTGCGCGCATTGCGGCTTCGAGCGCATTGACGGCAGCCGGCGTGCACCAGTCGTCCTTGCTTGCGAAATGGCCCTGGAAGGGAATGCGGATGTCGGCAGGATCGGCAAACTCCTTTGGCGGAATGCCGTAGAAGCACACGGCGGCGGAAAGATTCGGCACATGCACGGCCGCAGCGATGGCCAGCGCGCCGCCCATGCAGAAGCCCATCGCGGCGACTTTCCCGCCGCTGTTTCCACCGCGGTTTCCACCCATTGCGAGCAGATGATCGACCGCGCCGCGAATGTCCTGATGCGTGGCACCGGGAAAATCGAGACCATTCATCAAATGACTGGCCTCGTCGGGCTGCTGGGTGACGCGCCCCTTGAACAGGTCCGGCGCCAGGGCGTTGAAGCCGGCGCGGGCAAAGCGGTCGGCAACGCCGCAAATCTGGTCATTCAGTCCCCACCATTCCTGGATCACCACCACGCCCGGACGACCCTGCCCCGCGCCGGCAAGATAGCCGCGACAGCTGCTGCCGTCGGGCCGACTGAAGTCGATCATCTCTCCCATGCCTTCCTCCTCACGCAATGCAGAAGCGTGAATGTACCGGAAATTCGCGGCCATCGACGAGCGGGATGCCTCTCGTATAATGAGACTCTTTGCCTTTCCCGATCAGCACGCCGTGAACCCCGATCTTTCCCGTCTGCAGCCCTATCCGTTCGAAAAGCTGCGCCAGCTGTTTGCCGCCGTGTCGCCAGCGCCAGCGCTCTGCGGCCCTTTGGGCACTTTTGGCGAGATCAAGCTGTCGATCGGCGAGCCGCAGCATGCGACGCCGCCTTTCATCCAGCGCGCGCTGGCGGACAACCTCGCCGGCCTCGCCAACTATCCGACCACGCAGGGCTCGGACGCCCTGCGCCAGGCAATCGCTGCATGGATCGCGCGCCGCTACTCCGTGCCGGCACCGGACGCGGCGACACAGGTGATCCCGGTCAATGGTTCGCGCGAAGCGCTGTTCGCCTTCGCCCAGGCTGTCATCGACCGCAGCACAGGCAACGCCAAGGTGATCTGCCCCAATCCGTTCTACCAGATCTACGAAGGCGCGGCTCTGCTGGCCGGAGCGCAACCGGTCTATCTCAACACCGTGCCGCACAACCATTTCGAAATGGAATGGGCGGAGCTTCCGGAAAGCACCTGGCGCGATGTGCAACTGGTGTATGTCTGCTCGCCCGCCAACCCGACAGGTAAGGTCATGAGCCTGGCGTCGTGGAAAACCTTGTTCGAACTTTCCGACCGTCACGGCTTCGTCATCGCCTCCGACGAGTGCTACTCGGAAATCTATTTCGATGAAGCGAAACCGCCGCTGGGCGGGCTCACGGCTGCGGCACAGCTGGGACGCGGGGACTACCGCAACCTGGTGACCTTCTCCAGCCTGTCCAAGCGTTCCAACGTGCCCGGACTGCGCTCGGGTTTCGTCGCCGGCGATGCGGCCATCCTGAAGAAATTCCTGCTCTACCGCACCTACCACGGCAGCGCCATGAATCCGGCGGTGCAGGCGGCGAGCATCGCCGCCTGGAACGACGAGGCCCACGTCCGCGACAACCGCCGCATGTACGCCGAAAAGTTTCACGAAGTGACGCCACTGATCGCCCACCACCTCGATTGCGCGATACCCGATGCCGGCTTCTACCTGTGGGCGAGGACGCCCATCGCCGATACGGATTTTGCCCGCGAATTGCTGCGGCAGAAGAATGTCGTGGTCCTGCCGGGCAGCTATCTCGCGCGCGAAGCCGGTGGCGTCAATCCCGGCGCCAACTTCATCCGCATCGCGCTGGTCGCGCCGCACGAGCAATGCCTCGAAGCGGCACGCCGCATCAACGATTTCTGTCTATCTCTCTGAAAGAAGCCACCATGGACGAACTCCAGCAAATCATCGAACAGGCCTGGGAAGACCGCGCCAGCCTGAATCCCGGCTCCGTATCCGCGCGCATCGGCGACGCCGTCGCGCATGTACTGGGCGAACTCGATAGCGGCGCGCTGCGCGTCGCGGAAAAAATCGACGGCCAGTGGACCACGCATCAGTGGATCAAGAAAGCCGTGCTGCTGTCCTTTCGCCTCGAGGACAATGTCGTCACCGAGGCTGGCCCCATGCGCTACTTCGACAAGGTGCCGACCAAGTTCGCCAACTATGCCGCCCACGACTTCCAGAACGGCGGCTTCCGCGTCGTACCCGGCGCCATCGTCAGGCGCGGCAGCTTCATCGGAAAGAACGTGGTGCTGATGCCCAGCTTCGTGAATATCGGCGCCTATGTCGGCGAAGGCACGATGGTCGATGGCTGGTCCACCGTCGGCTCCTGCGCGCAGATCGGCAAGAATGTGCATCTTTCCGGCGGCGTCGGCATCGGCGGCGTGCTGGAGCCCCTGCAGGCCAATCCGACCATCATCGGCGACAACTGCTTCATCGGCGCCCGCTCGGAGGTCGTGGAAGGAGTCATCGTCGAAGACAACTGCGTGATCTCGATGGGTGTCTATATCGGCCAGAGCACCAAGATCTATGATCGCGCCACCGGCGAAGTGATGTACGGCCGCATCCCGGAAGGCTCGGTGGTGGTCAGCGGCAATCTCCCCTCGGCCGACGGCAAGTACAGCCTCTATTGCGCCGTCATCGTCAAACGGGTGGATGCCCAGACACGGGCCAAGACCGGCATCAACGAACTGCTTCGCGACTAAACACGCAGGGGAGACCAAGCATGGGCACTATGCAGAGGCTGTTTCAGTTGATGTCGGACAAGAAGGCCTCGGACCTTTTCTTCTCGGTCGGCGCTCCGATCACCATCAAGCTGCTGGGCAATTCGGTGCCGATCAATCCAGCCGTCCTCGATGTGGCGACCGTGCGAAGCCTGCTCGGTGAAGTCCTCAGCCCGGAACAGATGGCGGAGTTCGATAGCGAGAAGGAACTGCAGACTCGCGTCGTATCGCCGGACGTCGGTGTTTTTCGCCTCTCCTGTTTTTATCAGCGCGGCACGCCGGCCATGGTGGCGCGCTACATTCCTGTAGACATCCCCAGGTTCGACGACCTTGGCCTGCCGCCGATCCTGAAAGACGTGATCATGGAGAAGCGGGGGCTGATCCTGATGGTCGGCGCCACCGGTTCCGGCAAGTCGACGACGCTGACGTCGATGATCGACCACCGCAACGAGAACGCCTCGGGTCACATCCTGACGCTGGAAGATCCGCTCGAGTTCCTGTTCAGGAACAAGAAGTCCATCGTCAATCAACGGGAAGTCGGAACCGACACCAAGGCCTACCAGATAGCGCTGAAGAACGCGCTGCGCCAGGCGCCGG
Source organism: Rhodocyclaceae bacterium (assembly GCA_006218025.1). Taxonomy (GTDB): domain Bacteria; phylum Pseudomonadota; class Gammaproteobacteria; order Burkholderiales; family Rhodocyclaceae; genus Sulfuritalea. Next base: position 6,754 of record VBWA01000009.1, on the reverse strand, counting down.
ACGTGATTTTCATCGGCGAAATCCGCGACAAGGACACCATGAGCCAGGCCATCGCCTACGCCCAGTCAGGCCACCTTTGCATGGCGACGCTGCACGCCAACAACAGCTACCACGCGATGAGCCGGATCATCAGCTTCTATCCCCTGGAAAACCGCCCGTCGCTGCTCGCCGATCTCGCCGTGACGCTCAAGTGCGTGGTCTCCCAGCGCCTGATCAGAACGCCCAGCGGTGGCCGCATCGCCGCGGTGGAAATCCTGCTCAACTCGCGACACATTGCCGAACTGATCGAGAAAGGCGACCTCAACGAGATCAAGGACGCCATGGAAAGCAGCATGGTGCCGGGCAGCCAGACCTTCGAGCAGGCCTTGTTCCAGCTCTACAGGAGCGGCGCCATTTCGCTGGATGAAGCGCTCGCCAATGCCGATTCTGCCAACAACCTGCAGCAGGTGATCAACAATGCCGCGGCAGGGACAGGGGAGTCCGGGGCGCCGGCGGCGCAAGCGCCTGCAAATGCTGCCAAGGGCGACGCCCCGGACTACACCAAGTCGGTCGCTCCGGGATCGTTCAGCGACTTCAAGCTGAACATGGACGCCTGATGCCGGTGCTCGAAAAAGCGCGGGCGCTGATCGCCCGCCCTTCGGTAACCCCCGAGGATGCCGGCTGCCTCGACCTGGTCGCCTCCTGGCTGGAACCGCTGGGCTTTCGCATCGAACGCATCGATGCCGGCGGCGTTTCGAATCTCTGGGCAAGGCGTGGCACGGGTGGCCGCCTGATCTGCTTCGCCGGCCACACCGACGTGGTGCCTACCGGCCCACTAGAGCAATGGACCTCGCCGCCCTTCGAACCAACCGTGCGCGACGGCAAGCTCTACGGTCGCGGCGCGGCCGACATGAAAAGCTCGATCGCCGCCTGCGTCGTCGCCATGGAAAGGCTGGTAAATCGCCGTCCCGCCAGCGCCGACTCCCTCGCCTTGCTGCTCACGTCAGATGAAGAGGGCGATGCAGTGGATGGCACCGTGCGCGTCGTGGAAGCGCTGCGGGCGCGCAATGAAAGCATCGACTTCTGCATCGTCGGCGAACCGACCTGCGTGAACCGTCTTGGCGACACCATGAAGAACGGACGCCGCGGTTCGCTCTCGGCCAGCCTGAGCATCAAGGGCGTGCAAGGCCACGTCGCCTACCCGCATCTGGTGAAGAATCCGGTGCATCTGGCGGCGCCGGCACTGGCGGAACTCGCAGCTACCACTTGGGATGCCGGCAACGACTATTTTCCGCCGACCAGTTTCCAGATTTCCAACGCCCATGCCGGAACGGGTGCCGGCAATGTCGTGCCGGGCAGCTTCGAGATCATGTTCAACTTCCGTTTCTCGACGGCCAGCACGGTGGACGGCCTGCAGTCGCGCGTGCATGCACTGCTCGACCGCCACGGGCTCGAATACGACATCCGCTGGACCCTGGGCGCGAAGCCCTTCCTGACACCGCGTGGCACCCTGTGCGAAGCGCTGACAGATGCTGTCGCCAGCGAGATCGGCATCGCGACAGAACTCTCGACCACCGGCGGCACCTCCGACGGCCGCTTCATCGCCGACGTCTGCCCGCAACTGGTGGAATTCGGCCCGATCAATGCCAGCATTCACAAACTGGACGAATGCATCGCCGTGGCCGATCTCGAACCGCTGGCGCGCATCTACGAGCATACCTTCGACCGGCTGATGTCAAATTGATCAACAGCGCCACCGATGAACTGATTACCGTCCGCGACTGGCTGCGCTGGGCGGTCAGCCGCTTCAACGAGGCGGGGCTGGCTTACGGCCACGGCACGGACAACGCCTGGGACGAAGCCGTCTGGCTCGTGCTCGCCACCCTGCATCTGCCGCGGGATACGCTCGAGCCATGGCTCGACGCCCGCCTGACCACGAGCGAACGTCTGACGCTGCTGAACAACCTGCAGCAGCGCGTAATGCACCGTCTGCCCACCGCCTATCTGGTGCAGGAAGCCTGGCTGGGGCCGTTCCGTTTTTACGTGGACCAGCGAGTCATCGTGCCGCGTTCCTACTTCGCCGAACTGCTCGAAAACGGTTTCGCTCCCTGGATCGAAGACCCTGAAGCCGTCGGCGCGGCGCTCGACCTGTGCACCGGCTCGGGTTGTCTGGCGGTGCTGATGGCGCACGCCTTTCCCAACGCCCGCGTGGACGCGATCGACATCTCTGCCGACGCCCTGGCCGTGGCACGACGCAACATCGCCGACTACGGACTCGACGATCGCGTGCAGGCCATCGAATCCGATCTGTTCGCGGCCGTGAAGGGCAAGCGCTACGACCTGATCCTCTGCAATCCGCCCTACGTCACCGCCGCGGCGATGGAGGCCCTGCCGGCCGAATATCGCCACGAACCGGCGCTGGCGCTGGCCGCCGGTGCGGACGGCCTCGACGTGGTGCGGCGCATCCTCGCCGAGGCGCGCGAGCACCTGAATCCGGGCGGCGTCATCGCCATCGAAGTCGGCCACAACCAGGACCTCGTGACAGAAGCCTTTCCGAATCTGCCGGTCGTCTGGATCGATACCGAGCATGCCGAGGGCAAGGTGTTTCTTGTCGCGCGCGAGGACCTGCCGGCAGTCGGCAAGCGCAGCGCTTGAGCTCATCCGTGCCCGGTGAACGCCCACTGCTGCTGGTCGAGGACAACGCCGACGACGAAGCGCTGACCCTGCGCGCGCTCGACAGGAATCGCATCGATCGGCCGGTGGTCATCGCCCGCGACGGCGTCGAAGCACTCGACTGGCTGTTCGCTACCGGCCTCCACGCCGAACGCGATACCGGCGTCCAGCCCGCGCTGGTCCTGATGGACCTCAAGCTGCCGCGCATCGACGGCCTCGACGTCGTGCGCCGGATACGCGCCGACGCGCGGACGCGACTGCTGCCGGTCGTCGTGCTGACGACCTCGCGCGAACAGCGCGACATCCGCGCCGCCTATGCCGCGGGGGCCAACGGCTATGTCAGGAAGCCGGTCGATTTCGACAAGTTCACCGAGGCGCTCGGCCTTATCGGACGCTACTGGCTGGGCCTCAACGAATATCCCGCGAACGAGATGTCCCGGCCATGATCACCATCACCTTCATCCTCAAGGACGGCACCCGCCACAGCTTCGACGCCGAAAGCGACGCCAACGTCATGCAAGTCGCGACATTCAACAACGTGCGCGGCATCGAAGGCGCCTGCGGCGGCTTCTGCTCCTGCGCCACCTGCCACGTTTACGTCGAGAGCGCCCACGCCCTGCCGCCGCCCGCGGCCGACGAGGAAATCATGCTGGCCGGTACCGCGGCGAAGCGCGAAAGCAACAGCCGCCTCGCCTGTCAGATCAAGCTGGGCCAGGAACTCGACGGGCTGGTAGTGCGCGTACCCGAAGCGCAGTGACGACGGTGACTCAGCTCGCGCCCGGCGTCACCCATGCAAATCCGACACGCATGTAGTCGGCGCCTTCCTCGATCAGTTCCATCAGCCGGACGTGACGGGTATGTTCTCCGGCCATGATCTCGTAGAGTTCACCGATCCAGATGGCTTGCCGTTCGATCAGCATCACCGGACGCTCGTGCGCCTTGACCCCATCAGGCAGCAACAGGGCGCGCAGGTAGGAATACTTGAAGCCGCCGCTCGATGTCTCCCAGTTCGACGCCTTGTTCGTCTCGTTGCCGATCACGCGCAGATGCGTGGCGATCGGGCGCTTGGACATGATCCACAGGCCGCAATGCATGCGGCCGAATTCGGAGGTTTCAACGCTGCGAATGATGCCGACCAGCCACGGTGAAGCTTCGTTCTCGCGCACTCCGCAGAGCACACCAGGCTCGGCCCATGAGCCCGGCCGTTGCGGAATTTCGACACCGAGTCCCCATTCGCTGCGGTCGCACATGGTCCACGTTTCCGGCGCCTCCTCCGGAACTTCCGCCGCGAGTTGCACGCCGGAGCGCTTGCGCTGCTCGACGTTCAGATCGTCGTCTATGGTCGCTGCCGATCCCGCATCCAGTATCGTTACGCGCGGAGAGATCGAGGCAAAGCCATGGATGATGGCGACAGGAGCGGTCACCGCCGTGCGCGCAAAGCGCCGCTGCGGAGGCTCCGCCCCAAGATAGATGAGCAGGTGGCGAATGACGCTGAAGATTTGCGCCTGAGAGAACTCCGGGCCGAAGCGGGCCTCCTCGGCAAGGAGATTCTTCTCCACCAGCCCTTCGATATCCACCAGCTTCGGCAGAGCCGGTCCGCCGCCGAAGAAGCGTTTGCCGGGGGACGGGGCTTCGTCGGGGCTTCGTTGCCGGGGCGGCGTGCCCGCGGCCAGGTCGATCACGAAATTGCAGTCGGGCAAGGCCTCTGCCGACCACGAAAAGGAGACGGCAAAGCGTTCAAGGATGCGACCGGCAAGCTCCACCTGTTCCGGCGGCAGTTCGTGCAGCGCGGCCAGGCTCATGCCCGCCATGCGCAACAACTCGGCGCGGATGGTCGAGTGCACTTCCCGCCCGTGGACGACGATCGAGACATGATCGACCTCCATTTTCTCGGCATAGGCGAACAGCCGGCAGGGCGATTTCCAGAGCTCAGGCCCGGAACCGATATAGCGCAGCTGGCTCATCCGCTCCGCATGTTCGCTGGCGCGGATGGCGCGCGCAATGGCAACGGCGAGATGGCTGGTGAACCGGGCCGCACCGGGTGCACCGGCTTCGTGATCCAGAATGCAACGCTCGTACGCGGCGGCCACGTCGGACCAGTAAGTGTGGAGCGCCTCATAGAGCTTGCGCTGCTCCTGGTCCCGCTTGTGGATGTGCCGCAGATACTCCTGGAACACGTCCGCCGCGACGCGGTTGCCGTTCGACTCGATCTCGGCAACGATCAGGAAGCGGTCGTCGCAGGCGAATCCGTCGGTTCCGGCAAGGGAATCGGCCCACGTCGCGATCTCGATGAGCGCCGCGGCCGGCTTCGATTCATCCAGTGCGTTCAGGAGATCGCGCGCGGCCGCAACCGAATTCATCGGATGGTCGGGCTTGTGCGAGAACAGTTTTCCAATAGTGAACATCGGGATATTCCTCTGCGGGCGATCCGGCGTGTCCGTGTCATTTTAGCCGGATACGACGACGAATCCATGCTGGCCGGTACTGCCGCGAAGCGCGAAAGCAACGGCCGCCTCGCCTGTCAGATAAAGATGAGCTCGGATCTCGACGGGCTGGTGATGCACATACCCGAAGTGCAGTAATCCTTCGATTGCTGATTCATGAAGAGCAGGTCTCCCCCGCCCGAGGGCGAGGAGGTCTGAAGGGCTTGGGAGTCACTGCCAGTTTGCGGCGATAACCGGGGCGAGGCTTTCCTGGTAGATCGGCGGCAGCGTGGTCTGCCCAGCACCGGGCGGAGCGAAGGTAGCCATCGCCTGCACCAGGTTCTCGACCTGGCTGTCGAGCAGCAGTTTGCCGTCGGCGGTTCTGAACTGCTCGACGCGGTACTGCGCGCCGAGATACCAGTTCTGCACGGTCAACTTATCCGCGGTGCCGATGATGCTCGCCTCCAGATTGTTGCCGAGGTGCCGCAGCCATATCTGATCAGCCTGGATTCCGGCCAGGAACTCGGCTACGTCGGTGCTTCCGGCGGTGGCGTCGTCTTCCATGACTGTATCGGCGCCGGAGCCCGGCCCCATTCGGTAGGTGTCGTTGCCCTGCCCTCCCCTCAGGTTGTCGGTTCCCGCACCACCGACGATGATGTCGTTGCCGGCACTGCCCGTCACGGTGTCGTTGCCGGCGCCGGCATCGATCATGGCGATGCCGACCAGCTCGGTAGCCGAGAAGTCCAGCGTGTCGCTGCTGCCGGTGCCGGCCAGGATGTCGTTGCCGCCGTTGCCTTCAATCCTCTCGACGGTCGCCGTGCCGATGAACTGGTACATGCGGATCGTGTCATCGCTAGTGCTGCCCCGAATCACGTCGTAGCCCGCCCCGCCTTCGAATCGGTCGTAACCCACATCGGTGCCGCTGATCAGGAAGATGTCGTCGCCACCATCGCCGATCAGGTTATCAGTGCCGCTGCCACCAACGATGATGTCGTTGCCGGCACTGCCCGTCACGGTGTCGTTGCCCGCGCCGGCATCGATCATGGCGATGCCGACCGAATGACGTCGTCCCCGCTGCTGCCCTGGACGATGTCGTAGCCCGTGCCGCCTTCGAAACGGTCGTAGCCCGCGTCGGTGCCGCTAATCAGGAAAGTGTCATCACCGGCGCCGCCGATCAGGTTGTCGGTTCCCACACCGCCGACGATGATGTCGTTGCCGGCACTGCCCGTGACGGTGTCGTTGCCAGTTCCGCTGTCAATCAGAGCAATGCCAACCAGTTCGGTGGTGGAGAAGTCGAGGGTGTCGCTGCTGCCGGTGCCGGCCAGGATGTCGTTGCCCCCGTTGCCGGCGATCTTCTCGACCGTCGCCGCACCGGTGAACTGGTACATGCGGATTGTGTCGTCGCTAGTGCTGCCCTGGATCACGTCGTAACCCGTGCCGCCTTCGAAACGGTCGTAGCCCGCGTCGGTACCCGTGACGAGGAACACGTCGTCGCCAGCGCCGCCGTTCAGGTTGTCGGTTCCCACACCGCCTACGATGATGTCGTTGCCGGCGCTACCCGTGACGCTGTCGTTGCCCGCGCCAGCGTCGATCATGGCGATGCCGACCAGTTCGGTGGTGGAGAAGTCCAGCGTGTCGCTGCTGCCGGTGCCGGCGACGATGTCGTTGCCCCCGTTGCC
>VBWA01000045.1 GCA_006218025.1 Rhodocyclaceae bacterium | reverse complement strand
CCGGCGTTGTCGACGAGGTAGCTGTCGTTGCCGCTCCCCCCAATGAGCGTGTCGGCTCCTAAACGTCCATCGAGGATATTGGCCCCGGCATTGCCAGTGAGCACGTTGCCCAGCGCGTTGCCGGTGCCGTTGAGGTCGGCGCTGCCGGTCAGCGTCAGGTTCTCCAGACTGGCGGCCAGCACGTAGTCGATCGAGGACTGTACGGTATCGATGCCGGCACCGTCGATGATGTTGTCGTCGAGCCCATCGACGACGTAGGTGTCATTACCGGCGCCGCCGTTCAACGTGTCGACACCGGCACCGCCGTCAAGGATGTTGGCCGCCGCATTGCCCGTCAGCGTGTTGGCCAGGGTGTTGCCGGTGAGGTTGAAGGCTACCGTGTTGAGCAGGACGCCGTTCTCGACGTTGTCCACCAAGGTGTAGGTGCCACCACCCGTGGCGATGCTGATCTTCGCCAGGTCGGTGCCTTCGTCGACCAGCTCGGTGGTGGTGTCGCCTGCGTCATTGACGATATAGGTGTCGTTGCCGGTGCCCCCGACCAGGATCGAAGCGAGTCCGCCCGAAATCAGCGTATCGTTTCCGCCAAAACCATATAGCGTCTGATTGTTTCCGCTACCCGTGGAGGTGTCGTTACCGGTGCATATTGCTGCGAGGAATGTTTCGGCATCGGTGCTCCCCGCATTGAGATTGAAGGCGGAGGCGGCATCGACAGTGAGTCCGCTCGCCGTGATGAAATCACCCCCGACCCGGAAAGTCAGGCTGTTGATCGTGCCCGATATCACGCCATCGGCCACAAAGAGCGAGCCGCCAATCGTCTCGGTGACTGTTGTCGTACCCCTGATCGTGACGCTGATGCTGGACAAGCTGTAAGTCGGACCGGTACCGGCGAGAGACAGCGGTATCGACCCCCGTATGTCGAAGTCGAGGGTGGACGATTGGTAGGCCAAGCGGGTGATTGTGCCCGATAGGGAGTACTGGGTAATCGTGACGTTGCCCCACATGTTGAGAACGGATGCAGGGGAATTGTCCGTGTAGCCGAAGTGCGTCATCAATGCGGGAGGCGACAGCAGATGGCTGCCGTCCATGACGAAGCTACCTCCCCCCGGGATATAACCTGTAACCCCGGTATCGCTGCGGCTGGTGATAACCGGCGTGCCGTACGAGAACTCGGTGTAAGACAAATTCAGTTGAGTGTTCGCCGTCAGAAAGTCGAGTCCGACCGCGTCGGCCGTATCCGAGTCAGCCTGAAGCCGGCTGAGGCTCTGCACGTTGGTGCTTATGTTCGCCATGACCATCCTCAAAAAACGGACGCAGACACTGCCTTGCGCGTCGTCAGGTTCTTGCCGCCAATACCCCTTCCAAGAATAGTATTTTAGTCGCAAGAGGCAAAGGCATCTTCAACATCTTCGACTCAGACGACACCGAAAAGGCCGGATGTTCCCCGCCCTCGACCGAAAAAAGCCGACAGTTCATATGCAATAGAATCGGATAAGTTCAAAAGCCTGCAACACTGCCGATGCGCATTCTTCTCGTTAAAACATCCTCTCTTGGCGACGTGGTTCACAACCTGCCGGTCGTCAGCGACCTGCGCGGCAGATATTCCGAAGCGACAATTGACTGGATCGTGGAGGAGGGGTTTCTCGATATTCCGCGCCTGCACCCGGGCCTGAGGCGCGTCATTCCGATAGCACTCAGGCGCTGGCGCAGGGCTCTGACGAGTCGCGCAACGTGGCGGGAAATCCGGTCTTTCCGCGCAGCCGTGCAAGAGGAAGCCTACGATTTGGTGATCGACACGCAGGGCTTGCTGAAGAGTGCGCTGATCGCCCGCATGGCGCGCGGCAAACGCTGCGGCTATGCTGCCTCGTCGGCCCGCGAACCACTGGCAGCGCACTTCTACGATGCCAGCTTCGATGTGACGAAGAATCTTCACGCGGTCGAGCGAAACCGTCGGCTTGCGGCGCTGGCGGGCGACTACACCGCAGCGCTCGCGCCGGATTACGGAATCGCCGTATCACCAGCGCCGACTCCTGAGGGGCCGAGCGCGGTGCTGCTCACCGCCACCTCGCGCGACGACAAATTGTGGCCGCAAGAGTGCTGGATCGCCGTGGGCCAGGCCCTGCATGAGCAGGGCCTGGCCTGCCTGCTGCCGGCGGGCAGCGCCATTGAGCGCGAGCGCGCCGCACAAATCGCGCAGGCCATTCCAGGCGCCACGGTCTTTCCGCCCATGAACCTGACGGAACTCGCCGGGCAGCTCGCCGCGGCGCGCATCGTGATCGGTGTCGATACCGGTCTGGTTCATCTCGCCGCCGCTCTCGGGCGGCCGACGCTGGCGCTGTTCTGTGCGTCGGACCCGGCGCTGACCGGCGTTCTTGCCGCCACAACGGCCAGCAACCTCGGCACACGCGGCCAGCCGCCAACCGTGGGCGATGTGCTCGCCGCCGCATTGCCGCTGCTTTGATGGCCCGCTTCTTCTATACGCTTGCCGTGCTGGCCCTCCTGCCCTGGGCGGTCCTGCATCTGCTCTGGCGCGCCCGCAGGCAGCCGGAATATCTTCGCCACTGGTCGGAACGCTTCGGTTTTTTTGGCGCCGCGGACATTCGAGGCTCGACGACGCCGACGATCTGGCTGCACGCGGTTTCGGTCGGCGAAACACGCGCTGCGCAGCCATTGGTGGCAGCCCTGCACGAGTGCTATCCGGCTCACCGCATCCTGTTCACCCACATGACCCCCACCGGACGCGCGACCTCTGAAGCACTGTTTGGCGACACCGTCGCGCGCATCTATCTGCCCTACGACACGCCCTGGGCGATGCGGCGTTTTCTGCGCCACTTGCGGCCGCAATTCGGGCTGATCATGGAGACCGAACTGTGGCCGAATTTGATCGCGGCCTGCCGACAGGAGAAGGTGCCCTTGCAGCTGGTCAACGCCCGCTTGTCGGCACGCTCCGAGCGGCGCTACGAAATGTTCCCCGCGCTGACGCGCGAGGCACTGCGGGGCCTGGCAGCGATCGGCGCACAGTCGGCCGCCGATGCCGCGCGACTCGAAGCGCTCGGCGCGCGAGGTGTCACCGTCACCGGCAACATCAAGTTCGACGTGGCGGCACCACCGGAGCAGATAGAACTCGGCCGCGAGTTTCGCGCACGGCGGGGTGCCCGGCCGACGTGGCTGGCGGCCAGCACCCGCGAAGGCGAGGAAGCCCTGATTCTGGATGCGTGGAAGGAAGTCGGCGCTGATGGGGCGGCGCTGCTGGTGCTGGTTCCCCGCCATCCGCAGCGCTTCGATGAAGTGGCCCGTCTCGCGACCGACCGTGGCTTCAAGGTTCAACGGCGCAGCGACAACGCTGCGATTGAGCCAGCCACCCAAGTGCTGATCGGCGACAGCATGGGCGAGATGTTCGCCTGGTACGCGTCGGCCGATGTCGCCTTCATCGGTGGCAGCCTGCTCGATTTCGGCAGCCAGAACCTGATCGAAGCGGCGGCGTGCGGCACGCCGATCCTGATCGGCCCTTCGACGAGGAATTTTGCCGAGGCCGCGCGCGAGGCCATCGCCTGCGGCGCGGCGCAGTCAGTCCGCGATGCCGTTGATCTGGTGGTTCAGGTCAATGCGCTGCTGGCCAACACCGCGGTGCGGCAAGTCATGGGCGCGGCCGGGCGGGCCTTTGCCGGGCGCCATCGCGGGGCGACGGCGCGCACGATGGAGATGATCAGTCGAGCAGTGCGTTGACCGCAGCGACGTCGTCCTCGCCCAATGTGCCGGCGGCGGCCTTGAGCTTGAGCAGCGCGGCCAGCGTGTCCAGCCTGGCTTTGGCCAGCTTCTGGCGGGTATCGAAGAGCTGGCTCTGCGCGTTCAATACGTCGATATTGATGCGGACGCCGACTTCATAGCCGAGCTTGTTCGAGTCGAGGGCCGATTGTGAAGACGTCAGGGCCGCCTGATACGCTTGTACCTGCGCCAGCCCGGAGTTCACGCCAAGATAGGCCTGACGCGCGTTGAGCGCCGCGGTGCGCCGCGCATTTTCGAGATCGGATGCGGCCTTCTCCTTCAGGGCAACCGCTTCACGGCCCTTGGAAACCACCGCGCCGCCGGCGAAAATCGGGATCGACAACTGCAGGCCGATGGTATGAACGTCGGTATCGCTTCCGGGCTGTTTGGCGCCGAGCGCCAGGGATCCGGTATTGCCGCTGTAGCTGCGACTCGCCACCAGGTCCAGCGTCGGGTAGTGGCCGGCACGCTGCTTTTCGATTTCACGCTGGGCGATTTCATACAGGGCCTGATAGATCTGCACCGAGGCGCTCGCGGATTCCGCCATCTCCACCCATTTGTCGATGTCGTCCGGCTGCGGGCGGACCAGCTGAACTCCCGGCTTCAGGTTCTTCAGGCCTTCCGGTTCCTTGCCGATAACGGAACGCAGGACTTGGCGCTTCACGCTCAGGTCATTCATTGCCGCGATTTCCTGGGCGCTGGTCAGGTCATAGCGCGCCTGGGCCTCGTGGGTATCGGTAATAGTCGCGGTGCCGACCTCGAAATTGCGCTTTGCCGATTCGAGCTGTTCGGCGATCGCCACCTTCTGCGCTTGCGCGGTGGCCAGCGTATCCTGCGCCAGCAGCACATCGAAATAGGCCTGCGCCGCTCGCACGATCAGTTCCTGCCGCGCCAGGCCGAACTGGGCTTCGGCTTGCGCCACGGCCAGTTCGGACTGCGTGTAGGCAACCCAATTCTGCCAGCGGAACAAGGGCTGCGAGAGGCTGACCGACCAGCCGTTGCTGTTGTACTCCGTGCTGCTGCTCGTCGGCGGCGTTCTGCGGATGTCGGTCTCCTGTCGGTTCCATGTCGTGTTGGCGGAAAGACCGACGGTCGGCAGCAAACCCGCGCGGCCCTGCGGCAGCTTTTCGCGTCCGGCGTCGAGCGCGGCCCGCGCCGAAGCGAACTGCGCATCGTAGGCCAGCGCATCGCGATATACCGTCATCAGGTCGGCGCTGTGAGCGAGGTTGGCAAACCCGCCGGCAGACAGACAGCCGGCAATCATCAGAGGAAGGACTTTTTTCATGCGAACTCCACGTTCATTTTGCGTTTTAGTACGTTGGCATCGTCGGATCAACATCCCGCGCCCAGGCGGCAACGCCGCCATGCAGGTTGATGATACTCGTGAAGCCCATTTGTTCGAGAAACATTCCAGCCTGAAAGCTGCGCGCACCATGATGGCAGATCATTACGATGTCATCGTCGCGCTTGAGTTCATGATAACGCGCCGGGATGCCGCGCATCGGCATCGATTGCGAACCGGCGATGCGGCAGGTCTCGAACTCCCAGGCTTCACGGACGTCGAGCAGCACCGGCTTGGACCGCTCTGCGTCGACGAGCCATTCCTTGAGCTGCGAGGCGGAAAGCTGGTGCATCGCTTCAGAAAACGAAAGCCGGTGCGGGCTCGGCATCGCGCAGGGAAGCCACCACGGTTTCGAACACGGCCAGGCGGCGGAATTCGTTGCCCACCCGCGTGTACAGCACGGCTTCCATGGCCGGCGCCTTGCCTTCGATGACGAAAAGACGTCCGCCCGGCTTGAGCTGGTCGAGCAGAGTCCTGGGTGCCGCGGCCACGGCGCCCGACACCATGATGACATCGTAGGGTGCATGGGCAGACGAGCCGGGCAGGCCGTTGCCGACCTCCACCGTGACGTTGGTCACGCCGGCGCGACGCAGGTTTTCGCGCGCCATGTCGGCCAGTCTCGGATCGATCTCGATCGACCACACATGATCGGCATGGACGCCCAGCAGGGCCGCCATGTAGCCGGAACCGGTGCCGACTTCCAGTACGTTTTCGTGCTTCTTCATGGCCAGTGCCTGCAGCGCATGGGCTTCGACTCTAGGCGCAAACATGCACGCACCCGCCTCCCCGCCGAGAGGAATCTGCGTGTCGGCGAAAGCCAGTCGACGATGGGCGGGCGGAACGAACTCCTCGCGCTTGACCACGAACAGCACCTCGAGCACGTCCGGATCCAGCACCTTTCCAGGACGCAGTTGCTGCTCGACCATATTGAAACGGGCTTGTTCGAAATTCATCATATCTCCAAGAGTGGTATATTAGCATAATGTGAAGAAATCGTAGCGAGCGGGCCGCAGCGGGGTGCGGCCGGAGCACAGCTACCGGAGCGTATGTGGTTATACGCGAGGATAGCGAGCACCGCCCAAGCCCCGATCCGGCACGCGCAGTAGATTTGTTCATAAGCTGTCGGCGGCCGGTTCCTTGACCCGAAACCAGGCCGCATACAGGGCCGGCAGGAACAGGCAGGTCAGCACCGTGGCGATGATCAGTCCGCCCATGATCGCCACCGCCATCGGACCCCAGAACACCTGCCGGGTCAGCGGAATCATGGCCAGCACGGCCGCCGCCGCGGTCAGCACGATGGGCCGGAAACGGCGCACCGTGGAACCGACGATCGCCTCCCATTCGCTCTTGCCCGACGCTTCATCCTGTTCGATCTGGTCAACCAGGATCACCGAGTTGCGCAGGATCATGCCCATCAGCGCGATCACGCCGAGATTGGCGACAAATCCATAGGGCACCTGGAACACCAGCAGCGCCAGCGTGACGCCGATCAGGCCCAGCGGCGCCGTGAGCAGGACCATGATGGTGCGGCTGATGCTCTGCAGCTGGATCATCAGCAGCGTGATCACGCCGACGATCATTAGCGGCACCACCGCCTTGATCGAGTTCTCGCCCTTGGCCGACTCTTCCGTCGAGCCGCCGAGTTCGATGCGGAAACCGGGCGGCAATTTCGCCCGCAGCCCGGCCAACTGCTCATCGATCTGCGCCGAGGCGGCCTGCGGTTGCATGCTACCGACGATATCGGCGCGCACCGTGATGGTCGGCATGCGGTCGCGGCGCCAGATCAGGCCTTCTTCCAGCACCGGAACCAGGCGCGCCACCTGGGCCAGGGGAATGTGACGCCCGCTGGAGGACACGAGATCCAGATCGGGCAGCCGCGCCAGGGTACGCGGATCGGCGAATTCCGCCCCGCCGGCAGCGCCATGCTCGGCGCCGGCACGCCAGACCACGTCGATCAACTGGTCGCTCTCGCGGAACTGGGTCACCGTGGCGCCCACCAGCCAGCCCTGCAGCGTCAGCGCCACATCCTGGCTGGAGACACCGAGTGCCCGCGCGCGCGCCTGGTCGATCTCGACCCGCACCGCCTTGACGCGGTCGTTCCAGTCGAAATTGACATTGCGCAGGCTGGGATGGGCGCGCATCAGCGTCGATATGCTTTCCGCGTTGTCGCGCAAGGCCAAGAGGTCCTCGCCGAGGACACGGAACTGCACCGGATAGCCGACCGGCGGACCGTTTTCCAGCCGCACCACGCGCAGCCGTAGATGCGACCACGAGCCGTCCGCCGCATCGAAGGCGGCTTCGAGCCGGCTCTTGACCGCAACGGCTTCCTTGAGCCCCTTGGTCACGATGACCATCTGCCCGAAATTGTCGGCGAACAATTGCTGGTCGAGCGAAAGGAAAAAGCGTGGCGCACCATTGCCGATGTAGGACGACCACGAGGCGATCGCTTCATCCTTGTCGAGCAGTGCCTCGACGCGCTTGACCTCGCGCTCGGTGGCCTTCAGCGAGGCGCCCTGCGGCAGCCAGATATCGACCATGATTTCGGGCCGGCTGGCGGGCGGGAAGAACTGCTTCTGCACGCCCTTGTTGAATGCCACCAGCGACAGTCCGAACAGGCCTATCGTGGCGGCTATCACCAGCCAGCGATGGCGCAGACACCATTCGACGAGGGCGCGGAAGCGCCGGTAGAAGGGCGAATCGTAGATGTCGCCGCCGTGCTTCTCGGCAATCGCGCGCAGCTTGGCCGGATCGAGCAGCTTGTAGCCCAGCCAGGGCGTGAACACCACGGCGACGATCCACGACACCAGCAGCGCGATGGTCACCACCTGGAAGATCGAGATGGTGTATTCGCCGGCGCCCGACTTGGCGAAACCGACCGGCGTGAAACCCGCCGCCGTGATCAGCGTGCCGGTCAGCATCGGGAATGCGGTCGAGGTGTAGGCGAAGGTCGCGGCCTTGAAACGGTCCCAGCCCTGCTCCATTTTCACCACCATCATCTCGACCGTGATGATCGCGTCATCGACCAGCAGGCCGAGCGAGATCACCAGCGCGCCCAGCGAAATGCGTTGCAGGTCGATGCCGAAGGCCTTCATGGCGAGAAAGGTCATCGCCAGCACCAGCGGGATCGACAGCGCGACGACGGTGCCGGTACGCCAGCCCAAACTGAGGAAGGACACCGCGAGCACGATGATCATCGCCTCGCCCAGGGTTTGGACAAACAGGTTGAGCGAGGTCTTGACGATCTGCGGCTGGTCGAACACCACATGCACGTCCATCCCCACCGGCAGGTCCTGCTGCAGCCGGGCCATGGTTTTCGAGAGATTGTCGCCGAGATCGATGACGTTGCCGCCCCTGGCCATGACCACGCCGAGCCCGATTGCCTCGCGCCCCGCGACGCGCATGCGCGGCTGCGGCGGATCGGCGAGGCCGCGTGTGACCCGCGCGATGTCGCCCAGCCGGAAAGCGCGTCCGCCCACCGCCAATGTGCTTTCGCGCAGCGCCTCGACGCTGTCGAAGGGGCCGGTGACGCGCAGGCGCACCCGGTCGGTCTCGGTTTCGACGTGGCCCGCCGGCGCCACGGCATTCTGCCGCTGCAGCGCATCGAACACCTGGGTCGGCACCAGGCCCATCGCGGCGAGGCGCGCCGGACTGACATCGATGTAGATCTTTTCGTCCTGCACGCCGATCAGCTCGATCTTCTTCACGTCTTCCACGCGGCGCAGTTCGCGCGCCAGGCGGTCGGCCTCGCGGCGCAGGTCGCCCATGCCGTAGCCGGCCTGGTCGTCCTTCGCGGTCAGGGCGAAGATCTTGATCTGCACGTCGCCGAACTCGTCGTTGGGGAAGGGCCCCTGCACGCCGGCCGGCAGCGTATGACGGATGTCGTCGAGCTTCTTCCTGACCTGGCGCCAGGCTTCCGGCACCTCGGTCTTCGGTGTGTAGTCCTTGAGGATCACGATGGTCAGCGATTCGCCCGGCTTGGATGCCGTGCGCAGCACATCCACCCAGGGCGTCTCGCTCAGCTTTTTCTCGATGCGCTCGGTCAGTTGCTGTTCGACCTGCGAAGCAGACGCGCCCGGCCACAGGGTGCGCACCACCATGACCTTGAAGGTGAAGTCCGGATCTTCGGCGCGGCCGAGCTTGAGAAAAGCCAGGGCGCCGCCCACCATGAACACGATCATGAGGTAGAGCACCATCTGCTGGTGCCGCAGCGCCCACTCGGAGAGATTCACCCGCTTCATTGCTTCGCCGCCGCTGCAGCAACGATGCGCACCTTCTCGCCGGCGGTGAGCAGGTTCACGCCGGCAGCGACGATCTGCTCGCCGCCTGCCAGACCGCCGACGACGACCGCGCCCCGCTCGGTAAATTCCGCGACGCTGATCGCCTGCAGGCTCACCGTGTTGTCAGCGCCGCCCCCGGGGGTACCGCTTTGCATAACTCTCCACACCGCCGGCTGATTGCCCTGCTGGAAGATCGCCGTCAGCGGCACCAGCAACCGCGTCGCGCCCGGCGTGGCCGAAGGGAAGCGCACGCTGGCGCTCATGCCCAGCGGCAGCAGCGGGTCTGCATCCTTGAGGCTGACCCGCGCGGCATAGGTGCGAGTGACCGGATCGGCCACCGGCGAGATCTCGCGCAGCTGCCCCACAACCGGTTTCGCCGCAGCGCCCGATGTGGCCCAGAACGTGACTTCCGCCGCCTGCCCGAGCTTGAAGCCACGAACTTCGCCCTCCGGAATGGCGATGGCAATCTCGCGCTCGCCGTCCGGCGCCAGGCGGAATACCGCCTGCCCGGAGCTCACCACCTGCCCCGGTTCGGCCAGTACCAGGCCGATGACGCCGGCACGATCGGCCACCAGGGTCGTGTAGCTGGCCTGGTTTTTCGCCAGTGAGGCCTGCGCCTCGGCCGCCTTGAAAGTTGTTTCCCTGGCGTCAAGGGCCGACGCGCTGATGTAGTTTTTCGCCCTCAGGTCGCGGTAGCGGGCGAGGTCGGCTGCCGCCAGCGCGCGCTGCGCCTCGGCCTGGGTCGCCTGCAGTCCGGCATCGGTCGGGTCGAGTCGCGCCAGCACCTCCCCGGCCTTGACTCGCGTGCCGGCATCGACCCGGCGCTCGATGATCTTGCCGGCAATGCGAAAACCGAGCGTGGTCTCGATCCGCGCCCGGACTTCACCGCTGTAGGCTCGCTGCGCATCGGCGGTCGCCGTATCGCCAGCGCCGACTTTCAGGGTGCGCACCAGCTTGGGTGCGGCGGGAGGCGGCGGCGATTCGCTGCAGGCAGCCAGCAGGAAGGGCAGAAGAAGCAGCGGGGCGAGTTTCATGCGGAGTCTCCGGAAGGGCCGGCAAAGCGCCGGCGCAGCCAATGGGTGAAATCATCGAGATAGGTGTAGATCACCGGCACCACGATCAGGGTCAGCAAACTGGATGTCATCACGCCGCCGATTACCGCCTGCCCCATCGGCGCGCGCTGTTCGGCGCCGTCGCCGAACGCCAGGGCGAGCGGGATCATGCCGAAAATCATGGCCAGCGTCGTCATCAGGATCGGCCGCAGCCGCACGCCGCCGGCCGCGATGACGGCATCGCGCCGCGATTGCCCGGCAGCGAGGCCGCGATTGATGAAGTCGACCAGCAGGATCGCGTTCTTGGTCACCAGGCCCATCAGCATGACGAAGCCGATGATGGAAAAAATGTTCAGCGTGCTGCGAAACACCACCAGCGCGAGGATCACGCCGACCAGGGACAGCGGCAGCGAGGCCATGATCGCCAGCGGCTGCAGGAAGCTGCCGAACTGCGACGCGAGGATCAGGTAGATGAAAATCACCGCGAGGCCCAGCGCGATCATCGCGAAATTGACCGATTCGATCATGTCCTTGGTGGCGCCGCCGATGCTCCAGCTGTAGCCGGGCGGCAATTCCATCTGCTGCATCAGGCTGCGCATTTCGCGGCCGATGTCGCCGGCCGGGCGTCCCTGGTTGTTGGCCGAGACCAGTACTTCGCGCGTCTGGTCCTTGCGGTTGATCTGGCTCGCACCCAGCGCTGTCGTCACCGTGGCGACGTCGGCCAGCCGGATCATGCGCGGATTGCCCTGCGCATCGGGGCGGGCGCTGGCCATCGTGGCAATGGGTAATGCGGCGAGATCGGCGGCGGATTCGCGCGCGGTCGGCGGCAGCTTGACGGTGAGATCGTAGAACTGATCGTCGGGGCCGCGCCAGTTGCCGACCGCCTGCCCGGCCAGCAGCGGGCGCAGGGTCTGCGCCGCCTGGCCGACGCCGATGCCGAGGTCGCTGGCGAGCTCCCGGTTGAAGCGGATCGACAATTGCGGCCGCGCGGCCTTGGTGCTCGACTCCAGATCGACCACGCCGCGCAGCGCGCCTATCTTTTCCATCACCTGGGCGGCGAGGCGGTCCAGCACGGCGCGGTCGGGGCCCATCAGGCTGACCTGCAGGTTCTTGCCGGACGACACCGCCTTGTAGGCCGCCACCTGGGTGATCTCGACGCCGGCTATGCGCGCCAGCCGGTCGCGTATCGGTTGCGCAAGATCCTGCTGCGAGATCTTGCGCTCGCGGCGCGGCATCAGCTGGACGAACATGTTCACGGCATGCTTGCCGCGCGAAAATCCGGTGTTGATCGTGGAATAGGTGTACTGCACCTCGGGAAACTCATGCAGCGCCGCGTCAGCCTGCTCGGTCTTGGCCTGGGTCAGCTCAAGCGACGAGCCGACCGGCGTGACGAACTGCACCTGCAACTCGTTGAGGTCGGGCTCGGGCACGAATTCGGAACCCAGGAAGGGCAGCAGCGCCAGCGCGCTGGCGAGAGATGCGACGGCAATGCCGAGCACGCTCTTGCGGTGGTCGAGGGCCCAGGCCAGCAGCAGCTCATAGCGCTTTTCCAGGCGCTGGGTGAACAGCGAGAACCAGTGCAGCAGGCGACCTAGCGGGCTGCGGCTGTGGTGGCCTTCGGCCTCCGGATCGTGCCAGATGCTGGAAAGCATCGGATCAAGCGTGAAGCTGACGAACATCGAGATCAGCACGGCCGCCACCACGGTGACGCCGAACTGGTGAAAAAAGCGGCCGATGATGCCGCCCATGAATCCCACCGGCAGGAACACGGCAACGATGGACAGCGTCGTCGCCATCACCGCCAGACCGATTTCCTGCGTGCCTTCCAGCGCTGCCCGGCGCGGCGGCGTGCCCATGGCGACATGGCGCACGATGTTTTCGCGCACCACGATGGCATCGTCGATCAGGAGGCCGACCGAAATCGACAGGGCCATCAGCGTCAGCACGTTGATGGTGAAGCCGAAGGCGTAGATGAACAGCAGGGCGCCGATCAGCGAGATCGGCAGCGTGAGGCCCGTGATCACCGTGCTGCGCCACGAGGCGAGGAAGAAAAAGACGATCAGGATGGTGAGCGCCGCGCCTTCGATCAAGGTGATGCGCACATCCCTGACCGAATTGCGGATGCTGAGCGAGGCGTCGCGCACGATTTCGAGCTTGACCCCGGACGGCAGTTCGCGGCTCAGGCTCGCCACCATCTCGCGCACGCCGTCGGCCACTTCGATCGTATTGGCCCCTTGCGACTTGACGATATCGACCGAGAGGCCGCGCTTGCCGTTGATCAGGGCGACGCTGCTCTCTTCGGCTTGCGCATCGGCCACGTCGGCAACGTCGCTCAAGGTGACCGGCTTGCCGCCGCGCCGGGCGACGATCAGACGGCGAAAGTCTTCCGTCGTTGCGGCACGGCCAAGAATTTGCACCACCTGCTCGCGCCCGCCGCCGGAGACGCTGCCGACCGGCACTTCCTGATTTTCGCTGCGCAGCGCGGCGAGCACCTGGTCGGCGCCGACCTGCAAGGCTTCCATGTCCGCCGGCCGCAAGAGGATGCGCATTTCGCGCTTGACGCCGCCGACCACCGTGGCCTGGCCGACGCCGCGTACGTTCTCCAGGCGCTTCTTGATGCGCTGTTCGGCCAGCGTGGTCAGTTCGCGCAGCGGCGTTCCCGACCCGACCACCGCGACGGACAGAATCGGCTGATCATCGGGGTTGTAGCGGGTGACCCTGGGTTCCTTGATTTCGTCGCGGAAGCTCGGGCGCAGCGCGGCGATTTTCTCGCGCACGTCCTGCGCGGCCAGCTTCGGATCGGTGGAGAGATTGAATTCGACGATCACCAGCGACTGGCTCTCGTAGGAGCGCGAGGACAGCACATTGATGCCGCTGATGGTGTTCACCGCCTCTTCGATCGGCCGCGTGACCTCCTCTTCGACGCTCTCCGGCGCCGCGCCGGGGTAGTCGGTCTGGATCACGATCACCGGGAAGGCCACGTCGGGAAACTGTTCGACCGGCAGGCGCTGGGCCGAGAACAGGCCGAGCACCAGCAACGCCGCCATCATCATGGTGGCGAATACCGGATTGTTGATGCTGACGCGGGTGAACCACATGAAGCGGGTACCGGGTCAGGAAGTTATGTCGCCGCGCGCTTGCGCCGGGGACGGTATCCCCGGGGACGGCGCTGGCGACACGGCGACGGGCGCTGCGGGCGGCGTTGCGGGCTTCACCCTGGCCGCGCTGCCATCCTTGAGCGGGCCGAGGTTGTAGCGCACCACGCGCTCGCCGGCAGCGAGCCCTTCCGTGATGGCCACCCAACCCGCCTGGGCGATCGCCGTCTTGACGCGGCGGCGCTGCAACTTGTCGCCGGCCAGCACGTACAGCACCTGCTCGCCACCTTCCTCGCGCAGCGCGCTGGCCGGCACGGCCACCCGCTCCTGCGCGGCGCCCGCGGCGACCTGGCCCTGGGCGAACAAGCCGCCGCGCAGGCGGCCCTCGCGATTGTCGATCAGCGCATAGAGTTCGATTGAACGCGAGCCCGCGGCGGCAGATGGGTTAATGCGCTCGATGCGGCCGCCGATGCGCAGATCACCGAGGCCTTCGACGACGAGCGTGAGTTCCGCTCCGGGCGCGAGCCGCGCAGCGTCTCCCGCCGGCACGCTGGCAGCAAGTTCGAGCCGCGAGATGTCGGAAATGGTCACGATCCGCCCATCGACCGGCACGCGTTCTCCGGCCTGGATGATTCGCGCCGAAACGATGCCATCGATCGGCGCCACCAGCGTGGTATCGGCCAGCGCCTTGCGCGCGACATCGGCCGCAGCGCGCGCCGCATCGAGTCGCGCCTTCGCGGCATCGCGATTGCCGGTCGTGGTGTCATAGGCATTGCGCGAAATGAAGTTCTTCGCCAGCAGCGATTCCTGGGTCGCCTGATTCTTTTCGGCCACACCCAAGGCGGCCTGCGCCGCAGCGACGTCGGCTTCGCTGCCCGCCAGCCGGGCGCGGTAATCGGTGGCATCGATGCGGCCGATGACCTGACCCTGCTTCACCGCGTCGCCTTCGCGCACGCCGAGCGCCTGCAGTTCGCCGGCAACCTTGGCCTTCACCGTCGCTTCGCGCCATGGCCGCAGCGTGCCGGAGAGCTGCACGGTCGGCACCATCGACCGCAATTCGGCGCTGACCAGATCGGCAGGAGAAAATTCGAGCGCCGCGGCGGCGGTGGCCGGAGGCGGCGCACGGTTGCAGGCGGCCAGCGACGCGACGCAAAGGGTGGAAATGACGAGCAGGATCGGCGAGAGCTTCATCGGGCAGCCCGGGTTCGCGTCGTGGGGGCGACGAGTCCACCCAGCGTCAGGTCGAAGTGGGTGTTCAGGTAGGTCTGCGGATCGTGTGCAATGCCACAGCAGGCCCCCAGCGAATAGCGCCAGATCAGCATCATCAGCACCGGGGCGAAAATCACGTCGATCGCGGTCTCGACATCGACCGCGCGAAACTCGCCCGAGGCGATGCCCCGCTGCAGCGTGCGGCGCATCAAATCGCGGCCGCGCACGATCACGGCATCGTGGTAGTAGGTCGCCAACTCCGGGAAATTGCCGGCCTCGCTGATCATCAACTTGGGCACGCCGGCCAGAGGCGTGTTGCCCATGCGCTGCCACCACTCGCCGATCAGCGTCCGCAGAAGATCGGCGGCGCTGCCCTCGAAACTGTCGACCAGGCCAGCGCCCTCTTCGAGAATCGGCACGATGCCTTCCTGGATCACGGCCTTGAACAGCGCTTCCTTGCTGTCGAAGTAGAGATACAGCGTCCCCTTCGACACTCCGGCGCGCGCCGCCACATCTTCCAGCCGGGTGCCGACGAATCCCTTTTCGACAAACAACTCCAGCGCGGCCGCCATGAGTTCGGCGGGACGCGCTTCCTTGCGGCGTTGACGGGGGTGGGCAACTGCTTCCAAAGTCGGGACCATTAAGTTACTGACCAGTCAGTCAGTATACCCAAGGAATAACCGGCGTCAAGTCAGCGTCTTGCTTCCTGCGCAGGGCAGGCAATCCCGGCGCCATGAAACCGGGTGGCCGGATTCCGCGGTAAGCTTGCTTTCACGGCCGCGCGCAGAGCGCCGCATCCCAATCCGGGAACGCCTGCGCCGCCGAATCTGTTTACCTCGCCCGACATCCGGGGAAGGAAGTCGCCATGCGAATCGAAGAAGAGCTCAAGCTCGATTTCCAGGATGTTCTCATCCGGCCCAAGCGTTCGACGCTGACCTCGCGCTCGGAAGTCGACATTTCGCGCGAATTCGTCTTCCGCCATTCCGGGCGCAGCTATAACGGCGTGCCCATCATCGCGGCCAACATGGATACGGTCGGCACGTTCGAGATGGCGCAGGCGCTGAGCAAATTTCAGCTGGCGACCGCGCTGCACAAGCACTACGAAGACGCCGAACTGGTCGATTTCTTCCGGACACTACCGGCCGCGGCGACGGTGTTCTACTCGATGGGCATCACCCGCGAGGATTACGAAAAGTTCTGTCGCGTCAAGCAGCAGGCCGGCGACGCGATTGCCTATGTCTGCGTCGATGTCGCCAACGGCTACACCAAGTCCTTCATCGATTTTCTGCAGCGTCTGCGCCAAGCCTGGCCCGACATCACCATCATGGCCGGCAATGTGGTCACCGGCGAAATGGCCGAAGAGCTGATTCTCGACGGTGCCGACATCGTCAAGGTCGGCATCGGCCCCGGTTCGGTATGCACCACGCGCAAGATGACCGGCATCGGCTACCCGCAGCTTTCGGCCATCATCGAATGCGCCGACGCCGCCCATGGCCTGGGCGGCCTGATCTGCGCCGATGGCGGCTGCACCTCGCCGGGCGATCTGGCCAAGGCCTTCGGCGGCGGCGCCGACTTCATCATGCTCGGCGGCATGCTGGCCGGACACGACGAGTGCATGGGCGAGGTAACCGGGCAGGACGGCGCGCGCAAGGTGCGCTTCTACGGCATGAGTTCGCGCACGGCGATGGACAAGCACGCGGGCGGCGTCGCCAACTACCGCGCCTCGGAGGGCAAGGAGGTGCTGCTCGAAGCTCGCGGGCCGGTCGAGACTACCGTCCAGGAGATTCTCGGCGGGGTGCGCTCGGCCTGCACTTATGTCGGCGCCCACAAGCTGCGCGAACTGTCCAAGCGCACCACCTTCATTCGCGTCGCGCGGCAGTTGAACGAAGTCTTCGGCCAGTCGTGAAGTTCATGAACGCGCCGGCCCGGATCGCGCGCGGCTTTCTCTTCCTGCTCGTCCTGCTGCTGGCCGCATGTGGTGGCGGCAAGAAGGAAGACGTCCTGCCGGCGGGAAGCAAGGTACTGGCGCTGGGCGACAGCCTGACCGCGCCGCACGGCGTCAAGCCCGGCGAAGACTGGCCCACGCTGCTGGGGCAGAAGACCGGCTGGGTCGTCATCAATGGCGGCATCAGCGGCGACACAAGTAGCGGGGCGCTGGCGCGCCTGCCGGGGCTGCTCGACGAACATCAGCCGCAACTGGTGCTGGTGAGCCTGGGCGGCAACGACATGCTGCGCAAGATGTCGCAAGCGCAGACCGTCGCCAATCTCGGTCGGATGCTGGACCTGGCCAAGGCGAGCGGCGCCAGGGCCGTATTACTGGCGACGCCGAAACCCAGCATCGCCGGCGCCGTGTTCAACAATCTTTCTCCGGCCGATTTCTACGCCAAGGTAGCCAAGGACAAGAAGGTGCCGCTGATCGAGGATGCGCTGCCCGAGGTGCTTTCCGACACCGCGCTGAAGAGCGACCAGCTGCACCCGAATGCCGCCGGCCATGCGCTGCTCGGCGAGAAGATCCATGAGGCGCTGAAGAAAATCGGCTTCGCGGGCTGACATTTTCGCAATTTGCCCTTTCCGCGCGACGGGTTGCATTCGACCCGCCTTTCCAGTAGCTTCAAACCTCTGCCCCACCCCCACCAGAATCGAGCTTGCCCCATGAATGCCAATGAAAAGTTCATCGCCGCCGACGCCCATGTCGACGCCGCCGCCATCGCCCCCCTGCCCAACTCGCGCAAGGTCTATGTCACCGGCAGCCGGCCGGACATCCGCGTGCCGATGCGCGAAATCGCCCAGAGCCCGACCGGCGATATTCCGAACCCGCCGATCACCGTGTATGACTGCTCCGGCCCCTATACCGACCCCACGGCCAGCATCGACATCCGCAAGGGCCTGCCGGCGCTGCGTGCCGCCTGGATCGCCGAACGCGGGGATACCGAAGAATTGCCCGACCTGTCTTCCGAGTACGGTCGCCAGCGTGCGATCGACGCCGAACTGGCCGGTCTGCGCTTCGACCTCGCGCGCAAGCCGCGCCGTGCGCGCGCCGGGAAGAATGTGTCGCAGATGCATTACGCGCGGGCCGGCATCATCACGCCGGAAATGGAATATGTCGCCCTGCGCGAAAACCAGAAGCTGGAAGGCCTCGAAGACCTGCTGCGCCAGCAGCACCCAGGCCAGAGTTTCGGCGCTTCGATTCCGCGCGTGATCACGCCGGAATTCGTCCGCGACGAAGTCGCCCGCGGCCGCGCCATCATCCCCAACAACATCAACCACCCCGAGTCCGAGCCGATGATCATCGGCCGCAACTTCCTGACCAAGATCAACTGCAACATCGGCAACTCGCCGCTGGCCTCGACCATTCAGGACGAAGTGGACAAGATGACCTGGGCCATCCGCTGGGGCGGCGACACGGTGATGGACCTGTCCACCGGCAAGAACATCCACGAGACGCGCGAATGGATCGTGCGCAACTCGCCGGTGCCGATCGGCACCGTGCCGATCTACCAGGCGCTGGAAAAGGTCGACGGCAAGGCCGAGGACCTGAGCTGGGAAATCTTCAGGGACACCCTGATCGAACAGGCCGAGCAAGGTGTGGATTACTTCACCATTCATGCCGGCGTGCTGCTGCGCTACGTGCCGATGACGGCCAAGCGCATGACCGGGATAGTGAGCCGCGGCGGCTATCATGAAGGCCTACGACGTCGCCTTCAGCCTCGGCGACGGCCTGCGTCCCGGCTCGATTTACGACGCCAACGACGCGGCGCAGATGGGCGAGCTGGAAACCCTGGGCGAACTCACCAAGATCGCCTGGAAGCACGACGTGCAGGTGATGATCGAAGGCCCCGGCCACGTGCCGATGCACATGATCAAGTTCAACATGGACGAGCAGTTGCGCCTCTGCGGCGAAGCACCCTTCTACACCCTGGGCCCGCTGACCACCGACATCGCGCCGGGTTACGACCACATCACCAGCGCCATCGGCGCCGCCATGATCGGCTGGTACGGCACCGCCATGCTTTGTTATGTCACGCCCAAGGAACACCTCGGCCTGCCCGACAAGAACGACGTCAAGGACGGCATCATGGCCTACAAGATCGCCGCGCACGCCGCCGATCTGGCGAAGGGCCATCCGGGCGCCCAGGTCCGCGACAACGCGCTATCGAAAGCGCGCTTCGAGTTCCGCTGGGAAGACCAGTTCAACCTCGGCCTCGATCCCGACAAGGCGCGCGAATTCCACGACGAAACCCTGCCGCAGCACGGCGCCAAGCTGGCCCACTTCTGCTCCATGTGCGGGCCGCATTTCTGTTCGATGAAAATAACCCAGGACGTGCGCGAATACGCTGCCAAATTGGGCGTCTCGGAACAGGAGGCGCTGAACAAGGGCATGGAGGTCAAGTCGGTCGAGTTCGTCAAGGCCGGCAGCGAGATCTACAAGGCTTCGTAAGAGTCGGCGCTGGCGAGACGGCGATGATGAACTGCCGACCCGGCTGCGGCGCCTGCTGCATAGCGCCCTCGATCAGCACCCTGGACAAGCCGGCCGGCCAGACCTGCGTGCACCTGACGGCGGAGTTCCGCTGCACGCTGTTCGGCAGCTCGCGGCGTCCGTCCTGCTGTTCCGGCCTGCAGCCCTCGGTCGAGATGTGCGGCAGCGACCGCGACGCTGCGCTGGGCTGGCTGGCGCGGCTGGAGGCAGCCACGGCGCCGTGCTAGACTCGGCGCCCTCATCTGGCGCCAATTTATTCTCCTGACATGGACTTCCACCCGCTGCTGCAGGCACTGATTCTCGGCCTGGTCGAAGGCTTCACCGAATTCCTGCCGGTCTCCTCCACCGGCCACCTGATCTTGGCCGGCGACCTGCTGCACTTCAACGACGAGAAGGGCAAGCTGTTCGAGATCGTGATCCAGTCGGGCGCGATTCTCGCCGTCTGCTGGGAGTACCGCGCGCGCATCGTCAAGGTGTTCGGCACCCTGGGACACGATGCGGATTCGCAGCGCCTGGTGCGCAATCTGGCAGTAGCCTTCGTGCCGCTGGCGGTGCTGGGCCTGCTCTTCGGCAAGGCGATCAAGGCCACGCTGTTCAATCCGGTCGCGGTGGCGACGGCCTTCATCGTCGGCGCCTTCATCATCCTCTGGGCGGAAAAGCGCGAACACGTGGTACGCGTCGAACGCGTCGAAGACCTGAGCCTGATGGATGCCGTCAAGCTCGGCCTGGCCCAGGCCTGCGCGCTGATTCCCGGCACCTCGCGCTCGGGCGCGACGATCATCGGCGGCCTGCTGTTCGGCCTTTCGCGCAAGGCGGCGACGGAGTTCTCCTTCTTCCTCGCGATTCCCACGCTGCTGGCCGCCACTGTCTATCAGCTCTACAAGGAGCGCCACCTGCTGGTGATCGACGACCTCGGCATGTGGATCGTCGGCTTCATCGCCTCCTTCGTCTCGGCCTTCCTCTGCGTGCGCTGGCTGCTGCGCTTCATCTCCAGCCACGACTTCACGATCTTCGCCTGGTATCGCATCGCCTTCGGCATCGTGGTGCTGGCGACCTGGCAGTTCGGCCTGGTGGACTGGGCAAGTCCTTGATTCTCTACCTGCACGGCTTCACCAGCGGGCCGCAGTCGCACAAGGCGCAGGCGCTGGGCGCACGCATGCGCGAACGTGGCCTCGGCGATCTCTTTGTCTGCCCGCAGTTGCCGGCCTCGCCGCGCGAAGCGATTGCGCTGGCAAAGGACCTGATTGCCCGCCATGGCGTCACCACTGTCGTCGGCTCGTCGCTCGGCGGCTACTACGCGACCTGGCTGGCCGAGACTTTCGACCTCAAGGCGGTGCTGGTCAATCCCGCCGTGGTCGCGCATCTCTCCTTGCAGAAATATATCGGCCCGCAACAATGGCTCTACACCGGCGATTCCTTCGAGTTCACCCTTGAGTACATCGAAGAGCTGCGCGCCATCCAAGTGCCGGTGTTGAGCAAGCCGCAGCGCTTCTGGCTGCTGGTGGAAGAAGGCGACGAGACGCTGGATTACCGCCATGCCGTCAGCCGCTACGCGGGCGCGCGGCAAACCGTGCTGCCCGGCGGCGATCACAGCTTCACGCGCTGGAACGACACCCTCGATCCGATCATCGAATTCGCCGGGCTAACGTAACGCTCATGGCACCGAGTACCACCCACCTACTAATTTGCTCGCTTCGCTCGGCTATCACCCGCCGCTCCGAACGAGTTGTTTCACGCTAAGCCCTGTGAGCGCAATGCATCCCGCCATCACGCGCGAAAACACCCGGCTCGGCATCTTCGCCGGAATCATCGCCTACCTGATCTGGGGCCTGGTGCCGGTGTTCTTCAAGCAGATTGCCGAGGTGCCGGCGGTCGAGATCATCGCCCACCGCGTGGTCTGGGCTATGCTGCTGATGACCGCCCTGATCGGCTTCGGCCGCGGCTTCGCCGATGCCTGGCGTGTCGCGCGGATTCCCCGGCAGCTGACGCGCATCGCACTGGCCTCCGCCCTGGTAATCATCAACTGGCTGACCTTCGTCTGGGGCGTGAACAACGGTCACATCCTCGAAACCAGCCTCGGCTACTTCATCCTGCCGCTGTTCAATGTCGCGCTGGGCGTGCTGGTGCTGAAGGAGCGCCTGCGTCCATTGCAATGGCTGGCCGTGCTGCTGGCGGCGACCGGAGTCATGATCGAGGCCGTGCGCGCCGGCGGCCTGCCCTGGATCGCACTGGTGCTGGCCGGCACTTTCGGCATTTACGGCCTGCTGCGCAAGCAATTGCCGCTGGATGCGGCCAGCGGCCTGTTTCTCGAAACCGTGTGCATGACGCCGCTGGCGCTGGCCTGGCTGGGCTGGCTGGCGTTCTCCGGACAGAGCCACTTCGGCGGCGGCCCCGGGCTCCTGACGGGGCGCGACCTGATGCTGATCGCGACCGGCGCAGTCACCGCCATTCCGCTGCTGCTGTTCGCCGTCGCGACGCGGCGCCTGCCGCTCAACATGATGGGTTTTCTGCAATACCTCGCCCCCTCGATCACCTTCCTGCTCGCCGTGTTCGTTTATCACGAACCGCTGAACCTGGTCCGCACGCTGGCCTTTGCCACGATCTGGACCGGACTCGCCGTGTATAGCTTCGACCTTTTCCGGTCCGCCGGCGCAAGATCCGTTGCCGCGCCATGAGTTTCGATTCCGCCCATTTCAAGCGACTCGAACGCGCCGGCTACAACCGGATCGGGCCGCGCTACCTGGCCGCGGCCGGCTCCCGAAGCGAACTGGCCGCGGCGCTGCTGGCTGCCGCCCGACTGGCGCCGGGGCAGCGCGTGCTCGATCTGGCCAGCGGCCCCGGCCTGCTCGCGCGCGACGCGCGCGACGCGGTGGGCGCCCAGGGTCTGGCAGTCGCCAGCGACATCAGCGAGGGCCAGCTGGCCTGCTGCCCCGATCTGGTCCGGGTCGCCGCCGACGGCGAGGCCCTGCCTTTCGCCAGCCGGAGTTTCGATCGCGCACTGTGCGGGCTCGGCCTCATGTTCTTCCCCGACGAACAGGCCGCCTTGCGCGAAATTCACCGCGTGCTGCGGCCGGACGGACTGCTCGCGCTCTCGGTCTGGGGCCGTGCCGAAGAAGTGCCGCTGGTCGAGACCGCGCTGTCCTCCATGCGCCGCGTGCTGCCGCCGCCCAAGGTGGCGCGCCCGTCCATCTTCCGCTTTGGCGAGGCGGAGGAGCTCGCTCGCCGTCTCGCCAACGCCAGCGCGGTGCGTCCCTTCGGGAACTTTTGCGATATCGATATCCAGCCTTTTCACCTGAGCGCCAGCTTCGCCGATGCCGGCGCCTATTGGCAGGGCTTTCTCGATCTCGCGGGCGGCGCCGCGGAAAGCCTGTCGCGACTGCCCGCCGAGAAACAGCAGGCGCTCGCCGCTGCGGTAACCGAAGCGCTGGCGCCCCATGCGGTGGCGGGCGGCTACCAGCTGACCAGCACTGTCCTTGTCGCCACGGCCAGACCGGTATAATTCGCCCCCTCGTTTCCCGCTCACCTCCCCGCCCGGGGTGCTTCCATCTCCATGAATGTCCTGTTTGAAGAGGACGGCGCTTTCCGTGCCGGCACCGTGCTTGCCGATAACGTGGCTTCGTTGCAGATCGAGCTCGCCTCCGGCAAGCGCTCCAAGGTCAAGGCGGCCAATGTGCTGCTGCGCTTTGTCGCCCCGGCGCCGGGAGAGCTGCTGGACCGCGCCGAGGCCGAGGCGCAGGGCATCGACGTCGATTTCCTCTGGGAAGTCTGCGGCGAGGAAGAGTTCGGCTTCGAGGAGCTCGCTGCCGAATACCACGGCAGCAAACCCGATTCGGTCCAGGCCGCGGCCGTGCTGCTGCGCCTGCATTCGGCGCCGATGTATTTTCACCGCAAGGGCCGCGGCCGCTTCCGCAAGGCGCCGCCCGAAATCCTGCAGGCCGCGCTGGCCGGCCTCGAAAAGAAGCGCCTGCAGGCCGCGGCGATCGAGCGCATGGTCGAGGAACTCAAGGCCGGCCGCTTGCCCGCCGAGTTCACGCCCGTGCTGCCGCAGCTCATCTACAAGCCCGACCGCAATCGCGGCGAAACCAAGGCGCTCGAAGCTGCCTGCGGCGACACCGGGAAATCCGCCGCGCGCCTGCTGTTCGACTGCGGCGCGCTGCCCTCGACGCATGACTATCATCTCGGCCGCTTCCTGTTCGAGTTCTTCCCCGAGAGCAAGGGTGGCACGGGCTTTCCCCCCTTCGCGCCACCTCGTCCAATTGGCGCGCAGCGCCTGACCAGTAGCCCCCTTCCCCGGGAAGGGGGACGGGGGGATGGCTCACCGGATAGCGATGCTGAAGGCATTGAACTGCCGCTAGCGGCAGTTCAAGCCTTCAGCATCGACGATGCTCACACGACGGAAATCGACGACGCATTCTCGGTCACGGCCAAGCCCGATGGCGGCTGGCACATCGGCATTCACATCGCGGCGCCGGGCCTCGGCTTCAGCCCCGACTCGGACCTCGGCCGCATTGCGCGCGAACGGCTGTCCACGGTCTACATGCCGGGGCGCAAGATCACCATGCTGCCGGAAGACATCGTCGAACACTTCACGCTCGCCGCCGGGCACACCGTCGCCGCCGTCTCGCTGTATCTCGACGTGGCGGCCGACTACCGCCTGCTCGGCCACGAGACGCGCACGGAACGCGTGCCGATCGTCGCCAACCTGCGCCACCACGACATCGAACCGGTGTTCAACGAAGCCACGCTGGCCAGCGGCCTGGCGGACTTTCCCTACCGCGACGAGCTGAAGCTGCTCTGGGAATTTGCCCAGGTACTCGAAGCGGGACGCGGCAAGCCTTCCGACACCGGCACGCGCAAGGACTACAACTTCATCGTCGATTGGAATGCCGACAGCGGCATTGCGGCCGAACCCGGCAAGGGTTTCGTCGCCATCGACGAGCGCGAGCGCGGCAGCCCGCTCGACACGCTGGTCGCCGAGCTGATGATCGTCGCCAACGCGACCTGGGGTGCGATGCTGCGCGATGCCGGCATCCCCGCGCTGTATCGCGTGCAGACGGCCGGCAAGGTGCGCATGAGCACCGTCGCCGCACCGCACGAAGGGCTCGGCGTCGAATGCTATGCGTGGTCGTCTTCGCCGCTGCGGCGCTACTGCGATCTGCTCAACCAGTGGCAACTGATCGCCTTGCTGCACAACGAGGCGCCACCATTCCCGCCGAAGTCGGCCGACCTCCTGGCGGCGATGCGCGACTTCGAACTGACCTATGCCGCCTACGCCGAGTTCCAGCGCGGCATGGAGCGCTACTGGTGCCTGCGCTGGCTGCTGCAGCAGGGCCAGCAGGTGGCGCTGGCACACGTGTTGCGCGAATCCCTGGCGAGGCTCGACGCCATTCCGCTGGTATTGCGCGTTCCCTCCCTGCCCGAGCTGCCACGCGGCGCACGCGTGCAGCTCAGCATCGACGGCATCGATCTGCTCGAAGCCGAGCTGCGGCCCCGCTATCTCGAACTGGCGCCCGAATTGGCGGCCAATACCGGCCCTGATGCAGCGTTCGACGGTGAAGAGGGCGAGAATCCCGCAGAGTAAAATTGACGGGCTTATGTCCAGCCTGTCACGCCTTTCCTGGCCTTCACTGCCACCCCTCCCGCTGCCGGCGTTTCTCGCGGCAATGGATGCGCCGCGACGCAACCTGACGCTGGCGATTGGCGCTTCGCTGCTGCTGCACGCGATGCTGCTCGCGATTCGTTTCACGCCGCCGGACTTCATCGACAAGATGCGCGAACGGGCGCTCGACGTCATCCTGGTCAACAGCAAGAGCAAGAGCCGGCCCACAAAGGCGCAGGCCAAGGCGCAAACCAACCTCGACGGCGGCGGCAACACCGAGGAGAACCTGCGTGCCAAGACACCGCTGCCGCCCTCGCCGAATACCAGGGAAGGCACCGAGCTGATCGAGGCGAAGCGTCGCGTCGTCGAGCTCGAGGCGCAACAGCAGCAGATGATGGCGCGGCTGAAGAGCGAAAGATCCGTCAGCGCGGACCGCACCCGGACCAGCCCGACGCCCGCACCCGAGCCGGTTCGCTCCGGCGCCGACCTTGCCAGCAGCGCGCTGGCCATCGCCCGCATCGAAGGCCAGATCGCGCGTCAACTCGAGGAGTACAACCAGCGGCCGCGCAAGAAGTTCATCGGCGCCCGGGTCGAGGAATACCGTTTCGCCCAGTACGTGGAAGACTGGCGGCAGAAAATCGAGCGCATCGGCAACCTGAATTATCCCGCCGCCGCCAAGGGCCGCCTCTATGGCAGCCTGGTGCTGACCGTGGTCATCAAGTCCAACGGCGACCTCGATCGCGTCGAAGTCAGCCGCTCCTCCGGCCAGAGCCTGCTCGATGACGCCGCGCGCCGCATCGTGCAGATGGCCTCGCCCTATGCCGCCTTCCCGGAATCGATCCGGCGCGATACCGACGTGCTCGAGATCACCCGCACCTGGACCTTCACCAACGCAGACCGCCTGCGTTCGGATTGAGCCATGACTGACCGCTACGCCGTGTTCGGCAACCCCATCGGGCACAGCAAGTCGCCCCGCATCCATGCGCTGTTCGCGGCGCAGACCGGGCAGGACATCAGCTACCAGGCCATTCTTGCCGAGCGGGACGGCTTCGCCGCGGCGGTCAATGCCTTCATCGACGCGGGCGAGGGCCTGGCCAGGGGCGCCAATGTCACCGTGCCGTTCAAGGAGGAGGCCTTTCGCCTCGCCACGCGGCGCACCGCCCGTGCCGAAGCCGCCGGCGCCGTGAATACGCTGAGCTTCGAAGCCGGCGCCATCGTCGGCGACAACACCGACGGCGCGGGACTGGTGCGCGACCTGAAGAACAATCTCGGCTGCGATCCGGCCGGACGCCGCATCCTGCTGCTGGGCGCAGGCGGCGCCGCGCGCGGCGTGATCCTGCCGCTGCTGCTGGAAGGCCCGACGGAACTGGTGATCGCCAATCGCACCGAAGAGACCGCCGCGCGCCTCGCCCTGGAGTTTGCCAATTCGTTCGCCCGCCTGCCGGGCTGCGCAGTCGGCGTCAAACCCGATGGCATGGGCTTTCAGGGTCTTGCCGGGCGCCAATTCGACCTGGTCATCAACGCCACTTCGGCCGGTCTCAGCGGCGACACCTTGTCCTTGCCGGCTTGCGTGTTTGGGCCGCGCTGCGTCGCCTACGAGATGGTCTATGGCCGCGAAACGGCCTTCATGGCGCAGGCGCGGGAGGCGCGGGCAAGGGTCGCCGACGGCCTCGGCATGCTGGTCGAGCAGGCGGCCGAGGCCTTCTTCATCTGGCGCGGCGTGCGCCCGCATACCGCGCCCGTACTCGCAGCACTGGCGAAAGTCTCATGACCCTTGAGCGAAGCGAACCAAACAGTCGCCCCCGCCTGGGCGGGGGCCGGGGGATGGGGGCGTTCAATTTGCCGTTGCGTTGCCTGGTGGCGACGCAATGAGGCCCGCACCGCGCTGGCTCAAAATCGGGCTCGCAGCCCTCGCCGGTTTGCTCCTGCTCTGGCAGGGCTGGTACCTGGGCTGGGTGATCTGGTGGAAATGGGCGAATCCCGGCATGACCAGCTTCCAGAGCCAGCGCCTCGACGAAGCGCGGCAGAAGAACCCGAAGGCCGAACTCAAGCGGCAATGGGTACCTTACGAGAAAATCTCGGTGCATCTGAAACGCGCCGTCATCGCCGCCGAGGACGACAAGTTCATCGATCACGAGGGCTTCGACTGGGAAGGCATTCAGAAGGCGCTGGAAAAGAACCAGAAGAAGGGCAAGGTCGTCGCCGGCGGCTCCACCATCTCCCAGCAGCTGGCAAAGAACCTGCTGCTGTCCCCCACCAAGTCCTTCCTGCGCAAGGGTGAAGAAGCCATCATCACGGTCTGGATCGAGCTGCTCTGGGACAAGCGGCGCATCCTCGAGGTCTATCTCAACGTGGTCGAATGGGGCGACGGCGTCTTCGGTGCCGAAGCCGCCGCGCGGCGCTATTTCGGCATTCCCGCTGCACAACTCGGGGTGGAACAGGCCGCGCGCCTCGCGGTCATGCTGCCCGCGCCGCGCCGCTATGAGCGCAACCCCTACTCCGCCTACATGGACGGCCGCACGCAACTGATTGTCGGCCGCATGGGCGGCACGGAAGTCCCTTAAGTCATTGCTAACGCGAATAGAATACGCGGACCATGACCGAGCACCTCGAAACCCAGACCAACGACGAACTCGACGCCGCCCAGCGTGCCGCCGAGCAGGACAAGCTGCGTCTGGTCGAGGAGCTTCTGGCGCGGCAGAAGCGGGTCGAGAGCGTCGTGCATCGGCAGGGCCACGACGGGCCGCGGCAGCAACTCGTGGAAAACCTGGTGCACGTCCAGCACCTGGAAGAGTTGCGCGCCAAGCTGGAACAGATGCCATCGGATGCCATCGCCCGGATTCTTGAGGCGCTGCCACCGGATGACAGCCTGGTGGTCTGGGAACTGGTGGCGAAGGCGCGCGGCGAGGAAATTCTCGACGAATTGTCCGATGCGTTGCGCGACACCCTGCGCGAATCGCTGCCGGCGGCGCCGACAGCGCCGGCACTGCCCCGCAATCCGATCAAGCTCAATGCCTTCGAGCTGAAGAACGGCCGCCTGCGCCAGGTCGAAGTCGATAGCAAGGAGGGTCTCGCCGCCACCACGCCGATCTGGGTGGACCTGCTCGCTCCGTCCAAGGAAGAGCGGCAGTGGGTCGCGGAAATCTTCCAGCTGACGCTGCCGGATGCTGACGACCTCACCGACCTCGAAGAATCGGCGCGTTTCTATATCGAGGAGAACGGCGAGGTGCATCTGCACTCGGCCTTCCTGCTCGACAAGGAGGACGAGTCGCGCAACGTCGCGGTCGCCTTCATCCTGCACAACAACATCCTGTTCTCGATGCGCGACGAGGAACTGCCGGTGTTCCGCCTGCAGCGCCTGCGCGCGCGGATCCAGCCGGGCTATGTCTCGGAGGGCAAGGACGTGCTGCTCGACCTCTACGGCGCCGACGTCGAGTACTCCGCCGACGCCCTGGAGGACATCTACGCCGAGCTGGAAAAGGTCGGCCGCACCGTGCTGTCGCCCCATGTCAGCGACGACGAGGCGGCCGAGATCCTTTCCGACATCGCCAAGGAGGAGGACCTCAACGGCCGCATCCGCCGCAACGTGCTCGACACGCGCCGCGCATTGTCCTTCCTGATGCGCAGTCGGCTGATGTCGACCGACCAGCACGACGACGCCCGCCAGATCCTGCGCGACATCGATTCGCTGGACGGCCACACCTCCTTCCTCTTCGGCAAGATCAACTTCCTGATGGACGCCACGGTCGGCTTCATCAACATCAACCAGAACAAGCGCATTTCCAAGCTGACCACCATCAGCGTGGTGTTCGTGCCGCTCAACATCATTGCCGGCATCGGCGGCATGTCTGAATTCTCGATGATGACCGAGGGAGTCTCCTGGCCCATCGCCTATGGCGCCTTCATGGTCGCCATGGGCCTCTTCGGCTGGGGCACCTATGTCACCCTGCGCTGGCTTGAAACGCGCAAGGCGAGGAAACTACTTGCCGCCCGGCGCGCCGGGCGCGAGGCCTGAGCGGCCGCCGGGCACAGCCTTACTTCATCACCAGCTTCAGCCCGAGGATGCCGGCCACGATGAGGCCGATGCAGACCAGCCGTGCCACTTCGCGCGATTCGTCGAACAGCAGCATGCCGAGAATCGCCGTACCGACGGCGCCGACTCCTGTCCACACCGCATAGGCGGTACCCACCGGCAGGGTCTTCAGCGACCAGGCGAGCAGGACGACGGAGGCAGCCATGGCGGCCAGCGTCCAGGCGCTGGGCACCATGCGCGTGAAGCCTTCGGTGTACTTGAGGCCGATGGCCCAGGCAATCTCGCACAGACCGGCGACCAGCAGGACGAGCCAGGCGGCGGCGGGGCTCAGAGTCGCCATGATCGCCGTGTCGCCAGCGCCGACTTTTCCCCGGCCGCTTGAATCATCCTGCAGCGAAAATCGCGTCGGCCGCGGCGACGGTCGCCGCGATGTCGGCGTCGGTATGCGCGGCCGAGACGAAGCCGGCCTCGAATGCCGAGGGCGCGAGATACACGCCGGCATCGAGCATGGCGTGGAAAAAGCGGTTGAAGGCTTCCTTGTCGCTGGCCATCACTTCCGCATACGACGTCGGCGGCGTGGCGGCGAAATAGACGCCGAACATGCCGCCCACCGACTGCGCGGAAAACTTCACGCCGCGCTTTTTCGCCGCGGCGGCAAGACCCTCGACCAGCGATCGGGTCTTCGCCGTGAGCGACTCGTAGAAGCCCGGTGCAGCAATCTTTTTCAGCGTCACCAGGCCCGCCGCCACCGACAGCGGATTGCCGGAAAGCGTGCCTGCCTGATACACCGGGCCCAGCGGGGCGATCTGTTCCATGATCTCGCGCCGGCCGCCGAAGGCGCCCAAGGGCATGCCGCCGCCGACCACCTTGCCGAAGGTCGAGATATCCGGCGTGATGCCGTAGAGTCCCTGCGCCGAACCCGGGCCGACGCGAAAACCCGTCATCACTTCGTCGAAAATCAGCAGCGCGCCATGCTGCGTGCACATCTCGCGCATGGCGACAAGGAATTCGGGTTTGGGTGCAATCAGGTTCATGTTGCCGGCCACCGGCTCGACGATCACGCAGGCAATCTCCTTGACGTGCTCCATGAAGGCATCGCGCAGGCCCTGCGCATCGTTGTAGTCGAGCACCAGGGTGTGCCGCGCCAGATCGGCCGGGACCCCCGCGGACGAGGGATTGCCGAAGGTCAGGAGGCCGGAACCGGCTTTGACCAGCAGGCTGTCGCCATGGCCGTGATAGCAGCCCTCGAACTTGATGATCATGTCGCGCCCGGTAAAACCGCGCGCCAGACGGATCGCGCTCATCGTGGCCTCGGTGCCGGACGACACCAGACGCACCATGTCCATGCTCGGCACCCGTTGCACCAGCAGTTCGGCCAGTTCGATCTCGCCTTCCGTCGGCGCACCGAAGGAAAGCCCCTTCGCAGCAGCCTCCTGCACGGCGCGCACGGTATCGGCGTCGGCATGGCCGAGGATCAGCGGCCCCCAGGAACCGACGTAATCGATATACGCCTTGCCGTCGGCATCCCAGACCCGGGAGCCTTCGCCGCGCGCAAAAAAACGCGGCGCGCCGCCGACGGAACGGAAGGCGCGCACGGGTGAATTGACGCCGCCGGGGATGGTTCTCTGGGCGCGAAGGAAGAGTTCTTCGTTACGTGTCATGAGGGGGTCCTGTTGAT
Source organism: Rhodocyclaceae bacterium (assembly GCA_006218025.1). Taxonomy (GTDB): domain Bacteria; phylum Pseudomonadota; class Gammaproteobacteria; order Burkholderiales; family Rhodocyclaceae; genus Sulfuritalea. Next base: position 34,687 of record VBWA01000045.1, on the reverse strand, counting down.
TCGGGGCAGTGCGCAAGACAAGGGCGGTTCAGGAAACCCGTTGTTCGCGATCGCTGTGTGCCGCCTGATTGAAAAGCTCCTGATAGGCTTCGGCCCGCGCCTTGATGTCCATCGCATCGAACAGATCGCTCACCACGGCGAGCATGTCGGCGCCGGCAGCAATGAGCTCCGGCGCATTTTCCAGCGTGATGCCGCCGATGGCGGCTATCGGCAGTCCAAAACGGCGGCGAGCCTCGCCCAGCAGTTCAAGAGGAGCGCGCACCGCAGCGGGTTTGGTGCGCGAAGAGAACATGCTGCCGAAAGCAAGGTAGTCGGCTCCCGCTGCCGCCGCCTCTTCGGCACGGGCAAGTTCGTTGTAGCAGGTCACACCGAGGATGCGCTTCGGCCCGAGGGCATCGCGTGCCGCAGCCAGCGATCCGCCCGGCGCATCGTCGCGACCGAGATGGGCGCCGTCGGCACCAATTTCCACCGCCAGCCAGACATCGTCATTGATGATCAGCTTTGCGCCGTTGGCGCGGCAGATGCGCAGCATCTCGGCTGCCTGCGCGCGGCGCAGGGGGCGCGCGGCCACCTTGTTGCGGTATTGAACGAAGGGCGTGCCGCCATCGAGCGCCGCCTTTACCAGCGCGGAAAGCCGCGGCAGCAGCGGGTCATCGAGGGTGACGGCGCAAAGGCCCCTGAGCATCATCCGGGCACACCATCCAACAGCCGCAAGAACTCAGATTTCATCCGCATCATCATCCTCTTCCCGCGACCAGAACATGCGGTCGGGAATGAATTGTCCCATGCCGGGACGAAAGCCGGCAGCCAATGTGCGCCAAGTGTATTCCTGCGCAGCCATGACCGCCTCGGCGACATTCACGCCGCTGGCAAAGTGAGCCGCAATTGCCGAGGCGAGCGTGCAGCCCGACCCATGATAACTGCCCGGCAAGCGGTCCCAGCGATCGGTACGCACCGTGCCGTGGCTTCCGTAAAGGGTATTGATCACCTGCGGCGTGCCCTCATGCGTCCCGGTTACCAGCACATACTCGCATCCGGCGTTGATCAGGCGGCGGGCGCACTCGGCCAGGCCCGGTTCAAGGCGGGCATCTTCCCCCGCCTCGTCGATTTCCTGCGCCAGACGCCGGGCTTCGAGGCTATTGGGGGTCAGCAGCGTGGTCTGGGGCAGCAACAGGCCGATCATGGCCTCGATCATCTGCTCGTCGGCAAACTGGTCGCCGCGTCCCGACGCCAGGACCGGATCGAGGATCACGGGAATATCGGGGTAGTCCGAGATCACCTCGGCAATCGCAGCGATGATTTCCACGCTGCCCAGCATGCCCAGCTTGAAGGCCGCCACCGGCATGTCCTCGAGCAGGGCGCGGGCCTGATCGGCGACCCAGTCGGCATCCAGCGGCAGGACGCCCTCGACCCCGGCCGTGTCCTGCACGGTAATCGCGGTCACGACGGAAAGCGGGTGGCAGCCGAGGCTGGCGAGAGTCAAAATGTCCGCCTGCAGTCCGGCACCTCCCGTGGGGTCGGAAGCGGCAAACGTCAGCACGATCGGCGGCGACAGATTGGCGGCTGGGGCAACAGGCATGAATGTCCCGACTCGACCCTGATATTTCGGTAGCGAGCCGCTTGAGTTAATATGATTCAATTCTATCCGAAGGGATACCGTCCCCGACGCAGGCGCCCGGGGCCATATCCGATTTGATACCGTCCCCCGGCACACGCGCATGGGGACATAACCCAAAGCCCGCAATGAGTCCTGAGCCGCTTTACTCCAAATGGATGTGTCTGATCTGCGGCTTCATCTATGACGAGGCAACGGGGCTTCCCGATGAAGGCTTGCCGGCCGGCACGCGATGGGATGAAATACCACCCAATTGGACCTGCCCGGAGTGCGGCGCCCGCAAGGAAGACTTCGAAATGGTCAAAATCTGAGTATGATTAAGGTTATAAAGCTTGACCTCGGCAGAAAGCTGTACGAACGAGGCGACAGAGGGAGGATGGAGAGCACTCATGAAGAAAGCCGCTTCCATGCCTGTGATACTGCTCCGCCCGCCGTCGCCATGATTGAAGTCCTGATCCGGCATGGAGTAACGTGAGCGAAACACCCCAGCTTTCCGGCATCAAGGTGATGGTGATCGATGATTCGAATACCATCCGCAAGACTGCGGAAATTTTTCTGCTGCAGGCTGGCGCCCAGGTGGTGCTGGCCGAGGACGGCTTCGATGCATTGGCGAAGATCAACGATCATCTGCCCAATGTGGTCTTCTGCGACATCCTGATGCCGCGTCTCGACGGCTATCAGACCTGCGCCCTGATCAAGAAGAACCCGAAATTCGCCGGCACCCCGGTGATCATGCTTTCGTCCAAGGACGGCCTCTTCGACCGTGCGCGAGGGCGCATGGTCGGATCCGATGAATACCTGACCAAACCCTTCACCAAGGACGGTCTCCTCAAAACCGTTGCCGCACACGCTGCGCGCAATTGACCGTTGTTTCATTCTTATTAGCGAGGTAGCCACCATGCCTGTCAAGACCATACTAGTCGTCGACGACTCCCCCACCGAACGGCATCTCCTGACGCAAATGCTGGTCAGCGGCGGCTACGACGTCAGTACCGCCGACAGCGGCGATGAGGGTATCGAACGGGCCAAACAGATCAAGCCGGACCTCATCCTCATGGATGTGGTCATGCCGGGCACCAATGGCTTTCAGGCGACCCGCGCCCTGTCGCGAGACCCCGTCACCAAGGACATTCCCGTCATCATCTGCACCACCAAGGATCAGGAAACCGACCGGGTCTGGGGCATGCGTCAGGGTGCCCAGGCTTACGTCACCAAGCCGATAGATGGTCCGGCATTGCTGGCAATGATTGCCGCATTAGGTTAAGGGACGGCCATGGCCAAGCGCATCAGTCTGCGCGAGTTCCAGCGGGACCTTTCCGAACGCCTGGTGTCTGCGCGACGCGGCGAAGGCGGGCAGGCCTTGCTCGGCATCGAATCCGGTGCCGATGATCTCCCCGGCGGCAGGCACTGGCTGATCGACCTTGCCGACTCGGGCGAAGTAGCGCCGTTGCCGCAACTGACACCTGCGCCGCTGACCAAGCCCTGGTTCGCCGGCATTGCCAACATTCGCGGCGTGCTCTACAGCGTGGTGGATTTTTCGGCCTGGCGCGGCGGCGCGCCGACGCCGATCAACGCGCAAGCGCGTTTGCTTCTGGTGGGTGCGCGACACGGCATCAACACCGCCCTGCTGATACGTCGCGCACTGGGGCTGCGCCCGCAGTTGCAGATGCATGCGACCGCCGACGCCGGAGTTCCGGCCGGCGCCGCTGAGACGCCCTGGCTCGGTGGACGCTTCAAGGATGCACAAGACGTTATCTGGACCCAGTTGCGCATCCCGGCACTGCTGGCCGACCCCAACTACCTAGACATCGCTCTCTGAGCGCCCCGGAAAGAAAAGCCATGGCCTTCGATCTCAAGTCGCTGTTCAAGAAAACCGCCGCACCTGAAACAGAGAACCCGGAGGGTACGAGCCGCAAAGGGCTGCCCCTGATCGGTCATCTCGAAATCGAGACGCAGTTTCGAGTCCTCGGCACCGTTTTCCTGATCAGTCTGCTGATCACCGTCGCCGGAATCTTCATGCAGGGCCAGGCGACGACCCGGGGCGCGACCTACCTGTCGGTCGCCGGCCAGATCGCGCCGCTGACCCAGCAGATTCCCAAGTCCGCGCTGAATGCAATGCAGGGACAGAAGGAAGGCTTCACCGAGCTGCGTGACTCCCGCGACAACTTCAGCAAACTGCTCGAGAGCCTGGTCGAAGGGGGCGAAGTCAAAGGCATCAAGGTGTCGGCCACCAGCGCAGAAGCACGCCCGGCACTCGATGCCTTGCGCGACGCCTGGGGCAAGCAGAATGAGATCATCGGCCAGCTGCTGACGCAGGAGAGTCGCTTCGTTGCGATTGGCCGTCTCGCCGCGGAGGCGCTGCAGCATGGTAAAGCCATGGCCGAAGCCGCAGATGCCGCCGGTGGCAAACTGCCCCATCTGACAGCACGCATCCTGCATGAATCGACCCAGCTGGCCTGGGCGCCCGGCTTCGACGAAGCCATGGCAACACAACTGGCGAGCGATGTTTCCACCGCGCTGAGTCTGGCTCCCGCCGACAGCCAACTGGCCAAAAGCCTGAAGGTCATGGAGTCAGCGATCGCCGGCCTCGGTGCCGACCTCAAGCCGCTGGCGCGAGCGCGCAACGCCAGCAAGACGCTTATTGCAGGCTGGCGCGAAATGACGACGAATACCGACAACCTGGTCAAAGCCTATGAGACGGAGATCACCGCACAGGACGCCTCGACGATTTCGGCCACGTTCTTCGGCACGCTGGCCCTGGTGATGCTGGTACTCATGGTCAAGGCCTTCAACGACGAAGGCCTGCGTCGCAGCGACGACGCCGACCAGCAGCGCCGCATGGCGGAAGCGGCAAAAGATGCAACGCAGGGCGCGATTCTGCGTCTGATGAACGAAATGGGCGACTTGGCCGACGGCGACTTGACGATCCGCGCCACGGTGTCCGAGGACATCACCGGCGCGATTGCCGACTCGGTCAACTACACGGTTGAAGAACTCGCCGTGCTGGTGCGCCGCATCAACGACGCTGCCGAACGGGTAACCCGCGCCTCGAACGCCGCGCAGAGCACCTCCAACGATCTGCTTGCCGCCACGAAGGTGCAGTCGGCCGAAATTCAGGGCGCCAACGCCGCCGTTCTCGAAATGGCCAACTCGATGAAGACAGTATCTTCCTCGGCCCTGGAATCGGCCCGCGTGGCGCGCGCATCGCTTGAAGCCGCGCAGAAAGGTGCGGCGGCCGTGTCGAATTCGATTACCGGCATGAACGAAATCCGCACCCAGATCCAGGAAACTTCGAAGCGGATCAAGCGCCTCGGCGAATCCTCGCAGGAGATCGGTGAAATCGTGGAACTGATTTCCGATATTACGGAACAGACAAACGTGCTGGCCTTGAACGCGGCCATTCAGGCTGCCTCCGCCGGCGAGGCCGGACGAGGCTTCTCGGTGGTGGCGGAAGAAGTGCAGCGGCTGGCCGAACGCTCCGGCGAGGCGACCAAGCAGATTGCCGCCATCGTGAAAACGATTCAAACCGATACGCACGATGCCGTGGCCGCCATGGAATATTCGACGCAGGGCGTGGTCGAAGGAGCCAAGCTGTCGGACGCCGCCGGTCAGGCCCTGAACGAAATCTCCAGCGTCTCGCAGGATCTGGCCCGGCTGATTCAGGCGATCTCGACCGACACGCAACATCAGGCCGACATCGCCACCAAGGTGGCGGGTTCAATGCAGGATATTCTTCGAATTACCGGGCAAACCACCACCAGCACGCAGCAAACCGCCGTGTCGATTGGCGAACTTACCGAGCTAGCCGTCGAACTGAAGGGCTCGGTCTCGGGCTTCAAGGTTTGAATAGAACGCAAATGAACCACGGCGTCGTGAATCGCTTCTGATGAGCACCGATCTCGATATCGGTCCGCTGTCCTGGGTCAAGGGAGAAATCGACCTTGCGCTGGAACGCGCCGGGCTGAGTCTCGCCGCCCACGCCACCGCTCCGGACGGGGACGAGCTGAAGAAGGCTCTCGCCAGCATGCACCAGGCGCATGGTGCGCTGGCCATCGTCGGCCTTGACGGCATCACGGAATTCGCCGATGCGATAGAACAGCTGCTGGCCGCGCTGGGCGATGCCACGGTGCCGGACGCCGGCGCCGCGATCGCCGCGGCGCAAGGCGGGTTCTCCGCGCTGCGCGGCTATCTCGACGACCTGATGGCCGGCCACCCCGACCAGCCACTGAAACTTTTTGCACCCTACCGAACGATGGTCGTTGCGCGCGGGCAGCCAGCTCCCGAACCGGCCTCCCTGTTTTTCCCCGATCTCACGCAGCGCCCGCCGAAGCGCGAGAAGGAGCCCGCGCCGCTCACGCCCGAGTCCCTCGCGACCCGCCTCAAGGCGGCGCGCATGGGCTTCGAACGCGGCCTCCTGAAATGGATCAAGAATGATCCCAAGGGCATCAGCGAGATGAAAATCTCGGTCGCGATGATCGAAATGACGCGCGCCACGCCCGCCGCCCGAGCCTACTGGTGGGTTGCGCTGGGCGTCCTCGATGCGCTCGCTGCCGGCGGCCTGCCTGACGCGAATGAGGCAAAGCGCTTTGCCATGCGTCTCGGCGCGCAGATCAGGAAGCTCATCGAAAGCCAGTCTGAAGCGAGCGAGCAGCAACTGCGCGAGGCCTTGTACCTCGCGGCCTGTGCCAAGGAGGGCGGCGAAGCACTGACCATCGTGCGCGCCGCCTATCGCCTGGAAGGCATGGTCCCCGCGGCGACGGCCGCGGAAACCGAACGGCTGCTGCCCCTTATTCGCCACTTGCGCGAATTGCTGGCGGCGGCCAAGGAAGACTGGAACCGCCTTTGCGCCGGTACCGCGGCCGCTCTGCCGCCGTTTCATGAGCGCACGGTGAAAATCGCCGAAGAGGGGGCTGCCACCGGGCAAGCCGACTACGCGCGCCTGACTGCAGCGATTCTCGGGCAGGCCGACAAGCTGCGCCGCGATCCGATGCAGCACAACGAGATCGTCGCGCTGGAAATGGCCACGGCATTGCTGCTCGCCGAATCCGCGCTGGAAAACTTCCAGTCGCTGGATGCCGATTTTGCGCGCTCGACCCATATCGTTGTCAGTCGCCTCGCTGCGCTTGGGCGTGGCGAAGAACTCGGCACGCTGGAACTTCCCAATCTCGACGCCATGTCGCGCCGCGCACAGGAACGACTGCTGCTCGAGTCGGTGGCGCGCGAAATCCGCTCCAATCTCGGCACCATCGAACAGACGCTGGATGCCTTCTTCCGCGACACGTCGCGTCAGGCCACTCTGGCCTCGCTGACCCAGCCGATTCGCCAGATCCAGGGTGCGCTGCTGGTACTCGGCCAGGACCGCGCCAGTGCCATATTGATGGAATGCGCACGGGCCGTCGAGCATTTTGCCGAGCCGGGTTTCACCGCGCAGGCCGGCGATTTCGAAGACGTGGCGAGAAAACTTTCGGCGCTGGGCTTCTTCGTCGCGCAACTGCAAGGCGGCGCTGCGGACATCGACGCGATCCTTGAGCCGCCGCCCGTCCTTCATCCCTTCCGCAAGGAAGAACCTGCAGCTCCCGCGCCGGCACCAGCGGAACAGCCCGCAGCAGCCGCGGCAGAAGAACTTGCCGCCGAGATCGTCGCGCCAGAACCCTTGTCCGAGGCCGAGGTCGAGCTGGTTGCTGAAGAAGAACTGCCGGAATTCGAAGTGGAAGCGCTGCAGCCTCCGCCCGAACCGCCGCCTCCCCCTCCGCCGGCGCCCATCGAAGCCCCCGCCCCGTCGGCGGAGACAGCGCGGCTTGTGGACGTCAGCGAGGAAGAACTCGACGCGGAACTGCTGGCCATCTTCCTCGAAGAGGCCCACGAAGTGCTGGGAACCATCAACGAGCATCTGCCCGTCGTGCGTGCAAACCCAGGCGATCAGGCCGCACTCATCACCCTGCGCCGCAGCTTCCATACCCTGAAGGGCAGCGGCCGCATGGTCGGCCTGACCGATCTGGGCGAAACGGCCTGGGCAGTGGAGCAGGTGCTGAACGGCTGGCTGCACGAGGCACGCGCCGCGACACCCGCCCTGCTCGAAATGCTCGATCGCTCTGCCGACATGTTCAAGGTCTGGATCGAGCACCTCGAGGCTGGCGGCGGCGCCCGTCTGGACGATGCCGAATTGATCCGCCGCTGCAATGCGTTGGGCGTAACTGAAGAAGCCGCCGTCGGAGCCGCCGTGCCACCAGCGCCGACTGGCTGCCGAAGCTGCCGCTGCCGAAGCTGCCGCTGCCGAAGCTGCCGCTGCCGAAGCTGCTGCTGCCGAAGCTGCTGCTGCCGAAGCTGCCGCCGCTGAAGCTGCCGCCGCTGAAGTGCCTGAAGCAATCAAGCCGTCGGCAGAACTCGTTTCTTTCCCGGCAGCAGCACCTATCCGGGTCGGCGACGTGGAAGTGGCCCCCACGCTTTACAACCTGTACCTTGGTGAAACCCGCGAGCACGTCGCCACGCTGCAGGCCAACCTCGGCCTTGAGGTCGTGCCGGGCAATGACGTCATCCGCGCCGCGCACACCACCGCCAGCATATCCGCCGGCACCGGCTTCACGCCGATCGCCAACCTGGCCCGCGCGCTGGAAAACGCGCTGACGCGCTTGTCGCTTCTGGAAGCCAGACCGACCGAAGAGCAGCGATTCGTGTTCGCCCGCTGCGCCGGCGCGCTCGAAGGCATGCTGGGTGCCGTTGCAGAGCGGCGCATGCCCGGCGAGGAGACCGCGCTCGCTGACGCGCTCAATGCAATGACGGCGGCGGCCGTACTGGAGCCCGCGGCACCCGCGGCACCCGTCGAAACGGTCGCAATTGTCACACCCGAGGTGCCTGCCGCACCGGAAGTACCGGAAGTCATCATGACCGCCGCGGAGCGCCGCGCCGCACGAATCGAAGACGAAATCGACGAGCAGGTATTGCCGCTCTTCCTCGAGGAAAGCGTGGATCTGATGCGCGAGATCGGCGAGGCGCTGCGCGAGTGGCGGGCCGCACCGACCGATCTCGAAATCTCCCGCACGCTCCAGCGCACACTGCATACGCTGAAGGGCAGCGCGCGAATGGCCGGCGCCATGGGATGCGGCGAACTGCTGCATTCGATGGAAGACCGTGTCGATCAGGCTACCGCCATGAAGTCGGTGCAGCCGGCCATGATCGACGGACTCGAAAGCTCATATGACCGCGCCGCGATGCTGATCGAGCACCTGCGCAATCCGCTGGCGGCCCGTCCCGAACTGGAGCTGCCGCTTCCGGCCGCCGGGCTCGACGTCTCGATCGACAAGCTGACGGAAGAAGTGCCGGCGCTCCGGCATGAAGACGCAGCCGAGGCAGAGCATGTTGCCGTTGCGCCGGCCGCTGCTGCAGCGGCCGCCTTCGCCCCCGTTGCCCAGGTGCACTTGCGCGTGCGCGCGGACCTGGTCGACCAACTGGTCAACGAAGCCGGCGAAGTCGCCATCGCCCGTGGCCGGATCGAAGGCGAGTTGCTGGCAGTGAAGGCCTCGTTGCTTGAGCTCACGGAAAACGTGATTCGTCTGCGCAAGCAGTTGCGCGAAGTCGAAATCCAGGCCGAGTTGCAGATGCAGTCGCAGCAAGCGCTTGCAAGCGAGCGCGGGCAGGAGTTCGATCCGCTGGAATTCGACCGCTTCACCCGCTTCCAGGAAGTGACGCGGATGATGGCGGAAAGCGTGAACGACGTCGCCACCGTGCAACAAAACCTGCTGCGCAATCTCGACCATGCCAATGCGGCTGTGGCGGCGCAGGCGCGCCTCTCCCGCGAGCTGTCGCAGCGCATGATGGGCGTGCGCATGGTGCCCTTCGAAAGTCTGGCCGAACGTCTGCACCGCGTGGTGCGCCAGGCGGCGAAAGATACCGGAAAGCGCGCCAACCTCGACATCCGCCACGGCCAGACCGAACTTGATCGCTCGGTACTGGACAAAATGGCCGGGCCGATCGAGCACCTGCTGCGCAACAGCGTTGCCCACGGCCTCGAAGACCACGCTGCGCGAGCGGCGGCCGGCAAGGAAGCGATCGGCCAGATTACCTTGTCGCTGGCACAGGAAGGCAATGAAATTGTGCTTTCCATCGCCGACGACGGCGCCGGACTCCGCTATGACCGGATTCGCCAGCGCGCCGTGGAACGCGGCCTGATCGCTGCGGATGCGGAAGCCGACGATGCGTCCCTGACGCAACTCATCTTCCAGCCCGGATTCTCCACCGCGGAAGATCTCACGGCGCTGGCCGGGCGCGGCGTCGGACTGGATGTGGTGAAGAGCGAGACCGCCAGTCTCGGTGGCCGCATCGAGATCACATCAGTTGCCGGGCGCGGCACCACCTTCCGCATTTACCTGCCGCTGACCCTGGCGGTAACGCAGGCGGTACTGGTCACTGCCGGCAATCGCACCTACGCGATTCCATCCTCGATGATCGAGCAGGCCACTGAGCACAAGCCCGATCCTGCTGCACAGGTGCGCAGCACGGGCAGCGCCGAATGGCTGGGAAACCGCTACCCCTACCACTATCTTTCCGTGTTGCTGGGCGACAAGGACGCAATACCGCCGGCGGCGCGGCGGCACTGGATACTGCTGGTCAAGGGCGGGACCGAACGCGTGGCCCTGGAAGTCGATAGTCTCAGCGGCAACCAGGAAGTCGTGGTCAAGGCCGTGGGGCCGCAACTGGCCCGCGTGCCGGGCCTCGCTGGCGCCACGGTGCTGGGCAACGGCGAGGTTGCGCTGATTCTCAACCCAGTCGCCCTGGCGGCCCGCGCCCTCGAGCGCACCAGCACTCCGGTGCAAGTGGCCGCCGCCCCTGTCGAAGCCGCGGCGGCAGTCGCGGCCGCACCCACGGCTCCTGCGGCCGCGGCCGCGGCCGCGGCGGCCGTGATGGTGGTCGACGATTCGCTCACCGTGCGCAAGATCAGCGGCCGGCTGCTGGCGCGTCATGGCTATCACGTGCTGACCGCCAAGGACGGTGTCGATGCGCTGGAGCAACTCGGCGAAGTGATCCCCGACGTCATGCTGCTGGACATCGAAATGCCGCGCATGGACGGCTTCGATCTGGCGCGCAACATCCGCGCCGACAAACGCCTGAAGCATATTCCGATCATCATGATCACGTCGCGCACGGCCGACAAGCACCGCCAGATGGCGGCCGAAATCGGCGTCGATCACTACATGGGCAAACCCTACGACGAAGACGAACTGCTGGCGCGCATACGCGAGTGCATCGGGCAAAAGCACTGAGCCGGTGCGGTTAGGGCAGCAAGATTCCTTGAACAAATGGATTCATCGATGACGCCGCAAACCAAAGTGCGCCCCTTCAAGGTACTCGGGATCCAGCAGATCGCTGTCGGCGGCCCCTCCAAGGAGCGCCTCAAGAAACTCTGGGTCGACATGTTCGGCCTTGCCGTGACGGGAAATTTCGTCAGCGAGCGCGAAAACGTGGACGAAGACATCACGGCGATGGGCAGCGGTCCCTTCAAGGTGGAAGTCGATCTGATGCAGCCGCTCGATCCGGCAAGGAAGCCCACGGTGAACGAGCCGCCGCTCAACCACGTCGGACTCTGGATCGACGATCTGCCGGCCGCCGTTGCATGGCTCACGGCGCAGGGCGTGCGCTTCGCACCGGGAGGCATCCGCAAGGGCGCCTCGGGCTATGACATCACCTTCCTTCACCCCAAGGCCAACGAGCAGTTCCCGATTGCCGGAGAAGGCGTGCTGATCGAGCTGGTCCAGGCGCCGGCCGAGGTGATTGAAGCATTTGCGCGGCTGGCCTGAGCGCCCGGTCGCACGTTCTGCCGCCACCGACCTGACAATCGCGACGGCGGGGGTCACCTGCGACAACGGGAGCCGTGCCGCTTCCCCCTCACCCCCAACCCCTCTCCCACCAGGGTAGAGGGGAGCATCGCGAGTCGCTGGCGCGACTTCAGATTAACCGGCAAACATTCGGCAACATCCGCCTCCGGCATCCTTCGCCGCATGCATCGCCTGATCCGCCTGGCGCATCAGCTCGGCCGGTGACAGGTCGCCGCCGGAGAACATTGCAATGCCGACACTGGCCCCGACTTCCAGCGGTACGCCGAGCACGCGCAGCGGCTCGCCAAGATTGGCGATGACTTTCTCCGCCATGCGTTCCGCATCGGCGCCGCTGCTGACGCCGCTCAAGGCAATCGCGAACTGGTCGCCGCCGAGGCGGGCCACCGTGTCGACCTCGCGCACCGTCGCCCGAAAGCGATCCGCCATGCTGCGCAGGACTTCGTCGCCGATCGCGTGGCCATAGTCGTCGTTGATCGACTTGAACTGATCGAGATCGACCAGCAGCAACGCAATTTTGCCGTGGCTGCGCCGCGCGTGCTGCATCGACTGCTGCAAGCGGGCGTCGAACAGCAGGCGGTTGGCGAGGCCCGTCAGCGTATCGCTGTGAGCCAGCGACTGCAGCTGGCGCTCATTCTCGCGCAGGCGGGCATTGGCTCCTTCCAGTTCAGCGGTGCGCTCGGCGACGCGCCGCTCGAGGCTCGCCTCGGAGCGCTGCAAGGCCCCCACCAGTTGCTGCTTGGTCGCCAGCGCCTCATTCTGGGCAGCGTCCTTCTCGCGCCGCAGCCCGTTGATGCGATCGGCCAGGGCGAAGGAGAGCAGCAGCATCTCCAGTGCCGAGCCGATCTGAATGGCATAGAAGCTGAGAAAAGTGGTCGGCAGCAGATCCAGGTTGCGCAGGCCGACGATGGCGACGCCCAGCAGGAGGACAGTCCACGCCAGCAGGAAGGTGCGTGCGCCGGGCTGGTCGGTGCGCCAGCAACGAATCGCGGCAAGCATCGCCACCAGCGAAAACGCAACGCCGGTCAGCGAAGTGAGGATAGCCGCGAGGCGGTAGGGCGCAATCAGGGGCGCCACCATGAGCAGGGCAAACAGCGCGGCGAGGCCGATTACGGCGCCGTCGAGACGCGGCACGCTGCGCCGGGTATCGAGAAAGCCCCGGGTAAACAGGGCACCGAACAGGCCAGTGGCGGCGAAGCCCGCCGAATAGGCCATGTTGCCCCATGCCGGCCAGGTGGGCCAGAGGAATTCGTTGCCCAGTCCACTGAGGGAAAGCTGTCCTACGGCCATGCTGGCGGCGAACAGGACATAGGTGAGATAGGTGTGGTCGCGCAGCGCAAACCATAGCAGCAGGTTGTAGAGAGCCAGCGCCAGCAGCATGCCGAAATAGACCGAAAGCAATGCATAGCTGGCCAGCGACTTCTGCCAGAAGGTCTCGGTCTCCCAAAGCCGCAGCGGAACCGTCAGCGTACCTTCGGACACGATGCGCAACCAGACGGTGCTGTCGCCTTTCTCGCGCAGATGCACCGGAAACACGAAGTTGCGATGCGGCAGCGGCCGTGCAGCGAAGGGCAGGTGATCGCCGGCATTCAGATGCTCGCCGTCAGGACCGAAGTAGTCGACTCTGTCCAGCGTGGGAAAGGCCACTTCCAGCAGCCAGTCGCGCGGCGCGGCCGCGTCTGCCTCGATCGTGAAACGCAGCCACCAGGCAGAGGAGGAATAGCCGAAGTTTATCGCCGCATCGGCGGGCAATTTGGAAGGGATGAAATCGGTCGCGCGGCCTTGAACGTCGGCCAGCGACAGGCGGCCGCTCGGGTCTTCCAGCACAGCTATTTCTGCCGCCAGGGCGACCGACGTGACACCTGGTGCCAGGCGCACGGCAGCGAGCGTCGCGCCGCTGTGACACAAGCAGCAGCACAACAGAACGAGGACAGATGGAATGCGCGACACGGCACGATCCGGTTGGAATACTGATGAAATTCTACCCCCTCGCTTGGGTAGAATCGGCCTTTTGCTCAAGCCCCGACATCTGCCCATGATCTTCGATTCCTATTCCAATTCAGCCCTGCAACTGGCCAACCGCATCGTCATGGCGCCCATGACCCGCTGCCGCGCCGACCATACGGACGCCGTGCCCAATGACCTGGTCGTCGAGTACTACCGCCAACGCGCCAGCGCCGGCCTGATCATCTCCGAAGGGGTTCCCGTGTCCGATCGTGCGCGCGGCTACCTCAACACGCCGGCGCTGTGGAACGAAGCGCAGGCCGCGGGCTGGAAACCGGTTACCGACGCCGTGCATGCCGCAGGCGGCAAGATGTTCGCCCAGATCTGGCATTGCGGCCGCGTCGCGCACGCCGCGCTGCACGCCGATGGCAGCGCCCCAGCGGGCGCCTCGATCAAGCCAGTTGCCACGCAGACCATGATTCCCGGGCCAGACGGCAAGCCCGTGTCCGTCGACTGCGGCCAGCCGGAGGCCTTGAGCATTCAGGAAATCCGCGGTGTCGTTACCGAGTTCGCCCACGCCGCGAAACTCGCCATGCAGGCCGGTTTCGACGGCGTGGAGATTCACGGCGCGAACGGCTACCTGCTCGATCAATTCCGCTGTCCGGCAGTGAATAACCGCAACGATGCCTACGGCGGGTCACTGGCCAATCGCTACCGCCTGCTGCTGGAAGTGGTCGATGCAGTGGCGGCGGAAGTTGCACCGGAACGCATCGCCGTACGCCAGTCGCCGTACGGGCTGGGCAACGGCATGGTCGCCGACCCCGAGCCGCTGGTGACCTATCCGTGGCTGGCACGCGAACTGAATCAGCGCGGCATAGGCTTTCTGCATATCTACTGCCAGACCGCGGACTGGATCCACGACGCGACACACTCGATGATGCCGGCATTGCGCGACGCCTTCCACGGCGCGCTGATCGCCTGCGGCGGCTTCAAGACAGCGGCCGCCTGCGAAGAGATTCTGGCGCGCGGCCACGCCGACCTGATCGCGATCGGCAAGCCTTTCATCTCCAACCCCGACCTGGTCGAGCGCCTGCGCCGCGATGCGCCGCTCAACAAGTGGGATACGGCCACCTTCTACGCCAGGGGTGAAAGAGGCTACACCGACTACCCGACGCTCTGAAAGTCGGCGCTGGCGACACGGCGATTTTGAAGATGCCACCGCGCAAACGGGTCATCGCGGGCATTTCGCTGTTCGCCGGACTCGTACTGCCGTTCGCGGTAGCAGCCGAGAGTGCCCCCGACTATGCAAGCTCGACCCAGACCGGCGACTGGAATGGCGCCCGCAGCGAACTCTGGCAACGCGGCGTGGCCATGGAAGCCGGGCTCAGGCTCGATAGCCTGCACAATCGCGGCGGCATCATGGAGGGTGGTCAGACGGTCAGCCATCTGGAATTGAAACTGCGCGCCGACCTGGAAAAACTGCTGGGCTGGAGCAATGCCGTCGCCTACCTCAATACCGATACCGACGCCGGAACCGGCATCAATGGCCGGCGCACCGGCAGCCTGATGGGCGTCAGCAACATCGAGGTCCCGGTGCCGACCACGCGCCTGTTTCATGCCTGGATACTGAAGGGTTTTCTCGATGACCGCTTCTCGGTCCTGGCCGGCCTCTACCCGATCGACTCCGAGTTCTTCACCATGGATTCGGCGGCAACGCTGCTGCACCCGGCCTATGGCACGCCCGCCGATCTGGCCCTGACCAATGCTCCATCGGTATTCAACAATTCCGCTTTCGGCATTCGCGCCAAGTGGCTGTCTGAGAATCGAGACTGGTACGCAATGGGGGCACTGATGGATGGCATTCCCAACGACCCGGTGCGGCCGAAAGCCACGGCCATCCGCCTTGCCCGGGGCGATGGCGCCTTCGTCATCGGCGAAATCGGCTGGATGCCGCTCGAATTCGGTCATCTCTTCGAACCGGTCGACCCGGCAAGCGTCAGGCCGACACCTGGATTGGTCGCCCACGAAAAGTACGGCGGTGTCAGCAAGTACGCCATCGGGTTCTGGCGCTACGGAAACCGCGTCGCCGATCAACTCGACATCGATGCCGACGGCAACCCTTTGCAGCGCCGCTCGCAGGGCGGCTACCTGCTGGCCGAACGCACGCTCTTCAGTCTTGGCGCGGAAGCCGGCCGCGACCTTACGGCCTTCGCCCGCTACGCGTTCAGCAGCGGCCATTCGACGGCGATCGATCGCATGTGGAACTTCGGCGTCCGCTTGCGCGGCCCATTTGCCAGCCGGCCCGACGACAGTGTCGCCTTCGGCTGGACGCGCAGCCGCCTGGCACCGAAGTGGCGCGCCGTTCAGGCCTCAGCCGGCACCGGCACGGCCTCTGCCGAGGAAGCTTTCGAGATCACCTGGCGCGCGGCGATCACGCCCTGGTTCGCGCTGCAACCCAGTCTGCAGCACGTGCGCCATCCCGGCGGCGCATCGGCGACGCGCAATGCGACCCTGGCCGGTGCACGGGTCGAAATCACCTTCTGACGGCCGTCCGCATCGGCCACTCAATCGGCTTCCATATTCCAGAGTTGATGGGCATCGAGCAGCAGGCGATAGCGCGCCTCACTGGCTTCGAGTCGTGCCTGCGATGCTGCCAGCCTTGCCTCGATGGCCTGGCGGCGGGCCGCCTGCAACTCGGCGAACTGGCCTTCGCCCATGCGCCAGGCTTTTTCCAGCAGGCGTACGTTTTCTTCCATGCGCAAGGCAACATCCTCGAGTCGCTGCCACTGGCCGCGAGTGCTGTGCGCCAGGCTGACCGTGCGCTGCGCTTCCGCCTCGACGCGCGCCAGCACCATGGCTTCGCGTGCAGCGGCCACGTCGGCCTCGGCCACACCGGCACGGGCCGAGGCCGCGCGGCCGCTGCCAGGCAGCGGGATCGTCAATTGCACGCCGACGATGCGCTCCTGGCCATCGCGCTCGCTACCGAATTTCACGCCCAGCGTCGGATCGGGCATGCGCTCGGCGTCGAGTCGCTGCGCCATAATCTGGCCGCGCCGCGCCGCGCTGCGAGCCATCGCCAGTTCGTGGTTGTGCTTAAGGATGCGCTGGCGCCATGTCCCGGCAGATTCCCCGATCGCCTGCGGCTCAGGCGTCGCCAGGGTTACGTCTGCGGGCAGGGCGATCTCTGGAAAAGATTGGCTGAACTCGGTCGCTGCACGGTCGCGTCGCCCCTGGGCCTGCGCCAGCTGAGCCTGCGCTTGCGCCAGCTGGGCTCCTGACAGCAACTCTTCGAGCTTCGCCGCATCGCCAGCGCCGACTCTCTTGCCGACCACCTCGTGCTGGCGCTGCAGGGTCTCGACTTGCCGCGCCCATTGCCGTGCCGCCGCCGCTTCGCGCCGCCACTCGAACCAGCGGCCGAGCAGCAGCCGCGCACTCTCGTGCAAGGCATCGCCGAGGGCAAAGCGCGCATGCTCGATGCCCACCGCGCCCAGCGCTGAATCCCGGGCGGCTTTGCCCGGCAGCCGGATGGTGCGCTCGAGACCGACTTCATTCTCGCGGTAACTGATGTCGACCGGGCGGTCACGTCGCTGCTGACTGGAGAGTCTCAGCGCAAATTCGTGCGGACCGGCCTCGAGCCGGTCGCGGTTGGCCTCCTCCACCTGGATGCCGGCAGCCGCGCCGCGCACCAGGGGATGGGCGCGGAGAGCCTTTTCAACCTGAGCCGCGGGCGGCAGATCGGTCGGATCGGCGGCGCAGACAGTCAGCGGAAACAGCAGGAGGATCAGCAGGCGCTTCATGCCAGCGCCCCCGAATCGAGCACCGGACTCAGCCACCATGCCACGTCGGGGCTGGGCAGTTCGCTGCGCAATTCCTGCAGCAGCTCCGCCACGTGGCTCGCATCCATCAGGATCTCGATGCGCACCCGCTCGGCGCGGCCGCGCACTTGCTCGCGCGGACTCTCGATGCCGCCGGGGTCGCCATGGCCCTCGACGCGGTGGGTATTGAAGGGGCCGACCCACTCCGGATGCTGCAGCAGCTTGTCCAGTATCCGCGCTTCCAGCCCTTTGGGCAGAATCAGCGTGAGACAGGCGTCGAGGCGTTTCGTCATGTCTCTTTTCCCCAGCGTTGGTAGAGGATGGGCAGCATCACCAGCGTCAGCAGCGTCGAGGTGATCAGTCCGCCGATGACGACGATGGCCAGCGGCCGCTGTATTTCCGATCCCGGCCCGCTGGCAAACAGCAGCGGGACCAGGCCGAAAGCGGCAATCGAGGCCGTCATCAGCACCGGCCGCAGGCGACGCTTCGAACCTTCGATCACCACGCGCTCGAGCGGCATGCCCTGCGCCCGCAACTGATTGAAATGGGAGATCAGCACCAGGCCGTTGAGTACCGCGATGCCGAGCAGGGCGATGAAGCCGACCGAGGCCGGCACCGACAGGTACTCTCCGGCGATAAGCAGGGCGAAGACGCCGCCGATCAGGGCGAACGGAATATTGACGAAGACCATCGCCGCCTGACGCACCGAACCGAAGGTGGTGAAAAGAATATGGAAGATCAGCGCCAGCGCCACCGGCACCACCAGCATCAGCCGTTTGGCGGCACGCTGCTGGTTCTCGAACTGGCCACCCCAGGCCAGGCGATAGCCGGCAGGCAGCTTCACCTCGGCGGCCACCTTCGCCTTGGCTTCTTCGACGAAGCCGACCAGGTCGCGGCCGGTGACATTGGCCTGGATTACGACCAGGCGCGCGGCATTCTCGTGATCGACCTTGACCGGGCCGGCCAATCGCTTGAGGCTGGCCAGGGCCGAGAGCGGAATGGTCTCGCCGTTCGGCAGCGCCAGATGCACGCCGGCGAACAATGCCGGCGACATGCGTACCTCATCGCTGCCGCGGATCACCAGCGGCGTGCGGCGGCCGCCCTCGAGCACCAGTCCCAGCGATTGACCTTCGACCTGGGCCCGCAGGGCGGTGGCGATGTCCTCGATGGAAAGCCCGAATCGGCCGGCCATCAGACGATCGACTTCCACCGTGAAATACTGCACGCCCTCGTTCTTCACCGTCAGCACATCCTGTGCGCCGGGGACGGTCTTCAGCAGCGCGGCGATTGTCTCGGCCAGTGCGTTGAGTTCGGCGAGGTCGGTGCCGAACACCTTGATCGCCAGATCGCCGCGCGTTCCGGTAAGCATCTCCGATACGCGCATCTCGATCGGCTGGGTGAAGGCGATGTCCATCCCGGGAAAGTCGACCAGCACCTTGCGGATTTCGTCGGTCAACCATTGCTTGTCCGGCTTGCGCCATTCGCTGCGCGGAGCCAGCACGAGAAAACTGTCGGTCTCGTTGAGTCCCATCGGATCGAGGCCGAGCTCGTCGGAGCCGGTGCGGGCGACGATGTCCTTGATCTCCGGCACTCGCTCGAGCAGCGCCCGCTGCACCGCCATGTCGGTCTGCGCACTCTGCTCCAGGCTGATCGAAGGCAGCTTGGCCAATTGCATCAGGATGTCGCCCTCGTCCATGGTCGGCATGAAGGTCTTGCCGAGCAGAAAAAAGGCCGCGATCGTGGCGGCCAGCGCCGCCAGCGCCGTGATGATCACCTTGCGCGCATTGGCCAGGCTCCAGCGCAGCAGCGGCTCATAGAGGCGAGTAGCCTGTCGCGGCAGCCAGGGTTCGTGGTGGCCGGCGGAGGGCTTCAGCAGGTAAGACGTCAGCACCGGAATCACGGTCAATGACAGCAGCAGCGAACCCGAGAGGGCGAAGATGATGGTCAGTGCGACGGGAATGAACAGCTTGCCTTCGAGCCCCTGATGACGATGATGGCCATGCCCGACACCACCGGCTCCGTCACCTCGCGCACGGCGCGGTAAATGCGATGCAGGAAGGGCAGCTTGGCGCCGGCCGGATCGGCCAGTTGGCTTTCGACGTTTTCCACCACGACCACTGCAGCATCGACCAGCATGCCGATGGCGATGGCCAGGCCGCCCAGGCTCATCAGGTTGGCCGACATGCCGAACGCGCTCATCAGGATGAAGGTCGCCAGCGCCGCGAGCGGCAAAACGCAGGCAACGGCAACGGCCGCGCGCAGGTTGCCGAGGAAGGCCAGCAACAGCACCACGACGAGCACGATGGCCTCGGTCAGCGCTTTCGCCACGGTGCCGATGGCGCGGTCGACCAGCGCGCCGCGGTCGTAGAAAATCTTCGTCGTCACACCCGGCGGCAGCGATGGTGCGATCTCGGCCAGCTTGGCGCGGACGCCCTCGACCACGGAGCGCGCGTTGGCGCCGCGCAAGCCGAGCACGAGGCCCTCCACGGCTTCCTCGGTGCCGCCGCGAGTGACAAAGCCGTAACGGGTCAGGCTGCCGATGCGCACCGTCGCAACGTCGCCGACGCGGGTGACATGCTGAGTTACCTGCCCCGAATGGGCACCGGGCGCATCGGGCACGAGAATGGTGCGCAGATCGTCGAGCGTCTTCACGCTGCCCTCGACGCGAACCAGCAGCGATTCCTCGCCCTCGGTCAAGCGCCCGGCACCGTCATTGCGGTTGTTGGTCTCAAGCGCGCGGCGCAGATCGGTCAGGGTGAGCGAGCGTGCCTTGAGCGCAAGCAGATTGGGGACCACCTCGAAGGTTCGCACGTGGCCGCCCAGGGCATTGACGTCGGCCACGCCAGGCAGGGTCCTGAGTTGCGGCCGGATAACCCAATCGAGCAGGCTGCGTTTTTCCGCCAGAGAGATATTGCCTTCGACAGTGAACATCAGCATTTCGCCCAGCGGCGTGGTGATCGGCGCGAGGCCGCCCGAAACTTCCGCGGGGAAATCCTTCATCGCGCTGGCCAGGCGCTCGGATACCTGTTGCCGCGCCCAGTAGATATCGACGCTGTCCTCGAAATCGAGCGTGATGTCGGCGATGGCGTACTTGGCCACGGCGCGCAAGCTGCGCTGGTTCGGGATGCCGAGCATTTCCAGCTCGATCGGCGTGACGACACGCGCCTCGACTTCCTCCGGCGTCATGCCCGGTGCCTTGACTATGATCTTGACCTGCGTCGACGACACATCGGGATAGGCGTCGATCGGCAGTCCGCGCAGGGCATAAGCGCCGACGCCGATCAGGAGCAGCGTGGCGATCAGCACCAGCAGACGCTGGGTCAGCGCGAATTCGACCAGTTTTTGCAGCATCCTATGCCTCCGCCGGGTCGCCCCAAGGAGACAGGCGCCCCCCGGTGGGGGGCAGCGAGCCGGGATTGCGAGCGCGGGGGGCCATTTACTGGCCTCCGCCCAGGCCCAGCCACTTCGCTTTCAGGGTGGATACGCCTTTCACCGCAAGTCTGGTCTCCGCCGCAAGATCGGCCGCCACCAGCGTGGTATCCGGCGTCTCGTCGAGCACCTTGACGGCTACCGGGCGGAAGCCGCCGGGCGCTTCCAGGAAGACCCATACCTCTCCCTGGTGGCGTACCAGCGCCGATGAGGGAACGCGCCATGTTTTGTCCGCGAGCTGCCGCGCCGAAGCGATTTCCGCCTGCACGTACTGAAACGGCCGGATACAGCCATCCGGCTTGGGCAGTTCGGCACGAATCAGCAGCGACTGGCTGGCCGCCTGCAATTGCGGTGCGACCAGAATCACCCGCCCGGTCTGGGCGCAGCCGGGAATGCTTACCGCGTCGCCGCGTCCGACGCCGGCAGCCTGTGCCGGCGCAGCCTGAATCTCCAGCCAAAGGGGGGCGAGGCGGCCTAGCTTGAACAGGGGGGTCATGGCATCGACGCGGCTGCCGGGCTGTACCGAAGCCTCGAGCACCACGCCGTCGAAGGGCGCGCGGACTTCCGTCTTCCCGGAAAGCGCCGCTGAACCGGTCCCGGGTTCTGCGGCACCCGCCAGACGCAAGGCCTGACGCCTCTCGGCCAGCAGCAAGGCGGCCTGCTGCGCCGCGGCGCGGATTGCCGAAAGGCGTCCCTGCGCGATGATGCCGTCCGCGTAGAGGCTCTCGTCGCGCCGCAAGCTCTCGCCGGCCAGGTTCGCCTGAGCCTGGGCGTTGGCGAAGTCGCGCTGCAGTTCGAGAACTTGCGCACCCTGCAGCCGCGCCAGCCACTGGCCCTTCTTCACCGTCTCGCCGTAGGCGGCGCCGAGCGCGGCGACCATCGCCGGCAACGGTGCCGCGATCACTTCAATCTGGGCCGGCGGCACCACCACCTGGGCCGGCAGGCGAATTCCCGCACCTGCCTTCATGTCGGCAAGGGCAGCGCTGACGATACCGGAACGTGTCGCCTGCTCAGGCGTCAGTCGAACCGGCTCGTCGGCAGCCAACGCGGGGGCCGACGCCAACAGCAACAGGAAGCAACGCAACAGGACGGACATGCGGATCTACCTTCGTTCAATCGGAATGTAAAAAGTATAGGCCCGCCCGCTTAACTCTTCCTTAAGAGCAGGGACCGTTACGAACCCCGATGAATCGCCGTACCGCCAGCGCCGACTTTTGCGGCGCGCCGACTCCCGCTACTTGAAGGCGATGATGGCCTGATCCACCGCCAGACTTTCACCCGGCTTGGCGAGCAGTTTCGCCACCACGCAGTCGCGTTCGGCCTTGAGCACATTCTCCATTTTCATGGCCTCGATCTTGGCCAGGATTTCGCCGGCCTTGACTTCCTGCCCCACGGCAACGGCGATCTGCGTCAGCAGCCCGGGCATCGGCGAGAGCAGGAACCTGGACATGTCGGGCGGTGCCTTGATCGGCATCAGTGCCTTCAACACCGCCGTGCGTGCCGACATCACCTGCATGTCCGCCTGCACGCCCCAGTGGAACAAGCGATAGACCAGCCCGCGCCGCTCGATCTGCATGCAGATCGACTGGCCGTTCAGAGTGCCGATGTAGAGCGGCTCGCCGAATTGCCAGCTGGAGCGCAGTTCATAGCGCTCGCCGGCGAAGCTGACATCCCAGCCGCCCTCGGCCTTGGTCACCGTGGCCTGATACTGGTCCGCCCCGAGCAGCACGACGAAGTCCTCGCCGGGGACGAATTCATGCCCCGGCATCTGGCCGGAGATGGTCGCATTGCGCTCCAGATACTGGCGATGAATCGCGGCCGCGACCGCCACCAGCATCGCCGGATCGTCGTGCGGCACGTCGGCGGCGTTGAAGCCCTTGGGATACTGCTCGGCAATCAGGCCGGTGTTGAAATCGCCCGACAGGAAGCGCGGGTTCTGCATCAGCGCTGCCTGGAAGGCGATGTTGGAGGCGACGCCGCGGATCACGAACTGGTTCAATGCATCGCGCATGCGGGCGATCGCCTGGTCGCGCGTCGAGGCATGCACGATCAGCTTGGCGATCATCGAATCGTAGAACATCGAGATCTCGCCGCCTTCATACACGCCGGTATCGACGCGCACGCCATGCAGCTCGGGCGGCGGCATGTATTTCACCAGGCGGCCGGTGGAGGGCAGGAAGCCACGGAACGGGTCTTCGGCATTGATGCGGCACTCCATCGCCCAGCCGTCGAGCTTGACCTGATCCTGAGTGAAGGGCAGCTTCTCGCCGGCCGCGACGCGGATCATCAGTTCCACTAGATCGAGCCCGGTGATCAGTTCGGTCACCGGATGTTCGACCTGCAGGCGCGTGTTCATTTCCAGGAAGTAGAAGCTCTTGTCCTTGCCGACGACGAACTCCACGGTGCCCGCGCTCTGGTAGTTCACCGCCTTCGCCAGCGCCACCGCCTGCTCGCCCATCGCTTTGCGCGTCGCCGGATCGATGAAGGAAGACGGCGCCTCTTCGATGACTTTCTGGTGACGGCGCTGCAGCGAGCATTCGCGCTCCCAGAGGTAGATCGTGTTGCCGTGCGCGTCGCCGATCAGCTGAATCTCGATGTGGCGCGGCTCTTCGACAAACTTCTCGACGAAGATGCGGTCGTCACCAAAGGCATTTTTTGCCTCGGTCTTGCAGGCGATGAAACCTTCGTGGGCTTCCCTGCCGTTGTAGGCCACACGCAGACCCTTGCCGCCGCCGCCGGCGGACGCCTTGATCATCACCGGGTAGCCGATGCCCTTGGCGATTTCCACCGCCTGCTCCGGCGTGTCGATCGCCGCGTTGTGGCCGGGGATCGTATTGACCCTGGCTTCCAGCGCGAGCTTCTTCGAGGCGATCTTGTCGCCCATCGCGGCCATCGAATAATGCTTGGGGCCGATGAAAATGATGCCGCTCTCTTCCAGGCGGCGCGAGAACTCCGGGTTCTCCGAAAGGAAGCCGTAGCCTGGATGAACGGCCTCGGCGCCGGTCTGTTTGCAGGCGGCGATGATCTTGTCGATCACCAGGTAGGATTCCTTCGACGGCGGCGGGCCGATGCAGACGGCCTCGTCGGCCAATCCGACATGGCGCGCATCCTTGTCGGCTTCGGAATACACGGCGACGGTGGCAATGCCCATCCTGCGGGCAGTCTTGATGACGCGGCAGGCGATTTCCCCGCGGTTCGCGATCAGTACCTTTTTAAACATTGGCCACCTCCGGGGAGAAATCGCCTGAGCGCGCTTCGCGCGCAAGGCAATTTAGCTGCGCTGCTGCGCCGCTACGCGGCTGGTCGCCTCTATTCGCAATCAGTATCTTCTTGAACATTATTTCTCTCCGACGCTTACAGCGGAATGTTGCCGTGCTTGCGCCACGGATTCTCGATCTTCTTGCCGCGCAGCATGGCCAAGCTGCGACAGATGCGCTTGCGGGTTTCGTTGGGCATGATCACGTCGTCGATGAAGCCGCGCGCGCCGGCGACGAAGGGATTGGCGAACTTGGCCTTGTATTCGGCCTCGCGTGCCGCGACCTTGACCGGATCGCCCTTCTCTTCGCGGAAGATGATCTCGACCGCGCCCTTCGGCCCCATGACGGCGATTTCCGCCGAAGGCCAGGCGAAGTTCACGTCGCCGCGCAAATGCTTCGAGGCCATAACATCGTAGGCTCCGCCGTAGGCCTTGCGCGTGATCAGCGTCACTTTCGGCACCGTGCATTCGGCATAGGCATACAGCAGCTTGGCGCCGTGCTTGATGATGCCGCCGTATTCCTGCGCCGTCCCCGGCATGAAGCCGGGCACGTCGACCAGGGTGATGATCGGAATGTTGAACGCATCGCAAAAGCGCACGAAGCGCCCGGCCTTGATCGAGGACTTGATGTCGAGGCAGCCGGCCAGCACCATCGGCTGGTTGGCGACGATGCCCACGGTCTGGCCTTCCATGCGGCCGAAACCGGTCACGATGTTCTTCGCGTGGTCGGGCTGGATCTCGAAGAAGTCGGTGTCATCGACCATCTTGAGAATCAGTTCCTTCATGTCGTAGGCCTTGTTGGCGCTGTCCGGCACCAACGTGTCCAGCGAGAAGTCGAGGCGATCGGCCGGATCGGTGGTCTGCCTGACCGGCGGCTTCTCCTTGTTGTTCAGGGGCAAGTAGTTGAAGAAGCGGCGCAGCATCAGCAAGGCATCGACGTCGTTCTCGAACGCCAGGTCGGCAACGCCCGACTTGCTGGTGTGCGTCACGGCGCCGCCGAGTTCTTCGGCCGTGACTTCCTCGTGGGTCACCGTCTTCACCACTTCGGGACCGGTGACGAACATGTAGGAGGAATCCTTCACCATGAAGATGAAGTCGGTCATCGCCGGGCTGTACACCGCACCGCCGGCGCAGGGACCCATGATCATCGAGATCTGCGGGATCACGCCCGACGCCATCACGTTGCGCTGAAATACGTCGGCATAGCCGCCGAGTGCGGCGACGCCTTCCTGAATTCGCGCACCCCCCGAATCGTTCAGTCCGATTACCGGCGCACCCACCTTCAACGCGTGATCCATGATCTTGCAGATCTTCTCGGCGTGCGCTTCCGACAGCGCGCCGCCGAACACGGTGAAGTCCTGCGAAAAGACGAACACCATGCGGCCGTTGATGGTGCCGTAGCCGGTCACCACGCCGTCGCCGGGAATGTGGCTGTCGCCCATGTTGAAGTCGACGCAGCGATGTTCCTTGAACATGTCCCATTCTTCGAAGGTGCCATCGTCCAGCAGCATCTCGATTCGCTCGCGCGCGGTCAGCTTGCCCTTGGCGTGCTGGGCGTCGATGCGCTTCTGGCCGCCGCCCAGGGCTGCCCTGCCGCGCTTTTCGTCCAACTGGTGAATGATGTCGTGCATGCGAAACCTCCGATCGAACAAACTAGAAATTGCGGCTGACCAGCCCCAGCAGTCGCTGGGCCGCAGCAGCCGGCGTGGTCGTGCCGGCTTCAACGGAGCTTGACAGTTCGGCCAGTGCGGACTGGACGGCGGGATGCTCGCGAAAGCGGCCGCGCAAGCCCGAGTCGATTTGCTGCCACATCCAGGCCAGGGACTGATGGCGGCGCTTCGCCTCGAATTCCCCGCTGGCAGTCAGCGTGCTCCTGAACTTTTCAACGACCTGCCAGAAGTCGGCAAGGCCGTCCTTGCGCAGCGCCGAAAGCGTCAACACCGGCGGCTGCCAGTTGGCCGACGCCGGATGCAGCATCGACAGGGCCGAACGCATTTGTGCGGCGGCCAGCTGCGCCGCCTGCATATCGATATCGGCCTTGTTGAACACCACCAGGTCGGCGAGTTCCATGATGCCCTTCTTGATCGCCTGCAAATCGTCGCCCGCGTTGGGCAGCTGCAGCAGGACGAAGATATCGGTCATGCCCGCGACAGCGGTCTCGGATTGGCCGACACCCACGGTTTCGACAATGATGATGTCGTAGCCCGCCGCTTCGCACAGCAGCACGGCTTCGCGCGTGTGCTCGGCCACCCCACCGAGACTGCCCGAAGACGGCGAGGGCCGGATGAAGGCTTCCATGCGCTGCGAGAGGCTTTCCATGCGGGTCTTGTCGCCCAGTATCGAGCCGCCATGCACCGACGATGAGGGATCGACGGCGAGAACGGCGACGCGATGACCACGCTCTATCAGGAACATGCCCAGGGCTTCGATGAAGGTTGACTTGCCCACCCCCGGCACGCCAGAGATGCCGAGACGCAGCGAGCGGCCGGTGTGCGGCAGGACGGCGTCGAGGAGTTTTTGCGCCCGTTGCCGATGCTCGGGATGCGTCGACTCGACCAGGGTGATCGCCTTCGCCAGCGCACGGCGGTTACCGGCCAGCAGGTCGGCGACCAGCGGCGCATCCACGTCGGCTTGGCCCAGTTCGGGCGTCGGTTGCATCTTCAGATCAGGCGCTGGCCGGCAGGTGGGCGGCGCGAATGGCGCGCAGCACTTCGTGCGCGCATTGTGGAATCGGCGTGCCGGGGCCGAAGATGCCCGCCGCGCCGTCCTTGTACAACTGATCGTAGTCCTGCGCCGGAATCACGCCGCCGACAAAGACGACGATATCCGCACCGCCCTGATCGCGCAGCGCCTTGATCAGCGCCGGCACCAGCGTCTTGTGCCCGGCTGCCAGCGTCGAGATGCCGATCGCATGAACGTCGTTTTCCACGGCCTGGCGCGCCGCTTCTTCCGGGGTCTGGAACAGCGGCCCGACATCGACATCGAAGCCGAGGTCGGCGAATGCCGTGGCGACCACCTTGGCGCCGCGGTCGTGGCCGTCCTGGCCGAGCTTGGCGATCATGATGCGCGGCCGGCGCCCTTCGGCGGCCGCAAAGTTGTCGATCAGGTCGCGAATGTCCTGCATGGTTCCGTCCTCGCCGAAGGCCGCACTATAGACACCCGACACGGTCTGGGTGGTGGCGCGATGGCGGCCATAGACTGCTTCGAGTGCGTCCGAAATTTCGCCGACTGTAGCACGCAGCCGGCTGGCCTTGATCGCCAGATCGAGCAGGTTGCCGCTGCCCGTTTTCGCCGCGTTGGTGAGGGCCGCCAGGGCCGACTGCACGGCGGCACCATCGCGCGTGGCGCGAATCTGCTTGAGGCGCGCGATCTGTGCGTCGCGCACGGCATGGTTATCCACGTCGCGCGTGTCGATCGGTGCTTCTTCCTTGAGCTTGTACTTGTTGACGCCGACGATGACGTCCTTGCCCGAATCGATGCGCGCCTGCTTTTCCGCGGCGCACTTCTCGATCTGCAGCTTGGCCCAGCCGCTTTGCACGGCCTGGGTCATGCCGCCCATCTGGTCCACGTCCCCGATGATGCGCCAGGCTTCGTCGGCGATGTCCTGCGTCAGCTTTTCCATCATGTAGCTGCCGGCCCAGGGGTCGATCACGCTGGTGATGTGAGTCTCTTCCTGGATGATGAGCTGCGTGTTGCGCGCGATTCGGGCCGAGAACTCGGTGGGCAGCGCGATGGCTTCGTCGAGCGAATTGGTGTGAAGAGACTGGGTGCCGCCGAATACCGCGGCCATGGCTTCGACCGTGGTGCGCACCACGTTGTTGTATGGGTCCTGCTCGGTCAGCGACCACCCGGAGGTCTGGCAGTGGGTGCGCAGCATCATCGACTTCGGGTTCTTCGGCTTGAACTCGCTCATGATCCGCCACCACAGGAGGCGCGCCGCGCGCATCTTGGCGATCTCGAGATAGAAGTTCATGCCGATCGCCCAGAAGAAGGACAGGCGCCCGGCGAAGGCATCGACATCCATGCC
The DNA here is from genome assembly GCA_006218025.1 of Rhodocyclaceae bacterium. Lineage (GTDB taxonomy): Bacteria > Pseudomonadota > Gammaproteobacteria > Burkholderiales > Rhodocyclaceae > Sulfuritalea. The sequence goes on along the minus strand of VBWA01000045.1, from coordinate 6,774 downwards.
CGAGGCCAGTGCCGTCTTTACATATTCGCGACCGTCGGCGAGCGTGAAGGCGAGCTCCAGCGCCTGCGTCGCCCCGGCTTCCTGCATGTGATAGCCGGAGATCGAGATTGAATTGAACTTCGGCATGTTCTTCGCCGTATAGCCGATGATGTCGGCGATGATGCGCATCGACGGTTCGGGCGGATAGATGTAGGTGTTGCGTACCATGAACTCCTTGAGGATGTCGTTCTGGATCGTCCCCGAGAGCTGCTCCTGCGCCACGCCCTGCTCCTCTGCCGCCACCACATAGCCGGCGAGGATCGGCAGCACGGCGCCGTTCATGGTCATCGACACCGACACCTTGTCGAGCGGAATGCCGTCGAACAGGATTTTCATGTCCTCCACGGAGTCGATCGCCACGCCAGCCTTGCCGACGTCGCCGGTGACGCGCGGGTGATCCGAGTCGTAGCCGCGATGGGTGGCGAGATCGAAGGCGACCGAAACCCCCTGGCCACCGGCCGCCAGCGCCTTGCGGTAGAAGGCATTGGACTCCTCGGCAGTGGAGAACCCGGCGTATTGACGAATGGTCCAGGGCCGCACCGCGTACATGGTGGCTTGCGGCCCGCGCAGGAAGGGTGCGAAGCCCGGCAACGTGTCCGCGTAGGGCAGACCCTCGACATCGGCCTTGGTGTACAGCGGCTTCACCGTCAGGCCTTCCGGCGTGACCCAGTTCAGCTTGGCAACATCTCCGTCGGGAGCCGACTTGGCAGCCGCCCTGGCCCATGCCTCGATCGAGGGAATGCTGACTTCGGGTGCCTTGCTCATGTCTCTTCCTTTTTAAGGCGCTTGACTTCCTGACGAGGAGCTATGATACTGCATCCATAATTATGAATGCAAGACCGTCATCGCACATTCTCACCGCGCCCGCCTTGTATGAACAGGTGGCCGAGCGTTTGCGCACCCGCATTTTCGCGCATGAGCTTCCACCCGGGGGCTGGATCGACGAGCAAGCACTCGCCCTGGAGTACGGCATCAGCCGTACGCCGCTACGCGAGGCGCTGAAAGTGCTCGCGGCCGAAGGCTTGGTGGTGCTCAAACCACGCCGCGGCTGCTATGTGACCCAGTTGTCGGAGCAGGATATCGACGAGGTGTTCCCCGTGATGGCGCTGCTCGAAGGACGGGTCGCCGCGGAAGCGGCGCGGCGTGCCACCAGCGCCGACTTTGCCCACCTCGCCGCAATTCACGCGGAACTCGAACGGCATGCGGCCGCCAACGATGCCGACCGCTTCTTCGAGACCAACCAGCGCTTTCACACCGCGCTGCAGGAAATCGCCGGCAACCGCTATCTCGCGCAACTGATCGACGATGCGCGCAAGGTCATCAAGCTTACCCGGCGCGATTCTCTGCGTCTTGAAGGCCGCCTGAAACAATCGCTGGCGGAACATCGCGAAGTCCTCGAGGCCCTGCGCCTGAAGGATCCCTCCCTGGCGGGACAGCGCATGCACGACCATCTGCTTTCCGGCCGCGCCGCACTGGCGCGGCTGGCGACCACCGGCTGACCAAGCAAAACCGGGTACCGCCCCCAGTCAGACACCGTTCTGGCGCAACCACTCCAGCATGCGTTTCCAGCCATCCTCCGCAGCATCCTTGCGGTAGCTCGGGCGGTAGTCGGCATGGAAGGCATGCGGCGCATCGGGATAGACATGGATCCGCGACTTGCTGCCGGCCTTGGTCAGAGCGGCTTGCATATCTTCGACCTGATCCGCCGTAATGCCCTGATCCTTGCCGGCATACAAGCCCAGAACCGGAGCCCTAAGCTGCCCGACCAGATCGATGGCGCTCTTCGGTTGACGCACCGACGGAGCTCCTTCGAGAGGCCCATACCAGGCCACCGCCGCTTTCAGTTGAGGATTGTGCGCGGCATACAACCAGGTCGTGCGTCCGCCGCGGCAAAAGCCGGTCACCGCCAGGCGCTGCGGATCGCCGCCGTTCTTCGCGGCCCAGGCCGCACAGGCGTCCAGATCGCTCATGTGCTCGGCGTCCGACGCCGCCGCTACGGGTCCCGCCAGGATATCCTGCACGCTGGTCATTTTCGATGTGTCGCCGTGGCGTACGAACATATCCACGGCAATTGCCAGATACCCGGCTTTGGCCAGGCGACGGCAGACGTCGCGGATGTACTCATGCACGCCGAATATCTCGTGGATCACCAGAACCGTCGGCAGCTTCGATCTGCCGGCAGGCATGGCCCGGTAGCCGGGGAGTTCGCGGTCGGCCGCGGCTACCTTGATCACGCCCGCCAGCAGACCTTCGCTGTCGGTCTGGATCACGGTCTGCGCCGATACCGGCTGCACCGCCAGGGCGAAGCCGGCACCGACGGCAGTGGCGATGAAGGAACGGCGGGTATAGGGTTCGGCCGGCAGCAGGCTGTCGAACTGCGCCTGATGGTCGGTCTTCTTTGCGGCCTTCTGTGCGGACCCGTTCATCGAAGTCTCCTTGGTTTATGTTGGGGCGAGGACATATCGCGAGGATACCGTCCCCGCCCAGTGGGACGAGGACATAAAATACGCCGACGCGAAAGCTAATTCAACGAGGACATCATGAGCACGCCACCCATCAGTCGCTTCCCCGTTCCGAAGCTGGAAGACCTGCCCGAAGACATTCGCACGCGCATCCTCGAAGTGCAGGAAAAATCCGGCTTCGTCCCCAATGTGTTTCTCGCGCTGGCGCATCGTCCGGCTGAATGGCGCGCCTTCTTCGCCTTCCACGATGCGCTGATGGAAAAGGAAAGCGGTCTTTCCAAAGCCGAGCGCGAGATGATCGTGGTGGCCACCTCGAACGCCAACGGCTGCCAGTACTGCGTGGTTGCCCACGGCGCCATCCTGCGCATTCGGGCCAGGAACCCGCTGGTGGCCGACCAGGTCGCCGTCAATTATCGCAAGGCCGACATCACGCCGCGTCAGAAAGCGATGCTGGATTTCGCCATGAAGGTCGCCCTTGATTCGGGCGCGATCAATGACGCGGATTTCGCCACCCTGCATGAGCACGGCTTCACTGATGAAGACATCTGGGACATCGGCGGCGTCGCGGCCTTCTTCGGCCTTTCGAATCGCATGGCCAACATGACCGGCATGCGTCCGAACGACGAGTTCTATCTGATGGGGCGATTGCCGAAGCCGAAGTAATGGCTGAATCGGCCGCGACTTATTGCGAGGCCGTACAACTCAGCCAAAAGAAATCCCCTCCGCGGCGACGAGCCGCGGAGGGGATTTTTGTCCAACAACCAGCTTGATCAGATCACGAACAGGTCGGTATCCGCCAGCGTCGGGGCCCCCGTCAAGGTCGCGAACAGCACGGCGGACGACCCGCCGGCGCTACCATCGGCGTCATAGTACAGGTTCCCTGTCGCGGAGTCGTAAATGATGCGGTCGGACAGATCGTTGGCCGTTGTCGCGCCATTTGCGGAATAAAACGCAGCCGGGTCAAAGGCGCCATCGATACCAATTGCGGTATACACCCCGGTTCCGTTATCAAAACGCAACTGATCGCTTGCAATCTCGAAGTCGATGATGGTATCGACGTTGGTCGCCGCATTGAGCGTCGTATTGAAGACGAAGTAGTCCGCACCGGCTCCGCCGGTCAGGCTGTCGTTGCCGGACTGCGCGTCGAAGACATTGTTGTCCGCGCTACCGACGATGACATCGTTGTAGATCGTGCCACGCACATCCTCGATGTCCGGAAAGAAGAAGTCGGTACCGCCCCAACCATCCGTAGCTTGGTTAGCCCAGACTTGGGCATAGGCATCACCCTGCCATGAGCCGGCAGATAGCGTCGAATCACTGAGATTGACCACCACGCCGAGACCGTCGCCGTTGTCGTCGTAGTCGAGACGATAATCGACCTTGTCCTCACCGCCACCACCGCTGATGGTGTCGTTGCCCGCCAGGCCATAGAACACCTCGATCAGGACGTTGGTATCGCTGCCGAAAAAGGTATCGTTGTAGTCGGAACCCTGCACTCCTTCGATACTGATCAGGGTATCGGTGCCGCCCAGTCCGTCAGTCGCGGTCCCTGTGTGGAGATTGACGGTAACACCAGTTGTCGCGGTGCGGTAATCGGCGCGGTCGAAGCCGACACCGCCATTGATGACGTCGTTGCCGCCGGCACCCTCGAAGGCCTCCTGATTGTTCTGGAGGGTATTGCCACCGGTCAGACTATCGGCATAGTTCGAGCCGCGCACAAGGTTGATGTCGTACAAGGTGTCGGTGCCGACATCCGCCCCGCCTGTCGCCGTATTGAGCGAGAGATCCACCGTCACAGCAGAGAGCGCTGACAGATAATCGGCGCGGTCGAAATCGCCCAGATTGACCGTCGCTCCAAGCGAGGTCAAAGCCGCCGCGTTGCCGGCGATGATGTCGTTGCCGGCCCCGCCGGTGAAGTTCTCCACTTGAACGCCTTGAACGATGCGGTTGCCCGAGTTGCCGCCGACCAGGATGTCGTCGAACCCGCCGCCGGCCAATCCATCGACGTTGAGCAGCGTGTCGGTGCCGCCCTGCCCATCCAGTGCCGTCCCGGCCGCTACGCTGGCCGGGCCGCCGCTGCCGCTCATATCCACGGCAGTCGTTCCCAGGTTGGCATATACACTTCCCGTCGCCGAGCCGTAGCCCGCCGTCGTGAATCGGCCCCAATCGGTACTGCCACCGTTGATGGTGTCGTCACCGCCGCCGCCCATGAGTAACTCGGTGTAATCCGTAGCCTTGCCGTGCAGGATCGCGCCGGTATAGCCGGTGATCGTGTCGGCGAAATTGCTGCCGAGTACAGCTTCGAATGAACCAAGCACCAGGGTATCAGTACCCTCCCCTGTCGCCGTGCCTGCGGTCAGATTCACTACCACGCCTCCAGCAGCGCCACTGAAAGACACCGTGTCTTTGCCAGCGCCGCCGTCCAGCGTATCGTCGTCCGCACCGCCGGCGATGAAATCGCTGCCGACGCTTCCGGTAATGACGTCGTTGCCCGCCAAGCCGTAGACCTTGATCGTGCCCTGATTGTCGGCATTTGCCACATTGAGCGTGTCGGCACCCGACAACCCGTTGATAATGGCCGTCGCACCGGACCCAGTGCCAAGGAAATCCGTGCCATTGACGTAGTCGGTCACGATATCCGAACCAAATTCCACCGCAAATAGGTCGGCACCGGCACCACCGGTCAGCGTATCGTCGCCGTAGCCACCGAACAGGGCGTCATTGCCGGCACCGCCGTTCAGAGTGTCGTTGCCGGCACCGCCGGTGAGGATGTCATCGCCCGAACCGCTCGTAACCGCAAAGGTGCCATCCAGCTCGGCGTCACCGGTCCAGACCAGATTGCCTTCCAGCCCGCTGCCGTCGAAGGTGAGAGTCGTGCCGGCAGCCACCATGGCGTCCTGCATCAGGATGGTTGCCGTGGCGCCTGCATCGATGGACAGCGTGTCGGTTCCATTGCCGAAATCGGTGATCCTGTCAGTGCCGCTTTCGACTGCAAACAAGTCATTGCCCGCGCCACCCGTCAGCGTATCGTTGCCGCCACCACCGAACAGGGCATCGTCACCGCCGCCACCGTTCAGGCTGTCGTTGCCCGCACCGCCGCTGAGCACATCGTTGCCCGAACCGCCTGCAACCACAAACCGCCCATTCGTTTCGGCATCGCCGGTCCAGACGAGATTGCCTTCCAGCGCGCTGCCATTGAAGGTAAAGGTTGTGCCGGAAGCGACGAGGCTGTCCTGCGTCACGATTGTCGCCGTCGATCCCGCATCGATGGACAGCGTGTCAGTACCGTTGCCGAAGTCCATGATCCTGTCGCTACCGCTTTCAACCGCAAACAAGTCATTTCCTGCACCACCCGTCAGCGTATCGTTGCCGCCGCCGCCGAACAGGGCATCGTCGCCGCCGCCACCGTTCAGGTCGTCGTTGCCCGCACCGCCGCTGAGCACGTCGTTGCCCGAACCGCTCGTAAGCGCAAACCGCCCATTCGTTTCGGCATCACCAGTCCAGACGAGATTGCCCTCCAGAGCGCTGCCATCGAGAGTGAAAGTTGCACCTGGAGCTACCATGCTGTCCTGCATCAGGACGGTGGCCGTCGCGCCCGCATCGATGGACAGAGTGTCAGTGCCATTGCCGAAGTCGGTAATGGAGTCGGTGCCGCTTTCGACAACGAACAGGTCATTACCTGCACCACCGGTCAGTGTATCGTTGCCGCCACCACCGAACAGGGCATCGGCGCCGCCGCCACCGTTCAGGTCGTCGTTGCCCGCACCGCCACTGAGTACATCGTTGCCCAAACCGCCTGTAACCGCAAACCGGCCATCCAGCTCGGCATCACCGGTCCAGATCAGGTTACCCATCGACGCGCTGCCATCCATCGTAAGCGTCGTACCGGCCGCCACCAGGCTGTTCTGCATCAGCACGACTGCAGTCGCGCCCGCGCCTACCGTCAGCGTGTCGGTCCCCTTGCCAAAGTCAGTAATCGTGTCGGTACCGGCATCGACCATGAAAGCGTCGTTGCCCGTGCCGCCGGTCAGTGTGTCGTTGCCCGCGCCGCCGGTCAGCGTATCCACCCCGGCGCTGCCGGTCAGCGTGTCCGCACCGGCCCCACCGTTGAGCTGGATCGTGCCGCCGTTGGTCGCGGCGCTGACGCTGAGCGTGCCGCTGCCGCTGATGACGGCCGTGGCGCCTGCGCTTACCGTCAGCGTGTCGCTGCCATTGACGTAGTCGGTGACCGTGTCGGTACCGGCATCGACCATGAAGGCGTCGTTGCCTGTGC
>VBWA01000138.1 GCA_006218025.1 Rhodocyclaceae bacterium | reverse complement strand
TTTGAGCGGGTCCACATCGACTTAGTGGGCCCACTCGCGAATTCGAAGGGATATCGATATATCCTCGTCATGGTCGACGCCTTTACGAAGTGGGTCGAGGCTATCCCGCTACGCGATAAATCGGCCGAAACAGTGGCGTGGGCTGTACTCACGACGTGGGTGACACGCTATGGCTGGATGGACAGGATCCACAGTGACCAGGGCACCGAGTTCGAAAACCAGGTCATGCACGGACTGTGCGATTGGGCGGGCACCATCAAAACGCGCACGACGCCGTACCACCCGCAGGGAAACGGGGCGGTCGAACGCGTAAACCGTACGATCCGGGAAGCGGTTACGGCAATCTGCGAGGAGTTCGGCACAAAGTGGACCGACGCTCTTCCGTTCGCCTTGTGGTCGATGCGTAGCGCGGTGAGCCGGACTACGGGCAGCACGCCGTACTACCTACTCTTCGGACGCGAGATGCGGCTACCATTCGACTACCTACGAACGGACGATCGAGGAGAACGACTCTACGCCGAGTACGTGGAGGAGCTGATCGAGAACCTCGAGCAGATCCGGACGACGGCAGTCAAGCACATAGAACGCAGTCAAGAACGGACGCGTCTACTATTTGACGAAACGGCGCTGCTACGCACCTTCCAAACAGGGCAGAGTGTACTCATTCGTCGGAAAGTCAGACCGAGCGATGAGGCACCAGGAGAGAAGTTCTGGCTCCGCTGGGAGGGGCCGTTCACCGTTGAGTTTCAGCGGAAGTGGACGGTCCACGTGAACGACATGAAGTCGTTCCGCAACGCGAACGTCCCGGCACCGCCGACTCCTTTCCCGGCCGCGAAAACGACAACGCCACAACCAGCAACATCGTCGACTCCGCGTCGATCGGCGAGGTTGGCTCGGCAGGCGTCGACCGAACAACGCGGAGCGATGAAATTACGATCCGGTAAGAAGGTACCCGGCCCGACGAACGTTAATTCCGTTCCGGCGGAGGAATGCGACGCCGACGTACTCGAGCTGGTGGAGATGCTTACGGCAGTCCATCCGACAAGTAGAATGTCTGTCATCCACGCTCAACTCGGTTTTTCGGGTAATACTCAATCTGTGGACGCACCCACAAATTTGGAGTATGACCGAAAATCGGACCCGAACGCGTCACTACCGCGAGCTCCACCGGGTCCGGTCATCAGGAATTCTCATACGTCAACTCGTATGAGAGGTCCGGAGACACACCGGACCGACTCACCACCTACACACTTCCGGGGCGAAGCCGCCAAAAAGACCTCCGAACCAATCGGAACGGAAG
>VBWA01000137.1:888-1747 GCA_006218025.1 Rhodocyclaceae bacterium | reverse complement strand
CGGTGCGCCAGGAAAAGACTGGTTGATCGAGCGAACCCAATGAGGTGAGCCATGTAATTGTTCATTAGACATGAAGCGACCTGCACGGCGGCAGCGGCAACGCTGGCGTCGAAGCTGCGGGAAGCGAGCGCCGAGCTGTAGCGAAAGCGAACCGAAATGAGCCTCGTTACACTAATAAGGAAGTGGCCAGCCTCTCGGATATGGTGAAGCCAGCATCCTGATCGAAGCAATGGACGGAAGCAGGTCGGGAACTTTCCGGGGTCAACGCGGACAGCGCGAGCGCCAAGGATCAATCAAGGAACCTGGGAGACCCATGTGTGGAGGCAGGGATAAGGGGCCAATTCCGCGAGGGAATCAATAACCGAGTGGAACCGGGCATGGGAGTCGGAGCGGCCCGTAGTAGCTGAGAAGCGAGTAACGATCGTGGAGCCAAGGGGCCGTAATGCAGACAGAGCCGAGTCAGAGGAAGGAAGAGCCGATTGAGTAATCCAAAAGAGAACTCCAGGACGGAGCAAGCGGAGTGGATGCGAATCAAGGCGCAAGCCTGGGAACAAGCGACACTGCCGCCCAAACTCTTTCAACTGAGACAGAAGCTGGGCCAGAAGGCCAAACAGGAACCCAAGTATCGGTTCTACACGCTCTACGGGCGAATCTGTGACAGGCAGACGCTGGGAGTGGCTTGGAACCGGGTGCGAGCCAATGGGGGAGCGCCCGGTGTAGATGGGATGAGCCTAGGGCAAGTCGAGAAGACTGAAGGCGGAGCAGATCGGTTTCTGAATGAAATCGAGACGGAACTTCGCCAGAAGACCTATCGGCCCAAGCCGGTCAAGCGGGTGTACATTCCCAAGGCCAACGGGAA
>VBWA01000137.1:0-880 GCA_006218025.1 Rhodocyclaceae bacterium | reverse complement strand
GCGGTTTACGATGCAGACCTCAAGGGATACTTCGATTCAATTCCACACGACAAGCTGATGGCTTGCGTGGGGATGCGAGTCGTGGACCGGTCGGTATTACGCCTGATTGGGATGTGGCTGAAGGCCCCGGTGGTGGAGAAGAAGGACGGGGGCAAGCCCACGGTCAAGCGCAACGGCCAAGGCACACCGCAAGGCGGGGTGATCTCGCCGTTGCTGGCCAATATATATTTGCACTGGTTCGACAAAGTGTTTCATCGCGCCGAGGGGCCAGCCCACTGGGCCCAGGCCAAATTGGTGCGGTATGCGGACGACTTTGTTGTTCTGGCGCGGTATCCGAGTCAGCGACTGCGGAGCTTTATTGAGGGAAAGCTGGAAGGGTGGATGGGATTGGTTGTCAATCGGGACAAGACGCGGGTGGTGAACTACGTTTCGGTTCGACAGGGATCGCCACGGCGGGGCGTTCCGGTATCTGAATCTGGAACCCTCAGCCAAGGCGCTGGCCCGAGAGCGGGAAGCGTTGCGGCAGATGACCGGACCCGATCAGTCCCACACGCCCTTGCTCGAAGTGATTGCGGGGATCAACCGACACCTCAAAGGGTGGGGGAAGTACTTCAACCTGGGCTACCCTCGAAAGGCCCGTCGGAGGATCAACGCATTTGTGAGGGAACGGCTGACGTATCATCTGCAACGCCGGAGCCAACGGGGCTATCGGCCACCGGAGACGGTGAGTTTCTATGAACATCTCAATCGGATGGGTCTCATTACCCTGTGAATGCCCAAGGCGAGAGTTTGCATGAGAGCCGGATGCGGGAAAGCCGCACGTCCGGTTCGACGAGGGGCGGGGCTGCGTGCTTGTTCGGGCGCACCCCGCCTACTCTAC
>VBWA01000044.1 GCA_006218025.1 Rhodocyclaceae bacterium | reverse complement strand
TTAACGCCGATGATGCCGGCGTTAGCCTCCACTGAAACTTCGTTTTCGCGTGTTTCATCATCGGCGGATGGGTATTGCTGCCATGAGCGTTAGTTGGGCGTTACGGTGGCGCGGCGCATCGAGCCGCCTGCCGCGGTGGAGGATCCGGCGCAAATGGGGATGTCGAGCTGGGGCGGCGGTTCCACTTGCAGCAAGCGGTAGAGCCGCGCCAGGTTGCGCCGGTACAGGTTGTCGAAGCTGGCGACGGCGGCCGACGGGTTGTAGTCGCCGAACCACCAGAACCAGTCGGAGCTTTCGCAGATCGCCAGTTGCGTCTCGACCGCGGCGACCTGGGCGGCATCGAGCCGCCCGCTGGAAAGGACCCGGTCGCAACTCTGCTTGGCCTCGCACAACAAATCCCAGGCGCGGTTTTTCGCCTCATCGCCGATCCAGGTGGACAGCGTGCCATAGACCCAGCTGCCAGCCGTCAGGTGCGGCAGCACGCGGGCGACGGGGGGCTGTTCCTGCGCCAGCAGTTCGGCGTAGGTTCGGGTGCGGATGCGCGGGTGCTCGGCCAGCAGGCCGTAGAGGTCGTCGAAAAAATAGTAGCCGTTGTAGGGATAGTGCTCCCACGCATTTTCGCCGTCGAGAATGATGCTGACCACCGGCGTCTCGTTCTCGGCAGCCGCGTCGAGAATGGCCTCCAGCTGGAGCACGAGGTGTTGTGCGGCGTCGCGGCCGTGCCACTTTGCGTAGTCGAAGCCGATCAGGTCGGACAGCCGCTCGTCGCGGAAGTACAGCGTCAATCCCGGTGCCCTTTCCAGCCGCCAGGGGTGGTAGGCCGCATGCGGGTCCGTAATGTGGCTCGTGGCGAGGCTGTTCTTCAGCACGCCTTCGCCGCTGGCGATCCAGCCGCAGCCGGCCGCGGCCAGATACTTGACGAAGTCCTCGGAGATCGCGCCTTCGGCGGGCCACATGCCGGCCGGCGGTGCGCCGAAACGTCCGGCGTGGCTGGCTCGCGCGGCCTCGATCTGGCTGATCACGCGGCTGCGTCCGCCGGGGTAGGCGGCGGAGAAGGGCAGCGCCGCGTCGGGCAGGCTTTCGCGAGCGACACGGAAGTCGAGCATGAGCGGAGCCAGCGGATGCGTTTGCGGTGTCGTCGAGAGCTCGACCTGGCCGCGTGCGGCCAGCGCTCGCCAGCGCGGAATCAGGCCGGTGATCAACTCGCCGATGCTGGCCAGCAGTTGCAGCCTGTCATCCGCGTCATAGGCCTCGCCCTGGCTCATCAGCCTGACCAGCAGCGGATTGCGGCGGCGCTCGGTTTCGCCGGTCCAGGCCAGGTGGTACCAGGTCACGAGGTCGGAGAAGTAGGCCCCGGAGAGATAGCTGTAGGCTGTTTCGGTCTCGTGGCTGAGCAGCAGGTAGATGTCGTGCAGGCGCTTGTAGTGGGGGAAGGGCGCCAGCATGGTGGTGTGGTTGCTGCGGAAGCAGGTAGTCAGCAGCAGGCGCCGGTCCGCTTCGCTGATGCGACCCAGGTCGGGCGTGGCGAGCATGCGCAGCAGCGGGTCGCGGAACTCGCCGCTGGCGAATTGCTGCGCGTAGTCCTCGATCTGTTCGAGCAGCACCGGCACGAAATTCACCACGCAGCGCATCAGCGGATGGCGTTCCAGGTGCGCGGCCATGTCGACGTAATCCTTCATCGCGTGCAGGTAGACCCAGGGCAGGACGAATTCCCCCGTCGCCGTATCGCCAGCGCCGACTTTCGTCGCGCCATGGTCGCGATAGTCCGGCTGGTGCATGTGCCAGAGAAAAACGAGATCGAGGGTTTTCATGCTCGGGGTGAGACCAAAACCGGGTGAATGGGGGAGTTGTCCATATGATCGAGCGCAGCGAGCAAAACCTGGCCCCCGCCCCGGGGCGGGGGATGGGGGTGGGGGGTTATATTGGCCTTGATGACTTTCAATTTGAAAGTCATCTTATGTAATGCGCCTGCTGGCCGAGCATCTCCGGCGTCACGAGGGTGATGCCGTTCTCGGTGACATGGAAGCGCTGGCGGTCGGCGGCGCTATCGTAACCGATCAGCATGCCTTCGGGAACCCGGCAGTGCTTGTCCATGACCACCCTGCGCAGCTTTGCATGGCGGCCGATGTGTACATCGGGCAGGATCACCGACTCCTCGATCTCCGCGTAGCTGTGGATGTGCACGCGGGAGAACAGCAGCGTCTTGCGCACGACGGCGCCGCTGATGATGTCGCCGCCCGAGATCAGGGAATCGACCGCCATGCCGCGCCTGCCTTCATCGTCGAAAACGAATTTGGCCGGCGGCAACTGCTCCTGGTGGGTCCAGATCGGCCAGTCATCATCATAAAGATTGAGTTCCGGGGTGACCTTGGTCAGTTCCATGTTGGCCTCCCAGTAGGCATCGATGGTGCCGGCATCGCGCCAGTAGGGAATCCCGGTGCTGTCCATGCCGACGCAGGAGTTGGCGAAGTTGTGGGCAAACACGCGATAGCGCTCGACGCAATGCGGAATCACATCCTTGCCGAAGTCGTGGGACGAGCGCGGATCGTCGTGCACGCGGATCAGTTGCTCATAGAGGAAGTCGGCATTGAAGATATACACGCCCATGCTGGCCAGCGCACGGTCGGGGCGGCCTGGCATCGGCGGCGGATTGGCCGGCTTCTCGACGAAGGCCGCAACGTGCTGGTTGTCGTCGATGTGCATGACGCCGAAGCCGCTCGCCTCCGCCAATGGCACATCGATGCAGGCCACGCTGAGATCGGCTTGCCGCTGCACATGTTCCGACAGCATGCGGCGATAGTCCATTTTGTAGACGTGATCACCGGAAAGTACCAGCACGTATTTGGGCCGGCTGCGCCGAATCAGGTCGAGATTCTGGAATACGGCATCGGCCGTCCCCTGGTACCAGTTCTCGCTGACCTGTTGCTGCGCCGGCAGGATGTCGATGAACTCGTGAAAGCGGCCGTCGAGAAAACTCCAGCCGCGCTGCAAGTGCTGGATCAGGCTCTGCGCCTTGTACTGCGTGGCGACGCCGATCTTGCGGATGCCGGAATTGACGCAATTCGACAGGGTGAAGTCGATGATGCGGAATTTCCCGCCGAAAGGCACCGCCGGTTTCGAGCGCCAGTCGGTCAGCTGCATCAGGCGGCTGCCGCGCCCGCCGGCCAGTACGATGGCGAAGGTGCTGCGCGTAAGTTCGCTTAGCTGCATGGACTTGCTCCCGTGGTGCCTGGCTGCTGAAAGCTGCCGCCTTGTTCTACAATGGATTGCATGATGATTTCCCCGTTGCGGCTACAATCCGCACGATAGCAAAGAAACCCTCCAAATATATACCCATGCCCGACTCCGCCTGCGCCGCGCTGCTCGAAGCGCGAGAACATGATCCGTTTTCCGTGCTGGGTCTCCATGCCGCCGGCGCGGGCTGGCGTCTGCGGGTGTTCCGCCCGCACGCGAAAGCGGTCGCGCTGGAACTGGCGAATGGCGAATGGGCGCCGCTGAAACGCCGTAGCGGTACGGCGCTCTTCGAGTGGCAGGGCACGTCCCCGCCGCCGCGGCCGTGGCGGTTGAATGTCGATGGGGTGACGCAATACGATCCCTACGCTTTTCCGCCGCAGCCGCCGGCCGATGACCTCTACCTGTTCAACGCCGGACGCTTGCGCCAGGCGTGGCGCACCCTCGGCGCGCTGCCGGAAATCCGCGATGGCGTGGCAGGCGTCTGCTTTCGCGTCTGGGCGCCGAATGCCGAGCGGGTTTCGGTGGTGGGTGTTTTCAATGGCTGGGATGGCCGCGTACATCCGATGGCGACCCTGGGCGCCTCCGGCGTCTGGGAACTGTTCATCCCAGGGCTTGCCGCCGGAGCGCTGTATCGCTTCGAACTGCGCGTGCGCGGCAGTGGCGCGCTGCGGCTCAAGACCGACCCCTATGCGCACGGCTTCGAGCGGCGTCCGGCCACGGCCTGCTGCGTGACGCCCGTCCCGGCGCATGTCTGGAACGACAGCGGCTGGATGCAGGCGAGAGAGGCGCGGGACTGGTTGTCGGCGCCGATGAGTACCTACGAGATGCATCTGGGCAGCTGGATGCGCCATCCCGACGGGCGCTTCTACAGCTACCGCGAGCTGGCCGCGCGCCTGGTGCCCTATCTTGCCGAGATGGGCTACACGCACGTCGAATTCATGCCGCTGATGGAACATCCGCTCGACGAGTCCTGGGGCTATCAATGCACAGGTTTCTTCGCGCCGAGTTCGCGCTTCGGCAGCGCGGACGACTTGCGCTTCCTGATCGACAACCTGCATCAGGCGGGCATTGGCGTCCTCCTCGACTGGGTCCCCGGCCACTTTCCCGCCGATGACTGGGCGCTGGCCCATTTCGACGGTACGGCGCTCTACGAACACAGTGATCCGAAGCAGAAAATGCATCCCGACTGGGGTACGCATGTCTTCAACTACGGGCGCAACGAAGTCAGGAGCTTTCTGCTGTCCTCGGCCTACTATTGGCTGTCCGAATTCCATATCGATGGCTTGCGCGTCGACGCCGTGGCCTCGATGATCTATCTCGACTATTCGCGCAAGGCCGGCGAGTGGACGCCGAACATCCATGGCGGGCGCGAGAATCTCGAAGCGATTGCCTTCCTGCGCGAGATGAACGAAATGGTGCATGCCGATTTTCCCGGCGCGCTGACCATTGCCGAAGAGTCCACCGCCTGGCCGATGGTGTCGCGGCCGACCTGGCTCGGCGGCCTGGGTTTCTCGATGAAATGGAACATGGGCTGGATGAACGACACGCTGGAATACATGCAGCAGGATCCGGTGCATCGGCGCTATCACCACGAGCGGCTGACCTTCGGCCAACTCTATGCCTACACCGAAAACTTCGTGCTGCCCCTGTCGCACGACGAAGTGGTGCACGGCAAGAGTTCCCTGCTGGGGAAAATGCCGGGCGACGAGTGGCAGCGCTTTGCCAACCTGCGCCTGTTGCTGGCCTACCAGATGACGGCACCCGGCAAGAAGCTGCAGTTCATGGGTGCGGAGATCGGGCAGTCGTGGGAATGGCGGGCGGGCGAGGAACTGCCGTGGCATTTGCTGCAATATCCCTTGCACGCCGGCGTACAGAGTCTGACGCGCGAGCTCAACCAGCTTTACCTGGGCGAACCTGCATTGCATGAACTGGACTTCTCCTCTGCAGGTTTTCAGTGGATCGACTGCCATGACGCCGATCAATCCGTGGTGAGCTGGCTGCGCAGATCCCGCGATGGCCGCCTCGCGGTGGTGGTACTGAACTTCACTCCCGTGCCGCGCCACAACTATCGCCTCGGCGTACCGCTGGTCCAGGACTACGTCGAGCGGATCAACACCGACTCGGCACACTACGGCGGCAGCGACATGGGCAACAACGGCCGCGTCTCCGCCGCGGCTCAAACCTGGATGGGCTTTCCCGCCTCGCTCACCTTGACCCTGCCGCCCCTGGCGGCGCTGGTGTTGCTGCCGGTCTGACCGGCCTCGGGCGATCCTTTACTTGCCCAGGCGCCCTTCCGCCAGCAGGCGGTCAATCTCGGCTTCGGCCTGCACCCAGTCTTCCAGCGGATTGCCCGGAGCAAAGCCGCGTCGCTCGGCAATGTAATAGGCGGCCATCTCGATGTAATTCCTGCGCTGTTCGAGCGGCGCACTCGCCGGTTTCCTGGTGCGCCGAGGCGCCGCCTTCGCCGGAGTCGCTTTCGGGGCGGCCTTTGGGGCGGCTCTCGGGGCGGCTTTCGGGGCTACTTTCGGCGCTGTTTTCGGGGTCGCCTTGGGGGCTGCCTTGGGAACCGGCTTCGCTGCCGGTTCCGGTTTGGCTGCCACCCTGGTTGCCGGCTTGAGCTTGGCGGCAACAGACCCTGCTGCCGGTGTCGGACGTTTGCCTGGCGACGTTTTTGCGCTGCTCTTTGCGGTTGCCATATGCTCCTCCTCCTGATTGCCAGAATGCTACCTGCCCATGCTGCTCCTAATTTATGACAGCAGTTTGACCGGCGTCAAGCTTTGATCGCGCGCGAGAACCAGCGCGCCGTGAAGTCCGAGCAGCGGATCGGTGACGACGTGGATCGGCATGCGCGCCGCGATGGCGGCGTGCTCGGCTTTGGCATTGAAGGCCGCGAGAAAGCCGCTTTGCGGTAGCACCGGCTGCAGCTTGGCCGCGATGCCACCGGCGAGGAAGACGCCGCCGCGGGGCAGGCAGGCCAGGGCCATGTCGCCGGCGAAGGCGCCATAGGCAGCCAGGAACATATCCAGCGAGCGCCGCGCGGCGCCCTTCGGGTCGTCCTGTGCGCGCGTCGCGATGTGCTCCGGGGACAAGCGGGCTCCGGTTGCAAACTCCTGGATCGCGGTGAGTCCCGGCCCCGAAACTACCCGTTCCCAGGTGACGCGGCCGTGCCGGGCATGGAGGAAGGCCCACAGTGCCATCTGCTGCTCATCAGCCGGGGCGAAGGCAACATGGCCGCCTTCGCCGGCAAGGACTCGCCATGTGTCGCCTTGCGGCAGGACGATGGCCATGCCGAGCCCGGTGCCGGCGCCGATGACCAGGCACGGAGCGGTCGTCAGTGGTTCGCCTGGCTGCAGGGTGACCAATTGGGCGGGCGATGCCGCGACGGCGCCCAGCGCGGCAGCGGCGAAGTCGTTCGCCAGACGCAAGGCGGGCAGGCCAAAGCGGCGCGCGAGGCCGCCACTATCGATGCTCCAGGGCAGGTTCGTCAGCGTCGCCGAGCCGCCGTCATCGGCGATCGGGCCGGCCACCGCGAGGCAGCCGCCGGCGATCAGCGCCGGATCGGTCTGCGTGTCGGCGAAGAAAGCCGCCAGCAGGCTGGCGAAATCCTGGAAGTCGGCGTTGGCGACACGGCGATCGAGAACGAGCTTTCCGTTCTGCGCCAGACCCAGCAGCGTCTTGGTGCCGCCTATATCTCCGACAAGAATCACACGGCCACCGGCGCCGCGATGTGCGGATGCGGGTCGTAGCCTTGCAGGCTGAAGTCCTCGTAGCGAAAGCCGAAGATGTCCTTCACCGCGGGGTTCAAGACCATGGTGGGGCGCTGGCGCGGCTCGCGGGAGAGTTGCAGGCGGGTCTGCTCCAGGTGGTTGGAATAGAGGTGACAGTCGCCGCCGGTCCACACGAAATCGCCGGGGACGAGGTCGCAGACCTGCGCCACCATCAGCGTGAATAACGCGTAGGAGGCGATGTTGAAAGGCACGCCGAGGAAAATGTCGGCGCTGCGCTGGTAGA
Organism: Rhodocyclaceae bacterium; assembly: GCA_006218025.1. Lineage (GTDB taxonomy): Bacteria > Pseudomonadota > Gammaproteobacteria > Burkholderiales > Rhodocyclaceae > Sulfuritalea. The sequence goes on along the minus strand of VBWA01000044.1, from coordinate 28,512 downwards.
GCTGGCAGGAGAGCTTGCCGTCCGCCACGTAGAACTGGAACAGGGCGTGGCAGGGCGGCAGCTTCATCTGCGGGATATCGGCCGGGTTCCAGGCCGAAACGATGTGCCGGCGCGAATCCGGATTTTTCTTCAGGCCCTCGATCAGCTGCGTGATCTGGTCGATCTCCCTACCGTCGCCCGCCGGCCAGTGCCGCCACTGGTGGCCGTACACCGGACCGAGGTCGCCGTTGGCGTCCGCCCAGTCGTCCCAGATCGAGACGCCGTTGTCCTTGAGGTAGCGGATGTTGGTATCGCCCTGCAGGAACCACAGCAGTTCGTGGATGATCGAGCGCAGGTGCAGTTTCTTGGTGGTCAGCAGTGGGAAGCTCGCGGCCAGATCGAATCGCATCTGCCAGCCGAACACCGAGCGTGTGCCCGTTCCGGTACGGTCGGATTTCTCGTGGCCGTGGTCGAGCACGTGGCGCATCAGGTCGAGGTAGGGACGCATGGTTGGCGGCGGCACTTATAATTGAGTCCCCATTTTACTGGTTATGAATTCGTCCATGAGGCTCTCCCGCATCGCGTTGCAGTCGCTACCGTGGCTGGTGCAGCAATGACAGCGCCGGCGCGACCGGCTATGCTAGTACCAAAGTACTGACCCCAGGCGGATACTCCATGCTCGGATTCTTTTCCAGCAAGACCGTTCATCCACTGGCCGATTCGCGCGAAGCCAAGCGCATTCTTGCCGAGATCGCCAGTCGCGAGCCGCAATCCGCGGTGGAAGATGCCAACGCATGGCTGGAATCGCTCGCCGCCGATGAGAGCTTCAAGCTGGCGCAGCGCCTCGAACTGATCCTCAAGCTCGACGAGGCCACCTTGGCCCAGGCGCGGCGTCTAGGGCGCGACTATCCAGTTATGGGCGGCGGCAGCCGTGTGCTGGAATCGCGGCAGTGGCAACTCGGTCACGGCTATTGGCAGCAGCTGGTCAGCGCTTATCTCGGCTGCCTCGACGGTTATCGCGCCGCAGAGAAAGAGAACGATGCGATCCGGCCTCAACTGCCCCTGCTATACGGCCGTCTGATCCACGCCCTCGCGGCGCAGTTCAAGTGGAAGCGTTTCCGCTATGGACCGGTCGGCCCCGAATTCTGGCAGACGCTAGGCGCCATTTATCTCGCCGCCGTCGATGCGAAAGCCGCACAGAAACCCTTCTCGCTCTATGCCGGCAGTCCGGAGGGCACGATCGAGGCGGAATACCTCAAGGTGCTGGTCTTCCATGCCTCGTCGCTCGACAACCTGCAGCCGCTGCAAATCGAAATTGCCGAACGCTTCATCGCCTATTTTCTGCCTTACTTTTCGCTGATTCGGGAACTCCTGCGCGAGAACGTGTATTGGGTGGATGCCGCCAAACCCCTGCCGCCGACCCGGCTCGCGAAATTGCCCGAGGTCACGCCGACCTTGCGCTTCTTCAACGGCACGCGCGCGATGGAAGCGGTGGGAAAGACCATCGAACAGATTCGCAGCGAAATGCGCGTGCCGCCAGGCATCAATCTCGGGGCGCAATATGAGGTCGACGTCGTCATTCCGGTGCTGGAACACCTGGCGATGTGCTGGGCGCCCAAGCCACCGATGCGCAGCAACGTCCGGCGCCGGATCCACTCGGGAATGAAAGTGGCGAATGGGCTGGCCGGCGTGCATCAGCGGCTTTCCGGGCGCAGCAGCGGCACGGAAGGCCTCGACGCCTGGGCGGTCGATGACGTCAGCCTGGGCGGCTTCGGCGCGCAAGTGCCCGTGTCACGCAATGACTGGATCCGCATCGGTGTCCTCGTCGGCATGCAGCCGGAGGGCGGCGAAAACTGGCTGATAGGGATCGTGCGCCGCTACGTGCGCACCGGACAGAGTCAGGGCTCGGTGGGGATCGAAACCATATCGAAGACGCCGCGCGCCATATTTGCCGATGCCGGCGGCCTGCAGACGGAAGCGCTGCTGCTGGATACCCTCGAAGTCGGCGAATACGCCCGCATGGCCCTGGCGGCCAATGCACTCGAAGACAAGATGGCGCTGGTGTTTGACCTCGACGACAAGAAAGCGCGCCTGCATCCGCGCGAGACGCTGATGACGGGTCCCGATTTCGTCGTGGCGAATTTCTTCGTGCAGTCGTTCAGCTGATCGTCCGTTTCAGCGTGGCGGCCGGATCGCCGACTTCGGCCGGAAGGCCTTGACTACCGCCTCACGGGTCTCCACATACGGCCCGCCGATCAGATCGAGGCAGTAGGGCACCGCGGCGAAAATGCCGGGCATAAGCTGTTTGCCGTCGGCATCCTTGACGCCTTCGAGCGTTTCCCTGATCGACTTCGGCTGCCCCGGCAGATTGAGGATCAGCGACTTGCCCCTGATGACGCCGACCTGGCGCGACAGGATCGCCGTCGGCACGAAGGCCAGCGAAATCTGCCGCATCTGTTCGCCGAAGCCGGGCATGAGCTTGTGCGCCACCGCCAGCGTGGCTTCCGGCGTCACGTCGCGCGGCGCCGGGCCGGTGCCGCCGGTGGTCAGCACGAGGTGGCAGCCGACCTTGTCGCAGAGTTCGATCAGGGCCTGTTCGATGGTTGCCTGCTCGTCCGGGATCAAGCGCGTTTCCATGCGCCAGGGCGAACTGAGCGCCTGGTCGAACCAGTCACGCAGCGCGGGGATGCCCTTGTCCTCATAGACGCCGCTCGAAGCACGGTCGGAGATGGAGACGAGGCCGATCAGGAGTTCGTCGTTCATGCTTATTCCTTGAGACGGTTATAGAGTTGACCGAGGTATTCGCTCAATGCCTGACGGCTGCGCACCATGGCGCCGGGAAGCAGGTTTTCGATCAGCGCCGGCGAGGTCGTGCTGAATGCCGTCGGCGCCGCGATGACCTCCAGTCCCTGCTTTTCAAACAGCGAAATCGCGCGCGGCAGATGCCAGCCGTGGCTGACCAGGGCAATCCGGGTGATGCCGGCCGCCTTCAGCATCGGCGCCGACAGGCTGGCGTTTTCCGCGGTGTCGCGCGAGGCGGCTTCGACCCAGCGCACCTTCACGCCGAAATCATTCTCTAGCGCTTCGCGCATCGACTCGGCCTCGGGCCGGCCGCCGAACGGGGCGCCGCCGGTCACCAGCAGCGGCAGGCGGGATTGGCGCGCCAGTCGTGCCCCGTAGCGCAGGCGCTCCAGCGTGTAATAGCCGACCGTATCGCCTCCGTATTCGGGTGCGGCGCGATAGGAGCCGGCACCGGGGACGACGATTGCCTGCGCCCGCTGCAATTGCGCCGGCGTGATCGGCGGATGCGGTTCCAGAGGTGCCATCAGCGCGTTGCCGACGATCGGCAGCGAGAGAACGAGCAGGCCGAGCAGCGAGAGAGTCACCAGCCACAGGCCGGCGTGTTGCCAGCGCCGACTCTTGGCGCGCGTCAGCCACAGCCCGAGCAGCGCCAGCAGCAGCGGCCCGGCGGGCGGCAGGATCAGGGCGGCGATGAGCTTCTTCAGCAGAAACATGGGTCAAAGGCGGGGCTGATCGCGTCTTATGCGGGATGACGGGCTCGCTATTATCGGCGGAATCCAGCCCGGTCACCATTTCATGACGGATCGCCACTACGGTATCGAAACCCTCTGCCTGCATGCCGGCGCCCAGCCCGATGCAGCGACCGGCGCCCGCGCCTTGCCGATCCACCAGACCAGTTCCTTCGTTTTCGATTCGGCGGAACACGCGGCCAGCCTGTTCAACCTGCAAACCTTCGGCAACGTCTATTCGCGCATCGGCAACCCCACCGTCGCCGCCTTCGAGGAGCGCATGGCCGCGCTGGAAGGCGGCCGCGCTGCAGTGGCCGCAGCCACCGGGCTGGCGGCGCAGATCGTGGCGCTGCTGACCCTGTGCGAGTCCGGCGATCGCATCGTCGCCGCGCGATCCCTGTATGGCGGCAGCTTCTCCCAGCTCGATGTCAGCCTGCGCAAGCTCGGCATCGAGACCGTGTTCGTCGATTCCGACGATCCCGAAAATTTCCGCGCGGCATTGTCGGAAAACACCCGATGCCTGTTCGCCGAGACGGTGGCCAATCCGCGCCTCAACGTGCTCGACATCGAGGCCGTGGCGGACGTCGCCCATGCCCACGGCGTGCCGCTGGTCATCGACAACACGGTGCCTTCGCCGTATCTCTGCCAGCCGTTCCGGCATGGCGCCGACATCATCGTGCACTCGGCGACCAAGTTTCTCGGCGGCCACGGCACCACGCTGGGCGGCGTGGTGATCGAATCGGGAAAATTCGACTGGGGCAACGGCAAGTTCCCCGGCATGACCGAACCGTCGCGCGGCTATCACGGCGTCAAGTTCTACGAGACCTTCGGCGATTTCGGCTTCACCATGAAGGCGCGCATGGAAACCCTGCGCACCTTCGGTCCGGCACTGTCGCCTTTTTCCGCGTGGCAGCTGATGCAGGGCATCGAGACGCTGCCCCTGCGCATGCAGCGGCATTGCGAAAATGCGATGGCTGTGGCGCAACATCTGCAAGGCCATCCGCGCGTGGCCTGGGTCAATTATCCGGGCCTGCCAGCCAGCCCCGGCTATGCGCTGGCGCAGCGCTACCTTGGCAGCCCGCGCCATCCGGGCGCCGGCGCGCTGCTGTGCTTTGGCGTCTCGGGAGGCCAGCAGGCAGGCGAACGCTTCATCGATGCCCTGCAGTTCTGTTCCCACCTGGCCAATATCGGCGATGCCAAGACGCTGGTGATTCATCCGGCATCGACCACTCATCGGCAGCTCTCCGCGGCCGACCAGCAGGCGTCCGGCGTGACGCCGGACATGGTGCGCCTGTCGGTCGGGTTGGAGACTCTGGACGACATCCTCTGGGACATCGATCAGGCCCTGGAGCGTGCCGCATGATGCACGCTGCCTTCCTGGCCGGCATCGGCTGGCGCGACGTCGTCCTGCTGTTGGCAGCGATGGTTGGCGTCTATCTGGTCCTGTCGGTGATGCGATTGTTCGAGATGGCGGCGAAGCGCCGCGACAGCCTGCGGCCGGCGTCCGGGCCCGGATTTTCCGCATGGGAGCCCGATTTCGCACCGCAAGCGCAGGCGCCGCAGCCAAGGCAGCTGTCGCCGGAGCTTGCCCGGATGCTGGCGCAGGCCAGGATCGAAGGCGAACTCCAGCGTCTGCGCAGCGAAAGCATGCGGCTGAACGAGGTGTTGGCCAATGTTGCCGAGGACGTCGCGCGGCTGAAGGTGGCGCGCTGTATGACGCCGGCCTGCGGCGAAGCGATTGCGCTGGCGCCGCAAGGCGTGCCCGCCGGCGCAATGGGTGGCGTAATGGGCGGCCAGCGGAATTACCGCCTGCTGCGGCATCTCCAGCGGCGCGGCGCGACTGCCGGCTGCGCCAATACGCAGCCGTATGAATTCGAGCGGCACGAGCAAGGCGAGGATCGCAATGGACGAGATATCGAATCTGGATCACGCGCCCACGCCTGAAGAGTCCCTCAGGCGGCGCCTGGTCAATCGCATCCTCATCGCAGCCCTGATGGTGGTTGGCCTGTTGGGCAGCCTGGCGATGTTCGAGGCGATCTACACGCCTCCCACGCCTCCGGTGGCCGCCAAGCTTACCTTGCCGCCCAAGCCGGCGCCAGCCACCGAGTCGGAGACGAAGCCGATCGCGCCCGCCATCGAGGCCAAGCCGGAGCCCGAAGTGGCGAAGCCTGCAGTGAAGGCCGTGCCGGAGCGCACGGCGGCACCGAGTGCGCCGCGGCCATCGCAGGTTCAGCCGGCGCCCATAGTGGCGGCGCCGCACCGCGCTCCGGCATCGCGTCCCGTCACGCAGGCCGTCGAACGCCGCTACGCGCTGCAGATGGGTGTCTTCGGCAACATGGCCAACGCGGAGGATCTACGCGCTAAACTGGTGGCAAACGGCATCCCCGCCACCATCGAGGCGCGCGTTTCTGTCGGCCCCTTCAGGACGCGACAGGAAGTCGATGCCGCGCGCGCCAAACTGAAGGAACTCGGCCTCGACGATGGCCTGCTGATAACCACCAGGAAGTGAACAGGACAAAACCATGAGCCGCAAGATTATTTCCACCTCCGCCGCCCCGGCCGCCATCGGCACCTACTCGCAGGCCGTGCAGGTCGGCGACACCGTCTACCTGTCCGGCCAGATCGGGCTCGATCCTGTCAGCATGCAGATGGTCGAAGGCATCGAGGCACAGATCGTACGCGTCTTCGAGAACCTCAAGGCCGTGGCCGCCGCCGCCGGCGCGACGCTGAACGACGCGGTGAAGTTCAACATCTACCTGACCGACCTGGCCAACTTCGCCAAGGTGAATGAAACCATGGCGAAATACGTCAGCGAGCCCTTCCCGGCGCGCGCCGCGGTGGGCGTCAAGGAATTGCCGCGCGGCGCCCTGGTCGAGGCCGATGCCGTGCTCGTCCTTGGCTGAAAAAAAGGCCGCGAGCGCCAATACTCTTGCGGCCCGCCTGGCTCGGCTCGGTCTGCGCACCGATGCCGATTTCATCCTGCATCTGCCGCTGCGTTACGAGGATGAAACCCGCATCACGGCGCTCGTCGACGCGCGGGCAGGTGTCGCGGCGCAGTTCGAGGTCGAGGTCGTAGACAGCGAAATCGCCTATCGGCCGCGTCGCCAGTTGCTGGCGCGCGTAAGGGATGACAGCGGCGCATTGCTGCTGCGCTTCCTGAATTTCTATCCGAGCCAGCAAAAGGTCTTGCAGCCCGGTGCGCGCCTGAGGATTTTCGGCGAGCTGCACGAGGGCTATCTCGGTCCTGAAATCATCCATCCGCGTTTCCATGTCGTCGCGGCCGGCGAAAGCCTGCCGGAATGCCTGACGCCGGTCTATCCGACCACGGCCGGTCTCGGCCAGGCTACCTTGCGCCGCCTGATCGAGCGCGCGCTGACGCGCGCCGATCTGGCCGACACGCTGCCGCCGGCCCTGCGCGAGCGCCTGCATCTACCCGAGTTCGCCGCCGCAATTCATCGCCTGCATACGCCGCCGCCGGAAATGACCCAGGCTGAGCTGGAAGCCCGCGACCATCCGGCCTGGCGCCGCGTGCAGTTCGACGAACTGCTGGCGCAGCAACTCAGTCTGCGGCGTGCCTATGCCGCCCGCCGCGCCCGCGGCGCACCGCGACTCAAATCAACGGCGAAGCTGACCAGGTCGCTGCTGGCCTCGCTGCCGTTTCGCCTGACCAAGGCGCAACAACGTGCCTGGCAGGAGATCGCTTCCGATCTGGCCCAGCCGCATCCGATGCAGCGCCTGCTGCAGGGCGATGTCGGCAGCGGCAAGACGGTGGTGGCCGCGCTGGCCATGCTGCAGGCGGTCGAAGCCGGGCATCAGGCGGCGCTGATGGCGCCGACGGAAATCCTTGCCGAGCAGCATTACCGCAAGCTGGCGGCGTGGCTGGCGCCGCTCGGCCTCGAAGTCGCGTGGCTCACCGGCAGCCTGAAGAAGCGCGAGAAGGAGGCGGCGATCGTGAAAGTCGGCGCTGGCGACACGCCGATTATTGTCGGCACGCATGCCCTGATCGAAGACAAGGTCGAGTTCGCCCGCCTCGGCCTGGCGATTGTCGACGAGCAGCACCGCTTCGGCGTGCGCCAGCGCCTGGCGCTGAAAGACAAGGGCCTCTATGCGCATCAGCTGGCAATGTCGGCGACGCCGATCCCGCGCACCCTGGCGATGAGTTACTACGCCGACCTGGATGTTTCGGTGCTCGACGAGCTGCCACCCGGCCGCAGCCCGGTGACCACCAAGCTGGTTTCGGAAGCCCGCCGCGACCAGGTTGTGGCGCGCGTGCATGAGGCCTGCCGCGGCGGGCGTCAGGCCTACTGGGTCTGTCCGCTGATAGAAGAAAGCGAGACCCTGCAACTCAAGACGGCGGAGGAGACCTTCGCCCGCCTCGCGGCCGATCTGCCCGACCTCAAGATCGGTCTCGTCCATGGCCGCCTCAAGGCTGCCGAAAAGGCCGCCATGATGAGCGCTTTCGTGGCGAACGAGATTCATTTGCTGGTGGCCACCACGGTGATCGAAGTCGGCGTCGACGTGCCGAATGCCAGCCTGATGGTCATCGAGCACGCCGAGCGCTTCGGCCTGGCGCAACTGCACCAGTTGCGCGGCCGCGTCGGGCGCGGCACGGCCCAGTCGGCGTGCATCCTGCTCTACGCCCAGCCGCTGGGCGAACTTGCCCGGGCGCGGCTGAAAGTCATTTTCGAGAGCACCGACGGTTTCGAGATCGCGCGCGAGGACTTGCGCCTGCGCGGCCCCGGTGAATTTATCGGGGCGAAGCAAAGCGGCCTGCCGCTGCTGCGCTACGCCGATCTGGAAGATGCGGCGCTGGTCGAACAGGCGCGCGCCGTGGCGGAAGACATGCTGCACAACGCGCCGGAGGCCGCCGCCGCGCATCTGCAGCGCTGGTTGGGCGGTCGCGAAGAGTTGCTCAAGGCGTAAAATTTGTCGCATGACTCTCGCTGAACTCAAGGAACGCCTGACCCTCTACGAAAAGCTGATGCGGCTGGACAAGCCGATCGGCACGCTGCTGCTGCTGTGGCCGACGCTGTGGGCGCTGTGGATCGCGACGGAGGGGCAGCCGTACTGGATGCTGGTCTGGATCTTCGCCATGGGCACGCTGCTGATGCGTTCCGCGGGTTGCGTCATCAACGACTATGCCGACCGCGATTTCGATCCTCACGTCGAACGCACCAAAGACAGGCCGTTGGCGGCGCGCAAGGTGTCCGTTCGCGAGGCGCTGACGCTGGCGGCCGTGCTGGTTTTCTGTGCCTTCCTGCTGGTGCTGCCGATTTTTGCCGAGGTATGGTGGCTGGCGTTGATCGCGGTCTTTCTCGCTGCGAGCTATCCGTTCACCAAGCGCTTCTTCGCCCTGCCGCAGGCCTATCTCGGCGTCGCCTTCGGCTTCGGCATTCCGATGGCGTTCGCCGCGGTGACCGGTGAAGTCGGTCCGCTGGGCTGGACGCTGCTGCTCGCCAACATTTTCTGGGCGCTGGCCTACGACACCGAATACGCCATGGTCGATCGCGAGGATGACCTCAAGATCGGCATCCGCACCGCGGCGATCACCTTCGGCCGTTTCGATGTGCCGGCCGTGATGCTCTGCTACGCCGCCACGCTCGGAATCCTGGCGGTCCTTGGCCGGCAGCTGGCGTACGGGCCGATGTATTTTGCCGGGCTGGTCACCGCCGCTGCGGTCGCCGGATATCACTACAGCCTGATCCGCAGCCGCAGCCGCGAGGGCTGCTTCGCCGCCTTCCGGCACAACAACTGGTTCGGCGCGGCCATCTTCGCGGGCATCGCGGCCGAACTCAACCTGCAGCCCTGGCTTATGTCGTGATCAGGACGCGGCCTTGCCGGTCGCTCCTCGCAAGGCTCGTGGTGAGGGCGGCGCGCAGTCGGGCCGGCTGGATGGGCTTGTGCAGCATGATGAGGTTCGCGTCCTTGGCGGCCTGCAACGCGAACTGACTGGTGTCGCCGGTGACGAGCAGCGCGGGCAGGTTGGCGCCGTGGCGTTCGCGCAAGGCGGCGATGGCGTCGATGCCGTTGCCCGGCCCCGGCAGGCCCATGTCCGAGATGACGGCGTCGATCGCGGCGTGGTGGGTGCTGGCCAACGCGTCGGTGATGGATCCGGCGGTGATCACTTCGCATCCCCAGCCACGCAGGAGCGCGCCCATGCCGGTGCGGATGGCCTCTTCGTCGTCGACCAGGAGCACCCGCCGTCCGCGGAGGTTTTCGGCGGCCGGGGCGCTTTCGGCCTCGACCGGAGTCGCTGCGGGTTTGTCGCCCGGTGCCGCCAAGGGGACCGAAACGGCGAAACAGGAGCCGCGCTCCGGCGCCGAGCGCAAGGTCAGCGGATGCCCGAGCAGGCGCGCTACACGCTCGACGATGGCGAGGCCAAGACCAATGCCCTGCTGCCGGTCCCTGGCCTTGTTGTCGACCTGATAGAACTCGGCGAAGATCGCGCTGTGCTGGTCTTCGGCAATGCCGATGCCGGTGTCGAACACTTCGATGTGCAACTGCCCCCGGCGTCGCCGGCAGCCCACCAGGACGCGTCCCGACGGCGTATAGCGGATTGCATTGGACAGCAGGTTGCGCAGCACCCGGCCCAGTAGCGTCGGATCGCTGCGGATGACCGCCGAGCATGGCATGACGCGCAGCCGCAGGCCCTTGTGCCCGGCCAGCGGCGCGAACTCACGCGCCATTTCGTCGAGCAGGGTCTGCACCGGAAACGGACGGCAATCGGTATTGATGACGTTGGCGTCGAGCTTCGAGATGTCGAGCAGGGCGCCAAGCAGCATGTTCATGGCGGCGGCGGACTGCTGGGCGCTGGCGAGCAACTCGGCACCACGCGAGGAGTGCGGCTCGTTGCGCAGCAGTTCGTGGAAGATCGACAAGGCCTGCATCGGCTGGCGCAGGTCGTGGCTGGCGGCGGCGAGGAAACGCGCCTTGGTCCGGTAAGCCTGTTCCGCCACGTCGCGCTGCAGGGTCACTTCCCTGGCCAGCGCCTCGTTGCGGAAACGCAGTTGCTGGACCTCGATGAATACCCGGTTGCGCTTTTGCGCCTGCCAGATGGTCATCGGCAGGAACACCAGCAGCATCATCCCGAGGATGGTGTGCAAGCTGTCGCCGGCGGTCAGCAGCCAGAGCGTGGGCGGGGCGATCGAGGCGAGGATGTATGCCCGCGACGGCGGTACGTAGGAAAAACCTTCCGAAGCGTTGCTCGAGGCCGAGACGGTGATCACTGTCAGGATCGCCAACTGGGACACGGTCGACGCATGCATGAGCATGGCGGTGTTGGCGAATCCCCAGCATATTCCCGCCAGCGCACCGGTGATGTCCTGGGTGCGCCCCCACTGCGCCGTGCTGCGGATGCCCGGCGAGTGGCGGTATTGCCAGACCAGCCACCAGCGCACGACGGTGACCAGATAGAGGGCGCACAGAGCCGGCAGCCAGGTCCAGATCGGGATGCCGTCGTGCACCATGTAGACCAGCAGGCTCATCACCAGCGCGCCGGCGATGTTCTGGTCGTTGGTCTCGCTGAAGAACGCCTTGATCTGCTCGGCCTGGACGACGGCCTGCTCTTTTTCCGACAGGAATTCGGTGGACATCGCGGTGCGGATATGCAGAAAGACAAACAGGTTCCCTACTGTAGACGACAAACCGACAAGTTAGAGGGGTATCGTAGTGCCGTGTCGCCAGCGCCGACTTTTCCATGATCGGGCGCGGGCGGTTAAACTTGCCCGATGAAATATACCGATCTGCGCGATTTCATTGCCCAACTCGAAGCGCTGGGCGAACTCAAGCGCATCGCCGTCGAGGTCGATCCAAGGCTGGAGATGACCGAGATCGCCGACCGCGTGCTGCGGGCCGGCGGGCCGGCCTTGCTCTTCGAAATGCCGAAGGGCCATTCGATTCCGGTGCTGGTCAATTTGTTCGGCACGCCGCGCCGCGTGGCGCTCGGCATCGCCGCCGCCGAAGGCGAAGACAATGAGGACGCCGACTGGAAAACCCGTTTGCGCGACGTCGGCACGCTGCTGGCCTACCTCAAGGAACCGGAGCCGCCGAGGGGCCTGAAGGACGCCTGGGACAAGCTGCCGGTGCTCAAGCAGGTGCTCAACATGGCGCCCAAGCTGTTGAGCTCGGCGCCGTGTCAGGACGTGGTATGGGAAGGCAGCGATGTCGATCTGGGGCGCCTGCCGGTGCAGACCTGCTGGCCCGGCGACGTGGCGCCCCTGATCACCTGGGGTCTGGTCGTCACGCGCGGGCCGCAAAAGACCCGGCAGAACCTCGGCATCTACCGCCAGCAGGTCATCGCGCCCAACAAGGTCATCATGCGCTGGCTGGCGCATCGCGGCGGTGCGCTGGATTTCCGCGAACATTGCGCGGCGCATCCCGGCGAGCCCTTCCCGGTCGCGGTAGTGATCGGCGCCGATCCGGCGACGATTCTGGCGGCGGTCACGCCGGTTCCCGACACGCTGTCCGAATATCAGTTCGCCGGGCTGCTGCGCGGAGCCAGGACGGAAGTGGTGAAGTGCCTCGGCTCGGACCTGCAGGTACCGGCATCGAGCGAGATCGTGCTCGAAGGTTTCATCAATCCCAATGAGACGGCCGCGGAAGGCCAAAAATACGAAACTGCCCCGGAAGGGCCGTTTGGCGACCATACTGGCCGCATCACCATGCGCCGCGACCCGATCTACCATTCCACCTACACCGGCAAGCCGCCCGACGAGCCGGCGATGCTCGGCCTGGCCTTGAACGAAGTGTTTGTCCCGCTGCTGCAAAAGCAATTTCCCGAGATCGTCGATTTCTACCTGCCGCCCGAGGGCTGCTCCTACCGGCTGGCCGTGGTCAGCATCAGGAAACAGTATCCGGGGCATGCCAAGCGCGTGATGTTCGGCATCTGGAGCTTCCTGCGCCAATTCATGTACACCAAGTTCATCATCGTTACCGACGAAGACGTCGATGTGCGTTCCTGGCCCGAGGTCATCTGGGCGCTCACCACGCGTGTCGACGCCGCGCGCGACACCCTGATTGCCGAGAACACGCCCATTGATTACCTCGATTTCGCTTCACCGGTGGCGAGCCTCGGGAGCAAAATGGGTATCGATGCGACCAACAAGTGGCCTGGCGAGACGACGCGCGAGTGGGGTCGTCCCATCGCCATGGACCCCGCCGTCAAGCAGCGCGTCGATGCGCTGTGGCAAGATTTGGGACTCTAGGAGCCGCCATGACCGAACCCGAAGTGATTCCTGCGCGCGATGAAGCGGACGGCCAACTGGATGGTCCGCGGGCCTGGTGTCATGTGATGTACGGACTGCATGCGCTGTCGGCAGCGTCCGGAATAATCAGCTCTGCCAGCATCATTGGCGCCTTCGTCTTCGGCTGGCCGTCGATCATCGCCGTGATCATCAACTACGTCACGCGCGACCAGGTCCGTGGCACGTGGCTGGCGACGCACTGGCGCTGGCAGTTGCGCAGCTTCTGGTTTGCCGCGTTGTGGCTGGTGGTGGCCGGCCTGCTGGCGGTCACGCTGATCGGCATACCGGCGGCATTCATGGTGATCGTCGGCACCGGGCTGTGGGTGCTCTACCGCGTGATCCGCGGCTGGATGGCGCTGCTCGACCGGCGCGCGATGCCGGTGCCGGCCGCCTGACGCCTGAGTTCGCGGCGCACCGGCCGCGAAAAAATCCCGGCGCCGCAGGCGGGCGCCGGAAAGGTTCCAGGGAGCCTCTCAGGATTGCTTGTCGATGGCGGCCTTGACCTCGTGGTCTTCGGCGGCCGGCCTGACCACCAGCACGGCGCAGGTCAGCGTGCCGATGACCCGGTCGGTGACGCTGCCGGCGATAACGCGGTTGAGGCCCTTGCCGCGGTGGTGGCCGACCACAACGAGATCGGCGTCGAGTTCCCGCGCCGCATTGATGATGGTCTGTGCCGGTGCGGCGCAGACGACGCGCGTGTCGCAGTCCACACCGTCGAGGCGCATCAGTCCGGCCTTGTGTTCGGCATCTGCCAGGGCTTCTGCGATATCCCTGTCGTGGGCGACGGCGCAGACGATGGTGACCGGGGTGCCGGTGATTCTGGCGATCTGGCTGGCGACTTCGGCGATGCTGTCGCTGTGGTCGCTGCCGTCGCTGGCGAACAGGATGCGCTTGTGCCACATCGCGGCCTGCCAGCCGGCGACGAGGACATGGCAGGGCGCGCTGCCGATGACGTGAGCCGCGGCGTCGCCGAGCAGTTTGTCCTTCAGGTCGCCGCGGGGCGGCCGCCGGCCGATGACGAGAATGTTGGTGTCGGCCGCGGCGGCGGCGGCGATCACTTCCTGTACCGGTTGCTTGCCGCGGCGCACAATTTCCTCGCTGTCGACGCCGGCCACCAGCGCCTGGCGCACCACGGGGGCGAGACGCGCGCGCGCCAGCTCGTGCTCCTCAGGCACGGCGATGGCGGTCATGATGTCGAGCGTGACGCCGAAACTCCTGGCCAGCGCGATGGCGATCGCCGTCGGCGCCTGCGAGAACTCGCTGCCGTCGGTGGCCAGCAACAGTCGCTGGCGACGCAAGCCGTCGGGCAACAGCGTGCCATGGCATTCCTTGAAGATGCGCGTTTTGCAGGTCCGGCAGACGTCGGGATCCAGCGTCCAGTAGAGCGCACCGGTGACATTGGTCATGACCGGGAAGAAAGCACCTTCGCCGATGTCCTTGACGTAGTTGCCCTGCTTGAGGAAGTTCTTCAGCGGCTGGTTGAGGCGGTAGAAATACAGTCCGCCGCCGAGTCGTCGCCGGCGCCGCGCCTCCTGGGCCAGCACCTCGGCGCCGGCGACGTCGATGTAGCTCAGGCTGGCCGCCGCGATCAGCACCGACTTCTGCAAGGGGTTGTCCTCGTCGATCTGCTGCAATGTCTGCTGCACATAGTTGGCGGCGCCGAAGTAGAGCGGACCGTTAACCCGCACGATGCGCAGTTGCGGGCATTCCGGCTGGCCGCGGGCGCGCACGAAGTGGTAGGCACCTTCCTCCGGCGCCGGTACCACGGGGATGATCTCGGGGCGCGACGTGCGGAACAGGAACATCACCAGGGAGAGGAAGACGCCGATGAAAATGCCGGCTTCGAGGTTGAACAGCGTGCCAACCAGGGTCGCCACCAGGATCGCCGATTCCGCCTTGCTGGTGTGCCAAATGGCCTCGATGTGATGAAAATCGACCAGTCCCCAGGCCACCAGAAAGAGGATGCCGGCCATCGCGGCGGTGGGCAGGTAGGCGGCGAGAGGTGCCACCAGCAGCAGCACCAGCAACAGGAAGATCGAGGCGAATATCGAGGCCAGCGGGGTGCGCGCGCCGCCCTCGTAATTGACGCCGCTGCGGTTGAACGAGCCGGATGAAGCGTAGCCCGAAAAGAAGGCGCCGACGATGTTGGACAGGCCCTGGCCGATGAATTCCTGGTTGCCGTCGATGCGCTGCTCGGAACGCACGGCGATGGCGCGGCTGATCGACACTGCTTCGGTCAGCGCCAGCATGGTGATCACCAGCGCCGGGCCGAGGGTCGCGCGCAGCGACCCCAGCGAGAAGTCGGGCATGGACAGCGGCGGCAGCGTTGCCGGCAAGGCGCCTACCGTCCGGATGCCGGTGACATCCTCGCCCAGCCAGAGATTGAGGCCCTCGGCGATGAGGCTGCCGACGATCATTGCCAGGATCATGTAGGGCAGCTTTTTCACGTAGCGCCGCGCCAGGATGCCGCTGACCAGCGTGATCGCGGCGATGGCCGTGACCCAGGGATTGATGTCGGCGAACTGCACGAAGAGCTGGCGGATGGTCTCGTAGAAGGGCGTGCCGCGCGCGATGTCGATGCCGAAGAAGCTCCTGACCTGGCTCGCCGCGATGAGGATGGCGGCGCCGGCGGTGAAACCGATGACCACGGTGTGCGAAATGAAATTCACCAGTACGCCCATGCGCGCCAGTCCGAGCACCAGCTGGAACATGCCGACGAGGAAGGTCAGTGTCAGCACCAGGCTGATGTAATGCGCCGAGCCGGGCTCGGCCTGGTGCGACAACGAGGCAAAGACTGCGATGGAAATGGCCGTGGTCGGGCCGGAGACGAGGTGCCAGCTCGATCCGAACAGTGCGGCGATCACGGCCGGCACCATGGCTGCGTAGAGGCCGTATTGCGGCGGCAGGCCGGCGATGGTGGCGAAGGCGACGCCCTGGGGCAGCACGATCAGCGCGCCGGTGAGGCCTGCGATCAGGTCGTCGCGCACCGTCGCACGGCTGACCAGCGGCCACCACTTGAGGAAGGGCAGCCACGTGGCAAGCAGGGAATTGCGGCGGGAAATCATCGGGACGAGGCGGGAGGCGGAGTCCCGTATATTAGCAAATGGTTATCGATTTGCCTTACATTTGAATGTCCGCTGACCGCGCCGCCATGGATGGCGGACCTTCCCTCCCGGCGGTCACTCAAGCCTTCGAATCATGAAACCGGATCGAATTGCGCCCTGCCGCCTTGGCCTGATACATCGCCGTATCGGCCCATTTGAGGAGGTCGGCCTGGCTGGTTTCATGGTCGATGAACAAGGCCACGCCGATGCTTGCCGTGCAGTGATGTTCGACCGTAGCCGCTGCCGTCCCATCCTGCCTGGTCAGCAGGTAAGGGGCAGACAGGGCGGTCTGGATTCTCCTGGCAACGATCATGGCCTGCGCTGCCGATTCGGGCCTGTCCGGACTCAAATCGCACAGCATCACGACAAACTCGTCGCCCCCGAAGCGCGCCGCGGTGTCGATCTCGCGCACGCAGCGTTTCAGCCGAGTCGCTACCTCGCTCAGCAGCAAGTCGCCGACTTCATGCCCATGCAAGTCATTCAGCGGCTTGAAATTGTCCAGGTCGAGGAACATCAGTGCGCCATATAGACGACTGCGTTTGCCGGCCGCCATGGTCTGGTTCAGGCGGTCGTTGAGCAGCCGACGATTCGCCAGTTTGGTGAGCGCGTCGTAGAAGGCCAGTTGATGCACCTGCTCTTCCATCTGCTTGCGCTCGGTGATGTCGATGTAGATGGTGACGAAGCCGCCGCCGGGCAGGGGCATGCCGCGAATCTCCAGCGCCGTTCCGTTGGCGCGCACGCGCTCGAACTGGTGCGGCTGGAAGTTGCGGGCGCGCTCGACGATCGCGGCGACCTGCTGCTCGGTATCACCGGGGCCGTATTCGCCACGCTCCGCGTTGAAGCGGATGATGTCCTCGAAATGCACTACCGGCTTGTCGACCAGCGAATCGGGCAATTCGAGCAACTTCTTGAACTGCTCGTTGTGCGCCACCATGAGCAGGTCAGCGTCGACCATCGAGATGCCGCCGGGAAAGTTTTCGACGATGGCGGTGAGCAGTTCGTTCTGCAGCAGCAGCTTTTCCTCGATGGTCCTGCGCGCCGTGATATCGGCGATCACGCCGATCAGGCCGCGTTCCTCGCCGTTGGCGTCGTAGAAGCGCCTGGCCGTCAGGTGTCCCCAGAATTCGGTCTGGTCGGCGCGCCAATAGAGCCGATCGACATCCACTGTGGGGACGGCGCTGCTCAGCAAGGCAAGCATCCGCTGTCGCCCCAGCTCGCGCTCCGCCGGATGTACCAGGGCGACGTATTCATATCCGACCAGCGCATCGCGGGAATATCCGAACATCTCGGCCATGCGCTGATTGGCTTGCGTGATGCGTCCTTCCATATCGACCACAAAGATCGCCACGCTGGAGGTATCGAGGATCTGCTTGAACAAGGCCTCGCGTCCGGCCAGATCGTCGTTTGCCTTTGCCAGCGCCTGCGTCCGCTCGGTGACTTTCTGTTCCAGTTCCTCCTGATGAGACCGCAGATTTCCGATCAGTATCGTCATGTAGCCGAGCAGCAGGCTGAAGAGCAGTCCGAGCAAGACCTTGAGCCCAAGCCCGAGCCGGTCGCCCCAGCCCTTGACGGGTGCGACGCTCAGCGTCCAGTTGCCGTAGGCCAGCTTCAGATCCTGTTGTACCGGCGTAACCAGGGGCGTCGATGAGGAGGCCGCGATGATTTGCTTTTGTCCGCTGTCCGGGTGAACGCGCGAGAGTTCGTAATTGAAACCCTGCTCGACCAAATGCGGCAAGCGTGCACTTTCGAGCAACCCGGGGATGCGGATGACGACGTTGGCCAAACCCCAGAACCAGGGCTTGCCCTGTGCATCTTCGAGGAACACGGGCAGGCGCCCGATCACGCCCGTGCCGCCTTGAACCAGATTCAGCGGTCCGGCCAGGGTCAGCTTTCCGGTGTCGCGGGCGATCAGGGCCTCCCTGCTTTGCGCCGGATCCCGAAACTGGTCGAAGCCGATGGCGCTTTCGTTACCGGCCAGCGGCACCACGCTCCGAATGACGCCTCCGGGCGATAGCGCCAGCAGGGAAACACCCGGGTAGAACTGCAGCATCTGGCCTGCCGCGGCATCGAAGTTGGTGATGCTGCCGTTGCCCTGGCGAACCAGGGCGGCCATGGCGTAGCTGGCGGACAAGGCCCGTTCCAGGCTGGTTTCGAGGGCGTGTGCCTGGTCTTTGGTCAGTCCGGTGACGCGCGCACGTTCTTCCTGAACATCGTGCTGCTGCACTTGCCAGATCAGGCCGGCTGCCGCAGCCGCGGCCAGCAGGAACACGATAGCCGCCGCGGCGAGCAGGCGTGGATTGATCAAACGGAGCATGGCGCGGAAGCTGTCTTTATGATCTTGGACGCCGGAAGGATTTGCCATTTGCGGCAAAGCGAAGCATAGGCGTTTAAGCGTGCCGGCACTAGTACCTTTGGCATAAATTCTCTGGGAAGACAGACAACTCCATCGCGATCCCGGTCGTCGCCCGACATTTCTGGCCAGGACGGCTGTCGTCGATAAGGTTTGCGGCCGTCAGCCAAGCATCGCCTCCGCCTGCATGCATACGGTGTCCGTGTTGCGCGTTGCATACAGGACGACGCTATCTCCCAGCAGATTCGCATGGAGCGTGATCGAATCACCGAGCAGGGCAGGCGACAGGCCACGGTAGTTGAAGTCGCGAAGCCGGCGCCCGCTCACTTCTTCGGCATGGCTCGCCAGCATGGTTGCGTTGAGCGGGCCGTGAATCACCAGGTTCGGATACGCCTCCACGTCGCGACAGTAGTCTGCGTCGTAGTGAATCCGATGGCCGTTGAAGGTCAGGGCCGAGTACCTGAACAGCGTGGTCGTGGTTGGCGCGTATGTCCTGCTGAATTGTGCGGGCATCGCAGGCGGCGCGACAGCCGCAGACTTTCCCGGCGCGTTTGCATCCTTGTAGACAATGTCATGTTCCTCGCGGATGAGCAGATCGCCCTGCGGCGATTTCAGTTCGTGGAGCACGGTGACGAACACAAGGTCGCCCGAGCGTCCGCTCTTGTGTTCGACGTTCAGGATGCTCGATTCCTTGCGCGCGATCGAGCCGATCCGCACCGGTGCCAGGAATGACAGGCGTCCGCCGGCCCACATGCGATTGGCCAGCGGCACCGGCGGCAGAAATCCGCCGCGCGCCGGATGGCCGTCGCGGCCGAGCTCGCGTGACGGCAGGCCGTCCAGAAAATAGATCCAGTGCCACAGCGGCGGCAGGGCCTCGCCGTCGCAGATGCGCCCGGCGGCAGGGTAATCCACCGTCGCCGCCATGAGCCGCGCGTGGCGGGCCGAAATCAGGTCCTCGTCGCTGCGGGATTTCCCGATCCAGGTGCGAAGGTGATTCAGGTCGATCTTGCCCATCTGCCATCTCCTGTTGCGGAAGGCACGGGCCGAGCATGCGCCCGCGCTGCCAGGAATTTTAAGGGGATAATCCGCTGCCGGGCCGCAAATCGCCAGACAAACCAGGCAGCCCGGCGCAGCCAACCCCAAGGAGCAAGCGAGATGACCCAACCCATTGCCACCGCCATCGCGGGAAGCCTGCCGAAACCGGCCTGGCTGGCCCAACCCGAAAAACTGTGGGCGCCCTGGCAGCTTTCGGGCGAGACGCTGGAGCAGGCCAAGATGGACGCCATGCGGCTCGCCGTCGACGACCAGTTGCGCGCCGGCATCACCGTCATCGGCGACGGCGAGCAGACGCGCCAGCATTTCGTGACGACCTTCATCGAGCATCTCGACGGCGTCGATTTCGTCAATCGCAAGACCATGCGCATTCGCGACCGCTACGACGCCGAGGTGCCGACGGTCGTGGGAGCGGTGTCGCGCAAGCGCCCGGTCTTCGTCGAGGACGCGCGGCGTCTGCGCCTGCTCACCAGCCAGCCGATCAAGTTCACCCTGCCCGGCCCGATGACCATGATCGATACGCTTTTCGACGCCTACTACGGCGGCAGCCGCGAAAAGCTGGCCTGGGCCTTTGCCGAGATCCTCAACCAGGAGGCGCGGGAACTCGTCGAGGCCGGCGTCGACATCGTGCAGTTCGACGAACCGGCCTTCAACGTGTTTTTCGATGAGGTCCGCGACTGGGGCGTGACGACGCTGGAGCGTGCCGCCGCGAACCTGCCCTGCAAGACCGCAGTGCATATCTGCTACGGTTACGGCATCGAGGCCAACATCAAGTGGAAGGAGGGACTCGGCGCCGAGTGGCGGCAGTACGAGCAGACCTTCCCGCTGCTCGCCGCCAGCCGCATCAACCAGGTCAGTCTCGAATGCCAGAACTCGCACGTGCCGATGGAACTGATCGGCCTGCTCGACGGCAAGGAGGTCATGGTCGGTGCGATCGACGTCGCCACCAACCGGATCGAGACGCCCGAGGAAGTCGCAGCCACGCTGCGCCGCGCGCTGCAGTGGGTCAAGCCGCACCGCCTGATCGGCTGCACCAACTGCGGCATGGTGCCGCTGCCGCGCGCCGTCGCCCGCGGCAAGCTGCAGGCGCTCGCGGCGGGGGCCGCCATCGTGCGCGCCGAACTTGGCTGGTCCTGACGACTAGGCGTTGATCCGAAGATCTTCCTGATAGGGAGCGCCTTCCATATGGAAGGCAACCGGCCCCGTGGGACGGGCGTGAAGAAACTGGTCCACGAAGGGATCGGAGGATGCCAGCAGCTCCTCCGGCGTACCTTCGGCCGCCACCACGCCCTTGTAGATCAGGAAGGCATAGTCCGCGACTTTCAGGGATTCCGAGACGTCGTAGGTGACGATGATGGAAGTCGCGCCCAGCGCATCATTGAGGCGCCGGATCAGCTCGGCGATCACGTTGAGCGAGATCGGATCGAGGCCGGCAAACGGCTCGTCGTACATGGTCAGCATCGGATCGAGGGCGATCGCCCTGGCTAGCGCCACGCGCCGCGACATGCCGCCCGAGAGTGCGTTCGGCATCAGGCCGGTGGTGCCGCGCAGGCCGACCGATTGCAGCTTCATCAGAACCAGGTCGCGAATCACGATCTCGGGCAGGTCGGTCAGTTCGCGCATGGGGAAGGCGACGTTGTCATAGACGCTCATGTCGCTGAACAGGCCGCCTGCCTGGAACATCATGCCCATGTTGCGCCGCATCTCGTACAGGCCGGCGTGATCCAGTTCGTGGATGACCTTGCCGTCCACCCGGACGCTCCCGCGATCCGGCCGCAATTGACCGCCGATCAGTCGCAGCAGGGTGCTCTTGCCCGAGCCGCTGGCGCCGAGGATAGCCACCACCTTGCCGCGAGGAATGCGCAGCTCGATGCCGTCAAGAACCTTGTGACCTTCGTAGGAAAAGTGAAGATCGTCGATCTCGATGAGAGTTTCGGATTTTTGGGTCATGCGCTGGCTACCTGCCGGAAATTCGCTGCTGAAAAATTGGGCTCGCAACTGTCCAAGTATTTTGTCACGGATTCCACGGGAGGAAGCTTCGCTTTAGGCGCAACAGACTACTTTCGGACGGGCCGGGCGCGCATACTTCAAAATTGAATTCACTGTTAACAGGAATCCCCATGAAGCTTTGCCCGATTGCCATCGTCGCCGGTTGCCAGAAATGCCCGGCTTTCAAGATTTGTCCGCTCAAGGGCGTAATCGGCGACATGCCGCCTGCGCCAGCGCCAGCCCCGCAGCTACCCCCCAAGGCCAAGACCAGGACCAAGTCCGCGGCGAAGCCCCGCGCCGCTGTGTCGCGAAAGAAGAAATCATAGTCCTCCAGGCTCCGCGGATTTTTCGCAAGGGCCAAGGCGGCGCACCAAGAGAGAGCAGCAGAATTTTGCTGTTCCTCCATTTTGGTGCGCGCCGGTTTCTCCCCTCGGTCCGTTGCGCGTGCCGCGGCGTCAAGGATTTTCCCAGCAGCAGCAACCGATTGCAGCTGTTTGTGCGGCTTTGCCGATGACATGGCACGCCCTTCGCTATGGAAGGACTGCACCGTTTAAGACTAAACGGTTGGTCCGCTCACATCCATTGAAAGGAGTTTTGCCATGTTTCGTCGCAACTTCATCAAGGCCACCGCCGTTTCAATAGCGCTGGCCGCCTCCGGCTTTGCTTCGCTTCCCGCCATCGCCGCCGACACCATCAAGGTCGGCATCCTGCATTCCCTTTCCGGCACCATGGCCATTTCAGAAACCGCGCTGAAGGAAACGGCGCTGATGACCATCGCCGAAATCAATGCCAAGGGCGGTGTCATGGGCAAGCAGCTCGAAGCCGTGGTGGTGGATCCGGCCTCCAACTGGCCGCTGTTCGCCGAGAAGGCTCGCCAGCTCCTGACGCAGGACAAGGTCGCGGTGGTCTTCGGCTGCTGGACATCGGTCTCGCGCAAGTCGGTGAACCCCGTGTTCAAGGAACTCAACGGCCTGCTGTTCTATCCCGTGCAGTACGAGGGCGAGGAACTCGAAAAGAACGTCTTCTACACCGGCGCTGCGCCCAACCAGCAGGCGATCCCGGCCGTCGAATACCTGATGAGCAAGGACGGCGGCTCGGCCAAGCGCTGGGTGCTGCTCGGCACCGACTACGTCTATCCGCGCACCACCAACAAGATCCTGCGCGCCTTCCTCAAGTCGAAGGGCGTCGCCGAAGCCGACATCATGGAGGAGTACACCCCCTTCGGCCATTCCGACTACCAGACCATCATCGCCAAGATCAAGAAGTTCGCCGGCGAGGGCAAGAAGACGGCCGTGGTGTCGACCATCAACGGCGATTCCAACGTGCCTTTCTACAAGGAACTCGGCAACGCCGGCCTCAAGGCGACCGACGTGCCGGTGGTGGCTTTCTCGGTCGGCGAAGAGGAGCTGCGCGGCGTCGATACGAAACCGCTTGTGGGACACCTCGCCGCCTGGAACTACTTCCAGTCGATCAAGAACCCGCAGAACGACGCCTTCATCAAGATGTACCGCGACTGGGCGAAAAAGCAGAAGTTGCCGAAGGCCGAGTCAGTCGTCACCAACGACCCGATGGAAGCCACCTATATCGGCCTCCACATGTGGAAACAGGCGGTCGAGAAGGCCAAGAGTACCGACGTCGACAAGGTGATCGCGGCCATGGGCGGCCAGACCTTCAAGGCGCCGTCGGGCTTCACCATCAAGATGGACGAGAAGAACCACCACCTGCACCGGGCAGTGTTCATCGGCGAAGTCAAGGCCGATGGCCAGTTCAACGTGGTCTGGAAGACCAAGGGCCCGGTCAAGGCCCAGCCCTGGTCGCCCTTCATCGCAGGCAACGACAAGAAGAAGGACGAGCCCGAAGGCAAGTAAGCTTCGATCCTTGCTCCCTGTGTAGCTGAACCGGTACGGCGGCCGCGCTTTCGCGGGTCGCCGTACCGCCAGCGCCGACTTTCCCGAAAATGCGCAAACTCGTCTTCACCCTGCTGTGCTGCCTGAGTCTCGCCGCCTACGCGGTGCCGGACCCGGCCTTGGTGCGCCAGCTCGCGGCCGAGGAATCCGACGACAAGATCGCCGCGATCCAGAAGCTTGCGCTTACCGCCGAGCCCGAGGCGTTGGAGGTGCTGCAGCAGCTTGCCGACGGCACGCTGAAGGATGACAAGGGCGAGGACATCACGATCAACAACCGCGTGCGGCGCGAACTCGAAGGCGCACTGGCGGTGCTGAAACTCATCGACCCCGACGTGACGGTGCGCTTCAAGGCGGTCAAGGAAATCGCCACCAATGTCGAGGCCGCGATGGCGCCGATGCTGGCGAAGGCGCGCGACCGCGAAAGCGAGCCGAAGATCCGCGCGTTGCTGGTCGAAATCCATGCGCTGGCGACGCTCAAGGATGCCGATCCGAAAATTCGCCTGGCGGCAGCGAACTCGCTGGCGACCAGTGCCGATCCGAACACCAAGGCCGTGCTCAAGGCACAAAGCGAACCGGCCAACGAGGCCGATGTCGAGGTGCGCCGCGCCGCCTTCCGCTCCTATCTCGCGGTCAAGGACCGCCTGACCCTGGCCGAGACCCTTGGCCGCATCTTCTCCGGCCTCTCGCTGGGCAGCATCCTGCTGCTCGCCGCGCTGGGCCTCGCCATCACCTACGGCGTCATGGGCGTGATCAACATGGCTCACGGCGAACTGCTGATGATCGGCGCCTATGCCACCTACGTGATACAGAGCCTGTTCCGCACGCATTTTCCGGCGCAACTCGACTGGTATCTGCTGGCTGCCGTACCGGTGGCCTTCTTCGCCGCGGCGGCGGTCGGCGTGCTGCTGGAGCGCACGGTAATCCGCTGGCTCTACGGCCGTGCGCTGGAAACGCTGCTCGCCACCTGGGGCCTCTCCTTGATGCTGATCCAGGCGGCGCGCGTGATCTTCGGCGCGCAGAACGTCGAGGTCGCGAATCCCTCCTGGATGTCAGGCGGACTCGAAATACTGCCCAGCATCGTGCTGCCGCTCAATCGTATCGTCATCGTCGGCTTCGCCCTGTTCGTGCTGATGCTGGTCTGGGTGCTGATGAACAGGACGCGACTCGGCATGTTCGTTCGCGCCGTGACGCAGAACCGCGCCATGGCCGGCTGCGTCGGCGTGCCGACGGGGCGCATCGACACCGTGGCCTTCGCGCTCGGCGCCGGCATCGCGGGTCTGGGCGGCGTCGCCCTGTCGCAGATCGCCAACGTCGGCCCCGACATGGGGCAGGGCTACATCGTCGATTCCTTCATGGTCGTCGTGCTGGGCGGCGTCGGGCAATTGGCCGGCGCGGTCTGGGCGGCGCTGGGGCTGGGCATCGTGACCAAGTTCATCGAAAGCTGGGCCGGCGCGGTGATCGCCAAGATCGTCGTGCTGGTGTTCATCATCATGTTCATCCAGAAGCGTCCGCAGGGCCTCTTTGCGTTGAAGGGCAGGTTCGTCGAATCATGAAGCGCACCCCCTTCATCGTCCGCTTCTTCGGCGCCACGCCAAAGCGGGGCTGGATCGCCATCGCGATCGCCGCCGCCATCACGCTGGTCCTGCTGCCGGCCTTGCACCTGCTGGTGCCGGCGGGCAGTCCCTTCCATGTCTCGGCCTACGTCATCACCCTGGTCGGCAAGATCATGTGCTACGCCATCGTCGCCGTGGCGATGGACCTGATCTGGGGCTACACCGGCATTCTTTCGCTCGGCCACGGCCTCTTCTTCGCCCTCGGCGGCTACGCCTTCGGCATGTACCTGATGCGACAGATCGGCCGCGACGGTTCCTACCAGTCGGACCTGCCCGACTTCATGGTCTTCCTCGACTGGAAGGCCTTGCCCTGGTACTGGACGGGCTCGGATTCCATCCTCTGGGTGCTCATTCTCGTCCTCGTCGTGCCGGCGCTGGTGGCGCTGATCTTCGGCTTCTTTGCCTTCCGTTCGCGCATCAAGGGCGTGTATTTTTCGATCATCACCCAGGCCATGGTCTTCGCCGCGATGCTGTTCTTCTTCCGCAACGAAACCGGCTTCGGCGGCAACAACGGCTTCACCGACTTCAAGCGCATCCTCGGCTACAGCATCACCGCGCCCGAAACCCGCGTCGCCTTGTTTGCGCTGACCGCGGCGATGCTGCTGGCGACCCTGGTGCTCGGCCGCTACCTGGTGACATCGAAGCTCGGCCGCGTGCTGGCGGCGATCCGCGACGCCGAATCCCGCGTCATGTTCATCGGCTACAACCCGCTCTACTACAAGCTCTTTATCTGGACCCTGTCGGCGCTTTTGTGCGGCATCGCCGGTGCGCTCTACGTGCCGCAGGTCGGCATCATCAACCCCGGCGAAATGTCGCCGGCGAATTCCATCGAGATCGCGATATGGGTCGCGGTCGGCGGCCGCGCCACGCTGATTGGCCCGGTACTCGGCGCCTTCATCGTGAACCTGGCGAAGAGTTTCTTCACCGTGGCCTTCCCCGAGTACTGGCTGTTCTTTCTCGGCGCGCTGTTCGTCGGCGTCACGCTGTGGCTGCCCGACGGCGTGGTCGGCCTGTGGCGCAAGCTGCGCGACAAACGCAAGCAGGGGAGTGCGGCATGAGTGGCATCAGCATTCTCCACCTTCATGAAGTCACGGTCAGCTTCGACGGCTTTCGCGCGCTGAACGAACTCTCGCTCGACATCGATGTCGGCGAACTGCGCTGCATCATCGGCCCCAACGGCGCCGGCAAGACCACCATGATGGACGTCATCACCGGCAAGACGCGGGCCGATCGCGGCAAGGTGATGTTCGATCAGAACATCGACGTGCGCCGCATGTCGGAACCCGACATCGCCCACCTCGGCATCGGCCGCAAGTTCCAGAAGCCGACCATTTTCGAGAACCTCACCGTGTTCGAGAACCTCGAACTGTCGATGAAGATGGACAAGCGTGCGCGCACCAGCCTCTTCGCCTGGCTTGACGACGAGGCGCGCGACAGGATCGCCGATACGCTGCGCCTGATCCGCCTCGACGGCGAGGCAGAACGCCAGTCCGGCCTGCTTTCGCACGGGCAGAAGCAGTGGCTGGAAATCGGCATGCTGTTGATGCAGGACCCGAAGCTCTTGCTGCTCGACGAACCCGTGGCCGGCATGACCGACGACGAAACCGCGCGCACCGGCGAGCTGTTCAAGTCGCTCGCCGGCAAGCATTCGCTGGTCGTGGTCGAGCACGACATGGCCTTCATCGCGCAGTTGGGCGGCATGGTCACCGTGCTGCATGAAGGTTCGGTGCTGGCCGAGGGCGACCTCGCCACGGTGCAGAACGACCAGCGCGTGATCGAAGTGTACTTGGGCCGCTGATCATGTTGAAAGTCGACAAACTCAACCAGTACTACAGCGGCAGCCACATCCTGCGCGATGTGAGTTTCGAGGCGCCGATCGGCAAGGTGACGACCGTGCTCGGCAGAAACGGAGTCGGCAAGACCACGCTGCTGAAATGCCTGATGGGTCTCGTGCCTTCCAAGACCGGCAGCATTTCCTTCGACGGCAAGGATCTCACGCGCGCACCCTCCCACGAGCGCGTGCAAGCCGGCATCGGCTACGTGCCGCAGGGCCGCGAGATCTTCCCGCGCCTGACGGTGCTCGAAAATCTGCAAATGGGCCTCGCCACGCGACCCGCCGGCACGCCGATCCCGGAGCGCATATTCGAAATGTTCCCGGTGTTGAAGCAGATGTTGAAACGCCGCGGCGGCGACCTCTCCGGCGGCCAGCAGCAGCAGCTCGCCATCGGCCGTGCCTTGGCCTTCGGCCCGCGCCTGCTGATCCTCGACGAGCCGACCGAGGGCATCCAGCCCTCGATCATCAAGGACATCGAGCGTGCCATCCGCATGCTGGCCCAAGAGGGCAACATGGCGATCCTGCTGGTCGAGCAGTACTACGATTTCGCCCAGAGCCTGGCCGACCAGTACCTGGTCATGGAGCGCGGCGAAATCATCAAGCGCGGCGCGGGCGCGGACATGGCGGCGGACGGCGTGCGAGAACTGCTGGCGGTATGATTCGGCCATGCAGGTCACCGAACCAATTTCCGCCCCCTGGCAGGCTTCGCTCGTGCTCGGCTTCGCCCGCCGCGGCGACGCGACGATTCTGGTCCGCCGCGACCATCGCGGTCCGCTGCGTGTGCAGAAGGCGCTCTATCCGGAAGGGCCCGAAGTGTGCCATGCCATTGTGCTTCACCCGCCCGCCGGGATTGCCGGCGGCGACCAGCTCGACATTCGCATCGAGGCGGATGCGGCGGCCCATGCCCTGCTGACCACGCCGGGGGCCGGCAAGTGGTATCGATCGGGCGGCGCGCAGTCCTCGCAGCAGGTGCATCTGAAAGTCGGCGCTGGCGCCACGGTGGAATGGCTGCCGCAGGAGAGCATCGTGTTCTCCGGTGCGCAGGCGACTATGAGAACCACGATCGAGCTGGAGCAGGGCGCACGTTTTACGGGCGTGGAAACGATCTGCTTCGGCCGGCGCGCGAGCGGCGAGACCCTCGATCGTGGACGCCTGAAGCTCGCCACGGACATCCGCGCCGACGGATGGCTGCTGTGGCGCGAGCGCGGCGTGATCGATGGCGGATCGGCCCTCATGGATTCACCGATCGGCCTCGCCGGCTTCAGCGTCTGCAGCACCGTGCTGGCGGCGGGCCGCGAGATCGAGCCGGAAACCCTGCGCGCCTGTCGCGCCGTCACCGCGATCGAACCGGGTGCACGGTGCGGCGTCAGCGTCTTGCCGCAGTTGTTTGTCGGCCGCTATCTCGGCCATTCGGCGGAAGCCGCGCGCGAATGGTTTGTCGCACTCTGGCAATGTTTGCGTCCGACAATCGTCGGCCGCGACGCCATCGCGCCGCGCATCTGGAATACCTGAAGGAGACCCCATGGAACTCACTCCACGCGAGAAGGACAAGCTGCTGATCTTCACCGCCGCGCTGCTGGCCGAACGCCGCAAGGGACGCGGGCTCCAGCTCAACTATCCGGAGGCCGTGGCCTTCATCAGCGCCGGGATCCTGGAGGGCGCACGCGACGGGCAATCCGTGGCTGAGTTGATGAGCTACGGCGCGACGCTGCTAAAGCGCGACGAGGTCATGGAAGGCGTGCCGGAGATGATTCCCGAGATCCAGGTCGAGGCCACCTTTCCCGACGGCACCAAGCTGGTGACCGTCCACAACCCGATCGTCTGACAGCGTATGAATAAATCTACTGCGCGTGCCGGATCGGGGCTTGGGCGGTGCTCGCTATCCTCACATATAACGACATATGTTCCGGT
>VBWA01000043.1 GCA_006218025.1 Rhodocyclaceae bacterium | reverse complement strand
CTCCCATCCGCTGCGCGGCCCACGGCTGGCTTTGCACAGCCAGCCGGCTGCGGCGGCGCACCGCATGCGGTGCGAAACCCCGCCTCGCCCCCTCGCGGGGAGGCTTCTGGTTTGCTCGCTTCGCTCGGCTATCACCAGGCGCTCCGATCGAGTTGTTTCACATTAAAGAGGCTCACCATGCGAATCCTGCACACCATGCTGCGCGTCGGCGATCTCGACAAGTCGCTGGCCTTCTATACCGATGTCCTCGGCATGCGCCTGCTGCGGCGCCACGACTACCCGGAAGGAAAGTTCACGCTGGCCTTCGTCGGCTATGAGGACGAGAAGGACGGCGCCGCAATCGAACTCACCCACAACTGGGGCGTCGACCGCTACGAGATCGGCACCGGCTACGGCCACATTGCGCTGGCCGTCGACGATGCCTATGCGGCCTGCGACGCGATCCGCCAGCGCGGCGGCAAGGTCACGCGCGAGGCCGGCCCGATGAAGGGCGGCAGCAGCGTGATTGCCTTCGTCGAAGATCCCGACGGCTACAAGATCGAGCTGATCCAGCGCAAGTAGCCGCGCCGCTCAGGCATAGCTCGGCGCGAACGCTTCTTCCGGATTCGCCACCGGACCCTCACCGCTCCAGTAGGGCGACAGCTTGCGCAGCTGCGCGATGATGGGCGGCACGGCCGCAATCACGCGATCGACTTCCTCTTCGGTGTTGTAGCGCGACAGCGAAAAACGGATGGTGCCGTGCGCCGCCGTGTAGGGAATGCCCATGGCGCGCATCACGTGCGAGGGTTCCAGCGAACCCGAGGTGCAGGCCGAACCCGAGGACGCGGCGATGCCCTGCTTGTTGAGCATGAGCAGGATGCCCTCGCCTTCGACGTATTCGAAGGCGATGCTGGCGGTATTGGGCAGGCGGTAGAGCGTGTCGCCATTGACGAAGGAATTTTTCACCTTGGCCAGGATGCCGCGCTCGAGCCGGTCGCGCAGCTTCTTGACCACGGTGTTTTCTTCGGCCATGTGCTGCTGCGCGAGCTCGCAGGCAACGCCGAGCCCGACGATGGAGGCCGAATTCTCGGTGCCGGCGCGCCGCCCACGCTCCTGGTGGCCGCCGCGCAGCAGCGGGCGGAAGCGCGTGTTGCGGCGGACGTAGAGCACGCCGATGCCCTTCGGCGCGTGCAGCTTGTGGCCGGACAGCGAGAGCATGTCGATCTTCGTGCTCTTCAGGTCGATGGGCAGCTTGCCTACCGCCTGCACCGCGTCGGTATGGAACATGATGCCTTTTTCATGCGCCATCTCGGCCATTTCCTCGACCGGGAATATCGTGCCGGTCTCGTTGTTGGCCCACATGATCGAAGCGATGGCGACGCGGTCATTGAGCAGGGACTTGTACTCGTCGAGATCGACGCGGCCCTTCTTGTTGACCTTGAGTTTGTGTACGACGCAGCCCTCTTTTTCGAGCTGGTCGCACAGCGTCAGGATGGCCGGATGCTCGACCACCGTGGTGATGATGGTCCTACGCTCGGGCTGGGCCTTGATCGCGGAGAGGATGGCCGTCGAATCCGACTCGGTGCCGCAGGAGGTGAACACGATTTCGGAATCGTGCGCCGCGCCGAGCAGGGTCTGCACCCGCACCCGCGCCTCCTTGAGCGCCTTGCCCACCTGCGCGCCGAAACTGTGGATCGACGAGGCATTGCCGAACTGCTCGGTGAAGAAAGGCAGCATGGCCTCGACCACGGCCGGATCGCAGGCCGTGGTGGCGTTGTTGTCCATGTAGATCGGCTTCATTTGCGGCTCCCGGAAGATACTGAACAGCTTCAGGTTCCGTCATTCCGGGCTTGACCCGGAATCCAGCGGTGCAACTCTGGATTCCCGCGTTCGCGGGAATGACGTTCAGATTTCTGTGTTGTCAATGATTGGCCATGGCGCCGACGGGCAGCACTTGCACCAGTTCGCCCAGCGCCTCGACCAGCTTGTGCTGGATGCCGCCCAGGGTCGCGGCTTCCATCTGGCAGCCCTGACACGCGCCGGATAGCGCAACGTAGATCTTCTTGCCGTCGACCTCGACCAGGGTCACGTCGCCATGGTCGCGCTGCAGCATGGGGCGGATGGCTTCCAGCGTGTCCTCGATCTTGCGGATGCGCTGGTAGTTGGTGAGCTGTGGCTTCACTGGGGACTCCGCAGGAGCCTTCTTCGGCTTCGGCTCGCTCGAATACAGGCGGCCATTCACGGCAATCAGCACGTCCTCGATTTTCTCGTGGCAGGCCGAGCAGCCGCCGCCGGCCTTGGTGTAGTTGGTCACTTCCTCGCGCGTCTTGAGTCCGTTGGCGCGCACGGTGTCCTCGATCATCACGGCGTCGATGGCGAAGCACTTGCAGACCAGGTCGCCTTCCTCATGGTCGTCGCTCCATTCCTCGCCGCGGTAGTTGGCCACCGCCGCCTGCAGCGCCTCGCGCCCCATCACCGAGCAGTGCATCTTTTCCGGCGGCAGGCCGTCGAGGTAGTCGGCGATGTCCTGGTTGCTGACCTTCAAGGCGTCGTCCAGCGTCTTGCCCTTGATGATCTCGGTCAGCGCCGAGCTCGACGCAATGGCCGAGCCGCAGCCGAAGGTCTGGAAATGTGCGTCCTCGATGATCTCGCTTTCCGGATTCACTTTCAGCATCAGGCGCAGCGCGTCGCCGCACTTGATCGAGCCGACGTCGCCGGTGCCGTTGGCATTTTCCAGCGGACCGGAATTGCGCGGGTTGAAGAAGTGCTCGCGGACTTTTTCGGAGTAATCCCACATGGCGCGACTCCTCAGGCGGAAAACGACTGGCCGCAGGCGCAACCGCCGGTGGCGTTCGGGTTGTTGAACTTGAAGCCGGTCTGGGTCAGGCTGTCGACGAAATCCACGGTCAGGCCTTCCAGCATCGGCCGGCTCATCGGGTCGACCAGCAGCATGGCGCCGGCGCCGATGTCGAATTCATAGTCGTCCTCGGCCTTGTCCTGCTCCAGGCGCAGGCCGTATTGCAGGCCGGAGCAGCCGCCGCCGGAGACAAAGATGCGCAGGCCGGCGACCGGATTCTCGGCGCCCTTGATGAAGCGGTTGATGGCTTTCGATGCGGCGGGGGTCAGATTGATCATGGCGGTTCTCCTTGGGGGCGGATCGTATTTGGGCTGCGTCAGGCAATACAGCGCAAAGCCCGTGCCACGCTTGCAAGTTATTGTTTTGCCGAGAGTCGGCGCTGGCGACACGGCGTTCTTGTCGCAAACATGACAAGCGGGTTTACTCCGGCTTGACGATCAGGCTCGGCTCGCACCTGAGCGCCGGCGGCAGGCCCCAGACCGCCAGCGTGTCCATCCAGAAACCCTGCCGTGCCGGATGGTCGATCAGCAGATCGCATTCGCCATAGACATGGCCGTCGGGCCGCAGCGTGATCTGCACATTGCGACCGTTGCAGACCCAGTGCGCCAGCAGTGCGTCGAGGCCGCTCGCCGGATCGCGCTGCAAATCGAATTGCGCAGACTCCCAGGCGAGGCCCGGCAGTTCGACACCATAGCGCAAGGCCTCGGCGCGCAGCCGCGCCAGCACGGCCTCTCCTGCGGCATGTGCCGACTCGGGGCTCACGCCTCGGCGCTGGCGTAGGTGTAGCAGCCCTTGGGACAGACGCGGCCGCAGGAGCCGCAACCGATGCAGTCGCCGCCGTCGGCGATGGTCATGACCATCATCTGGTCGTCGTCGTAGTCCTCGTCCTCGTCCATCTGGTCCTCGCCGCGCTCGACCAGATCCAGCACGCTGCGCGGACAGACCTTGTAGCAGCGACCGCAGCCGATGCACTTCTTCGGGTCGATGGCGACGGCGAACTGCGGCGTCCATTCCTTGCCGCCTAGCGTGAGATAAATGCGGCCGGTGGTCGTGCTCATGGTGTCAGCCTTTCTGCGCCGCCTGCAGCCGCGCGTTGGCATCCGCCCAGGCCTGGCAGGCCTGCAGCGTGCCCTGCGAGATTTCGGGAATTTCGGCATAGCCGGCAGGCAGCCTGTCCTCGACCAGGTCGTGCAGCTTTCCTGCCCATTCGCTGGCGATGCGCTTGAGTTTTTTGACCTCCTTGTCGAGGTCTTTCAGTTCGTCGTCGGTCACGGCTGCCTCCACTCAGAGCCCGGCCACTTCGGGATACTTGCCGACGATTTCCAGCGCGACGCCGAGATACTTGTCGGCCTCGGTCTTCATCTTCGACAGGCTCTCGAAGCCGAAGCGATGCACGTCGCGCAGGGTGCGGTCCATCACCACCAGCTTGCCGACCACGATCAGCGCGCGGCCGAAGCCTTCGTGCGTCAGTTGCACGAAGGGCACCGCCATGAGGCCGCATTCCTTTTCGATCAGCACCGCGATCGCGTTGTGGAAAGATTTGACGCGCGAAATGATCTGGTCGTCGGGATCGCCGATGACCGGAATCTCGCGTTTTCTTTCTTTCGTCAGGACATAGCTGTCGAGGATCTGTTGCGGCGTCTTGCCGTCCCACTGGCCGTAGCTGTCGAGCGCGCGCGTCTGGCGCAGCATTTCGACGATGAAGTCGGTCTGGTAGATCGGATCGTCGGTGGTTTCGGCGGCGAGGGTTAGGACTGCACTCATGGCGTTTCTCCGTAGGTAAATTTCTTGCAGTGGCGTGTGTTCATTCTTCCCAGGCTTCCTGGGCCATGCGCTCGAAGCGCGCGGCATCGCCGCCCGCGCGCAGCGCCTTGTCCACCCAGGGAATGCCGCCGTCCCTGATGGCCGCGCTGACCTGCTTCAGCAGCGCGTCGATCGGCGTTTCGTCGTCGAGGCGCACCGGCTGCACGCCGGCGGCCAGCAGCTGCTTGACCGCCGAGCCGCCGGCCGCGAGGCAATACACCGCGGCGCAACCCGCCAGCACGGCGATCTTGGCCGGCAGCTTGTTTTCGTTGCCGTCCATGGTCTCGGGCGGGAACTCGGCGAGCTCGACCAGTTGCCAGCGTTCGCCGTCGAACGCATGGATGGCGAAGCCGACGGCGGCGCCGAAATGCTGGTTGACCGTGGCGCGGTCATCGGAAGCGAAGGCGAGCCTGAGCATGGCCGGCGTGTTTGACATCGCGCTAGTGGCGGACCAGGCCAGCGCCAGCCGCCGTCCGTTCTTGCGAATCGAGGCCGGGCTCGGTGCGGTAGATGGATCGATAGGCAGGGGTGTCATGGTGGTTGCCCAGGAAAAGATTGGCGATGTCGAACAGGGCCGCGCGCGCGCCGCGATAGCCGACCCAGGTCCGCGCGTAGCCGCCGACCCAGTCGTATTGCGGAAAACCGGCGCGCAGCAGCGGGATCTGCAAACGTTCGGCGGCCTGCGCGGCGTGGGAATTGGAAATCAGCAACTGCGCGCGATGTTCCAGTGCGCCGCGTTCGAGGTCTTCGAGGTCGCCAATGCGCACGGCATGGGCGGGCACCTCGGCCAGCACCTCGGCACGCGCCGGGGCGACTGCCGCGACGATCTCGGCGCCGACGCCGGCGAGAAATTGACCAAGTCCCAGCAGCAGGTCGGGATCCGCCGCGATGCCGACGCGCAGGAAGCCGGTCATGAAATGGGTATCGACCATCGCGTCCTGCAGTTGCGCGCGCTGGCGGTCGATTCTTGCCGGCACCGGCTGGCCTGAAATCTGCGCCAGCGTCATGGTGAAGGCGTCGCAGGCATCGAGGCCGAGCAGATGGTCGAAACGGAAATCGGGCACGCCGGTGCGCTGCTTGAGCAAGTCCGCCGCCTTGGCGAGCGAGCGGCCGATGACCAGGGTCGCGACGGATTCGCCCATGCTGGCGATTTCATTCTTCGGCGTGCCGCCCAGGGTCAGCGGCGTGGTTTCGGCATCGACCAGATGGCCGTCGAGCGAATCGCCGATGTCGGGCAGCAGCACCGGCCGCAGGCCGAAGGCTTCGATCCAGTCGCGGATCGCCTCGGTGTCGCCGGGGGTCAGCATCGAGGCGCAGAGGACATTCACCTGCTTCTTGCGCCGTGCCACCACCCCCACCCTCGATCCCTCCCCCAGAGGGAGAGGGAAGGTAATGGCTCCTTCTCCCCCTGGGAGAAGGTCGGGACGAGGGCCGGCCGACTCCGGCACCATCACGTCGATGATCGCCTCCATGGCCAGCGCAAAGCCGGATTCGAGGCAGCCGGAAAAATCCGGCGTGCTCACCGGCACCACGGCCGTCGCGGCGAACTGCGGATGCTTGTCGCGGAACTCGCGCACCAGGCGCTTGATGTCCACGCCCTGGGTTTCCGAGAGCCCCGTGGTCGGCAGGCCGATCACGTCAGGCGCATTCTTCTCGCAGATCACGCGCAGGCCTTCAATGACGTTCTCGTCGGCGCTCATGATCGAGGACACCTGGTCCATGGCCGTGGTCTGCAGCGGAATCGGCTCGCGGAAGTGGCGCACGAAGAAGACCTTGCCGAAGGCCGTGCAGCCCTGCGATCCATGCAGCATGGGAATGGCATTTTTCAGGCCGAGGAAGGCCAGCGCCGCGCCTGTCGGCTGGCTGGCCTTGAGCGGATTCACCGCCAGTGGCTTGCTGCGCTTGAGGATCTCAGCCATGGCTTGCCTCCGGTGCTGTCAGCGGTTCTCCGGCAGCCTTCTGCGCGGCCCACGGCGCGGGCTTCCTCACCTTGTCCCACACTGGCGCTTCGAGCGTCAGCGCGAGCTGGCGCACCAGTTCCAGCATGCCTTCGTAACCGGCGTAGCCGAACTCGCGTTCCTGGTTGATGTCGAGGAAGGGAATGCGCGCCTTCAACGCCGTGTAGAGGTTGCGCCCGCCGGCGATCAGGATGTCGGCGCCGTAATCCTTGTAGGCCTGCAGCAGCGCTTTCGGACTGCCGTCGGTGATCATCTTCGCGTCCTCGCCCATGATCTCGCGGATGCGCGCCTTGTCTTCTTCCGTCGACTTGTTGGTGCCGGTGGCGACCACGTTCATGCCGAGGTCCTGCAGCGCGGAGACCACCGACCAGGACTTCACGCCGCCGGTGTAGAGCAGCACGCGCTTGCCCTTCAGGCGCTCCGCCCAAGGTTCCAGCGCGCTGCGGATGCGGGCTTCCTCGCGCGCAATCATGGCCTCGGTGCGCGCCGTCAGACCATCGTCGCCGAGCAGGCGGGCGAAATCGCGGAAGGCCTGCGAAGTGTCGGTGATGCCGTAGAAACTGCCCTCGAAGAAGGGCACGCCGTAGTCGGTTTCGAGTTTGCGCGCGACATTGAGCAAGGCCTTGGCGCAGACCACCATCGAGGCCTGGGCGCGGTGCATGGTCTGCACTTCATGGAAGCGTGCGTCGCCCGACAAGGCAGAGAGGATGCGCAGGCCCAGTTCGTCGAATAGAGGCGCCACGTGCCAGAACTCGCCGGCGATGTTGTATTCGCCGATCAGGTTCACGTCATGCACGGTGATGCCCGGCCGTTGAGCGCTTGCGGGCACCGGCTCCGGCTCGCGCGTGCCGATCACGTGCTTGAACATGGCTTCGCCGGCGATGCGGTTGCCGAGGTTCTTGGTGCCGTAGAAGCCGGCGCAATCGACCGGCACCACGGGCACGCCCCACAGTTCGGTGGCTGCCTTGGCCACGGCGCCGAGGTCATCGCCGATCAGCGCCGGGACGCAGGTCGAGTAGAGGAACACGGCCTTCGGGGCGTAGTCGTCGATGGCCTGCTTGATCGCATGGAACAGCCGCTTCTCGCCGCGGCCCATGACGATATCCTGTTCGGTGAGGTCGGTGGTCATGCCGATGCGGTAAAGCGTCGGCCCCGAAGAACGCGTGCCGCGGTTGTCCCAGGAACTGCCGGCGCAGGCGATCGGGCCATGCACGATGTGGGCGACGTCGGCGATCGGCAAGAGCGCAATCTGCGCGCCGTCGAAGGAGCAGCCGCCGGCCGTGGCGCCGGGCTTGGTCTTGGCGCAGCCGGACTTCTCCTTCTTGTTGTGGGCGCAGGCGGGCTCGTTCAGCAGTTCGGCGATTTCGGCGGCTTTCATCGGGGGCCTCGTTGGGTTGAGCAAGGATTCGCAAGCCCCATGCCAGGGCGCAAACCCTTGACTGTGCTGAAGAGTCGGCGCCGGCGACACGGCGATGCGGCAGGTCGCACAGGGTTTTGTCGGGTTTGCGACAGGACAGCGCCGCAGGGTTGTCGAAGGCGCGATGAATCCACACTGTTGCGCGGCTTCCACGCCTGGCACTCTTCCTGCATCGCCCACCGCCATGAACGCCACCGACCTGCGCCCCCACCTGCTGGCCTATGCCAGCTACCCGGATCTGCCCGAGACGCTGGCGCTGGCCGGCACCATTGCGCTGGCGCCGCGCCGGCGCGGGCCCTGGCGCGCGCCGGTGGCCGGGCTCGACGCGCGCGAACTCGATGCGGTGCTGGTGACGTATTTCCCTGGTGTGGCGCCGCTGCGTCCGCTGCTGCACATCTGGCGCGAGGAGGCCGAAGCAGAAGCGCGCCCGGAGATGCACGAATTCGACGACCTGGTCGCGCTGCTGCTGGCGCACCGGACCGGCGACGCGCCCGATACGCGCTGGCTGGCCCACGCCATCGCCACCGCGAGCATGGCCGACAACCACCTCTGGCAGGACCTCGGCCTGCCCAGCCGGGTCGAACTCAACGCCCTGATGCAGACGCGCTTCACCGCGCTGAAGCAGAAAAACGTCGGCGACATGAAGTGGAAGAAGTTCTTCTACCGCCAGCTCTGCGAGCAGGCCGAGGTGCTGATCTGCAAGTCCCCCAGTTGCGCGAATTGCTGCGATTATTCGCTCTGCTTCGGACCCGAGACATGAGACGACTTTTCATTCCCCTGCTGTTCGCGGTCTGCACCGCCCATGCCGACGAGGTCCAGGTCGCCGTCGCCGCCAACCTCACTGCGCCGGCGAAGCTTCTCGCCGCCGCTTTCGAAAAGGACAGCGGACACAAGGCACAACTCTCCTACGGCGGCACCGGCAAGTTCTACGCGCAGATCAGGAACGGCGCGCCTTTCGAGGTGCTGCTGGCCGCCGACGACACGACGCCCGCAAAGCTGGAAGCCGAAGGCGCCGCGGTGGCCGGAACGCGCTTCACATACGCCACGGGCCGCCTCGTGCTCTGGTCCGCCAAGCCCGGTTATGTCGATGACAAGGGCGAGGTGCTGAAGAAGGGCGACTTCAAACACCTCGCCATCGCCAATCCGAAACTTGCGCCCTACGGCGCCGCGGCGATCGAGGCGCTGACCGCGCTGAAGCTGCTCGATACGGTGCAGGCGAGATTCGTCCAGGGCGAGAACATCGCCCAGACCCACCAGTTCGTCGCCAGCGGCAATGCCGAGCTGGGCTTCGTCGCGCTGTCCCAGGTCATGCAGGACAGCAGGATTGCATCGGGTTCGGCCTGGATCGTGCCGGCCGGGCTGCACCAGGCGATCCGGCAGGATGCGGTGCTGCTGGAAAAGGGCCGCGGCAAGCCCGCCGCCGCGGCCTGGCTCAAGTACCTCAAAGGCGACACGGCGAAAGCCATCATCCGCGGCTACGGTTACGAGGTCTGAGGAAAGCGGCCGCTCCAGCCGCCCCAAGTGTCCATTTCCTCGATTTGGACTGACTCCTGCTGTAGGTATATACTGTCGCATATACTCTGCCCATCCGGAGCCACGCCATGATCGAAACCCGAACCGCAAAACTGTTCAAGAACGGCGCCAGCCAGGCCGTTCGCCTGCCGGCCGAATTCCGCTTCGAAGGCGAGGAAGTCTTCGTCAGCCGCGACGAAGCAACCGGCGATGTGTTGTTGTCGACCCGTCCCGGCGCTCGCGCCTGGGGCGAGTTCTTCGAACTTGTGCGTTCCCTCGACCTGCCCGGGGACTTCATGGCCGAGCGGCCGATGAATGCCGCGCCGAAGGCTGGCGGCGTATTCGACGACGCGACGGATGCCTGACAGATGTACATGCTGGACACCGACATTGCCAGCTACGCCATCAAGGGACGTACGGCCATGCTCGAAGAACGGCTCGCGGCCATTCCTCCCGATCACGTCTGCATATCGGCGGTGACGCGGGCGGAACTGCTCTACGGCCTGAAACGCCTGCCGCCGGAACATCGCCTGCATATCGCCGTGCGCCAGTTCCTGAAGATCGTACGCGCCCTGCCCTGGGACAGCGACGCCGCCGACCAGTACGCCGGCATCCGCCATCAGCTCATCGCCGAGGGTCAGCCCATCGGCGAAATGGACATGATGATCGCCGCCCACGCGCTTTCCATCGGGGCGGTGCTGGTGAGCAACAACCGGCGCCATTTCGAGCGCATCAAGGCCCCGTTGCGACTGGAAGACTGGCTCGCGCCGACGGACCCCTGATCGCCCCATGCTGACCCCATCCGACCTCGCCGCGATCTGGCTGACGCTCAAGCTGGCGACCGTCACCACCGTCCTGCTGCTTCTGATCGGCACGCCGATCGCCTGGTGGCTGGCGCGCACGCGCTCCTGGTGGAAGGGTCCGGTGGGCGCCGTGGTGGCCCTGCCCATCGTGCTGCCGCCGACCGTGATCGGCTTCTACCTGCTGCTGGTGATGGGGCCGGACGGCGTGGTCGGCCGCTTCACCGAGTGGGCCGGCATCGGCCTCTTGCCCTTCACTTTCTGGGGCCTCGTCGTGGCTTCGGTGTTCTATTCCATGCCCTTCGTCGTGCAGCCGATCCAGAACGCCTTCGAGGCCATCGGCGAGCGGCCGCTGGAAGCCGCGGCGACCTTGCGCGCCGCGCCGCTCGATGCCTTCTTCAGCGTCGCCGTGCCGCTGGCGAAACCGGGCTTCATCACCGCGACGATCCTCGGCTTCGCCCACACCGTCGGCGAATTCGGCGTGGTGCTGATGATAGGCGGCAACATTCCGGAAAAGACCCGCGTGGTTTCGGTGCAGATCTACGACCACGTCGAGGCGCTGGAATACACGCAGGCGCACTGGCTGGCAGGCGGCATGCTGGCCTTCTCCTTCCTCGTGCTGCTGGCGCTGTACACGCTGAATCCGACGGGTCGGCGCAAGTGAGTATCGCGGCGCAATTCCGACTGGGCTATCCGGGCTTCGCCCTCGATGTCGACCTCGACCTTCCGGGACGCGGCGTCACCGCCGTATTCGGTCAGTCCGGTTGCGGCAAGACCACGCTGTTGCGCTGCATCGCCGGACTGGAGCGCAGCGCCGGCCGTCTGTCGATCAATGGCGATACGTGGCAGGACGCCGGCGCCTTTGTGGCGACCCACCGGCGCCCGCTGGGCTACGTGTTCCAGGATGCACGACTGTTCGCGCACCTCGACGTCGCCGGCAACCTCGACTACGGCCGTCGCCGCGCCGGCCCCGGGCCGGCCGCCGACCGCGCCGCCATCGTCGATCTGCTGGGCCTCGGCCCCCTGCTCGACCGCCTGCCCGAGCGGCTTTCCGGCGGCGAGCAGCAGCGCGTGGCGATCGCCCGCGCCCTGCTCACCGCGCCGCGCCTGCTGCTGCTGGACGAGCCGCTGGCCGCGCTGGACCTCGCGCGCAAGCAGGAAATCCTGCCTTATCTCGAACGCCTGCGCGATGAACTCGACATTCCCGTGATCTATGTCAGCCATGCCGCCGAGGAAGTGGCGCGCCTGGCCGACCACCTCGTCGTCATGGACGGCGGCCGCGCCGTGGCGCAGGGACCGCTGGCCGAAACCCTGGCGCGCATCGACCTGCCGATCCGCCTCGGCGAGGATGCCGGCGCAGTGTTTGCGGCGACGGTGGCCGAGCGCGATGCCGAATGGCATCTGGCGCGCGTCGAATTCGACGGCGGCGAACTCTGGGTGCGCGACAGCGGCGTGCCGGTCGGGCGCCGCGTGCGCGTGCGCATCCTGGCGCGCGACGTATCGATCGCCAACAGCCGCCACGACGACGTCAGCATCATGAACCTGCTGCCGGCCACCGTCGTCGCCCATGCCGGCGAGGACCATCCCTCGGTCGTCCTGCTGCAATTGCGCGTCGGCGGCACGACGCTGCTGGCGCGCCTGACGCGGCGCTCGGCGCAGCGCCTCGACCTCGCGCCGGGGCGCGAGGTCTGGGTGCAGATCAAGGCCGTGGCGCTGATCGGTTAGGGCGTGGAAATGCAAATCGAATTCGCGACGGCGGCCGACCTCGACGCCATGGCCGGGCTGCTCGGCGAACTGTTCGCGCTGGAGGCCGACTTCACGCCCGACCGCGCGAAGCAGCTCGGCGCCCTGCGCTGGATCCTCGACCATCCGGCCCACGGCCGCCTCTTCGTGCTGCGCGACGAGGGCCGCGTGGTCGGCATGGCCAATGCGCTGGTCAGCATCAGCACCGCCGAGGGCGGCCCGGTGCTGATCCTCGAAGACGTGGTCCTCGCCGCGAGCCACCGCGGCGGCGGACACGGCCGGCGGCTCGTCGAACATGTGCTGGCGTGGGCCGCGGCCGAGGGCATGCCCCGCGTCACCCTGCTGGCCGACAAGGACAATGCCGCCGCGCTGGCCTTCTACGAACGGCTCGGCTTCGAAGAGTCGGCGATGGCGGTACGGCGACTGAAGCTCTAGCAGGCTCGTGCAGCCGCACGCCATGGCGTGGCAGCGGTTTCGCTTGACCCGGCCCTATAACCATAGTTATAGTATGGTTATATGCTTTTGCCGGTCGAGCCGAATCGACCATACTCAGGCGAGACCCTCCGACCATGTGGTGGAAGTGCGAAGTCCGGTTTTTCCAGACCGTCCTCAGACTGAAAGTCTGGGCGCGCAGCGAACCCGAGGCGCGCGGAAAAATTCAGCGCATGTATCAAATCTCCACCATCGAGCATCTCGCGCCGGCCGAGCCGAAAGCCGTCCTTCCGGGCAAGGCCCCGCTGCCGGATTCTTCAGCGAGCGGAGCGCCGGTGACGGAGTGTCAGCGCTCCGCTCGCGCAATGGATTCATTCACGACCACCGGGTCCGCGGATTCCGGTCACAGGGAGTACACAAGTTGTTTGCCGAAGCTGACAAGAAGCACCCCCGCCTGGCTCCTTCCGAAACCCTGATCGGTGCCGGCACCATGTTTTCCGGCGACATCGTGTTTTCCGGCGGCCTGCGCATCGACGGCGAGGTGAAGGGCAATGTCCGCGCCCGCCACGGCCACTCGGGTACGCTGGTGATCGGCGAGCAGGGCCGCATCGAGGGCGGCATCGATGTGGCGCGCCTGATTGTCAATGGCATGGTCACAGGGCGGGTCGACGCCAACGAATTGCTCCGGCTCCGCTCGACCGCCCGGATCGACTGCGATGTCACCTATGCGCTGGTCGAAATCGATCCCGGCGCGGTCGTCCGCGGGCAATTGCTGCAAAGGCAGCATGCGGCGCCGATCGCCGCCGACCCGCAGCCCGTCCTGACGCCTCAGAACCCGTAGGGCCGGTACAGCCAGTCCTTGACCACCGCGACATCGCGGTCGGGCAGGTAGTGGAAGCCCGCCTGGACGTCGTCGATCACGGCGCCGGCCAAGGCGTGCGGTGCGCTCCTGGTAGTCAGCATGTGGAAGAACCAGGCCATCGGGTAGCCGGCGGCCTTGTCGTAGCGCGCCAGCGCATCGTGCAGGGCCAGGCCTTGCAGGCCGAAGGCGGCGGCGAACTTCGGCGGCGCGCCGTTGAGCGCCGCCACCGGCGTGGCATGCAGAATGGATTGCCGGTAGCGGTCGAGATGCTCGCGCACCGCCAGCACCCAGTGATTGGAAAACTGCGTCGCGGCGCCGGCACTGCTGCTCTCC
Organism: Rhodocyclaceae bacterium; assembly: GCA_006218025.1. Classification (GTDB taxonomy): domain Bacteria; phylum Pseudomonadota; class Gammaproteobacteria; order Burkholderiales; family Rhodocyclaceae; genus Sulfuritalea. The sequence continues at coordinate 6,611 of VBWA01000043.1, read as the reverse complement.
CAGGCCTCGATGAAGCGATGGACCGGTTGCGGCTCGGGCTTCTGGCTCGCCATGCGGGCGAGGAAGCTGCGCATCGGGGTCAGCCGGCGCAGGGCCAGAAACGGCGCACCCAGGGGACGCGAGGCGGCACGGCAGTTGGCGTCGGCGCCGCGCGGGTCGACCAGTTCCTCGATGCCGCCGGGCAGCGCCTCGCCGTCGAAAAGGGGATGGCAGACCAGCTCCTGCAGTTCCTCGATTTCGAGCTGGACGAAGTCGGTGGCGCCGGGCCCACAGGCGGCGACGAAGTAATGCGTGCGGCCGGAAAGCCGGGTCGCATGCAGGCCGCGTCCGGCGTAGGCGTCGCACAGCGCGCCCATGTCGTCGTCGCGCGCGGCGAGCTCGGCCTCGGCCCATTGTTCCAGGTCGTCGGCGACAGGCGTGCCGCCGGCGTCGACCACGCCGCCGAGGCGGTACCAGCCGCCGCGGGCGAGGACTTCGCGAAACGCCAGCTCGGGCGCGATGCCCGCCAGCTCGCGCGCCAGCACCGCCGGGCCGGCCGAGGCCGGAATCCGGACGCAGAGTTCCGCGATCCGGCGCGACAGGTCGTCCCATTCCGCTTGCGCTGTCATGGCGACGGATCCGTTCCCTGCTGCAGTCGTTCCCAGGCCGCACGGCGCACCTCGGCCTCGGGGTCGTCGATGCAGCGGCGGATCGCGTCCAGCGGCGCGCGCTGCACCGCGGCCAGCCGCACCAGCCAGTCTTCGTCGTCCAGTAGTCTTGCGGCGTCGGGCGGCAGCACGCGCTCGGCTACGATGCGCCGCACTTCGACTTCGGGATCGACCAGCAGGCGCACCAGGGCGAATGCCGGAAGCCGGCGCGCCACGGTCTTGCGCACCTCGCGCTCGGGATCGTCCACCATGCGCGGCAGCTTGCCGTGCGAGAGCCGGCTCGCGACGACCACGCGCACCATGTAGTCGGGGTCGACCGCCATCTGCAGCAGGCGGTCGGCGTCGAGCCGATGCGCGACGGTGATGCGCACCTCGCGGTCGGGGTCGTGCATCAGCGCGGCGACCTCGTCCGCGGGCAGGCGCGAGGCGACGACGCGGCGCACCACCTCGTCGCGATCGGCGATCAATGCGGTGATCGCGGCCAGCGGCGCATGGCGCGCGGCGATGGCGCGGCGCTCCCAGAATTCGTCGTGCAGATGGGCTTCGGCCTCGGCGGGATGGCGCCTGAAGAAGCGGTCGATGCGCCGCCCGCTGCAGGCCATGACGCATACGTCATCGGGATCGCAGGCGCCGGCGGCCAGCAGGTTCGCGGCGTAGCTGCAATGCGCGCAATGCGGCGCGTCCGCGTCCGCGGCGACCAGCGGCATGCTGCGCTCGCGCCTAGTCGCCATCCGCATCGAGTGGCCCATCCAGAAGCGCCACCACCAGTCCGCTCGCCGCCGACGCGTCGCGCGTCAGCTTGACACAGTGCTCCCCGGCGTCGAGGTAGTACAGCCGGCATCGGGCATTGCCCAGGGCCGGCGGCATGTTGACGGGCACGTCGTCGTCGTTGCAGACCACCACGCGCAGCCCGTCGTACTCGGCGCGCAGCAGGTGCTGCAGATCGATGTCGGCGATGAAGGGGCTGGCCTCGGCCACCGAATCCGCCACGGACGCGAGCATGCCGGCGGCAATCATGCGTCGGCGCCCTCCGCCGCCGCGACGAACTTCGCCAGCGAGCCGGCCTCGACGCCCATCACGCGCGCCAGCCAGGGCGGCGGCGAATTCAGGGCCGTTTGAAGCTGCTGAAGGGTTTCCATCGCCGTACCGCCAGCGCCGACTTTCACGGGGTGCACGCCGGCGCGCACCACCTTGGCCGTCGCCGGGCCGCCGATGGACTGCACATAGACCACCTGGCAATCCTTGATCAACGCGGCGCGGGCGACGTTGCGGTCCTCGGCCTGGTCGGCTTCCAGCGTCGGTCGCAGGTCGATCAGGCGCGCCGCGGCGGGCGACACCTGGTAGATCAGGAAACGTTCGCAGGAACCGAAATGGCCGTCGAGCAGTTCATTGTTGTTCGAGGCGCAGGCGACGCGGATCGAACCGGGAAGATCGCCCTCAGCATAGGCTTCGGGCACCGGCAGATCGCTGCCGCTGACGCCTTCGCCCCAGAGCAGGCGCACGGCCTGCTTGAGCTGGTCTTTCGGCGTGCCGGTCTCGACGACGTCGTCGCCCTGCAGGATCATCTGCAAGTCGGCGACCGTCACTGTCTTCAGCTTGGCCTCGGTCAGCGGCAGGTCGAGCCGTGCGGCCAGGGCCGAGACCAGGTCCCTGACCGCGATGTTGCCATGTGCGTCGCCCAGTTCGCGCGCAGCCAGCGCCACGCGCAGCGCGGCTTCGCGGGTAATTGATGCAGACATGGGGATTCTCCTTTCGAGCGCAGCGAGCCGATCAGTCACCTCCCCCGTGAGGGGGAGGAAGGGAGGGGGCGGGCGTTAAATTGCATCGTGTATCAGAGATACACGATGCAGGCTTCGCCCGCCGGACAGGCGTCGAGGCAGGCCGGCGAATCGTGTTCGCCCTCGCATTCGGTGCAGGTCTCGACGTTGATCTTGTAGATGCCTCCCTTGTCGGTGATCGACGTGGTCGGGCAGACCGGTTTGCAGTCGCCGCATGAGGTGCATTCGGCCTGGATGATTTTCATTGCCATGATGATTTCCTTTCAGACTATTCGGCAGCGTCGATGCGCCGCGCCCGTAGCGAGATGGGAAAGCGCGCAGGCAGAACCTGCGGCTCGATGTAATAGGTGCCGCCGTTGTTCAACTTGATCTCCCCGCCCCACTTTGCGGGCGTGTCGAACTCCATCGCGACGATGGCGTCCTCCAGGTCCCGCTTGGGCAGGTAGAACGAGTAGCTGCCGGTGGCAAGCTTGCCGACCATGATGTTGGCCATTTCTATACCCCTCTCCCCCGGCCCCTCTCCCGCAAGGGGAGAGGGGAGTGGAGGTCAGCGAACCAGGTCGAAGTTGTAGTCCGTCGTGCCCATGCCCATGGTGTCGGCGTCGAGCTTTTCCAGCACCGCGTTCACCAGCGTGGTCACGACCTGCATGGCACCTTCGTAGCCGATCGTCGTCTGCCGATGCAGGTGATGACGGTCGAACAGCGGGAAGCCGATGCGGATCAGCGGCACTTCGGCATCCTTGCCCTTGTGCAGGGTGTCGCGCTGGATGAACTTGCCGTAGCTGTTGCCGATCAGGAAATCCGGCTTGTCGGTGAAGCACAGGCTGCGCATGTGCCACAGGTCGGCGCCGGCATAGACCTTGCCATTGACGCCGAAGGGGCTCTCGGCCAGCAGCTTGTCCATCGCCTTGACCCAGCGCTTGCTGGAATTGTTGCAGACGATGTGGGTCGGCTCGGCACCGCATTCGAGCAGGATCTTGACCATGCCCATGACGAAATCCGGATCGCCGTAGAGGGCGAACTTCTTGCCATGCAGCCAGGCGTGGCTGTCCGACATCAGGTCCACCAAGCGGCCGCGCTCCTTGACCAGCGAGGCTGGAATCGGCTTGCCGGTCAGCTCGGAAACCTTCATCAGGAACTCGTCGGTCCAGTCGATGCCCATCGGGATATTGAGCTTGGGCACCTCGTGGTTCCAGGTGTTCTCGACAAACTTTTTGGTCTTCTCGAGCTGCCAGGGCTGGATCAGTATGGTGCTGATGGCATTCGGCGCGTCCTTGATCTCGGCCTGGGTGGTGCCACCCGAGTACATGCGGAATTCGCCGTCGGCCGGGGTGTCGAGCACCTCGGTCGGGTCGGACATCAGGGTCGCCTCGACGTCCATCTCGGCCATCATGCGCTTGATGACGCGGAAGTTGCCGAGGTAGGTCTCGAAGCCGGGCACGAAGTTCATTTTCTTGTTCGAGCCGACCACCTTGCCTTCCATGGTGTTCAGCGTGAAGGAGCGGACGATGCCCTCGAACATGTTGTCCCAGCCGGTGACGTGCGAACCGACGAAGGACGGCGTGTGGGCGAAGGGCACCGGGAAATCCTCGGGGATGTGGCCGGCCTTCTTGGTGTTGGTGATGAAGGCGTTGAGGTCGTCGCCGATCACCTCAGCCATGCAGGTGGTCGAGACCGCGATCATTTCCGGCTTGTACATCGCCTTGGCGTTTTCGAGGCCGTCGTACATGTTCTTCTGGCCGCCGAATACCGCCGCGTCTTCCGTCATCGAGTCGGAGACGCAGGCCACCGGCTCCTTGAAGTGACGGTTGAAGTAGGTCCGGAAGTAGGCCACGCAACCCTGCGAGCCATGCACATAGGGCAGGGTCTTCTCGAAGCCGAGGGCGCAAAGCACGGCGCCCAGCGGCTGGCAGGCCTTGGCCGGATCGACGGTCAGCGCCTCGCGCTTGAAGTTGAGCTCCTGGTATTCCTTGGTCGTGGTCCAGTTGAAGACTTCCTGCACCTTGGCGGCCGGGTGCTTTTCTTCGAACAGGTCCTGCTTGGCCTTGATCGATGCCTTGTAGTCGTCGTCGCGGAACAGCGGATAACAGGGCTTGATTTCATCTACGGTTTGCATCTTCGTCTCCTTCGCCCGGCCGCCAATATGCGGACGCGGGCATCGGTTGAGGGAATTTCTCAGGCAGCTTTCGGCAGTTCTGCAGGTGCTTCCACTTCCGGCTGCTTCAGCCAGGGCGGCGTCTGCTTGGTCCAGCACGGGTTGCTGATCGCCATGTCCATGTCGCGGGCGAAGATCGCGAAACCGTCGTAGCCGTGATAAGGACCGGAATAATCCCAGGAGTGCATCTGGCGCAGCGGAATGCCCATCTTCTGGAACACGTACTTTTCCTTGATGCCGGAACCGACCAGGTCGGGCTTCAATTTCTTGACGAACTCTTCAAGTTCGAAGCCGTTGGCATCGTCGTAGAGCAGCGTGGCGTTGCCCATTTCCTTCATGGTGCGGTCGTAGTCGTCGCCGTGGCCGAATTCGTAGCCGGTGCCGATGACCTCCATGGCGAGATCCTCGTAGGCGCCGATGACATGGCGCGGACGCAGGCCGCCGACGTAGAGCATCACGGTCTTGCCCTGCAGGCGCGGCTTGTACTTGGCGATCACGGCCTCCATCATCGGCTGGTACCTGGCGATGACCTTCTCGGCGCCTTCCTTGATCCTGTCGTCGAAATGCGCGGCGATGGCGCGCAGGCTCTCGGCGATCTTGGTCGGGCCGAAGAAGTTGTATTCCAGCCAGGGAATGCCGTACTTCTCTTCCATGTGGCGGCTGATGTAGTTCATCGAGCGGTAGCAGTGCAGCAGGTTCAGCTTGACCTTCGGCGTCTTCTCCATCTCGGCCAGGGTGCCGTCGCCGGACCACTGGGCCACCACGCGCAGGCCCATTTCCTCGATCAGGATGCGCGAGGCCCAGGCGTCGCCGCCGATGTTGTAGTCGCCGATGATCGACACGTCATACGGTGTCGACTCGAAGGGCTGGCCGTCGCGCTTGTCCAGTACCCAGTCGCGGATCGCGTCGTTGGCGATGTGGTGGCCGAGCGACTGCGAAACGCCGCGAAAGCCTTCGCAGCGCACCGGGACGATCGGCTTGTTGATTTCCTTGGCGCCCTTCTTAGCCACCGCTTCGATGTCGTCGCCGATCAGGCCGATCGGGCATTCCGACTGCACCGAGATGCCCTTGTGCAGAGGAAACAGCAGCTCGACTTCGTTGATCAGCTTGGCCAACTTCTTGTCGCCGCCGAAGACGATGTCCTTCTCCTGAAAGTCGGAGGTGAAGTTCATGGTGCCGAAGGTGTCGATACCGGTGGTGCCGACACGGGGCCGTGCGAGATGTGGATCATGTCCTTGATCGGACCCCAGACCACGCCCTTGGAGCCGGCGTAGGCGCAGCCGCGGATGGTCATCACGCCGGGCAGCGACTTGCGATTGGAGGTGATGCATTTTTTCGACTGCTCTTCAGCCGGGTCGTTGACCGCCAGGTGCTTGGCGCGGTCCTTCTTCGCCTTCTCGGGATAAACCTCGAGCACCTCCTGGATCAGGGCCTCGGTTTGTTCGCGTGTCATTGCAGACATTTTGCTTCTCCTTTTCGGGCGCCGGCACTCATGCGTGCACGGCGCCCAAGGGTTGCGATGGGTTTGCTGGGTGCCTCTGCGTCAGGCAGCGGCGAGTTCTTCCGCGGTCTTGCCGATGATGCTGGTGTCTTCCACTTCCATGATGCCGAACTCCATCAGCAGTGCTTCGAGTTCGTCCATGGTGATAGGGGTCGGGATCACGAACTTCTTGTTGTTCACGATCTTGTTCGCCAGGGAACGGTACTCGTCGGCCTGCTTGTGCTTGGGATCGAACTCGATCACCGTCATGCGGCGGATCTCGGCGTGCTGCACGGCGTTGTCGCGCGGGATGAAATGGATCATCTGGGTACCGAGCTTTTCCGCCAGGGCGATGATCAGTTCGTCTTCGCGGTCGGTGTTGCGGCTGTTGCAGATCAGGCCGGCGAGGCGCACGCCGCCCGAGTTGGCGTACTTGACGATGCCCTTGGCGATGTTGTTGGCCGCATACATGGCCATCATTTCGCCGGAGCAGACGATGTAGATTTCCTGCGCCTTGTTCTCGCGGATCGGCATGGCGAAACCGCCGCAGA
>VBWA01000058.1 GCA_006218025.1 Rhodocyclaceae bacterium | reverse complement strand
GAACCATACCGGCTCCGTGTTACGGCCGCGCGATGGATTCATGACGCGCCGCTGGCCCGCTCGGACTATTGACCATCGCCGTCCCGCCAGCGCCGACTTTCTGCTCACGGGTCGGGGCAGGGGTGGCCACAGTGACGGCGATGAATTTCCAGTCGGCATAGCTGCCGGCTCCGGCGAATTCCTGGTCGCGGCGGTCGAAACCGGCCTGCTTCAGCGGCCGGCCGGTGGCGCGGCTTTGCACGCCGATGATGCGCTCGCCCTGACGCAGCAGCACCCAGTCGGCCTGGCCGGTCATGGGGTCGGGATAGATCTGGCGCAGGTGGCGGCGCATGCCGGCGAAGCGGGTGTCCTGCAGCAGGTCTTCCAGCTTTGCCGGGTGGCGCTGTGCGGCATCGGGGATGGCTTCGTAATAGCGGCGCAAGGCATCGCGGTACTGGTTGCCGGCGAACAGCAGCTCGCGTTCGCGCTCGCGCTGCGCCAGCTGGGACCAACCCTCTGCCGCGCCGGCGGCGAAAAGGCCCATGGCGGCGACCGCAAACAGCAGCAACAGGTAGGTGTAGCCGGATTCGGCCCCACGCAATCGGCTCACGGCGTCACCATTCGGCATAGGGCGTGCCGCCGACGCTATTGCCCTCGGCGCCGCTTCTGAGATCCCACAGCTTGCCGCTGCCGTTGGCGGCCGGCGGCGGCAGCAGCACCCAGGTTTGCGCGCTGTCGGTGATGGGGTCGACCGGCACCGCGCGCAGGTAGCGTTTGCTCACCAGCTCTTCGATGCTTTCGGGATAGTTGCTGGTGTCGCCGTGGAATTTGTCGATGGCGTCGCGCACCACGGCCAGTGTCTGGTGCAGCGTGGCCTCCCGCGCGCGGTCCAGGTGGTGGAAGTAGCGCGGCGCGGCGATGGTCAGCAGCACGGCGATGATCGCCATCACCACCATCAGCTCGATCAGCGTGAAGCCGCGAGGCAGTCTCATGGGCCTAGAGCTTGTGAAGAAATCGTAGCGAGCGGGTCGCAGCGGGGTGCGGCCGGAGCGCAGCTACCGGAATGTACGAGTCTGTACATGAGGGCGAGGCGGGGTTTCGCAAAGCATGCTTTGCGCCGCCGCAGCCGGCCCGCTGTGCAAAGCGGGCCGTGGAAGAGCACCGCCCAAGCCCCGATCCGGCACGCGCAGTAGATTTATTCATAAGCTCTCACCATTGGCGGTAGGGAATGCCGTTAAGCCCGACGCCTTCGGCCAGCGAGTAGACGTCGAACACGTCCTCGCCCGGCTGCGGGTTGTCGGGCGGGCTGGCGTAGCTGCGGCGGCCCCAGGTTTCGCCGGCGGCAAGTTCGGGGTCGCCGGCGAAGGGGTCGCGCGGCAGGCGGCGCAGGAAGTAGATTTTGGCGAGGTCGGGGCGTTTGATGTCTTCGACGCCCTCAACCAGGTCCTCCAGCCGCGGCGGATAGCCCGAGGCGTCGGCGCGCACCTGGATGCGGGCTTCCGGCTGCTCACCGGCGCGCTTGTAGGCGTCGATGCCTTCCCGTATCTGGCGCAGCGCGGTGCGCAGCTCGGCCTCCTTGCTGCGGCGGACAGTGGTCTCGGCCAGCGGCAGGGCCATGGTCGCCAGCACCCCGACGATGGCCACGGTGATGGCCAGCTCGATCAGCGTGAAGCCGCGCGTGCGTCGGGTCTGCGTCATTGCGGCGCGGCCTCGCGCAGTTCGCCGGGACGCTCGGGCGGCGCGGCGCCGGCAGGAGTCGGCGCCGGCGGCACGGTGGGTACGTCCTTGGGCGGCGGCTCCGGGCTGGGGGCGGGTGGCGCCGCGGGTTTTATCGTCTCGGCTGGGTCGGCGGCAGGTTCCGCCACGGCCTCCTCCACCGGCGTCGCTCTGCCGGCGGCGCCGAGGCGCGTCGACAGGCGCAGGCTGCCCGCCGCAGTGGGGCTAAGGCGCAGGGCCGGGGCGCCGACGCTGGTCTCGGTGCCGGCCGCCAGCGCCGGTTCGCTGGTTTGCGGCGGCGCCAGGCTGCGCACGATGCGCGGCGTGATCAGGAGGACGATTTCGGTCTTGCTGCTGCTGTCGCGATTGCTGGCGAAGAGGCGGCCGATCAAGGGCAGGTCGCCGAGGCCCGGCAGCTTGTTGGCGCTGTTGCGTTCCTCGTTGCTGATCAGGCCGGCCAGCACCTGCGTTTCGCCATTCTTCAGGCGCAGCGTGGTCGCCGCGCTGCGCGTGCCGATCTGGTAGGCGGTCGAGTTCGACGGACCGGAGACTTCCTTGACCACGCTGCTGACTTCGAGGCTGACCTTGATCGCCACTTCGTCCTGCAGATGCACCACCGGTTCGACGTCGAGCTTGAGGCCGACGTCGAGATAGGACACCGAGGCGGCGACGCCGACGTTGGCAGTCGAGGTGGTGGTGAATACCGGCAGCTTGTCGCCGATGTGGATCTTGGCTTTCTCGCGGTTGCGCACGCGAATGCGCGGGTTGGCCAGCAGGTTGCTGTCACCGCCCTGCGACTTGAGGTTGAGCAGCAGCCCGGGATTCGCGGTGAAGGCGGTCAGGCCGCTGCGGTTCTTGAGGTCGATATAGCCCGGCGCCAGCGTGCCGCCGAGGTTGACCGTGGTCTGGGTGCTGGTGCCGGTCACGGTGGTGGTCGAGGTGGTCGGCTGCAAGAGGCCGTAGCCGATCTGGTCAGGAAAATCGAGGCCGATTTCGTAGAGCTGGTTGCGGCTGATTTCCAGCACTTCGATGTCGAGCACGACCTCGGGCTCGGCGAGGTCGAGCGACTCGATCAGGCGCTCGGCCAGCTTGACCACATCGGCGGTGTCCTTGATCACCAGCAGGCCGATTTTTTCGTCGATGAACATGTCCTTGGCTTTGAGCACGTTCTTCAGCATGGCCTGCGCCTGCTTGGCATCGGCGTTGGCGAGGAAGAAGCTCCTGACCACCATCTCCTGATGATCCTTGGCCTTGGCCGCGGTCTTGGGATAGATCAGCAGCGAGTTTTCGTTGAGCTGTTTGCTCTCGAGCTGGTTGGAAGCGAGGATCAGGCGCACGGTCTCATCGACGCTGCTGTTGCGCACGAACAGTGTGACCTTGGTGTCGGCCTTGACGTCCTTGTCGAAGACGAAGTTGAGGCCGGAAGAGCGCGCCAGGGCTTCGAAGACGGTCTTCAGCTGGGCATCGCGAAACTCCAGCGAGATCGGCTTCGGCGGCGCTGCCTTGGGCGTCAGCGCTTTCGCGTCGGCCTGCGCCTGCCTGTCCTGCACCGCCCGCAGCAGGGCGCGCGCCGCGGCGTGGGCGGGCGCTTCGGCAAGTACCGTGCGCGCCTGGCGCTCGGCCAGGGCCGCATTGTTCTTCGCCAGGGCCGCTTCGCCTTCCTTGATCAGGCCGGCGCGGCGGCGGTCGGCGGCGAGCGCGGCGAGCCCGGCCGCGACGCGCGGATTGTGCTCGTCGATGCGCTGCACGCGGCGATAGATCGCCTCCGCCTCGGCACCGTTGCCGGCGCCGCGGGCGCCATCGGCGGCGGCCAGCAGCCGCGACGCGGCGAGTTCGCGCTGGCGGTGGTAGACGCCGCGCAGCTCGGTGTCGGCGGGGTCCTGGCGCGCGGCATCGGCCAGGCGCAGGATGGCGGCGTCGGTTTGCCCGGCGGCGAGCATCTGGCGGCTGTCGTCGATCGCCGGATTGGACAGGCAACCGGCGAGCAGCAGGGCTGCCAGCATGGCCGCCAGCAGGTTGCGCATGGCGCGGCGCGGATTAGTGTGAAACACCTTATTCGAAGTCTCCGGTAATGGACGCGCGCAGCGCGCCGACTGGTAACCCCCCGTGAGGGGGGAAGGGGGGCGGGCGACCAATTCGCTTAACGCCGATGATGCCGGCGTTAGCCTCCACTGAAACTTCGTTTTCGCGTGTTTCATCTTCGGCGGGTGGCCCTCGGTGCCATGAGCGTCAATCAATCGTAACCTCCGAAATTCAGGGTCTGCTTTTCCTGCAAGGGGCGAAAGAGCAACACGACGGACGCCGTCGTGACGCGCTCGATGTCGTAGTTGCCGAGAGTGTCGCCGGCTGCGACCAGGGTGGTGGTGTCGCCCTGGGTGAGGAAGACGCGGATCGCCTTGTCTTCGATCAGCTTGCCGGTGTACTTGAAGGGCAGCGGCGGCGCCTTGGGCTTGCTCGCGGGCGGCGGCGGCGGTGGCGGCGGCTGCCAGGAGCGCGTGGCGAAAAGATCGCCGGTTGCGGCAGCGAATTGCGATGTCGGCAAAGTCGGCGCTGGCGCCACGGCGCCGCCTGTCGCGGCTACTGCGACCGGTCGTGCGCGGAGGAACAGGACCAGGCGCAGGCGGCCTTCGAGCTGGGCCGCTTCCGCGGTAGTGCGATGCAGACTCAGTTCGTCGATGGCCAGCGCCGGCTGCTGGTTTCGCAACTCCGCAAGCCAGGCGCGCAGCGCTGCGTAGCCGCCTCTGAGCGGCAGCGATATCTCGTAGCGCAGCATCTCGCCGCCGGTCTCCTTGCGCGCGCGATACTCCGCGCCGGTGGTGACCAGCCCCTGCGCGGCGGCAGCCTGATGGATGGCGGCAATGCTGCTTTCGAGCACGTCGCGGCCGGGCAGCGCGGCGAGCAGGCTGGCAGCATCGGCCGTGCCGCGCTCGGGGGCATTGCGCTGGGTGCGCGCCTTGGCGATCGATGCGCGCAGCGCGCCGAGCTTTTCCTGTGCCGCCGGCAGCGGCCCGAATTCCATCGCTGCGGCAGCGCCGAGCAGCGCCAGACCGGCCAGCGCCGGCCAGCCGGCGCGGCGCGCGACGTAGCGCAGGCGAACCCGCAGCGGCACCGGACTCATGGCGCGGGGTCTCGTGCCATGTCCCGTGCCGAGTCCCGCGTCATCGGCCAAGTGGCCTGGACGGTGAAGGCGATGACCTCGACAGCGCCCACCTTGCGTGCTTCGTGGCCTTGCAGGTACACCTCGTCCAGCCGCCGGCTCTGCCGCAGCCTTTCGACGAAGGCGAGCATGTCGTCCATGGTCTTCGCTTCGCCGGCCAGGCGCAGCGTGCGCCCGCGCGCTTCGGCGTCGAGCTCGAGCACGGCCACCGGCAGGTCGGCCATGGCTTCCAGTTGCTCCAGCAGATCGGGCCACGGCGCCCGCAGGCGCGCCAGCGCCTCGCTGGCAGGGGCGCTGGCGGGCGCCGTGGCGCCG
>VBWA01000057.1 GCA_006218025.1 Rhodocyclaceae bacterium | reverse complement strand
GGCAACGACACCCTCAACGGCGGTGCCGGCAACGACACGCTCAAGGGCGGCGCGGGGAATGACACGCTTATCGGCGGCAACGGAACCGACACGGCGATCTATTCAGGTGTGCAGGGCGCTTACACCATAACCCCCGGCATCGGCGTGGTCACCATCGTCGGTAGCGACGGCACCGACACGCTGTCGGGGGTCGAATTTGCGAGATTCGGCAGCGGTCCCGCCGTGAGCCTGCCGGCCCCACTCGATCCCCCATCGCCTGCGCCGACGGCCCTGCCGGCCTATGCGCTGGATGCGCTGAGTTCCGGTGCCTCCTGGGTGCATGTCTCCGGCACCACGCTGCAATTGAGCTTCAGCTTCATGAGTGCGGCGCCAAGCTACGCCAGCGCCAACGAGAGTTCGACGTTCCAGACGATGACGGTGGCCCAGCAGGATGCGGCCCGCTCGGTACTGCAGATGTATGCAGACATCCTCGACATCCATTTCACGGAGGTGGCGGACAGTGACACGGGGGTCGACCTGCGCTTCGGCCGCGACAGTCAGTCGGCGGCGGGCTATGCCTATTATCCCGGCGGGACGGGCTGGCAGGCCGAGCCGGGAAACAATACGTCGGAAGGCGATGTCTGGCTCAGCACCGACTTGTCGGCGTTTCAATCCGGCCTCGAACCCGGACAGCCGTTGCGGTCGAACTTGATCCACGAGATCGGCCATGCCCTGGGACTGAAGCATCCGTTCGAGACGCCCAGCCTGACTGAGGCCGGGCACGCGGATGAGGACACCGACAAATACAGCGCCATGTCCTATACGGCGCGGGCCGATGCTCAGGTGGTGGAGCTGACAGGCAACCAGCTCAGCTGGTCTTCCACCATTTACGGATGGGAACCGGAAACGCCGATGCTCTACGACATCGGTACGCTGCAATCAATCTATGGCGCCAACGTCACGGCGACCGCCGGCAACGATACCTATCTCCTGCCTGCGGACAGGCCCTTCCTGAAAACTCTCTGGGACAGCGGCGGCACGGACACGCTGGAGGCCTCGGGATTTTCCAGCGCCAGCCTCATCGATTTGCGCGAAGGCCATTTCTCATCCATCGGGGATTTCGGCTTCAAGGACAACGCGACCTGGATCGAGCAGGTGCCCGTCTGGTACTCGGGCGCGCAGCCGACCTATGGCACCGACAACCTGGCCATCGCCTACGGTGCGGTGATCGAAAACGCCGTTGGCGGCAATGGAGTCGATGTCCTGATCGGCAACGACGCGGCAAACACCTTCACCGGCGGGAACGGGGCCGATCACTTTGTCTTCAATGCCCTGAGCAACCCGGACACGGTGCTGGATTTCGTCTCCGGAACCGACAAGCTGGCTTTCGACAACCTGATCTTCACGCAGATCGGCGCCGATGGGTCTCTGGCGCCAGGCGCATTCCTCTCCGGCGCCGGTATCACTCAGGGAGGCGATACCGGCGACCGCGTGGTGTTCGATACAACCGCGGGCAATCTGTACTATGACGCAGATGGTTCAGGCGGGACAGCGAGCGTGCAGGTCGCGCACCTCACTGGCGTTTCCTCGCTGGTTGCCGCCGACATCCTGATCGCCTGAGCTCGATTGCCTCGCGCAGGCCATCGCTCAGCCGATCCGCAGTACCCCAAGTTTCGCCAGCCAGGTCAGCCCGCGCAGCAGGCCGGGACGCTCGGCCGGTTCGAACTGCGCCAGCAACTCTGCCGCTGTCGCGCTCTCCTTCCCCCGCAACCAGTCAAGGGCGCGCGCGCACGTCGCGTCGTCGGGCAGCAGCGCTCCGGCATAGTTCAGCATGCGCATCTCGCGCCGTTCAGCGAGATCCAGCCCCGTGGCGTTGATCGTGCTGTCCGCGCCGATCGTGCTGCTCGGGTAATTGGCGAACAGCCAAAACGGATCGGCCCGACGCGGCCGCGCAATCAGCGTCGGCTTCGACGCTGGCGCAGCGGCTCGCCGCTGCGCCAGTTCACCCCACAATTCCTGGTATTGCCGGATCACGACCGGCCAGTCGAACACCGCTAGCGCCCGCTCGCGAGCCGCCGCACCCATGCGCCGCCGCAGATCGGCATCAGCGGCCAGACGCGCGCAGGCTTCCTTGGTCGCCTCGATGTCCACCGCGACGAACAGGCTGGCGTTGCCGATGTAGCGGTCGTAGTTGTCGAGGCCGTCTTCGTGGCGCGCCGCGAGATCGGCACCGAGACCCGCCGGCGGCACGATCGTCGGGATGCGGAAGCCGTCAATACCATCACGCACAGTGTCCTTGTAGCCGTCCCAGTCGCTTACTACACTGGGCAGGCCGGCGGCCATCGCCTCGATTGGCGTCAGGCCGAAGGTTTCCTGAACGTTGTCTGCCAGCGAAATGAAGGCGTCCGCGGCGTGCCAGATCTCCCGCCGCAGTGCCGGCTCGCGCCCATCCAAAAAAATCGTATTGACCGCTGGGCAGAGTGAGCGCGCGCTGTCGCGGAATTCCGCTTCCAGCGTGGTATTGGCGAACCAGCCGGCCTGGATCAGATGGATGCGCCGGCCTGTCGCCTGCGCCGCATGTTCGAGTGCCAGGTACATGGGCAGGGGGTTAGCCTTGGCGTGGTAGGACAACCTGCCGAAGAACAGGAATGCGATATCCTCGGTGCCGATGCCGAACTTTTCCCGCCATGCGCGGCGCGCCTCCTCGTCAGGCGTCAGCGCCGCGCAATCGACGCCAAGCGGGATCAGCGCCAGAGTCGGTTGCGGTATGCGTGCCGCCTGCAACCTCTCCTTCAGGTAGTCCGCTTCGGCGGCGAACAGGCGCCGTACCGAGTCCACCACCGCCCGCGAGGTGCATACCAGCGCGTCCCAGGGCTCGACCGGCCCCAGCAGCATGTCGGCCACGGCATCCATCGCGCCATGCGAAGAGATCGTGTGCGTCACGCCGACGACGCTGTAGGCCGAGGCACCCAGCCGGCGCCGCTGCCAGGCCATGTCTGCCACCTGCGGGCCGGGGTAGAACAGTGTTCCCGGATCGCTCAGTCCGCCCAGCGCGCCGAAGGGGAGCCAGCGCACCGGCGTATCTCCTCGCCCCCATTCACTGCAAAGTGCCGCGAAGGCCTCGGCCTCCTGCCGCGAAGCCGCATAGCACCAGAGCGGGTCTGAGCCGCCATGACGCACCCAGGCACGCAGGAAACCCTCTCCGGCAGCGTGGCGGCCCATGAGTCGGCTGCCGCCGGTCGAATACGCCTCGCTCGCGAAGTAAATGGCCGCATTCGCCTGTTTTGCGGTTTCCATGTTCATTTCTGAATTCGTCAAGGTGCAATGACCAAAAACGCGATTATTGCACTCCTCGTCTGTGCCGCCGCTTCATCCGGGCGGTTGTGAGCGGGAACCCGTATATCCGTTCTGAAATATCAACACTCTTGCGCTGGCAAATCGCCTGTCACGCAGCTTGACGGCTTTTTGCGTGCCGTTGCCACCCAAGAATACGTGATGAAGAATCTGGTCAGCGCCGGAGTGCTGCAGGTCAAGGTGCCGGAGGAGGATGGCCGCGGAGCGCAGTGATTGGCCGAATCGGTGAGTACCCGTGAAATAATTCACATTGGCCGCTAACATTACGGTGCTTTTCGGAAAAAGGAAGCTTCGAAACCGCCGTCAGGTACAAGATCAAGCTTGACAGGGCTTATATTTATTTGTTCTAATCGACCTTCGATTGCGGGTCTGGTAGCAATCGTCGCTGGCAGCTGTATGCGTTAGGTAATAGAGTCAGCTGCGTCGGGCGCCAGCAATACGGGATTCTACGGGTTCTGTCGATGGCTGAGGGTGGTGAGGTGCCTTTCCGCCCGATGAATTGGCAGTTCCAATAAACAAGTTGTATTAAGGAGTACGTGCCGTGGCTACAGTCCCTTCGATTCATGGTTTCAGTTCGCCCGCTGT
>VBWA01000042.1 GCA_006218025.1 Rhodocyclaceae bacterium | reverse complement strand
GACGTCGCCGCTGCCGGTGCTCACCGTGGTGGCGCCGGCCAGCGTCGTCGTGCCGCCGATGATCACATTACTATCGGTGGTTGTGATGTCGGCCGCCAGGCTTACGTCGCCCGTAGTGCTGAAGCCTCCTACCGCTACGATATTGCCGGTGCTGTTCTTGGTCACCACGTCGCTATTGGTGATGACCGTGGTGGTGCTCGAGGTGAAGCTGTTGTTCAGATTGAAGGCCGTGCCCTTGAGATCGGCGCTGCCCACGCTGACGCTGTTGCCAAACGTCGTGGCGCCCGTCGCGGCGTTGCTCTGCGTCAGCGCGCCGGTAATCGCGATCGGACCGTTGAAATTGGTAGTACCCGCATTGGTAATCGTTACATCCGTCAGCCCCGTAGCGTCCGGCAGCGCGCCTGCTCCGTATATGGCGGCCATGTTTATGGTGCCTGTACCGGCATTCAAGGTCAGACTTTCGGCTGTCGCACCGTTCAGCCCATCCGTGATGCCCGCAAAATTTATTGCTCCGTCGAGTACGGTGACGACCCTGGCACCAGAGACGGTTATGGTTCCTGCGCCACTGGCATCGGCATCGCTGGTAAGGGTCAGAAACGAGGTTGCGCCTTGATTGAGCGTAATGTTTGCATTCAAATGGATCGAATTGTTGGCGGTAAGCGTCAGCCCCTTGCTCCCTGCGTTCGCGCTCGCGTCGATGGCGTTGGAAACGGTGATGTTATTTGTTGCCTGGATCGTTACATCGTTGCTGTTCAACAAGCCGACGATCGTTAGCGGATCTATGTTGCTCGGGCTGACGCCATCGCTTTCGGTAAATGCAAATGTGTTGGCGTTCGAATCATTATTGGTGGTGCCAACAAGATCTTCGGCTCCACCGGTGACGATGTCGACGTCCGTGGGATCGAGCAGCAAGGTGCCGACCCTGCCCTTCGCTGCGCTGGTATCCACCTTGCCGGAAAAGGCCAATTGCTCCTTGCCCGACACCTCCACATTTCCACCATCGCCGCCCAGTGCGCCGCCTTTCGCAGAAATGCTTCCGTAGTACGCCGTTTTCCCGTCGGCCCAAACCACCACCTTGCCGCCATCGCCATTTTTTATCGCGTCCGCGTTGATCTTCGCTGTCGGCGCGACGTAGGTGCGCTGCGCGTTCTGCACCTCCGGGTTCTTGCCCTGGAAGTCGCCACCGACCAGCGCCGTGCCGCCGCCGGTCTTCCCGGACGCGTCCAGCGTGGCGCCATCGAGCACACCGACGCGATTGCCAAGCACTTCGATGCGGCCACCCAGCCCGGCCTCATTGCGGGCCGAGATGCTTCCCGACACCAGCGTGTCCCCTGCCGCCTTGAATACGACGCGTCCCCTTTCATCCCGTACCGCGGTGTTCGCATTGGCGATGCCGGAATGCCGGATGGCACCGGCATAGATGCCGATGCTGCGCCCCACCAGTTGCCCGACATTGAGTGCCTGGTTCGCGGCGGCATTGATCTCGACCTGAATCTCGGGGCGCTGCAAATCGACCAGATTTGCGCTCTTGCCGGCAGCCAGAATTACATCGCCATTCGGCGCCTCGATGACGCCGTGATTTTCGACGGTTGGAGCGATGAGAGCCACCATGCCGCCAGTCGCCGTTCGGATCACCCCCTGATTGATGATGCTGCCGGCACCGGCCTGCCCCGTAAAGTTGAGTCGGCCGGCGAGGAAATCCGCATTGGACAATCCCAGTGAGGACACCACCAGCCCGCCCACATCGATTTGCGCATTCGGACCGAAAGCGATGCCATTCTGATTGATCAGAAAAACGCGGCCGTTCGATTGCAGAGCGCCGAAAATCTCGCTGGGAACGCCACTGGTGACGCGGTTCATCACCTGGCTTGCGGCGTCGGGCTGGATGAAACGGGTGATCTCCCCCTGACCGATGGAGAACCCTTTCCAATCGATCACCGTACCGTTCGTATTGGTGACGGTGAGCGCATTGCCGCTGCTCTGGAACGCAGCGCTGCCCGCAACCACGGTCGGATTGATCGGGTTGGCCAGTACCAGAGATGAAAAACCGGCGGCGGCCAGCACCAGGGAAAGCCGTTTCAGGCGGAAGACGGGATTCCGGGACACAGCCCCGGAACCGCCGGGCATCTGAAGGAGCCGCCTCCGCTCACCAGCCATCGGGTCGAATTCAGAAGACATAGGACACAGTGCCATGCAGACGCATGCCCCGTGAAGTATGGGAATTGTCGACTACTTTGGCGTAGTCGAGACGCAAGGTCATCTTCTTGCCCACGCCGGCCCGAACGCCAAATCCCATGCTGCCGATGCCGGTCGAGTACACCTCCTGCGCGGTCGGATGCACGCGCTTGACCCATCCGAAGTCATAGAAGCCCAAAACTCTGAGCCTGAGTCCATCGGACAGCCGCGGCCCGAGGTCCGGGGAATAGAGTTCAAGGCTGCCGCGATGCCCCTTGTCGTTCGAGTGTTCGCGCTCAAGGAAGCCGCGCACCGAGTCGGCGCCGCCGATGCCGAACATTTCGCCGGTCACCAGGCTCTGGCGGGTATGCTGGCCCGTCAGGTTGGCGCGTGCCGTCCAATCGGCGCCGAGCGCTTTTTGGTAGTTGAAGCCGTAGCGCCATATCTGGTACTGGGAATTCGCGCCGGGCCGGGCACCGATCTTCTGGAATTGCGTGTCGTTCGCGTCATTTCCGCCCGGCAGGTTTTGTACCAGACTCAGGTAGGCTGACAGTTCCGAGTCGGGCTTCTTCAGCGCGCTCTGCCAGGTGATGCTGAGCGGTTGCACCGTGACATCGGGCACCAATTTGGCGGTGCCGCCGACGACGGTCACGTTGCTCTGATAAGCCCGCCAATCCCAGCCAAAGGAAAGCTTGTGCTCCCAATCACTTCGCTTGGGAATGAGTTGCGTGTAGCGCAAGCCAAGAATGATGCCGCTGCCGGCGATGTTGAAATTGCCGCCAACGGTATTGACCGTTCCGGAATTGACATTGGAATAGCCGAGAAACATGCCGAAGGTACCGCCCATAGAATATACGGGGGCCTGATAGCCCAGACCGTAGATTCGTACCTGTCTTGCCCGCAGGGGCGAGGTGATCGCCTGAAAGCTGATGACATGGTCGCGATCGAAGAGATTGGCGTGCTGCACCGCCGCCCCCAGACGAAAGGGTCCTGTCTGTTCGTTGCCGGTGTTGTCGAACGTTACGGCATAGCGCATCGGTGATTGATCGCTTGCTCGCACTACCGCGTCCACCACTCCTTCCGTCTCTCCGGCGCGCATCACAACGCTGACCTGTTTGGCGGGGTTCTCGTTTGCCAGCCGCAGGTTATCAACCATCTGATCGAAGTTTGGCGTCTTGCCGGACTCCAGGGATGCCAGCGAGCGCTGGTAGTTCTCACTGCTGAAATGCCGGTTGCCCTCTACCTTGATACTCCCCAGGCGGCTTTCGACAACCATGAAATGAACCGCGCCGGACTCCAGGGTCTGCTCCGGCAAAACCACCTGAATCGCATTGAAACCCCTGGCCGCATAGGCTTTCTCGAGCGCTTCCAGGGCTTGCTGAACGGTTCCGAAATCACGCCCGGCGCCTGTGTAGGGCGCCAGCACGCCATCCAGCACCTCCTGTGAAAGGATTGTATTGCCGTGAGCAACATAGTGAGTGATGTCGAACAGCAGGGCCCCACCGGCCGCCGGCGGCGGAGGATTGCCGGATGCGCCGGGAACCGCCACTTCAGCCGGAAGGGGAGCGGGCTGCAAGCTTGTTGGCAGGTCAGCTGTGGCGAAATTCTGTTCAGGCACTTTCCGCGCTTCGCTTTCCACTGGCGGCAGATCGGCGGGGACAATGAGCACCGTGTGTGCTCTCAACGGCGCGGATCCGACCGGCTTTCCGGGCTTAAACAGCAAAGGATTAACCCCCACCATCAGACGTCGGAAACGCTCACGCGTTGCTTGGCTGCCCGGATATCGGGCACGGGCCAAGTTATTCAGGTTGGTATCGCGCTCCAGACGCAGCGTCCCGCCCTCAGACACCTGCGCCGACTGAGCCCGCGCAAAGCTCAATGGAGCCAGCGCGACAAGCATCAGCATAACCCAGCACCCGCCGGTGGCAAAAGCACAAAGCACCAAGCCAAAACCAGCCCTCGTGTCCCAGAGCAGCACACGTTTCCCCAGTTTGTTCGATTGATCAAAGTCTAGCATGTTGAATGCTTGGCCAAGGCGTCTAAGTCGCTGTGAGTGTGCAGGATTTGGCACATTCTTGCTGATAGTTGGCCGCTGAAGCCGGCCGGTCGCTGCGGTCGATATAATTCCAACAATCGCCCACCAAAGAAAGTCCTCACCATGAGCACTCGTCACGCCCGCCTGCTGATCCTCGGTTCCGGCCCGGCCGGCTATACCGCCGCTGTGTATGCTGCGCGCGCCAACCTGAAGCCGGTATTAATTACAGGAATGGCGCAGGGAGGGCAATTGATGACCACCACCGACGTCGATAACTGGCCCGCCGACGCGGACGGCGTACAAGGACCCGACCTGATGGCCCGGTTCGAAAAGCACGCCGCGCGCTTCCAGACCGAGATCATTTTCGATCATATTCACACCGCCCTGCTCAAGGAGCAGCCGATCTGCCTGATCGGCGATTCCGGCGAATACACCTGCGATGCGCTGATCATTGCGACAGGTGCTTCGGCGCAATATCTCGGACTGCCTTCCGAGGAAGCGTTTTCCGGCAAGGGCGTTTCGGCCTGCGCGACCTGCGACGGATTCTTCTACAAGAACCAGCAGGTAGCAGTAGTCGGCGGTGGCAACACGGCGGTCGAAGAAGCGCTGTATCTATCCAACATCGCCAGCCACGTCACGGTCGTGCATCGCCGCAACAAGTTCCGCGGCGAGAAGATCCTCCAGGACAAACTGTTCGAGAAGGAGAAAGCCGGCAAGGTCACCATCAAATGGGACAGCACGCTGGACGAGGTACTCGGCGACAAGTCCGGCGTCACCGGCATGCGCATCAAGAACGTGAAGACCGGCGCCAGCGAGGACATTGCGCTCATGGGTGTCTTCATCGCGATCGGCCACAAGCCGAATACGGATCTGTTCGTCGGCCAGCTGGAAATGGAGGGGGGCTACATCGTCACCCAGGCCGGCCGCAGCGGCAACGCGACCGCGACCAGCATCCCCGGTGTGTTTGCCGCCGGCGACGTACAGGACCACATCTACAAGCAGGCCGTCACCAGTGCCGCCACGGGTTGCCAGGCGGCGCTCGATGCCGAGCGCTACCTCGACAATCTGGAGTAGTCGGGCGTAGATCGCGGTTCCGGAAACACTGATCCCACACTGCCGAGCCGCGAATCGTGCCCAAGCGCGCCACACCGTCGCTCGAAGAACGTGCCGTATTTCAGGAAGCGGTGGCGGATGTGCAGCCACTGCAATGGGACCGTGTCCATCACGAGCCCCCGTTGCCGCCTGCCATTCCGCGCCAGCATCTGCACGATGAAGCCGCCGCCCTCGACGAATCCCTTTACGGTCCGGCGCTGATCGATCTCCATCTGGAAGGCGGCGACGAAGCCGCCTGGCGCCGGGACGGCCTGCCGAAGGCATGGTTGCGCGATTTGCGGCGCGGACGCTGGGTGACGCAGGAAAAACTCGACCTGCATGGCCTGAATCGCGATCAGGCGCGAATTGCTGTCGTCACGTTTCTGGGCGAATGCCGGCAGCATGGCTATCGCTGCGTGCGCATTGTGCACGGCAAAGGCCTGAGTTCGCCCGGCCGCGAACCCGTGCTGAAGAGGCTGGTACTGGGTTGGCTGAGCCAGCGCCGCGAAGTGCTGGCCTTCTGTCAGGCGCGGGCCGCCGAGGGCGGCGCCGGTGCCGTCGTGGTGCTGCTCGCTGCCAAAAAATAATCGCTCGCAACGCGCTAACTCAGGCACCCCTTTCCGCGGGAAAGGGGGCCGGGGGATAGGCTCACCAGTTTGCCTCAGGCGAGGCGAACGAAGCGGCCTAAATGGCCGCTTCGTTCGCCTCGCCCGTCCGGATGCGCACGACCTGCTCCACTGAAGAGACAAAAATCTTGCCGTCACCGATCTTGCCGGTGCGGGCCGCCTTGATGATGGCTTCGATGGCGGGCTCCACGGTTTCGTCCGCAATGACGATCTCGATCTTGATCTTGGGCAGAAAATCGACCACATATTCCGCGCCGCGATAAAGCTCGGTGTGGCCCTTCTGCCGGCCAAAACCCTTGACTTCGGTCACGGTCAGACCGGTCACTCCTACATCGGACAATGCTTCGCGAACCTCGTCGAGCTTGAACGGCTTGATGATGGCTTCGATCTTCTTCATTTGCCTACTCCCTAGATATCAATATTAGCTGCGGCCGCTGCGCTTAACGCCGATAAAGCCGGCATTAGCCTCCACTGAAACTTCGTTTCCGAAGCCGCATAAGCGGCTGATCCCTGGTCACCCCCTTCCCCGGGAAGGGGGCGGGGGGATGGCTCACCATTCTTCGGCGTAAGCCGATGTTATCGGATAGCGCCAATCCTTGCCGAATCCGCGTTGGGTGACCCGGATGCCGACCGGCGATTGGCGACGCTTGTATTCGTTCTTTTTCAGCATACCGACCACTTTGCGCACTTCG
This sequence comes from Rhodocyclaceae bacterium, assembly GCA_006218025.1. Lineage (GTDB taxonomy): Bacteria > Pseudomonadota > Gammaproteobacteria > Burkholderiales > Rhodocyclaceae > Sulfuritalea. The sequence goes on along the minus strand of VBWA01000042.1, from coordinate 101,939 downwards.
GCCTCGCTGTAGCCGGAGGCAATTATCTGGCGCGGGCTTTCATCGCGTTCCATGTAGGCCTCGATGATCGCATCGAGCACTTCGTAGGGCGGCAGCGTGTCCTGATCGGTCTGGCCCGGCTTGAGCTCGGCCGAGGGCGCGCGCGTGATGATGTTTTGCGGAATCACCTCGGAAAGCTCGTTGCGCCAGCGGGCCAGGCGATAGACGAAGGTCTTCGCCACGTCCTTGATCACGGCAAAACCTCCGGCCATGTCGCCGTAGAGCGTGGCGTAACCGACCGCCATCTCGCTCTTGTTGCCGGTGGTCAGCACGATGCGGCCGGTGCGATTGGACAACGCCATCAGCAGCATGCCGCGAATGCGCGCCTGCAGATTTTCGTCGGTGGTGTCCCAGGCCGGCTTCGGCCCCAGTTGCCCAAAAGTCGGCGCCAGCAACACGGCGAACTGGTCCATCGCGGCGGAAATCGGGATTTCGTCGTATTGCACGCCGAGCCGCCGCACCATTTCGCGCGAATCGTCGAGGCTCATTTGCGCGGTCCATGGCGACGGCATCATCACCGCGCGCACCTTGTCGGCGCCCAGCGCATCGACCGCAATCGCCAGCGTCAGCGCCGAATCGATGCCGCCTGAAAGGCCGATGATCGCGCCGGGAAAACCGTTCTTGCCGAGGTAATCCGCAACACCCAGCTTCAGCGCGGCGTAGACTTCGGCCTCCCGCACTGGCGGCTCAGCGATTCGGCCGGGCAGCAGATGCCCATCGGCGTAATCGATGAACTCCAGCGCCTCGACAAAGGCCGGCAACTGATGCGTCAAACGGCCCTGACCATCCAAAGCAAACGAGGCGCCGTCGAACACCAGCTCATCCTGGCCGCCGACCAGATTGGCATAGATGACCGGCTTTCCGGTCGCTGCGACGCGGTCGCGCAACACCTCGTAGCGCCGCGCCTGCTTGTTCATGTGAAAGGGCGACGCGTTGAGCGTCAGCATCAGTTCCGCCCCGGCCACCACGGCGGTTTCGGCGGCACCCGATTCCCAGACATCGGCGCAGATCGCCAAGCCGCAGCGCACGCCCTTGAGTTCGATAAGGCAGGGCTCGTGCCCCGCCGCGAAGTAGCGCTCTTCGTCGAAGACTTCGTAGTTGGGCAGCCGATGCTTGCGGTAGGTCGCGGTCACCCGGCCATCGGTCAGCAGCGAAGCGGCGTTGTAACGCTTGCCACCTGATTCTTCCGGATGACCGATCACGATCGGCAGTGGGGCCGCGCGCGCCACCGCATCGAGCTGCGCCGCGCAGGCGCGATAGAAATCCGGCCGCATCAGCAAGTCTTCGGGCGGGTAGCCGCTGAGTGCCAGTTCCGGTGTGAGCAGCACATCCGCTCCGCCGTCGCGGGCGCGGGCCGCAAACTCAAGAATGCGCTCGCCATTGCCGGCAAGATCACCGACGAGGGCGTTGAATTGGGCGACGGCTACGCGCAGGCGGCTCATGGCGCTAACTATGACGGGCGCGGCAGCGCTTGGCAACACTCAAAACGCCGGCTTTTCCCTGGCGCTCTCGTAGGCGGCAACGCCCTCCATGATTTCCTTCTTGGCGTCTTCCATGCCGAGCCAGCCCTCCACCTTGACGAACTTGCCGGGCTCCAGATCCTTGTAGTGCTGGAAGAAATGCGATATCTGATCGAGCACGATCTGCGGCAGATCGCGCGGACTTTCGATGTCGCGATACATCGGCGTCAGCTTGTCCACGGGCACCGCCAGCAGCTTGGCGTCTTCGCCGGCCTCGTCGGTCATCTTCAGCATGCCGATCGGACGGCACCGAACGACCACCCCTGGCGGCAGGGCGAACTGGGACAACACCAGCACGTCCACCGGGTCGCCGTCACCCGCGATGGTGTGCGGTATGTAGCCGTAGTTGCAGGGATAGTGCATGGCCGTAGACATGAAGCGATCGACGAATATGGCACCGGACTCCTTGTCCACTTCATACTTGATCGGCTCCGAGTGCATCGAAATCTCGATGACCACATTGAAATCGTTCGGCAAATCCTTGCCGGATGGAACGCGGTCGAGGCCCACGGCTGCTCCTTATTGCGAAAAATCGAATTATAGCGCCGCGAAGATTTCGCCTTCCTGACGCCCCATGGACGGGCGGCAGCGAAAAGCAAACCGCGACTCATTGAAATTTCCGGTTGACAAGCCCCACGATATAGATGAGAATCGTTCTCATTCTGCTTTAGGTGGTGAGTTGCCTGCAATGAAGACCGAAACCCAAACTGCTGCACCGAAGTCCGGAACCGCCCACCCGTCAATGACGCCGTCGCAGCCACTGGACAGCGCGACGCTGCTGGGCGGCCGCAGCGAGGTCGAGATTGCCCATCACGGTGAAATCTATCGCTTGCGCCGCACCAGCCAGGGAAAGCTGATCCTGACCAAATAGTTTCGAGCAATCGTTTTGAACACCCTGTAGCAACCGAAACCACAGGCGACGCAACTCGCGCTGCCTCAATAGCCAGCCAGCCGGACCATCGGCAAGCCAGCCAAAGACATGTCTTTATCCTTTGGAGGTTTGCCATGCTGTTCCCCCTGCGTTCCCTCGTCATCACCGCCCTGGCCGCGGCGTCCTTCTCCGCCGCCGCCCTTGAATATCCGATCGGCGCGCCGCAGAACGTCGCCGGCATGGAAGTCGCCGCCGTCTATCTGCAGGCCGTCGAAATGGAACCCGAGGGCCATATGCGCAAGGCTTCCGAGTCCGACATCCATCTCGAAGCCGACATCCACGCCCTGTCCAACAATGCCAACGGTTTCGCCGAAGGCATGTGGATTCCCCACCTGCTGGTCAAGTACGAACTGACCAAGGCGGGCAGCAGCGACGTCATCAAGGGCGACATGATGCCCATGGTCGCCAGCGACGGCCCGCATTACGGCGACAACGTCAAGCTGAAAGGCCCCGGCAAGTACAAGGTCAAGTTCATCATCTACCCGCCGAACGCCAAGGAGAACCCCCACGGCAACCACTTCGGCCGCCACACCGACCGCGCCACCGGCGTGCGTCCCTGGTTCAAGCCGGTCGAGACCGAGTGGGAATTCACCTACGCCGGCATCGGCAAGAAGGGCGGCTACTGAGATGAAACACAAACTGATCGCCGCCCTGCTGGCGGCAGGGTTCGCCGCGCCCGTGCTGGCCGCAGACTCCGCCACCAGCATGGACGCCGTGCTGGCCGAGATGAAGCGCCTCTCGGCGCGCATCGAGATGCTGGAAAAGCAGAACAAGGACATGGAAAAGGCGCTGTCCACCGAACGCCTGTCCGAAAAAGAACCGGAAATCGCCACGCGCCTGAAGGCCGTGGAATTCCAGACGCTCTCCATGCAAAAACAGGCACGCCAGATCGAATCGCTGGAAGGCATCACGGTCGGCGCCAGCCTCACCGGCGTGGTGCAGAAAGTCGGCGCTCGCGATACGGCGAGCGGCGTCGATGAAACCCGCGCCAACTATCGCGGCGACATTTCGGTGACCCTGCCCGGCGGCGAAATCGGCAATGCCGAGGGCAAGATATTCACTCACTTCCGCTTCGGCCAGGGTACCGGCATCGGCCTGCGCCCCACCTACACCAGCGGCGCCAACACCACCGCCTTCCAGACCAGTGCCGGCAGCGATGATTCCTTCGGCATCCTGGCCCAGGCCTGGTACCAGCTCAAGGTTCCGCTGATGGCCGACGGCGACCCGACACAAACGCGAGCCAACGCCCGCGAACACCTGCATTTGACGGCCGGCAAGATCGATCCCTTCGTCTTCTTCGACCAGAACGGCGCGGCGGACGACGAATCGGCGAAATTCATGAACAACGCCTTCGTGCATAACCCGCTGCTGGATTCGGGCGGCGACATCCGCGCCGACGCCTACGGCTTCGCCCCCGGCGTCATCGCGCAGTACGTCAACGAGAAGCAGAAAGGGTCGGAATGGGGCCTGTCACTCGGCGCCTTCGGCGCCGGCGCCGGCGCCAATTTCTCCGGTTCGCTGGCGGGCCCGCTGGTCATCGCCCAGGCCGAAACCGCCGTCCGCTTCAACTACCTGCCCGGCAACTACCGCGCCTACCTGTGGCACAACGGCCGCGGCCGCGGCGCGACCTATGACCAGATCGAACGCAAGCACGCCGGCATCGGCTTCTCCGCCGACCAGAAGGTCGCCGACGAGCTGACCCTGTTCGGCCGCTACGGTCACCAGTTGAAAGGCAAGGTCCGTTTCGACCGCGCGCTGACCGTCGGCGGCGAACTGGCCGGCAGCCCGTGGGGACGCGCGGCCGACAGCGTCGGCCTGGCACTCGGCGCGCTGCGCACCTCGGCCTCCTTCCGCCGCGACTCGCTGACCATCGACGCCGACGCCGATGGCGCCGCCGACTTTGGTTATCAGGCGAGCGGCTCGGAGAAGCAGTTGGAGCTCTACTACCGCTACAAGCTCAACAGCCATGTCGAACTGACGCCCGACTTCCAGTTGATCCGCCAGCCCGGCGGCAACGCTGCCGCGCCGACGGTGAAGGTGTTCGGCCTGCGCGCCAAGGTGGGGTTCTGACCGTGCCGGCGCCGCTCTCGCATTCACTGTTCGTTCTCGCGCTCTGGCTCGGCCTGGGCTGGGCAGTGGAGGCTCGGGCCCAGACGACGGCGGCAGAACCGCTGGCGTTCTCCGTCGTCATCAAGGACGGGCGCATCACGCCGGCCCGGCTGGAAGTGCCGGCCGGCCGCAAGATCAAGCTGGCGATCAGGAACGAGGGGCCCGGCCCCTGCGAGTTCGAGAACCTCGGCCTGCGGGTCGAGAAAGTGCTCTCGCCGGGCGCCAGTTCATTCGTCGTGATCCATCCGCTGCTGCCGGGCACCTATCGCTTCATCGACGAGTTCCACCCGGCCACTTCCGAAATGCTGCTGGTTGCCAAATGAGGTTCTGACATGCTGAACGCCCTGATCGTCGTCTTTCGCGAAAGCCTCGAAGCCATGCTGGTGATCGGCGTGCTACTGGCCTGGATCGCCCGCCAACCCGATCCGGCAACGCTGCGGCGTGGCCTCTGGGCGGGTGTGGCGGCCGGAGTCGGCCTCGCGGTCGTTCTCGGTTTCGCCACCTTCGCCGCGCAAAGCCAATTGGAAGGCAATGCGCTGGAAGCCTTCCGCGTCGGCATGATGTTGTTCGCCGCCGGCCTGATCATGCAGATGGTGCTCTGGATGCGCCGCCATGGCCGGCACATGAAGCGGGAACTCGAAGCCCATGCCAGCCGCGTATCCGGCGCCGTGGGCATCGGCATCGTGGCGGCACTCGCGGTGGCGCGCGAAGGCGCCGAAACCGTGGTCTTCCTCTACGGCATGGGCCTCGAACGCGACGGCGGCGACCTGCTCGCCCTGCTCGGCGCCGCCACTGCCGGGCTTGCGCTCGCCGCAGCCACCGGCTGGCTGGTGACGCGCGGCGCGCGCTTTCTGAGCTACCGCGTGCTGTTCGGCGCCAGCGAGATCCTGCTGCTGCTGATTGCCGGCGCGCTGCTGGCAGCCGGCATCGACCGCATGATCGGCCTCGACTGGCTGCCGCCGCTGCTCGATCCGGTGTGGGACAGCTCAGGCCTGCTCGACGACGGCAGCGGCGCCGGCCGCCTGCTGGCCGATTTCGTCGGCTACCGGGCGCGGCCCTCGGCCAGCCTGCTGATCGCCTACGCCGCCTTCTGGGCCTATACGCTGTGGCACCTCGGCCGCAATACGGCCAACGCACGCTGATGCCATGGAAAACGCCGCAGCAAGCACCCACGTCCTGAAGTTCGTGTCGCCGGCGGCGCGCCGCAATGGTCGCGATGACCGCACGCGCCTGGCCCGCGTGGGCGACTGGATGGCGCGGCACCGGCGCAGCATCATCGGGCTGCAGTGGGTCATCGTGATCTTCTACACCGTGCTGGTCGCGCTGCCGGCTTTTCTGCCCCATCCGCTGCCGGAATCGCGATTGTTCTCGGGCAACTTCGGCGCCAGTTCCTTCATCGATCCGAACGTCTGCCTGGCATCGGGCGAGCCGGTCCTGCAGGAGAAGATGCCGACCCTGACTCCATGGCATGACAAGCTCGTGCTCTTCGCCCAATTCGCCTTCTGGGGCGTCTGGTGGCCCTTCGTCATCCTCTCGATGATGCTGATGGGCCGCGTCTGGTGCGGCGTGTTTTGCCCCGAAGGCGCGCTGACCGAGTTCGTCAGCCGCCATGGCCGCGGCGGCGCGATCCCGAAATGGGTGCGCTGGAGCGGCTGGCCCGTGGTCGCCTTTGCGCTGACCACGATCTACGGCCAGCTCATCAGCGTCTACGAATATCCCAAGGCCGTGCTGCTGATCCTCGGCGGGTCCACGGCGGCGGCCATGGTCGCCGGCTATCTGTGGGGCAAGGGCAAGCGCGTCTGGTGCCGCTACCTGTGCCCGGTGTCCGGCGTCTTCGCACTGCTCGCAAGGCTGGCGCCGTTCGCGTTCCGCGTCGATCGCGCTGTCTGGGACCGCCACCCGGAGAAGCGCGCCGCCATCGATTGCGCGCCGCTGCTCGACGTCAAGCATCTGCAAGGCATGTCGCAATGTCACGCCTGCGGCCGTTGCAGCGATCATCGCGAGGCGGTCACGCTGGTGCCGCGTTCGCCGCATGCCGAAATCATGGGCTTGCAGCACGCCGGCACGCCCGAGGCGCTGCTGCTGGTGTTCGGCATCTTCGGTGTGGCCATGGGCGCCTTCCAGTGGAGCGCCAACCCGTGGTTCGTCGCCGCCAAGACGGCGGCAGCGGAATGGCTCGTCACGCACGAGATACTCTGGCCGCTCGACGACAGCCCGGCCTGGTGGCTGCTGACCCGCTACCCCGAAGCCAACGACGTCTTCACCTGGCTCGATGGCATTGGCATCCTCGCCTATATCGGCAGCGTGACGCTGGTGCTGGGCGGCTTCATTTTCCTGAACCTCGTTGTCGCCGCGCGACTCGTGCGAACCGACTGGCGCCGCATCGCCCTCGGCCTGACACCGCTGGCCGGCGCCAGCCTGTTTCTCGGCCTGACCATGCTGACCCTGACGCAATTGCGCGCCGAGGGCTTCAGCTTCGCCTGGCTGACCTGGGCGCGGGATGGCCTCTTGACCGGAGCCGTGCTCTGGTCGCTGCATCTGGGCTTCCGCCTGCTCCGTGCCGGCGCCGGGCTCCGCGCCACGCTGCCGGCGATGCTCCCCTATGCCCTCGCGACCGGCGCCGTCACTGCCGCCTGGCTGCTGCAGTTCCATCGCGGCTAGAGCCGCCGTATCGCCAGCGCCGACTTCTGGAAGGCCCGGCAATGCGTCCGGCAGGCCGCCACCGAGCTATAGCTGCACCCTATCTATCCAATAATTACAATTTAATTGATCAATCCTCTTGCGCTCCCTAAGATTCACTCCATCGCATCAACCATTCAACCACCAAGGAGAAATCTCATGAACGCATCCCTGATCAACACCGAAGTCCTTCCCTTTAAGGCCACCGCCTTCCACAACGGCAAGTTCGTTCCCGTCACCCATGACGACCTCAAGGGCAAGTGGTCCGTGGTCTTCTTCTACCCGGCCGACTTCACCTTCGTCTGCCCGACCGAACTGGGCGACATGGCCGACTTCTACGCCGGGTTCCAGAACCTGGGCGTCGAAATCTACAGCGTCTCGACCGACACCCACTTCACGCACAAGGCCTGGCACGACTCGTCCGAGACCATCGGCAAGATCAAGTACCCGATGATCGGCGACCCGACTGGCACCCTCACCCGCAACTTCGGCGTGATGATCGAAGAAGAAGGCCTCGCCGAGCGCGGCACCTTCGTCATGGACCCGGCCGGAAGGATCCAGATCATCGAGATCAACGCCGGTGCCATCGGCCGCGACGCTTCCGAGCTGCTGCGCAAGGTCAAGGCCGCCCAGTACGTGGCGAGCCACCCCGGCGAAGTCTGCCCGGCCAAATGGAAGGAAGGCGAAGCCACCCTGGCGCCGTCGCTCGACCTGGTAGGCAAAATCTAAACCCGCGCCTTTCAACCCGCCCCCGACCGGGGCGGGATTGCAGCGCAAAGGCGCACCCGGACTCAAGCCGCCTTTGCAGTGCAATCCCAACCGAGGAGAAAATCATGCTCGACACCGCCATCAAGACCCAGCTTTCCGCCTACCTCGAAAAGCTCCAGGCCCCGATCGAACTCGTCGCCTCGCTCGACGGCAGCGATGCCGCGCGCCAGATGCGCGAACTGCTGGCCGACATCGCCGCGCTCTCGCCCAAAGTCAGCGTGCGCGAGAACGGCGACGACGCCCGTAAGCCCTCGTTCTCCGTCGGCCGACCGGGTGAAGCCGCCCGCATCCGCTTCGCCGGCATCCCGATGGGCCACGAATTCACCTCGCTGGTACTCGCCCTGCTGCAGACCGGCGGCCATCCGCCGAAGGTCGATGCCGCGGTGATCGAGCAGATCAAAGGGCTCACGGGTACCTACCGCTTCGAAACCTACATTTCACTCTCCTGCCACAACTGCCCGGACGTGGTGCAGGGGCTCAACCTGATGGCCGTGATCAACCCCGGCGTCGAAAGCGTGATGATAGACGGCGCCTTGTATCAGGACGAAGTGAGTGCACGCCAGATCATGGCGGTGCCGACCGTGATGCTGAACGGCGAAAGCTTCGGCCAGGGCCGCATGACCATCGAGGAAATCCTGGCCAAGGTGGACACCGGCGCTTCAGCACGCGATGCCGAGAAGCTCGACGCAAAGGACGCCTACGACGTGCTGGTCGTCGGTGGCGGTCCGGCGGGTTCGGCGGCGGCGATCTACGCCGCGCGCAAGGGCATCCGTACCGGCTTGGTGGCCGAGCGTTTCGGTGGCCAGGTGCTGGATACGCTGGGCATCGAGAACTTCATCTCGGTGCAGCGCACGGAGGGCCCGAAGCTCGCCATGGCCCTGGAGCAGCACGTCAAGGAATACGAAGTGGACATCATGAATCTGCAACGCGCCGAGGCTCTGATCCCGGCGGGCGAGGATGGCCTGGCCCAGGTCAGGCTCGCCAACGGCGCCACGCTCAAGGCAAAGAGCGTGATCCTCGCCACCGGCGCGCGCTGGCGGCCAAGGGCGTCTGCTTCTGCCCGCACTGCGACGGCCCGCTGTTCAAGGGCAAGCGCGTCGCCGTGATCGGCGGCGGCAACTCGGGCGTCGAGGCGGCGATCGACCTCGCCGGCATCGTCGCCCATGTCACCCTGCTCGAATTCGACAAGGTGCTGCGCGCCGACGCGGTGTTGCAGGCCAAGCTCACCAGCCTGCCCAACGTTACCGTCATCGTCAGCGCCCAGACCACTGAAGTCACCGGCGACGGCGAGAAGGTCAACGGCATCGCCTACCAGGACCGCAACAGCGGCCAGATCAAACGTGTCGAGCTCGAAGGCATCTTCGTCCAGATCGGCCTCCTGCCCAATACCGACTGGCTCAAAGGCACGCTGAAACTCTCCCCGCGCGGCGAGATCGAAGTCGATGCGCGCGGCCAGACGTCAGTGCCCGGCGTCTTCGCCGCCGGCGACGCGACGACCACGCCCTACAAGCAGATCATCATCGCCATGGGCGATGGCGCGAAGGCCAGCCTCGGCGCTTTCGACCACCTGATCCGCAGTCCGGCACCGGCAACGCCGGCCGCCACGGCAAAGCTTGATCTGGGTCAGCCCGCGTAAGCCGCGAGAAGGTATTCTGTTCAGATTATTCGTCCGACATTTCACAGCGAAGGAGCATCCCCCATGAAAGCCAACAAACCCGCAAAAGCCACAAAAGTCGCCAAACTCGACATCGGCATTTCCGACAAGGACCGCGCCGCCATCGCGCAGGGCCTGTCCGGCCTGCTGGCCGACAGCTACACGCTTTACCTGATGACGCACAACTTCCACTGGAATGTCACCGGGCCGATGTTCAACACCCTGCACATCATGTTCATGGGCCAGTACACCGAGCAGTGGACTGCGCTCGACCTGATCGCGGAACGCATCCGCGCCCTGGGCCATCCCGCCCCCGGCACCTACAAGGAGTTCGTCAAGCTGGCGACCATCAAGGAAGTCGAAGGACAGCCCCGCGCGCTGGACATGGTGCGCCACCTGGTCGCCGCGCAGGAAGCCACGGCACGCACCGCGCGCAGGCTGTTCCCGCTGGTGGAGAAGGCCAACGACCAGCCCAGCGCCGACCTGCTGACGCAGCGCATCGAGGTGCACGAGAAAACCGCATGGATGTTGCGCAGCCTGCTCGAAGAGTAAGGAACTGACGCTGGCGGGACGGCAATCGCCGTCTCGTCAGCGCCGACTTTCAGCAGAAGCCTCTGTGCCGGATCAGCCGGCCTCGAAGCCCGCGTCCTCGATCGTGGCCTTGAGCTGGTCGCGCGTTACTTTTGCGGCGTCGAACTCGACCACCGCCTGCTTCTGCTCCAGCGAGACCTCGGCCTTCGCCACGCCGTCGAGCGCCGTCAACACGCCGGTCACGCTTTTCACGCAGCCGCCGCAGGACATGCCGCCTACCTTGATCGTCGTCGTTTCCATATCAGTCCTTGTTTGCTTTCCAGTTTCTCAGGAGCAGGGAGTTGCTCACCACCGAGACCGAACTCATCGCCATCGCCGCACCGGCGATCACCGGGTTCAACATGCCCAGCGCCGCCAGCGGAATGCCGAGCACGTTGTAGATGAAGGCGAAGAACAGATTTTGCCGTATCTTCGACAGCGTCGCGCGCGAGAGCGAAATCGCATCGGCGACGCCGGCGAGGTCGTCGCGCATCAGCGTCACGTCGGCGGCCTGCATCGCGACGTCCGACCCCGCCGCCATGGCGAAGCTGACGTCGGCCGCGGCCAGCGCCGGCGCGTCGTTGATGCCGTCGCCGGCCATGCCGACCAGGCGGCCGGCGCCCTTGAGTTTGTTCACCGCCGCCGCCTTGTCGCCCGGCAATACCTCGGCCTCGAAATGCTCGATGCCGGCCTGCCGGGCAACAGCCTGGGCGGTGCCGGCGTTGTCGCCGGTGAGCATGACCACCTCGATGCCGAGACGGTTCAAACGTGCGACGGCCGCGCGCGACGTCGTGCGCAGCGGATCGGCGATGCCGATGAAGCCGAGTAGCTCGTCATCCGCCACCACCGCGACGACGCTGCGGCCGGCCTGCGCCAGTGCTTCGGCCGCGGACGCTGACCAGCCCTGTTCCTTCATCCATGTCACGGAGCCGAGCCGTACGCGGCGGCCGTCGACTTCTCCCAGAAGGCCCCTGCCCGCCGTCGTCACGACGTTCTGCGGTGTCGCCAGCGCGAGTCCGTCGGCCTTGGCGCGCGCCACGATGGCCGCGGCGAGCGGATGCGTCGAGCCCTGTTCCAGGCTGGCCGCGAGTTGCAGCAGAACCGCCGTATCGCCAGCGCCGACTTTCACGACATCAGTGACCTCCGGCCGGCCCTCGGTCAACGTGCCGGTCTTGTCGACCACCAGCACCTTGAGTTTCTCCGCGAGTTCCAGCGCCACCGCATTGCGGATCAGCACGCCGGCCTTGGCACCCTGTCCGGTGCCGACCATGATCGCCGTCGGCGTCGCCAGTCCCAGCGCGCAGGGACAGGCGATCACCAGCACCGCCACCGCATTCACCAGCGCCTGCGTAAAGTCGCCGGCCAGCGCCCACCACGCGACGAAGGTCAGCAGCGCTATCACGGTCACCACCGGTACGAAGATCGCCGCCACCTTGTCGGCCAGACGCTGCACCGGCGCCTTCGAACCCTGCGCCTCTTCGACCAGGCGAATAATGCCGGCCAGCAGCGTGTGGCTGCCGACGCCCGTGGCGCGGCAACGCAGCAGGCCGTCGCCATTGATCGTCGCGGCGAAGACGCGGTCGCCCGCGGCTTTGGTGACCGGCAGGCTCTCGCCGGTCAGCATGGATTCGTTGGCCGACGATGCGCCTTCGATGACCTCGCCATCCACCGGCATCGCCTCGCCGGCGCGGACGACGAAAACGTCGCCGGGAATCAGCGTGGCCACCGCGACATCGACCAGCTCGACGGTCTCGCCACTGCGACGCTCGACGCGCGCCGTCTGCGGCTGCAGCTTGGCCAGCGCCTCGATGGCGGCAGAAGTCTTGGCCTTGGCCCGCGCTTCGAGAATCTTGCCCAGCAGCACCAGCGTGATGACCGTGGCGGAGGCCTCGAAATAGACGTGCTGGTGATGCAGGTCCCACACCGTGACGACGAAGCTGTAGGCCCAAGCCATGCTGGTGCCCAGGGCCACCAGCACATCCATGTTGCCGGCACCACCGCGTATGGCGTTGAAGCCGCCGACGTAGAAACGCCAGCCGATCCAGAACTGCACGGGTGTGGCCAACAGCAGCTGCAGCCAGCGTGGCAGCACATCGTCATGCGCCCCGGAGCCGAACATGAAGGCCATCTGCGCCACCAGCGGCAAGGTTAGCGCGGCCGAGATCCAGAATCGCCGCAGCTCGTCGCGATAGAGGGCTAGCTTCTGCGCCTTCTCTGCGGCGCGCGTATCGGCGGTGGAAACATCGGCAGTGAAACCGGTCTTCACCACCGTGGCGATCAGCCTGCCGACATCAACTTCGCCGGGCATGTAGCGCACATGGGCTCGCTCGGCGGCCAGATTCACCGCGGCCTCGACACCGGGCAGCTTGTTGAGCTGCTTCTCGATGCGCGTCGCGCAGGCCGCACACGTCATGCCGCCAAGCGCCAGCTCGACGGTTTCGCAGTTATTTCCGGCGGGGTCCTGCGGTGCGTTCATGCTATCCATCCGCGTGGACATTAGGAAACGCTAATTATGCGACTCCGCACCCCTCGTCGCAAGTTTCACGTTCCTGGGGCGAACCGTGGTGCCGTCCCGCCAGCGCCGACTTTGGGGACCGGTCAGACAACTCCCTGCCAGAGCCTACCGCCCAGTGCCGCCGCGTTGAACAGACCCCAGAGACCGAAGCTCAGCACGATCAAGCCCGAACCCAGGCGCAGCCCACGGCCCTGAACCACGTCGCGGAAGCGAACCAGCAGCAAGCCAGCGAGCATCAGGTTGGGCAGCGTACCGAGGCCGAAGACCAGCATGATCGCGGCGCCACGGGCCGCGCTGCCGGACAGTATCGCCATCGTCAGCACGCTATAGACCAGGCCGCAGGGCAGCCAGCCCCAGAGCATGCCCAGCGGGAAGGCCTGGGCCACACCGCGCACCGGAAGAAAGCGCTTCGTCGCAGGTTGCACGCGCCGCCACAGCCATTGGCCGGCGCGCTCGGTAAACGCCAGCGTCTGTGTCAATCCGGTGAGATAGAGGCCGAGCGCCACCATCATCAGGTTGGCCGCGACATACAGGACCATCTGCACCGGCAGCACGTTGTCGAGCAGCAGGCCGAGGCTGCCCAGCGCGCCCATCAGGGCGCCGGCAACGGCATAGCTGCCGATGCGGCCGAGGTTGTAGGCGAGATGGATGGTCCAGGCCGGACCGATAGTGCCGGCCTGTCCGGGAATTTGCAGGGTGAGTGCGGAAACGATGCCGCCGCACATTCCGGCGCAATGCACGCCGCCCAGAAGGCCGATCAGGAATACCGCAAGAAAGCCGCTGTCAGGCACCTGGTCGCCTGCCGCGATCAGATGACTTTGGAATAGCGGACGCGCTCGCGGTCGGTGCGCAGATAGCGGTCGAAGGCCATGGCGATGGCACGCACCAGCAAGCGACCGCGCGGCAGGACACTGAGCCATTGGTCGTCGATGGTGAGCAGGCCGCCCTGCTCCATTTCCTTAAGGTCAAGCAGTTCGCCGGCAAAATAGGACTTGAAGTCGATCAGGTGGGCGATCTCGATGGATTCGATGGAAAGCTCGAAGTGACACATCAGCGCCTGAATGATGCTGCGACGCAGCAGATCGTCGGCATTCAGCTCGATGCCGCGGAAAACCGGCAGCACGCCTTGGTCGAGGCGGTCGTAGTACTCGTCCAGCGTCCGCACGTTCTGGCAGTAGCTGGGCCCCACCTTGCCGATGGCGGAAACACCGAAAGCCATCAGGTCGGCTTCGGCGTGCGTCGAATAGCCCTGGAAATTGCGATGCAGGCGGCCTTGGCGCTGTGCCACGGCAAGCTCGTCGTCCGGCTTGGCGAAGTGATCCATGCCGATGAAGACGTAGCCCGCGTCGGTCAGGCGGCGGATCGCCAATTGCAGAATCTGCAAGCGCGCATCGGGCGACGGCAGATCGGCTTCATTGATACGGCGCTGCGGCTTGGCCAGGCTCGGCAGGTGCGCATAGTTGTAGATGGACAGGCGATCCGGATCGAGCTTGATGATTTCGTCCAGCGTATGGTTGAAGCTGATCACGTTTTGCTTCGGCAGCCCGTAGATCAAGTCGACCGAGACGGACTTGAAGCCGAACTCGCGTGCCGCATCGATGACCAGCTTGGTTTCTTCCAGAGTCTGCACGCGATTCACGGCCACCTGCACATCGGGCGCAAAATCCTGCACGCCGACGCTCATGCGGTTGAATCCCAACTCGCCGAGCAGTTTCACCGTTTCGCGATCGACCTTGCGCGGATCGACCTCGATCGAATACTCACCGCCGGGCAGCAAACGGAAATGCTGGCGGATGATGTCCATCAGCCGGCGCATTTCGTCGTGCGAGAGGAAGGTCGGCGTACCGCCGCCGAAGTGCAACTGGACCACGTCGCGACTGCCGTCCAGCGCCGCTTCCTGCATCGCGATTTCCTTGCCCAAGTACTTGATGTACTTGGCAGAACGCCCATGGTCCTTGGTGATGATCTTGTTGCAGGCGCAGTAGTAGCAGATGGTGTTGCAGAAAGGGATGTGGACGTATAATGACAAAGGTCGGCCTATGCCGCCCACCGTCCTCTGGCCGAGCCAGCGCACATAATCGTCGGCGCCGAAGGCTTCGACAAAGCGATCGGCAGTTGGATAAGATGTATATCTTGGCCCGTTTACATCGAAGCGACGAATGACCTCGGGGTCGAAGATCAGTTCCTGATAGTCCATTGGCAGAAGGTTCAAAAGATGCGGCAGGCGGCAGCATGTTTGCGCAAGCATTGCAGAATGCCGCAATCACCCGGAAGTCGGGTTGACACAGATCAAAGGGGTACCCCTCGCCGGGTAATTCAAGCAGCGTGCATGCAAACGTCAAGCAAAATGTAATCCCGCTCATCACCCCGGGACTCAAGGTCGCCTGTTCGGAGTGCAACCTGAGGGAGCTGTGCCTGCCATTCGGCCTTTCGGAAAGCGACATGGGCCGCCTCGACAACCTGATCGGCGGCGGACGCAAGCTGAAGCGCGGCCAGCATCTGTATCGCGCCGGCGATGCATTCGAGTCGATCTTTGCCGTCAAGGCAGGCTTCTTCAAGACCGATGTGCTGACCGAAGATGGCCGCGATCAGGTCACCGGCTTCCAGATGGCCGGGGAAATTCTCGGGATGGACGGCATCAGCACCGAGGTGCACACCTGCAATGCCGTGGCGCTGGAAGACAGCGAAGTCTGCCTGATTCCATTTACCGAACTGGAGATGCTTTCCAGCGAGATTCGTTCCCTGCAGCATCACCTGCACAAGGTCATGAGCCGCGAGATCGTGCGTGACCACGGCGTCATGATGCTGCTCGGCACCATGCGCGCGGAAGAGCGCCTGGCCGCCTTCCTGCTCAACCTTTCGCAGCGCTTCACCGCTCGCGGCTACTCCCCGGCCGAGTTTCACCTGCGAATGACGCGCGAGGAAATCGGCTCCTATCTCGGCCTCAAGCTTGAAACCGTGAGCCGGGCCTTCTCCCGCTTTCAGGACGAAGGCCTGATTTCGGTGCAGCAAAAGCACATCCGGATACTCGATATTCCGCGGCTGAAGGCCCTGCTGGCGCCCTCCGACGGTCGTATCGGTTAAGTCCCGACCGCCGGGAAGAAGGCAGCGAGAAAGCCTGCCGGCTGCCGGCTCAGCGCCACCGACACGATCCAGCCGAACACCGCCATCGAAGCCAGCCAGCAGGCAATGCGCATCTTCCGCGTGCTCGCGTCGCGCAGCGCCAGTGCGCCAAGAATGATGTAGGCAATCACCCCCAGCACCTTCGCGGTAACCCAGCCGACCACAAACGGATACTGGCCGGACATCGCGGCCAGCGACAAGGCCGCAGCCAACAGGGCGGTGTCGTTGATGTGAGGCAGCACCTTGAGCCAGCGCGCGCCTAGCAATGGCGACTCGCGCATCATCAGGATGCCGCGCAGAAAGAACCCGGTCAGGCTCAGAACCACGGTCGTCACATGCACGTATTTGACCAGGGTATACATCGTCACTAGCGCGCCTCGCCATCCTCACGCGGACGCCAGCAGGCTGGCGCATAGCGCCAGGCCCACAGCGCGAAGGCGCCCAGCCACAGCAGCGACGACAGCCACATCAGCGGGTACCGGCCGGGTAGTGCGGGCAATTCGCTGACCACCCGCAGCACCGCCGCCGCCTGCATCATGAGATACGCCCGCCACATGACATTGTCGGCGGCGACCGGTCGGCCAGAATGCCCCAGCGTCACACGCGAAACCATGCCGAGCAACATCGAGGCGAAGAAGCCGAGGGTCAGCGCATGCAGCGGCGCCTGGCCCAGAAACCCCGGCATCGCGTCTCGCAACAGACTCTGCAAGGCCGACAAGCCAAACGCCGGCCCCAGCCAGGCAAAGGCAACATGCAGGACCGACAGCATGCGGTTCGCCATTGCCGCGCGGCTCCACCAGGTCCAGGTCAAGCGGCCTGCGACACCCATGGCCGGCAGGTCTGCAAGCCAGGTCGGCTGCTCCAGAAACGTCAACGCGCCATGGGCCAGGCTGGCCCCAAGCAGGACACGCAATGCCCATGCCGGGCGGTGAACGACATAGCCCCGCACGGCGGACGAGGTAAAGAAAGGCAGCATCCGATGCGTCACGGCAAGGAAAACCGGCAGCAGGAAACCCCAGACCGCCAGCGCAATCCCGAGGCGAACCCACGGCATCCCGCCGCCCGCTGCGAAGACCAAAAAAGAGCCGAGTCCTGCCGCACCAAGCCAGACCGCGATTGCGACGCAGACGATATGCTCCCGATCCGTTGCCCGATGCAAGGCAATGCGGGTAAGCGTCAAGGCCACGGCAATCCAGCCGCCCAGTGCCAGTGCCAGACCCGCGACCAACAGTTGCGGCAGCAGCAACGCCGCCCAGACCAGCAGCCAGCCGCAGGCCAGCAAGGCGAAGGCAGGCAGATAGTCGCGCTGCGACAATTCGCCGGCCCCCTGCCAGCGCGGTCCGGCGGTAAAAATGAAGCCGAAGATAAAGAATGGAAACACTCCGCAAGCAATCAGCAGCGCATGCAGCGCCGGCGCAGGAAACAGCGTCAACAACGGCCAGCCCGGCAGCGGCCAGAGCCCTGCGTAACGCCCGCCCACTTCGACGGACCAGAACGCCATGACCGCCACCGCCTGGAAGACGCCGGACAGAAACATGACCCGGTGGGGTGCGGTAAATAATACAGGTATAAACATTATGGGTATCGCCGCCGAGGCGAGGCATGGTAAGGTTCTACCGACCAACCGAGAGTATTCCCATGCACGAAACCCGACTCGACATTCCGCAAATTCTTTCCCGCCTGCCGCTGTTCCAGGAACTCGCCCCCGAGCAGATTGCCGCCCTCGAAACGGCGTGTCGCGAGCGCCGACTTGCCAAGGGCGAAATGCTGTTCCAGAAAGGCGACCCGGCGAAGGGATTCTTCGTCGTCGTGTTCGGCCAGATCAAGCTGGCGTTTCCGTCCTCGCAAGGCAATGAAAAGGTGGTGCAGATACTGGGGCCGCGGCAGAGCTTTGGCGAAGCCGTGATGTTCATGGATCGCCCCTACCCGGTTTTCGCCGAAGGTTTGGTCGACAGCCTGCTGCTGCACATCGCCAGTACCACCGTATTCGAACTCCTGGAACGGGACCCGCTGTTCGCCCGGCGCATGCTGGCAGGACTTTCGATGCGGCTGCACTCGCTGGTGGAGGATGTCGAAACATATTCCTTGCGTTCGTCTGCACAGCGCGTGGTCGGCTATCTGCTGCAGCATTGCCCGCAGGTGGACGGGCCCTGCGAGGGCTCGTTCGAAATATCGCTGCCGACCTCGAAACAGGTGATTGCCTCGCGCCTGAATCTGACGCCGGAAACCCTCTCGCGAATTTTTCACGATCTCTCGGGCGATGGACTGATCAGCGTGAGCGGCAAACAAATCACCATCAACGATGTCAGGCGGCTGCGCGAATTTGATCTCTGAAGCCCTGGTAGCGCCTAACTGAACCCACCAGATTCCATCCCAGCCAGGCGCACGAAGCGGCCAGGGTCAGACCGGCCAGCCGGGTCAGCCCGGGTTGCCAAACAGCGGCCAGCAGCAGCACGACAGCGAGCACATGCAGGCGCAACTGGCCGGTCATGGCCTCGGCGGGGATCATCTTCTTCATGTTGGGCACAGCCGATATGGGGCCGCCCAGTCGCTGCAGATGCAGCCAGTTGAGGAAGGGTACGATCTTGTACATCATGCCGCTGATGGCGGAAACGAATACACCGGCGAAGGCCAGTATGCCCAGCCAAACCACGGATCGCGGGTCGGCACCCAGGGCGGGCCACAGCACAAACGCCGCGCCGGAAATGGCCAAGATCAGCATGGACACCATGGCAACACGAAAGTACAACGACGTCGCGTCATGGATTTTTCTGCGGCGCGTGTATTGCAGCCACAAAGTCAATCCCGCATAGACCGAGAGAATCGCCAGCAGGGGCAGCGTGACCAGCATCGACCACCGCGAAAGGTCGAGAAAGAGCCGCAGCGACCAGGCGAGAAGCAGCAGCAGAAGCAAAGGCCCGAACCAGCGGGTAAACCAGAGCGGATAGGGTTTCGTCAGCTGGAACATCGGCACGACATGATAGGACACGCCCGCCAGCAACATCAGTGCCCAGCCGCCGAGGCCCCAGACCAGATGAACATTGGTCAGCTCGACAATCGGCACGGCGAGACCGTACGCCAGCGCCTCGGCCAGCAGCGAACCCAGCAGTACCGTGACCGCCAGGCCCCCGATCGCCATACGCATCGCCCACAAGGTCATGCCGGTTGCTGGCGTTCGCCACAACGCCAGTGCAACCACCATGACGAAACCGCCCAATGCCAGCAGAAAAAACGGGACGGCGGCGGACAACAGTCCGGGGCGGCTGAACAGGAAGCCGGCAACAAGCAGCAGCGTGGCCAGCAGCAAGAGCGGTTGCACCGTATTGGCGACCAGTTTCGGGCGCCAGACATTGCCGCCCACCGCAACCGGTATGAACTGAAACAGCGCCCCGCACATGGCCTGGAGCATGAAGCCCAGAGCAATCAGATGGGTCAGCGCCAGAGCCTCTGGAGTCCACCTTGAAACAAAGGCATCACTGCCCGACCACGCCAGGAGAATTCCGGCCATCACGCCGAACCACGGCGCCACCAGAAAAAAGCGATACGGCACCGAAATGGGAGGCGCCTGATCGAATGAAAGGCTGGCGTGCATCCGATCGGCGGCTTCAGCCGAGTTGCTTGCGAATCCTGATCTCGCGCGTTCCGTCGGCGCGGGATTCTTCGCTCCAGGTGTAGCCGTTCTGTCTCAGGATGCTGAACAGCGGATGCGGCTGGCAATACAGCAGCAGCAGCACCTCATCGCCCTCGCCAAGCGTATCCAGTGCCTCCAGAGTCCGCTCCATCGGCTCCGGCGGTTGCATGTCGCGTCCGTCGATTATCGTGTTCATGACACCTTCAGACGCTCGACAAGGGAGGCGCCGACATCCGACGAACCCAGCGCGTTGTCGCACATCGGATACAGGATGTTTTCTTCCTTCATGTTGTGCTGCTGCATGAGGATGAGCAGGGTATCGGCGGCACCGCCGAAAGCGTCGCTGTCCTTCGAAGCCAGAGCGTCCTTCATCTGCCCCAGAAGATCGCGCATCTGGCGATGCTCGCCGCGCATGACTTCGGTGGGGCCGGAGGTCATTCCCGTCGCTGTCTCGAATGCGGGAAAGAGCAGTTCTTCCTCGCTGGTGAAATGAGTTTCAAGCTGATCGAGCAGGAGCGCAAAGGCTTTTTCGCCTGTCGCCCAGTCGCCGCCGGCGCACGCATCTTCTGCCTGGGCGAAGAGTTCGTCACAGTGCTTGTGATGCTGGAAAAGTGGCGCGGTAACGGACATGACGGCAAACTCCCTTGGATGTTGGCTGATTCTGAACGTCGCTTCACCCAACAACATTGACCGCCGTCAAGAGCGCGGCTTATTCAGGGATTCAGTACCCCTATACCCTGTCTGGATATCCGGTCGCCGAAGCGCCGAACGGCTGGCATGACGGATACCGTCAGCTGCGGGTCACGGCTCAAGCACATAGGTGCCCGGAGCATCGCCCAACGCTGGAAACGTCTTCGTCGCGACGCTCGGGGCCGCCACCAGGTTGCCGGACTTCGGCTTGAGCCAGGCCATCCAGTCTTCCCACCAGCTGCCATGATGCAGCTCTGCCCTTTCGCGCCACTCATCCGGCGTGTCGTGCCTTTCGACGGAACCCACGTGATAGTCGCGCTTGGGCGGGCTCACCACCGGATTGACGATACCCAGAATATGACCCGAACTCGACAGCACATAGCGGCGCGGGCTGGCGACGAAGTTGTTGATGCGGAAAGTCTGCCGCCACGGCGCAATGTGATCATCCTCGGCCGACACCGCATAAAGTGGCTGGGAAATCCGCCCGAGATCGATGTTCTCGCCGGCCAGATTCAGGGCGTCCTTCTTGATCAACAGGTTCTCGAGATACAAATTGCGCAAGTACCAGCTGTGCATCGCTGCCGGCATGCGGGTGGCATCCATGTTCCAGAACAGGACATCGAATGGCGGCGGCGTCTCGCCAAACAGGTAGCCGCGCACCACGTAGTGCCAGACCAGGCTGTTTGAACGCAACAGGCGGAATGCGGATGACATTTCCTTGCCGTCGAGGTAGCCTTTCTCGGACATCGACTTTTCCAGCCACTTGATGCTGCTCTCGTCGAGGAACACTTCGATGTCGCCCGGCTTGTGGTAGTCCACCAGCGTGGTCAGCAAGGTGACCGTTTCCACCGGCACGTCCTTTTTCTCATAGTGCGCATTGGCCCACGCCATCCAGGCCGCCAGCGCTGCGCCGCCTATGCAATAGCCGACCGCATGGACCTTGGCCGAACCGGCGATGCCGCGTGCCGTTTCGATGATCTGGCCGATGCCTTCCGTCAGATAGTCATCGAAGGTGACATCGCGCATGTCCGCCGTCGGGTTCTTCCAGCTGGTGATATAGACGTCGAAGCCCTGATCGACCAGGAACTTGACCATGCTCTTCTTGGC
This sequence comes from Rhodocyclaceae bacterium, assembly GCA_006218025.1. GTDB lineage: Bacteria > Pseudomonadota > Gammaproteobacteria > Burkholderiales > Rhodocyclaceae > Sulfuritalea. The sequence continues at coordinate 80,603 of VBWA01000042.1, read as the reverse complement.
GTTGAGGTCGAGAATGTAGAACTTGTTGATCCATGGCGTGACTATGACGATCGGCGTCTCGTGGACCTTTTCCCGGGTCGGCGTGTAGTGGATGACCTCCAGCAGGCGGTTGCGCAACACCACCTTGCCCGGGGTGGTTCCCAGATCCCTGCCGACCACGAAATCAGTCGGGCGCGCCATCTGCACGTCACCCGCCTGAAAATCACTCACAAAATTGTTGAAACCCTTGAGCAGGCTTTCGCCGCGGGTTTCCATGGCTTTCTGCATGGCTGCCGGGTTGGTCAGCAGGAAGTTCGTTGGCGCCACGGCGTTCAGCCACTTCCGCCACCAGAAAGCGGCGCGGCGACGGTCGCGGCTCGACAGTCCCGGCGTGTCATAGAGCATGTCCTGCACCTGGTGGGTCATCGCCAGGTACCACTCTTTCACGATATCCCACGTCGCCGACTCGCTCCAGATCGGATCACCGAATCGCGTATCGTCAGGATTCGGCGACACGACATCCTTGCTCGGCATGCCCAGTGCGCGGTGCCAGGAATGTGTCTGCAAATCCCACAACCGGGTCGAAATTTCGGCCAGAGCCTCGGACATTTCCTGCGGATGGGATAACCAGGCCAGTTGCGCATGCAGCAAGGGGGTTGCCATGCCGATCGGATCGACCTTCGCCTCGACTGCCTGATTCACTGCTCGCCACGCGGCTTGCGGGGTTGCCGGTGATTTGGTCTGTCTGGTCGTACTCATGACAAATCCCTCCACTTCACAAGGGCAGCGCAGAATCCTGCAACCGCCACGGCATCATTGTGCCCGATGCCGGTCGCGTATAGTTCGGGTTGCGATTGATCTTGATCAACGTTGCCATTCTTTAGTAGGCTAGGCTAGGATAATTACTTTAAGGATGAAATCTCATGTTCAAGCACATACTCGTTCCAACTGACGGATCACAGCTGTCGTCCGACACGGCAAAGCGTGCGATCGCCTTTGCCAAGGAAACGGGGGCGAAGATCACGTTTTTTTTCGCCAAGCCTGATTACCCTGTGGCTTTCTACGGCGAAGGTGCATTGATAGACCCCACCACGCCGGACAAGTTCGCGGAAATGGCGGAACAGCAGGCCAAGGAAATCCTGGCCGGACATGAAGCGGCGGCCCAGGCGGAAGGCGTAGTCAGCGCCGCCGCGAGTTCAGTCAGTGATATCCCCTATGAGGCGATCATCGCTGCGGCCGAAGAAGCCGGCGCAGACCTGATTTTCATGGCATCTCACGGGCGGCGGGGTATCAGCGGCCTGTTGCTCGGCTCTGAAACACAAAAGGTTCTGACCCACTCGAAGATACCGGTACTGGTCTATCGTTGATCGACACCGGTCTCTCCCCGTCGAACCATGCTGAACTCCGCTCTGGCGATCATCCGCGACGAGCACCGCTCGCTTGCCGCCGTTATACACGGACTCCGATACCTCGTTCGGGAAATGCGCGAGCGGAATGCAACGCCCAACTTCAGGCTGCTCTGGGCGATGATGTTTTACCTCGACGAGTTTCCCGAAAGGATGCATCGCCCCAAAGAAAACGCCTACCTTTTTGCCAAATTGCGCCAGCGTACCCACGAGGCCGATGCGGTGATCGCCGAACTCGAACGGCAGCACACGGACGGCGCCCGGCATACGCGCGATCTGGAACTCGCACTCGGGCACTACGAAGCCGGAATGCCTGACGGACTGGAAAGGTTTTCTGCAGCGGTGGAGAAGTTTGGCGAGGAGACCTTGAAGCACATGGCGCTTGAAGAAAGCACAGTGATTCCCCTCGCCCGGAAACATCTCACCGCCGAAGACTGGGTCGAGATCGGCGCCGCCTTCAGCGAAAACGGCGACCCGCGCTTCGACGCCGAGACCGACCACGAATGTCGCGATCTCTTCAGCCGGATCGTCAACCTTGCCCCGCCCCCGATAGGCGTAGGTCCCGCCAGAAAGCAGTAAGACCTGGCGCCTCGCGCTCCGGGGGGCTCCGTTTGGCGGGGGCCGGCGTCAGACCGTATTGCGGACCGTCTATTTTCCGCAACCTTCTTCAGACGAAGACCCGGCGCCCACTCCCTTGTTTACCTCAGCGGCACTTCGCTGCAGAAAACACGTCAGCAGACTCGACCCCGCACAAACCGCCCAAAAGCCAAGGAACCCTATGGAGTAGGTCGCGATTTTCGACAAATGCATCGGCTCACCGAAGAGATACAGTTCTTGCGGATCGATCACGGTGAAGAAGATGACTTCGGCGACTCCCGCGACCAGGAACGAAGGCCACAGCACCCATATGATCCTCAGCATTTTGTCTCCTCCGTAGGGTGGAAGGAAGCGCCTACTTTGGGTTACGGGCGTCTTCTTCCATATGTTTCCTGGCATAGCCGTAGAGATAAATCCCCATGACGACCACGAAACCAATGGTAAACAGGCTAAGCAGGCCGATGTCGCTACCGATCAACAGTTTCCAAGCTTCCATGATGTTGCCTCCTTTTGATTGATCAATTCAATTTCGGATGTCTGCTGGGGCGGGAGCAGATCCAGACGTCGCCGGACTGCCGAGCAGAGTCTCGCCATTCGCAGGCAGAATCACATTACCCATCAAACGCCAAGTCGCGCCCTCATCTTCGAGCATTACCAGCCAATGCCCGGCTGCAGGCAGACGTACCTCGCCAGAGTAGAGTTCCCCGCTGCGCACCAGCACACGGGATTGATCCAGACCTGCGCGGGTTGGGTGTGAGACTGTCACCATCAGGGTCGGCGGCATCACGAAGCGATTGTCGCTCGCCCGCAGGCGCACCGACAGAGTCCCTTCGGCGATCCGCACACCCGCAACCAGGCCCAGCCTAATTGCCTGTTCGCTGCGCGCAATGGTTTGATTGGCGGAAAGGCCCTTACGGTAATAGTCATCCGTAACCAACCCGTCGTTGCTCTTCACCGCAAGCCACGCAGTGTAGAACGCGGCGATGACGACAATGAACGGTCCCGCTGCGAGAATCCACGGCCAGGGTTCGCGGTACCAGGGGCGGGCGGCGATATGCATGCTGTTTTCCTTCATGGTTGCAGGAAGCTGGCCTTTTCGTGCACCGCCACCTTTTCGTCGGCGAGAGACTTCACGTCGAAGAATATCTGATTCGAGCCCTTCTTGCCGGACTCGGCCGGCACGCGGACCTGCACGGTAAATGACTTGCTCCCCGCAGGAGGAACTTCAATGATGCGATCGCCAACCATGTCTATTCCCGGCAGACCGGCTACGCTGACCGCATAACGGTGCGGTGCTTCGGAAACATTGATCACGTGCAGCCGATACACGTTCTCGATCAAGCCGCCTTCGACCTCGCGCGCCAGCGTTGCCCGGTCGCGGATCACGTCCACGCGCAGAGTCGCCTTGGTGGCGATGCCCCAGACAAAGGCGGTGCAGATCGCGGCGAGAATAGTTGCGTAAATGATCACCCGCGGCCGCACGATGTGACCGATGATTTCCTTCCAGCCCCAGTGCTTCTCGATCGCATGTTCGGTGGAATAGCGGATCAACCCCTTCGGATAATCCATCTTCTCCATTACCTGATCGCAGGCATCGATGCACGCAGCGCAGCCGATGCATTCGTATTGCAACCCGTCGCGGATATCGATGCCGGTCGGGCAGACCTGCACGCAGATACCGCAGTCGACGCAATCCCCCTTCGCAATCGACTGTGGATCGATTCCTTTTTTTCTGGCGCCGCGCGGCTCGCCGCGTTCAGTATCGTAGGTGATGGTCAGCGTATCGGGATCGAACATGACGCCCTGAAAGCGGGCGTAGGGACACATGTGCTTGCAGACCTGTTCGCGCATGTGGCCCGCAAACAGGTAAGTGAATGCGCTGTAGAAAAGCATCCAGAAAGTTTCCCACGGCCCCAGCGAAAAACTCCATACCGAGTTCCACACGGTCTTGATCGGCGTGAAATAGCCGACAAAGGTGAATCCCGTCCATAAGGCCAGCAGTATCCATGAGCCATATTTCGCGGCACGCAGCCAGAGCTTGCGTGCGCTCATGGGTGCAGCGTCGAGCTTGATGCGTGCGTTGCGCTCCCCCTCGATCTTCTGCTCGATCCAGGTGAATATTTCCGTATATACCGTCTGTGGGCAGGCATAGCCGCACCAAAGCCGCCCTCCCACCGCCGTGAAGAGGAACAGGGAATATGCCGAGATGATCAGGAGGATGGCGAGGAAGATCACGTCCTGCGGCCAGAACACCATGCCGAAGATGTAGAACTTCCGCTCGACCAGGTCGAACAGCACCGCTTGTCGCCCGTTCCATGGCAACCAGCACAGACCGTAGTAGACGAGCTGAGTGAACCAGACCAGCGCCCAGCGCCAAGTGGCGAAGATGCCGCTGACGGCGCGCGGGTGCACCTTCCTGTGAACCTCGTAAAGACTCTCTTCGACGAAGCTGGGCTTGCCCTCGGCAGATGCCCTGGAAGATGCTGACGCCATGATTATCGTATTACGATATTCTGATAGACCTGACCAACAATTCCCCGGCGCCAGTGGCGCCGGGGAGTTGAGGCCAGTTTACTTCTTTTCCACGGGCGCCGCTGATGCCGGCGCAGCGGCAGGTTCGCCCTTGACGCCGCCACCAAGTCCATAGACATAGGCGGTCAGCAGGTGCACCTTGGCATCGCCGAGGAACTCGCCGAACGCGGGCATGCGGTTGGTACGACCCTTGGTGATCGTCTCGACGATGGTGTCCTCGGAACTGCCATAGAGCCAGACCTTGTCGGTCAGGTTCGGCGCCAGACCGAGCGTACCCTTGCCGTCAGGGCCATGGCAGGCGACGCACGCAGGAGCAAACAGTTCCTTACCGCGCTGGACACGGATGGAATCGGCGGCAAGACCGGACAGGGAGCGCACATAGTTGGCGAGGTCCTTGATCTGGTCGCCATTCAGGTCAGGCTTGACGCCCTTGGCCGGCATCATGGCGTCGCGACCCTTGAGAATGGATTCCTTGATCTGCTCCGGCGTACCGCCAAACAGCCAGTCGGTGTCGGCCAGATTGGGGAAGCCGCGGGCGCCTTTGGCATCCGAACCGTGGCATTGCGCACAGTAGGTCAGGAACAGGCGCTGGCCCATTTCCTTCGCCTCGCTGTTGGCCGCAACAGCCATGATGTCCTGGCTCTGGAACTTCTTGAAGATCGGCCCGTACTGCTCGTCGGCCTTCTTCATCTCGCCGTCGTACTGACCGGTGGAGGACCAGTTGAACTGCCCCTTGTAAGTGCCCAGCCCGGGATACATCGCCAGATAGAACAGCGAGAAGATGATCGTGATGTAGAACAACCAGCGCCACCAGCTTGGCAGCGGATTGCTGAACTCCTGCAGATCCTCGTCCCAAATGTGCCCGGTCGTCTCACCTTCCACATGCACCGCCGAACTCTGCATCCAGAGAAAGACGCCACAGCCGATTACGCTGACGAGCACGATGCCCACTACATAGATATTCCAGAAGCCGCTGACAAAATCACTCATGATGATTTCCTTTCCTGATTCTCCGAAACCTGCGACGCCGAAGGCACAATGGGACTGTCACCGTCGAGGGGCAACATCGCCGCCTCGTCGTATGTCTGCTTGCGCCGGTCCGAGTACGCCCACCACACGATACCAATGAAGGCGATGAACGCCAGTACCGTGAAGATGGAGCGCAGGTCGTTGATGTCCAAGTGCTTACCTTGTCTGCTTGAGCGCGAGGCCCATGCCCTGGAGGTAAGCGATCAATGCGTCGAGCTCGGTCACGCCCTCGATGGCCTTTTTCGCGCCGGCGATTTCGGCATCCGTGTATGGCACGCCGACCGCCCGTAGCGCCTTCATCTTGGCATCGATGGCATCGTCCTTGAGCGGACGATCCAGCCAATAGTAGCCAGGCATGTTCGACTCGGGCACCACGTCACGTGGATTCAACAGGTGAGTGCGATGCCACTGGTCCGAGTAGCGACCGCCGACACGGGCCAAGTCCGGTCCGGTGCGCTTCGAGCCCCACTGGAACGGATGGTCATACACGAACTCGCCGGCGACCGAATAGTGGCCGTAGCGCTCGGTCTCGGCACGGAAGGGACGGATCATCTGCGAGTGACAGTTGTAGCAACCTTCACGAATGTAGATGTCGCGTCCCGACAAGCGCAGTGGACTGTAGGGCTTGACCAGTTCATTCACTGGCGTGGTGGTGGACTTCTGGAAGAACAGCGGGACGATTTCAAGCAGGCCGCCCACGCTTACTGCGAGGACGACCAGGACAATGAGCAGCCCCACGTTCCGTTCGATTTTGTCATGCGTCAACATGATTTATAGCTCCTTAATCTGTGCAATCGGGCTCAATGGGCCGCTGCGGGTGCGAGTACCGGCGCATCGACAGCCTTGCCACCCGCCATGGTCAGGAACATGTTGTAGGCCATGATCAACATGCCGGAGAGGAACAGCAGGCCGCCCAGCAAACGTATGGTCCAGAACGGGTAGGTCGCCTTGACCGATTCGACGAAGGAGTAGGTCAGCGTGCCGTCCACGTTCGTGGCGCGCCACATCAGCCCCTGCATCACGCCGGCAATCCACATCGAGGCGATGTACAGCACGACGCCGATGGTGGCGATCCAGAAGTGCACCTCGATCAGCTTCTTCGAATGCATTTCTGGCTTGCCGAACAGGCGCGGCAGCAGATAGTAGATCGAGCCGATGGAGATCATCGCCACCCAGCCCAGCGCACCGGAATGCACATGACCCACGGTCCAGTCGGTGTAGTGCGACAGCGCATTCACCGTCTTGATCGACATCATCGGGCCTTCGAAGGTCGACATGCCATAGAAGGACAGCGAGGTGATCATGAACTTCAGGATCGGATCGTCGCGCAATTTGTGCCAGGCGCCCGACAGCGTCATGATACCGTTGATCATGCCGCCCCACGAAGGTGCCAGCAGGATCAGCGAAAAAATCATGCCGACACTCTGCGTCCAGTCCGGCAGCGCGGTGTAGTGCAGATGGTGCGGACCCGCCCACATGTAGGTGAAGATCAGGGCCCAGAAGTGCACCACCGACAGGCGGTAGGAATACACCGGACGACCGGCCTGCTTCGGCACGAAGTAGTACATCATGCCGAGGAAGCCGGCGGTGAGGAAAAAGCCCACCGCGTTGTGGCCGTACCACCATTGAACCATCGCATCCTGTACGCCGGCGTAGGCGGAATAGGACTTGAACAGCGTCACCGGAACCGCGGCGCTATTGACCAGGTGCAGCACCGCCACAGTCAGGATGAAACCGCCGAAGAACCAGTTCGCCACGTAGATGTGGGAGACCGTGCGCTTCACAATGGTGCCGAAGAACACCACGGCGTAGGACACCCAGACCAGCGTGATCAGAATGTCGATCGGCCATTCGAGTTCCGCGTATTCCTTGCCGGAGGTTATGCCCAGTGGCAAGGAAACGGCAGCCAGCACGATGACCAGTTGCCAGCCCCAGAAAGTAAAAGCCGCCAGCGCGGGCGCAAACAACGGTGCATGACTGGTTCGCTGCACCGCAAAATAGGACGTGGCAAACAGCGCGCAGCCGCCAAAAGCAAAAATCACGGCGTTGGTGTGCAACGGACGCAAGCGGCCGTAGCTCAGCCACTCGTGCACGTTCAACTCCGGCCAGACCAGCTGGGCGGCGATGATGACGCCGACCAGCATACCGACGATGCCCCAGATTACGGTCATCACAGCGAACTGGCGCACGACTTTGTAGTTGTAAGTCGCTTGCGATTGCATGATGGATTCACCTCACGTTAACAAAAAGAAACCGTTTGCGATACTGCATTTGATGCGGCGCAGTACATGAATTGTTGGGAGCTTACACGGCAAATATTAGCAATGATTGATGTAGATCAATATATATCCAGCTTCAACGAAAATCCCTTCGGTCCGGAACCCCTCAAGCTGAAGAATTGAACGAGTGTCCGCCCTCGTATTCTTGCAATCAACGGCTCGAGAACTTCCGGAGGCGCCTCTCCTCCAAGCTGACTTCCTTCGTCGACCAGCAGGCCACGAAGGCGCCTGTAAGGATAATCGGACATTGTTATCTTAATATAGCTTCTGACGCGCGTGCGTTCCGAAATCCTGACGCAGGTCAACCTTTGTGTCCGTGCCTGCGGCGACGCGGCGAATCAAACAGAGGTGGATTGCGCCAATTTGGTTCTTGATTGCCATACAAACTGGAGAAGATCCGGCGCGGGCAAGAAAATCGTCGGACGAATTGGGGAAGCGTCAGGCGGCGGCGCCGAGTCGGGCTACCGCTTCCAGCTGCCTAAGATCGATCAGCCGAACATCGCGCCGTTTGGTGGCGATGAGGCCTGCGTTCTGGAATCGGGTCAGAATGCGGCAGACCGTCTCCTCGGCGATACCGAGGTAGTTGCCGATGTCGCCGCGGGACATGCTCAGATGGAATTGAGTCGGGGAATAGTTGCGGGCGGCGAAGCGCCTTGAGAGCCCGATCAGGTACTCGGCCAGGCGTTCTTCGGCATTCCTCCTTCCGAGCAACAGCATGAGTTCCTCGTCCTGCCGGATCTGGCCGCTCATTATTTTCAGCATCTGGTACTGAAGCGAGGGGATTTGTTGCGCCAGTTCATCAAGCCGCTCGGCCTCTACCCGACAGACGGACGTCGTTTCAAGCGCCCGCGCTTCGCTACTGTACTGTCCCGACGCGAGCGCGCTCAGTCCCAGGAGTTCGCCCGCGATATGAAAGCCGGTAATTTGCACGCGGCCATCCGGCGTGCAGACGGAAGTCTTGACCGAGCCGCTGCGGATCGCATAAATGAAATCGAAGCGATCTCCCGGCTTGAAGAAAAGTTGCCCGCGCTTATAGATCTCCTTGCGCTTGACGACGCTCTCCAGCAGCGTCATGTCGGCCTGCTGCAGGCCAAGCGGCAGGCACAATTGATAGACGCCGCACTGCGCGCAGGCGAAGGGCTCGCACGGTTGATCGAGCGATGAGCGGAGTGGGATTACCTTCGAACCAGGCATTTCTTTCATCCTCTCCCTGATGCGCATACGGCTTATGGGCGTTTCTTCGCGTCGTCAGCGCGCGCCGCTCGGGCAGTAGTGCCCGCGCGGCGGGTCCGGACTTCCCGCGCCTTGGCGAGGATCGCCGGGCCCTCGCCTTGCGCAACTCCCTTGGATTCGAGTACGGCAAACGGAAGCTCCGTCAGTCGGTATTTGCCACTCTGGACTGCCGCAGCGAGCTTTCCAAGAGTCTGCTGGTTCAGCAGTTTCACGATCCTGGTCTTGATCGGCTTCCACTGCGTGTGCATGGGGCAGGCCGTATCGTCGCCGCATACCTTGAGTCCGAGCACACAGTTGTCTGTCAGACCCGGACCTTCGATCAGCGTGAGAATCTGCATCAAATCGGTGTTTTCGCCACCCTCGCACAGACACACTCCGCCCTGTCGGCCACGAAAGGAATAGATCAGCTTTCCGCGGCTGAGACTTTGCATGATTTTCGCAAGATACGGTGGCGGAACGCTGAGGTGTTCGGCAACTGTCCGGATCAACACGGGAACACCGCGCGGCTGCGTCGCAACGAAAATGAGGGCCTGAATGGCATATTGGCTGGTGCGGGACAGAATCATCGTAAAAGGGCTCGCTGACGGGCAATATAGGGATATCAGTATCCTAATATACCCTTTTTAAGCACGATCACGCCAATGAGGAGCCGCGACATGCGGAGCCGTCGAAGGCTGCTACCGGCCCGAATGCACCGGACACTACTGCCGGTTTATTGGGAGCTACGTCCGTCCCGAGGGACGGACGCGACTTCACGGATGATATGTTCAAGAAGGTCTATTCGGCGAGCGCCTTCATCACCTCTTCGGGGCTGTGAATGGTGCCCAGTACCGTTGGGCTGCCCCAGCGAACGTGATACTTGTTCTCCGGGACCGAGGCCAGCGAATGAAATCGGTGTCATCGATCCCGGTGGAGTGGTAGAGCTTGCGTTTGACATTCACCAGATAGGCCAGTGTCGGCGCAGTATGGGCTTCCATTTCCCGCAGTCGCTGGTCAGCAGGGATAGCCTTGATGAATTCCCTGCGAGATGCTTTCATGATTTCGGCTCTCCTTGCACAATTGATTCGACTACAAGGGTTCTGCAATCGAACTCGGGCCGATCTAGGAAAGACTCGCCATCAATGCTTGGCAGCTGATTTCTTGGTGGCTTGGGCCGAAAACGTCTTTACATAGGCCAAAGCGCTCCGGATTTCTTCATCAGACAGAATGTACTTGAACTGAGGCATTACATAGGAAGGTTCCGGCAGGCGATGCAGCCCCTCCCGGATGTTTTCAATCAGTTCCTTGTCACGGCCGGCCAAGACTTGGGCGACGGTCATGTCGGGTATGTACTGGCCTCCCGGAACGAAGAAAGCCGAGCGTGGGCCATCGCCCTTGCCGTGGATACCGTGGCATAGCGCACAGTGATCCATGAAGATCGCTTCGCCGCGCGCGGCGGAAGCAGGCTTTCCAGTGGGTTTGAAATGCGGAGTAACGGCCTCGCTGCGCATGCCCGCCTTGGTCGCCGCCTTCATCTCATCCTTGTTCTCTGCCGCAAGCGACGGTCCGGCAAACACTGCCACAACGGCTGCAAGCAGCGGAAGTGCGTGGATAGTATTCATGTTCAGCTCCTCATGTTTCCCGATGTCAATGCTGCCGGCTTGCCGAGTTCGATGCGGTGCGCCAGCAGAAAGCACCGTGCTGCTTCAAGTAAATCGCTGTATGGATTATTCGGGACAGCCCCGACCGCCAGATCGGCAAGCCGCGTCGCGAATGGCAGAAGGAAGCGGTCGAGAAATTCGGCCTCGGCAGCACGTACCCCCCTGATCAGTTCCAGGTCCTGTGCCTCTTCCGCTTCGCTCTCGCGAAAGGAGAGCATGTGCAGAAACTCGAGTTCGACACAAAGATGGTCCGGCAGGTCATCGTAGGATTCCGCGATATCCATGTCGTGGCTTTGGTAAAACTCTTTGATGGCCAGCATTTCCTCAAGGCGCTTTTCGCTGTCGATGGCCGTGAACAGAGAACCATAGGGCGGACAGGGAAGGTGCGGATAGTTGTTGGTAAAGAGCGAGATATATGCGCCCTCCACTTCCTCGTAGCTCATCCCGCGCAGACCTGAAAAGAACTTCCCTGCGGCAGGAATGCCCTTGTCCGCCAGCTTCGAGTCAGTTTGCACTTCCGTGGCGTAGGCTTGCTGAAACTCCTGCTCGGTGGACTCCATGCGGAAATAGTCATGGCCGCCCTCGCCGGGATGCGCAAAAGCCAGTTCGAAAAAGTGATAGAGCTGGCCGCGCTTGCCGGACCTGGTCCGGACGCCAGCGACTTGGGCTGTATCCGGCGACTTGCTGGCATTCGCTGACGGGTCCATTGCTAGATATCCTTCATCTTGATCGGCGCTTCGACTTTGTGCGGCTCGTCGAGCAGTCCGCCCATGGCGTAACCGAAGTATTTCTCGATCTCTTCTTGAGGAACATTCTTCGGCGGCACGTACCAGACCGAGGGAATGGTGCCGAAGTCGGGCCGGTATTGGCGGCGCTCGACCGGGTTGATCACCCGATGCGTGGCCTTCAGGCTGGTCTGCGGGTCATAGACCTTGACGCCCAGACTCGGATCACGAATCATTTTCGAGATCGTACTTTCCGGGTCCATCAGGTTGCCAAAAATCCGGATCTTTCCGACGCAGCTCTTGACGCATTGCGGCTCCTGCCCTTTCTCCAGCAGGGGGAAGCAGAACATGCACTTGTTCGATTTCTTCGTGACGGCGTTGTAGTAGATCTTGTCGTAGGGACAGGCCTTGACGCAGTTCTGGAATCCTTCGCAAGTGTTCTGATCGATCAGTACGATGCCATCCTCATTCTTGTAGATCGAGCGGGTCGGGCAGGCAGGCAGGCAGGCCGGGTTGGCGCAATGGTTGCAGGGCCGGGCCAAATAAAACTGCCACAGCTTGGGAAACTTGCCTTTGGGCGTGTCCTGGTAAAGATTGGAAAAGCGGTAGTCCCAGTCTGCCGGATTCTTGCTTCCGTTCTTGCGCGGATACTTGCCGAAGGGCTGGGTCGAAACGCTGTTCCAGTACATCTCTTCCTGACCGGGATCGCTGGTCCAGGTTTGCTTGCAGGCCATGGTGCAGGTGTGGCATCCGATGCATTTGTTGATGTCGAGCAACATGCCCCACTGAACGCGGTTGCCGTATTTCGGGTTGGGTTGGCCGTAGTATTTTTGCCAAAGTGCTTCAGACATGGCGGCTCTCCTCGCTTAGGACTTCTTCACTTCGCACAACTGATCGAAGTGACCGGAAACCGGCCCCCAGACGTTGGGGATGAAGTAGATCTCGTGGATGGGATTGATGTCGTTATGGGTCAGCGCATTCCAGTGACCTTCACGAATCTGCTCGCGTTGCCAGCCGAAATAGATGAGCACGGCTCCCGGCGGCACCGACTCGCGCAGCTTGACCTTGGCCTTGACGTAACCGTGCGGGTTGTAAGCCGTTGCCCAGTCCCCGGCAACGATGCCGCGTTTCGCCGCATCGACGGGGTTGAGTTCCAGCAGGGGCTGGCCGATGTCGTCGAGCTTGGTTATCTCTCCTGTCGTGCGCCATGAGGAATGCACGCTCCAGCGCGTATGGCGCGCGTGGTAGACCATCGGGTACTTCTCGTAGAGAGGGTTGCGCTCCTTCTTCGCTTCGGCCCACACCTTCGACGGCCCGTAGGGTGTCGCCTGGTGGGGTTCCTTGTGCACCGGAAGCTGTTCGCCGAACTCGATGAAGCGGTTCTCGTCCTTGTACAACTCCTGCCGGCCCGATGCGGTCTTGAACTTCTTCTTGCCCTCGATCTCCTCGGTGAAGGAAGCATAGGGCGAACTCGGCAAGTTGACGCGGATGCAGCGTTCCTTTTTCAGCCGCTCCAGGGTGATGCCCTTCACTTGCGGGCCGCCGGTTCCGAGCAGCAGTTCGATGGCCTGTTCCGGCCGGTTGAACTTGAAGCGATCAGCCGTGCCAAGCCGCTTGCACATCTCGTAATAAATCCAGATGTCGGTCTTGGCTTCGAACATCGGTTCCAGTCCCCCTTCGTGCAACTGGATGTAGGGGTGGGCCGGCGTGGTGGCGATGTCATAGGGCAACTCGAACCAGCTCACCACCGGCAATACGATGTCGGCCAACTGGGCCGTGGTACTCATCTCGATTTCCGGCGAAACTATCAATTCGACCTTGGGCAACACGTTGCGCGTCAGGTTGCTCTGGTCCGAGGCCTCGCCGAGCAGATTCCCGCCTGCGGCCCAGATACAGCGGATCTGGCGCCACAGGCCGGCCTTGTTGAACATGGTGTCGGTCGGACCGTTGACCACGTAGGCTGTATCCAGAGGCACGGCACGATAACGCTCGTCGGGCTTGCCACCTTCCTTTTTCGGGAAGAAGTAGTCGGTCGGATTGAGGCGCATCAGGTACTGCCCGGCCCAGGGCGAAACACCGCCACCCTGGCGACCGATGTTGCCTGTCAGGCAGCCCAGTTCAATCACAGCGCGACCGATCAGGTCGCCGTGGTACCAGTGGTTGATGCCGGTACCGGCCCAGATGCTGGCCGGTTTGGCCGACGCATACTCGACCGCGATGCGCTCGATGTCCTTGGCTGGAACACCGGTGATTTCCGAGACAGTCTTGGGGTCGTAGTCTTCCAGCTTTTTCAGAAGCAGCGTGTGGGCCGTCGAGCAACTGACCTTCTTGCCATCCTTGAGCGTGATGTCCCAAGTCCCGGTAAGCGCCAGTTTGTCGCTGAAATATACGTCGGGAACAGCTTTCCCCATCGCTGGATCGTAGGCCATGAAAGCTTTTGCATCGCCGCCCTCCGTGACGTCCGCGGCTTTCAAATACTTGCCGTTATCGTTGCGAACCAGCAGAGGACCGCTGGTGGTGCGACGCATGTGGGCCTCGTCGGTCAAGCCGCGCTTTACGACCACATGGCAGAAGCCCAGCGCCAATGCGCCATCCGTTCCTGGACGCACGCGTACCCACTCGTCGACCATGCTTGCCGTTGGGTCATAGTAGGGCGCGATATAGACGAGCTTGACCCCTTTGGCCCGCACGTCGGTGAAGAAGTGCGCATCGGGCATGCGGGTCTGCGCCACGTCCGAGCCCCAGATCATCGCGTACTTGGTATTGAGCACATCCTTGAACTCGTGTTCTTCGGTCTGCACATTCCAGGTGATCGGATGGGCCAGCGGCAGGTCGCCATACCAGTTGTAGAAAGTGCCGATGCCGAATCCATTGACGGAGGCGAAACGGAAGCCGGCACCTTGTTTGGCGATGCCGGTGGCGGGCACCGGCGGATAAATCCAGATGGTGTTCTGGCCGTACTTGGCCGCGATGCGCTTGATCTCGCTGGCGATGAAGTCCAGCGCCTCGTCCCACGAAATTCGCTTCCACTGGCCCGAGCCGCGAGGACCGACGCGCTTCATCGGAAACTTGACCCGGTTCGGCGAATAGACGCGGCGATGGTAGGTGGCGCCCTTCATGCAGCCACGCGGGTTGTACTCGTCATCCGGGTAGTCGAGCGGCTGCTCTACGCGCTTCACGATGCCATCCTTGATGATGACATTCCATGCACACGATCCCGTGCAGTTCGGCATGTTGATCGAACGCACCACGCGCTCACCCTGGAACAGATTGCGGTAGCCGTCTTCCCAAGAACGATCCTTGCGCTCTACCAACGCGGCAAACGCTGGCCGACCGAGAGCGAAGGGAAGTCCGGCGGCGGCGGCAACCGAGAGGCTACCCTTGATAAATTCGCGACGACTGGTTGTCATGATGTTTCCCCGACATGTTGGCGATTTGCAAACTGATTCCGGGCCCGCGAACGCCACGCGCACAGTCCGCCCGCGGCGATTCCGGCCCGGCTTTCCTCAATTGCCCATGGAAAGAGTCTTGACTACGTTTTCGAATGTCTGGATGGTGGCCATGACGGTCGGGCTGCCCCAGCGCACGTGGTACTTGTTTTCCGGCACCTTGGCCAAAGCCAGCATCAGGCTGTTGAAGGCCCCAAGATCGGCGGTTTCGAAGTAGGTAATGAAATCGGTGTCATCGAGCCCTGTGGAGTGGTAAAGCTTCCGCTTCACGTTCACCAGATTTCCCAGAGTGGGCAGGGTGTGGGTTTCGATTTCCTTGAGGCGCTGCTCGTCGGTCAAATTCCACCAATCCGCGTTCTTCTTCACCGGGATCATGAATGCGTAGCGCGGCGCCTCACCGCTATAGCTGGAGCCTGTCAGACCGGCATTCAGGCTGGGCGACTTGTCCTTGGTGATGTAGTTCAATGCCTTGGTCATGCCGACCAAGTTCTCGGTGACGTCGGAGTACATGCCAAAGCGTGTGGCGCGGAAGTCGACCAGAAAGGCCTGCGTCGCTGCCATGTCATAGGAATGCAGGCGCAGGAAGTAGTCGCTCTTGGCCTCGAAGCCGCGCGTCAGGTAGGCGTCCACGATGACCTTGTCCTTGTGCTTGTCCACAACGGCAAGCACTTCTGCGGCGGCGCCCTTGCGTTCCGCAGAGGACATCCTGTAGTAGTCAGGACGAACCTTGTAGGTGGAGAAATTTCCGAAAACGCCCGGTGCGACGAGAATCTTCGCGCGGTCGACCGGCGCTGCCATCGGCATTTTTGAATCCATCGCCGCTTGCTGCGCCTGGACACTGCCTCCCGCCAGAAGAAGGCCCATCGACACAATGGCTATGGTGATCTTGCTCATGTCTAAACTCCTTTTCCGAGAAATTGATATGTGTTATTCCCAAGAATGGCCGCATGCTCACGCCATCGAAGAATCACAATGTTGATTTCCGTCAACGTTGTTCATCCTTTTTCTGAGAATCTTTTTGTCCTCTGTTGTAACCACTAACACCCATTCAACGAACGCTTGGAACTGCCTCTTGAGAATGAAGTGACCGATGAAAATTGGAGCGGAAAATGGGCGAAAACCTGACCAAATACTTCGGATATTGACCATCTGTACATCATGGTTTTGTTGCGTCACGTCAGCTAGTTCGTTTTGTAGTGCCCTCCTGTTACAAGGCCATCGAATTCTTCTGAAGTATTTTCTGGTCGCGTCCCAACGGGGCAGAAAGCAACGCGCACCGGGAGGCCAAACAACCTCTGTGCGTGGGTAAAGTTAGAGGTCCGCCCAAACGCTGGTTCGTGGTGAGGCTGACCGCTATCGATTCGATTTCGCCATCATCGGCTGTAAGGGCGCTCGTTCAGAGCTCTGTACTTGTTCTGGGCGATTCAAATGAGGACTCGACATTCGCCGTTTGGTATATTCGGACGGAGGCATCAGCCGCACTTCTTCCCGTGATCGACAAATGGACACCCCCGATACGCACCGGCTGGACTGCTTGAACTTGATCAAGCCATGTGTTTTTTGGTCAGTGTTGTAACCAAGGGCGCCGATGGAGCGAATTAGCGAATACGGACGATTGGCAGCAAGCGAAAAGCGGCTACGGGATCTATTGGTTCTGGGGCTTGCCGGAGACGCCAATGCGTACGAAGTGTTTCTGAGGGAGTTGAGTACGCATTTGCGGGCCTTCTTCAGGAAGCGGCTTGCCCAATTGTCAACTGAGGCCGAGGATCTTGTGCAGGAAACTTTGTTGGCCGTGCATAACCAGCGCCACACATACGACGTGGATCAGCCGCTGACATCGTGGGTACACGCAATTGCGAAGTACAAGCTGATCGATATGTTACGGCGACGGTCGCATCGCGAGGCGCTGACCGATTCGCTGGACGATTTGGGCGACTTCTTTTCGGCGGACGAAGACGCTGCCGAAGCGAGACGCGATCTGGACAAACTGCTGGACCAACTGCCCGATCGACAGCGGTTGCCGATCATCCACATGAAGCTCGGTGGGCTATCGGTGGCGGCGACGGCACAGATCACAGGTATGTCGGAATCCGCGGTCAAGGTGGGCGTACATCGAGGGCTGAAAGCGCTCGCTGCAAAGGTAAGGGAGGACACATGAGAACTGACGACCTAATCACGATGCTCGCAACCGGGACGGGGCCTGTTGATACCAACGTCGCGGCCCGCCGCTACGCGGCAGCGCTCTTTTTCGGGGCGACGGGTGCAATTTTGCTGATGGTCATGCTTCTCGGCGTTCGCACAGATCTCGCACACGCCCTATTCCTTCCCAGATTCTGGATCAAGGCCGGGGTCGTGACGTGCGTGACCATAGCCAGTCTGGTGCTGGCATTGCGCCTCTCGCAACCAGGAAGAAGGCTGGGCAGGGTACCTTCAGCACTTGTGGCGCCCGTATTGGCCGTCTGGATACTCGCCGCGGTCGTCTTGATCAATGCCGACCCACTGCAACGTACGAGGCTGTTCTTGGGGGATACGTGGGCTGTTTGCCCCTTCCTCATCGCCATGCTGTCGGTACCGGTTTTCGG
Source organism: Rhodocyclaceae bacterium (assembly GCA_006218025.1). GTDB lineage: Bacteria > Pseudomonadota > Gammaproteobacteria > Burkholderiales > Rhodocyclaceae > Sulfuritalea. Next base: position 63,152 of record VBWA01000042.1, on the reverse strand, counting down.
CTCAACGATATGGGCAATGAGAGGTCTTGCGCCGACACGGTTGAGACTTGCCGGTGCTGCCGCCGGGCTGCTTGCCGGGACAACCGGCGCCTTGGTGTATTGCATTCACTGTCCGGAAATGGAGGCGCCCTTCCTCGGTTTCTGGTACCTGCTGGGCATGTTGATTCCGGCTGCAGTGGGGGCGTTGAGCGGGCGCCTGTTGTTGCGTTGGTAGGACCGGCGCTCCACCATTTCATCCTCTTTGTCGCGGGGAATACTCGGTCCTCGCGCTGCAACAATGACTCCGTGACGGGAGCCAAAGTCGGGATCCACTAACACCACGTCTATCAGCGTTAAGCGCAGCGGCCGTAACTACTAAGCGACTGACTCAGACCGCACTCTAAACGGTGCCTCATTCGTGCTCGTCTTCCTTACGACCAGCAAGCCCAGTAGCGAATGCTTTGCGCTCGACCGCCTCAAATGTCACCCAACGGCTTGCTGGCGCGACGGACTTTCGATCGCTATATGCCGTGCGGCCATTTTTGTTGTTCGAGATGCGATGCTCACGCTGAGTTCCAGTTGACCTGGAGCCAGGTGACCCGACGTCTGGCTAATTACTCTGCCAAGGCTTTGAAAACGTCTTCTGCGCTATGGATCGTTCCAAGTACCGTTGGGCTGCCCCAGCGAACGTGATATTTGTTCTCTGGAACCGAAGCCAGCGAGATCATCAGGTTATGAAATCGGTGTCATCGATCCCGGTGGAGTGGTAGAGCTTGCGTTTGACATTCACCAGGTAGGCGAGCGTCGGCGCAGTATGGGCTTCCATTTCCCGCAGCCGCTGGTCAACCGGAATATTCCACCACTCGGCGCTCTTCTTCACCGGAACAACCACTGTGTAGCGCGGGGCCGGCCCCGTATAACTGGCCGAGCTCAGGCCCGCATTGAGGCCGGGCGAGTCGGTCTTCGTAATGTAGTTCAGGGCCTTGGTCAAACCAACCAGCGTCTCGGAAACATCTGCATTCCTGCCGATGCTGGTCGAGCGGAACTGGCGCATGAAGGTCTGTGCCTTGGCCAGATCATAGGCATGGACGCGGAAGAAGAAATCGGAGCCAGTCTCCAAACCACGCGTCAGATAGACATCGACCAGCACATTGTTCTTGTGCTTCTCGATCAGTTGATTGACTTCGGCGGCTGCTTTCATGCGCTCTTTGGCGGGCACACCGGACCACTCAGGCCGCAGCTTGAACATGGTGAAGACGCCGAAAACGCCTGGCTGGACGAGAATCTTGGCCCGCTCGATCATTATGTTGTCGCCAGTCGCCTGTTGCGCGACAGCAAGCGAAGGCATCCCCGCCGCCAGGGCGGCAATTGCCGCTCCGATCACGACTGTCGCTCGCGGGCTCCTGAAGAATTTTTTACTCATGACTAGCTCCTTTACGGTTGGTGTTCAATCTTCAAATATCGACGACGGTATCGACTCGCGGCACGCCGCCGATGGAATCAAATGCCTCACTGCACATGCTGGCCTGCAACATCACGTTCCACCGCCTGTACGTCGAGGGCCACAAAGCGATTGGCAAGAGCGATGAGCGCCTGATAGAAGGGATTCTTCAGCTTGCTCTCGGCCTCCGCCTGCAATGGTGGCAGCCATGCAGCCAGATGGCGCTCCAGAAAGTCCTTCTGTGCGCGCAAATAGGGCAACTTGTCCAGCGTTCCATCCTCGGCCTGAGCCTGCTTGGCTGTCAGAAATTGCATGAACTCGAGTTCCGCTGTCAGCGAATCTTCCAGATCGTTTTCCGACTCGGCCATGGTCAGGCCGAATGCACGGTAGAAGCTCTTGAGCTCGAGCAGCAGTTCCGGCTTGTTGCCATGCAAGTGGTGGCTCCCCTCGTAGAGCGCGACGCTGGGCTCGGGCATGTTCGTCTCGAAGGCGCTGATGTAGGCGGCTTCCAGCTCCTGGCGTGACGTTGCCGCCTGCAGGCCAGTCAGGATTTCCTGGAACCCACCGGCCATGTTCGCCGCGCATACCGCAAGGGCGTTGGCGATCGCGCCTGCGTACGCACCATCCGCCAGCTGCGAGAAAATCTCCTCGTCGGGATAGCGAAATCCCGTCGCAAGCAACGCATAAACGCGGCTTCGCGCCATCGCATTCTCGACTCGACTGATATTCATCGCTGAGCTCATTTCATTCATGATTGATCCATCCTGGTAGATTTGCGATTGCATGGTTTGTCGGCTCGTGCCGGAAACCTTGCAGTACTCATTCCGCGGGCTCCTCCAGCGCGTCCTGTTGAATGTCGGCCCGGATCGCCGGAACAGTCCCGCCCTTGAACACGCCGCGCAACTTGTAATGTGTGTGAGCCGGATTCTTGTCGCCGGCTACCCGCACCGCCTTGTCGAAGTCGAACAGATACTTCGGATCGACTGCCGGCGTAAAGGGCGAATAGGGCGGCTTTGCGCCAGCCCATGGCGAGCCCTTGTAATTGAGGTGGCAGCGCGCGCAGGTACTTTCATAGTCAAAATTCTGTTTCGTATCGACCAGCACTTGGCGATCTGTGGCTTCACCCGAGGCCTTCAGCTTGTCCACCGCGTCGGCATGCTTCTGGCGATAGATGCTTCCCGCGCCATGACACGACTCGCAGCTCACCCCGACCACCAACTTGGCATCGTCCGGATTCATGCCCGTCTTGTAACCACCGGTTTCGTCATGACCGGTCACGTGGCAAGCGACGCAATTTTGATCCGCGCTGTAATCCTTTACCGGATCGAGTCCGGCCAGGGTCTTGGCAGCCGCCTTGACCTTGGGCTTCAGCGAGTCGAAGGCCTTGGCGTGGCCTGTCGCACGCCAAGCGTCGCCTTGCGAAAAATGGCATTTGGTGCAGACGCGGTTACCCGTGTATTCCGGAGTCTGGGCGCCGGCGGGTGTTCCCAACGAGGCGGCCGCCAGCAGCCAGCCGCCGATGACAAGGAGTTTGGTCTTCATCTGGGAAAGCATGGTTTCAGGAACGAAGCGGGGCGGCACCAGCCGCCCCGCATGGCTTCAGGTCATCGGCGAGATCATCATGTCGACGCTGCGACGCGCGATCAGGACATCCATCAAGTCGGATGCCTGCCCTTTGACCTTCTTCTCCCGCTCCATGGCCAGGAGCTTCAGCACGTCCTTCACGCCTTTGCCGAACAGGCCCTCGAGTTGCGCCAGGGGAATTTTCGGGTCCTCGAAGGCGTTGCCCACGGAATCTTCCTTGCGCGGTCCAAGCACCGGCGGCACGTAGAAGACATTCGGTTCGGTACCGAATTCCGGGTGCAGGGGCAGCGCCACTTTCCACTGCTTGACCAGCTTGTACACCGAGCTATTGACGTCGTCGATGAAGCCGACATGCATGGCGCGGCCGACACATTGCGCGACGCAAGCCGTGGCGACACCCTTCTCGATGCGCGGGAAGCAGCCGATGCATTTGTTCGCCTTGTTCGACACTGGATTGAAGTAGGGCTTGGCATAGGGGCAGGCCGACACGCAGTTCTGCGATCCCTTGCACTTGTCGAGATGAATCAGCACGATCCCGTCCTGCTCGCGCTTGTAAATGGCGTCATTGGGGCAGGCCTCAAGGCAGGCAGGCTTGGCGCAATGGTTGCACATGCGCGGCAGGTAGAAGTAAGAGTTGTTCGGGTAATCGCCGGCACCCTCGTCCTCGTCCCAGTTCGGCGCCGTGCGGGGGGTCGGACTGGGCCGCACGCGGCCTGGCTTGCCCTCGAACAAACGGCCTGAGTAATCGAACTGGAAAGGCACGCCGTAGTCGATCATCGCCGGAACCTTGCCCTTCTGCAGTTGCCCGTCCTTGTAGCCGCCGCCCTTGCTCACCCAGTTGCGCGGATAGCCCATGCCGGGTGCGGTCTCCACGTTGCGCCAGTACATGAAGTCCTGGCCGGGGCCGCTGGTCCAGAGTTTTTTACAGGCCACCGTGCAGGTCTGACAGCCGATGCACTTGTTGAGATCGGTGACGAAGGTGAGCTGCCGTTTGGGCGCTTTCATAACTGTTGCCATGATTTATTTCCTTCCTAATTGTCCGGTGGTGGCGATCAGAGGGGCATTGGGGTGGCGCCGATGTAGCGCTTGACCTCGACCCGCGAGTCGCGTTGGGTGCCGCCCGGACCGTAGTAGTTCGGCCTGAACACCAAGTGCCCGTAGTTGCCGACCAGGTGGGTCGGCGAGATGCGCACCGGGCAGACGCTCTGGCTGCTGCCCTCGATGAGATCCATGTAGAGCTCGGGCGTGTGCCACATCGAGACGCGGCCGCTTTGCTCGCCCTTGCGCACCTTGACCCGGCAGATCACCTTGCCGTGGTCGTTCCACACCTCGACCCAGTCGTTGTCGTTGATGCCGCGCGCCTTGGCGTCCGCCGGCGCCATCTCGACCGAGGGTCCGCCGCGCTGCAGCCTGAGCATTTGCACGTTGTCCTTGAAGGTCGAATGGATCGCGTAGCGGCTGTGCGGCGTGTTGAAGCGCAACGGGAACTTGTCGGCATTGATGGGGCCTTTGTAGACCGGCAGTTCCAGGCCCATGTCGAAGAAGGTGTCATGGTCGAAATAGAACTGCTGGCGCCCGGTCAGCGTCGGCCACGGCTTTTTGTCCACCACGTAGTTCTTGAACGGCGTGTAGGGAACGCCCTCCTGCATCGGCGAAGTCCAGTTGCCCTTGAAGCGCTGCGGCTTGTCGCGCAGCATCGCCATGGTGATGCCCTTGGTCTGCGGCGCCGTGTCCAAGATGAATTGGCAAGCAGCTTCGTCATCCGCCAGCTTGCCGTCCATGGTCATCTGGTTCCACAGATTGGTGAGATCGCGCACCCACTTGAACTGTTCGTCGTTGTATCTCTCGAACTTCTTGCGCCGCGCCGATTCTTCGACCTTCTTCGCCAATGCCTGAAAGATCTGCCAGTCGGTCCTGGACTCCCACATCGGCTTGATGGCCGGCTCCGTCATGTTGATCGAGGTGTGCTCCATGGTCACATTGAGGTCGGTCTTCTCGTACCAGTGGGCCGACGGCAGGACGATGTCCGAGTAGAGCGCCGTCGAGTCCATGCGAATGTTGATGTCGACGATCAACTCGAGTTTCGGCCACAGGTTGCGCAGCACGTACTTCTGCCCCTTGGCCTGGTTGAGGTAGTTGCCGCGATAGACGATGAACACCTTCGGGTCGCGACCATTGGCCGGCAGCAGCGGCATCTGCTTGGTCGCGATGCTCTTCCGCAGATACTTGTTGGTGTCAATGTTCGAGTTCAGCATCTCGTCATTGACCTCCGCGTGCACATAGGTCCAGATGGTGGTCTGGCAGAACCGTTGCTTGGCCGGGGTTTCAGGCCAGGCCAGCGCAGCGAGGCCAGGCAGGAAGGTCGGTTTCCACTGCCCGATGTAATGCTGGAGTCCGCCGCCGTTCTTGCCCTCGCTGGCCGTCAGGGCGCTCAGCAGATGGAAGACGCGCAGCAGGACATCGCTGTAGTACCAGTGGTTGGTGCCGCCGCCGCTGATGATCATGGCGGGCTTGGCGGTGGCGTAGTCCTTCGCCAGTTGCACGATGACCTTGGCCGGAATGCCGGTGACGGCGGCAGCCGCCTCGGGCGTGTTCTGTTTCATGATGCGGGTCTTGAGAATGTCGAACACCGGCTGCACTTCGACCGAGGAACCATCCTTGAGCTGGATCTTGTAAGTACCTTCGAGGGCCGGATCGAGGTCGCCGAGATCGATGTAACCCTTGGGGAAGGTATTGGTGTTGCGGCCCATGAATGCCACGGGCGGCCCCTTCTGTGCCGGCTCGTCACCCCAGCAGCCCTTCATGATTACCGCCTTGCCGGTCTTCGCATCCCAGGCGTAGAACTTGCCGGTGGAACCGTTGGCCACCACATCCGACTCGCGCAGGAAGCGCTGGTTGTCCTTGCGCACCAGATAGGGCAGATCGGTCTGTTCCTTGACACCGTGGACGTCGAAGAGTTTCTCCTTGATGATGACGTAGGCCATAGCCATGCCGAGGGCGCCGTCGGTGCCGGGTTTCAGGTGCAGCCACTGGTCGGCCTTGATCGAGGAGGCGTTGTAATCCGGTGAAATGCTGACGATCTTTGTACCGTTCAGTGAGGCTTCCGACAGGTAGTGGGCATCGGGAATCCTCGTGATCGAGGGATTGGCGCCCCACAGGATGATGAACTTGGCATTGAACCAGTCGGCGGTTTCGCAGGAATCGCCCTGGACGCCGCAGGTCTGGGTCTGGCCCGTCGGGTGGTCGCCATACCAGTCGAAGAAGGTGTGCGTATGGGCGCCGATGTAGTGGGCGAAACGGTGGCCGGCAGCAAACGAAACCGGCGCCACGGCGGGAACCGGCGAGAAGACGCTGATGCAGTCGGGCGCTTCGTTCTTGATGGTATCGACGATCTTGTCGGCGATCATTTCAAGAGCCTCGTCCCAACTGGCCCGCCGCCACTTGCCCTCGCCCCGCTCGCCGACGCGGATCAACGGGTATTTGATGCGGTGCGGTCCGTACTGGTAGTCCACGCCGCAGACGCCTTTGTTGCAGCCGCGCGGATTGTATTCGGGAAGGCCTGGCATCGGTGCGATGTCCTTCGACGCTTCCTCGCGCAGGACCACCCCGTCCTTGGTATACACGTTATGCGGGCAGGCGCCCGTGCAGTTGATGAGATGGGCGCCACGTGTCTTCTTGTCCCAGCTCCATTGATTGCGGTGGAAGTTTTCCCAACCGGAATACTCGTGCTGAACCATTGCATCCTGACTCTGGGCCAGGACCCGCAATGAATACGTACCGCCCAGCATGAGACTCAGCGACGAGGCGCCAGTGGCCTTGAGGAATTCCCTGCGCGATGCTTTCATGATTTCGACTCTCCTTGCACAATTGATCCGACCAAAATAGTTCTGCCCCTCCTCCAGCATGCGGCGTGCCAGCACGCCAGAAGGCCGCAGACGAACGGCCTTGGTGATATCAGGGGAATTGGATGAAGCGGAATACGGTCAATAAACGACCGTCCGATCGGATTTCAACCGGTCAGGGAATGACCGGGCTATCGTCGAGATCGTGATCCTTGATCTTGTTGCGCAGGGTCAAACGGGTGATGCCAAGGAGTTCAGCGGCGCGGGTCTTGTTGCCGCCAACCGAGTCCAGAACACGCTGGATGTAAATTCGCTCCATCGCTTCCAGATCCACGAAGGGCTGGTCGGATTTTTCCGCTGAAACCAAGGGCACAGCGCGACCAATGATCTCGCGCGGCAACTGCACGCTGGTAACGCTTCCCTCGGCGCAGAGTATGGCGGCGCGTTCCAGCACGTTGCGCAACTCGCGCACGTTGCCTGGCCACGAGTAATTTTCCAGCATCGGCTCCAGCGCCGGCGCCAGGACCAACGTAGACGAACCGACGGCCCGCGCCGCTTCGGCGAGAAAGTAGCGTGCCAGAGGCAAAATGTCTTCCCGTCGCGCGCGCAGGGGCGGTACGTCGATCGCGCCGACATTGAGGCGATAGTAGAGATCCTCGCGAAACAGGCCGTTCTTGACCATTTCCGGCAGATTGCGGTGCGTCGCGGCGACAAAACGCACGTCGACGCTGATCTCACGGCTGCCGCCCAGCCTACGGAAGGTTCTTGTTTCCAGCACCCTCAGCAGTTTGGGTTGCAGGGTCAGGGCAAGATCCCCGATCTCATCGAGAAAGAAGGTGCCGCCGTCGGCCAGTTCGAGCAGACCCCGTTTCATCTGCCTGGCATCGGTGAAGGCGCCTTTCTCATAGCCGAACATCTCGGACTCGAGCAGATTTTCCGGCAGCGCCGAGCAGTTGATCGTCACCCAGGGACCGCCCGCCCGCGGCGAGCCGCAGTGGATGGTGCGGGCCACGCGCTCCTTGCCGCTGCCGGACTCTCCGCAGATCAGCACGGGGACGTGGTCGGCGCCTGCGATCTTCTGCGTTACCTCCGTCAGCCGCTTCCATGCCGGGCTATCGCCGCCGACGCCATCCACCTGGCAGACATTCGACTGAGCCCGCCGCCAGGCGACCTCCTGGCGCAACCGGCTGGTTTCCATGGCGCGGCCGACAAGTTCCTGCATGTCTTCGAGATCGAAGGGCTTGGTGATGTAATCATAGGCACCCGCCTTGAGAGTCGCCACGGCGGTGCGCACTTCCGGAAACGCGGTCATGATCACCACCAGGGTATCCTCGTCCAGTTCTCGAAACTTGCCGATCAGATCGAGGCCGTTGCCGTCCGGAAGATGCAGGTCGAGCAGGATCAGGCGATAGCGCCGGGTGCGTACCTGTTTGAGGGCGCCCTCGACACTTTCCGCAACATCGACCTTGTAGCCCAGGCGCACGAAGAACTTGTTCAGGGTGACGCGAATGGTAGTGTCGTCTTCTACGATCAGCATGGGTTTCATGTCGGCAACTCCAGCTAGGCCGCTGGCCAGAGCAGAGTAAAGCAGGAGCCATGCCCGGCCTGACTCCTAACTTCAATCTGCGCGTCATGCTCAGTGACGATCTTTTTCACGACGGCGAGGCCGAGGCCTGAGCCTGTGGCGCGCGTGGTAAAGAAAGGGTCGAAGATTCTCGGCAGGACATCGGCGCCGATCCCTCCTCCAGTATCGGCGACCTCGATCCGCACGCCGTTACCCGCGTCATTGGTCGCAGCGATGCGTAGCGCGCCTCCATGCGGCATGGCGTGAATGGCATTGACGACCAGGTTCAGCAACACCTGTTTGATCTGGTTGGGATCGGCGCGCACCGACAGATGTTCGTCGATGGCCAGACCAATGGCCACGTCGTGGGATACCGCCTCCTTGCGAATCCAGAACAGGATGTCCTCCACGATGTCGCGCAAACGGCAGGGGACGGGATGTGCGCGCTGCGGCGCGGCAAAACCATGAAAACTGCGCAGAAAGTCGCCGAGGCGGTCGATCTCCGCCTCGAGTCGGCGCAACGCTTCGCGGGTATCCGCCGGAAGGTCGTCCTCGTATTGCAGCGACTGGGCCACCGCCTTCATGCCGGCAAGAGGATTGCCGATTTCATGGGCCACGCCCATCGCCAGCTCGCCCAGGGTCGCCATGTTCTCCATCTGGAACATCTGGCGGTCGAGCTCACGGCGCTCGTCAGCGAGTCGATGTTCCTCGCTGACATCGCGGGCGACAATCACGTAACGGGTTTCCCCAGGTTCGCCGGTGCGTGTGACCGACAGGGCGAGAACGTGCCCGGCAGTGTCCAGATCGCGACGTGTTGCCGCACGATCGGCGGTTTCGTCTGCAATTGCCGGCCACTCGGACCAGAATTCGACCAGACGGCGGCGCAGGTCGCCCTCGGTCATGCCCAGCAGGCGCCGCGCGCTTTGGTTGGCCAGAGCGATATTGCCCGCGCCGTCCACCGCCAGGATACCGTCACCGGTATGCTCGAAAATCGCCCCGAGAAACGTGCGCTCCCGCTCAAGTTCCAAGGTATGCGCACGAAGCTGGTCTTCCAGAAGCCGGCTCTCGGTGATGTCGCGCGCAATCCCCAGCACGCCGATCAGCGTGCCATCGACGGTACGCATCGGGGTCGTGGTGGTCTCCAGGAGCACACGACTTCCGTCGCTGGTGCGGATAACCCATTCCTCGTTCGTTTGGGGTCCATCCGCAGTCAGCGCCGCCTGATCCTGCCGCTGAATGGCCGTGGCCACCGCGTCTGGAAACAAGTCACGCGTTGTCCTGCCAATGACTGTATCCCTGCGCAATCCGTAGAACCGCTCTATGGCGGGATTGAACTCCAGATACACACCCTCGGGATTCTTCAGCCAGATCAGGTCGGGAATGGTCTGGATCAATGTCTTCAGTTCGGCGTTCTGGTCCTTGCTAACTCGGTAAAAGCGATGCAAGGCAGCGATCGCCGAACAGACCACGATTTCGTCGAGGATATAGACGATGTTGCTGAACACCGTTTCGTAACGGAACTCGAACGAGAACATGGAATACGGGGGCAGGAAAAAATACGTCGCCGCTATCGATCCCAGCGCCGTCGCCAGCATGCCGGCCCAGAATCCGCCGAAAACCGCCGAGATCGCCGCGGCGGGGAAAAAGGTGAGGAATGGCACTCCAAACTCGGGGGGGCCAATCAGACGCCGCACAACAAATGCGATTGTCACCAGAATCAGCACGATGGCGACCCGGTAGGTAAAGCCGCGGTGCAAGGGGAAAAGGACGGGCTCGAGCCTGGGCAGGATACGGCCCATGCGTTCTCCGACACTATCGAGTATCTGCCTCATGGCCAGGTTTCGACTCCTCATGTGAATAAGTGGCGGCAAACGAAGCAGGACCAATCGCCCGACTGGGGCGGCACGCTTGTCGCCACTATCGATGGATGCTACCCGCAAGAACCTTCCGGGGCAATTTCAGGCGGGTATTCGAGGGGGGGGCGCCGCCCGCAGCGCAATCGACTGCGCACCCATCGCCGGGATACCGTCCCGGGCGCACCAAAAAAAAAGGGTGCGCAGCGCGCACCCCCAACCCCAACAGAGAGCCTTTGGGCGACGGCGCGAAGCCATCACCAGAAAACCCACGCTCAGTATGGTTACTTGTGACTTGACCCACCTTGATCTGAGTCAAATGTTCCGTTCTTTTGCAGTGCATCAGCCCGATCGTCATCCATCAGGATGCGGTGGCCGGGTCCTTCGAGATCCTCGTATTGCCCGCTCCTCAATGACCACCAGAACAGCGCGGCGATGACGAAGACCAGCACCAGGGAAAGCGGAATCAGCAAATACAGGATGTCCATGCCAGCCATTACCCTCTCTGCAAACGCAAGGCATTGAGCACCACCAGCAGCGAACTGGCCGACATGCCGATGCCGGCCATCCAGGGGGTCACCCAACCGGCCATGGCCAGCGGGATCGCGAGGAAATTGTAGGCGAAAGCCCACACCAGGTTCTGCTTCACGATACGCACCGTACGCCGCGCCAGCGCCAGCCCCTCGGGCAGCGCCTGCAGATCGTTGCCGAGCAGCACCACATCGGCGTTGGCCCGTGCCAGATCGGCGCCGCCGCCCATGGCGATCGACACCTGCGCCTGGGCCAGCACCGGGGCGTCATTGACACCGTCGCCGACCATCGCCACCGTCTCGCCGGCGCCCTGCAGGACCTTGAGCGCCGCATGCTTGTCCTCCGGCGAGAGCCCGCCGCGCGCATCGACAATGCCCAGCGCCGCGCCGATGCGCCCGGCAGCGGCGGGTGCATCACCGCTGAAAATCGACAGCCTGATACCGGCCCCGGAGAGTTTGGCGGCCATGGCGGCAGCCTCGGGACGAAGACCGTCGCTCAAGCGGAAAAATGCCTGCCAGCCCTGCGCGTTGCCCAGCGCAATCACCGTATCGCCAGCGCCGACTGTGGTCTCGACAGCGGCCGGCACGGCGACGCCGTGCAGCATGGCGACGAATTCGGGGCGGCCCAGCCGCCAGATGCCTCCCTCGATCGCGCCCTCGACTCCGGCGCCCGTGGTGGCGCGCAATCCATCGACCGCAATATTCGCATTGGGTCCCGCAGCCGCGGCGCCAGCCGCCAGCGCCTTGGCGATGGGGTGCTCGGAGCCGCGCTCGAGTGCGGCTGCCAACGCCAGTGCGCGCGCCGCATCGCCCTGGACCGGGATCGTTTCAACCAGCGTCATGCGGCCCAATGTCAGTGTGCCGGTCTTGTCGAAAACGAAGCGATCGGCCCGCGCCAGGGCCTCGATCGCGTGGCCGCGGGTCACCAGCACGCCGCGGGCGGCCAGGGCACCGGTAGCCACCGTCAGGGCCGCAGGCGTCGCCAGGGACAGTGCGCAGGGGCAACTGACCACCAGCACGGCGACAAAAATCCACAGGGCGCGCGAAGCATCGATCCACCACCAGGCCAAGGCGGTGGCCACCGCCAGCACCAGCAGGGCGACGATGAAACGCCCGGCGACGCGGTCGGCCATTTCCACCAGGCGCGGCTTTTCCGCCGCGGCGCGTTCCATCAGGCGCTGGATGGCCGCCACGCGGGTCGCCGCGCCGACGCGTTCGACGCGCATCACCAACGGACTGGCCGTATTCACGCTGCCGCCGATCAACGCGTCGCCGACCGCCTTGGGCACCGGGCGGCTCTCTCCGGTCAGCAGGGATTCATCCGCCGCGCTCTCGCCATCGAGTACGCAGCCATCGGCCGGGATCGTTTCGCCGGGCCTGATCTGCACCGCATCCCCCGCGCGCAACTCGGCCACCGCGACGCGCTCGCCCGCCGCATCGCCGGCACCACACGGCCAGGCCGCGAGACGCGTGGCGAAGGCCGGGATGGCGCGGGCCAGCGTCTCGACGCTGCGTGCCGCCTTCTGCCGCGCCATCATTTCCAGATAGCGGCCGGACAGCAGGAAGAAGACGAACATGGTGACGGAGTCGAAATACACCTCGCCCGCCGCGATCAGCGTGGCCCAGACGCTGGCCGCGAAGGCCGCGCCAACACCCAGCGCCACCGGCACATCCATGCCGACGCGATGCAGCTTCAGATCGCGCCAGGCGCTGCCGAAGAACGGCGCGGCGGAATACAGCATCACCGGCAGCGTCAGGATCAGGCTGGCCCAGCGCATCAACGCTTCGATGTCCGGCGTCATGTCGCCATCGGCGAGGTATACCGGCACGGCATACATCATCACCTGCATCATGCCGAAGCCGGCGACGAACAAGCGCCACAGCGCGGCCTTGCGCTCCTTCCGCGCCAGCTCCTCGGAGCGCCCTATATCGTAGGGATGCGCTCGGTAACCGATGTCGGCAATGGCTTCCAGAATTGCCGACAGCTTGGTGACCCGTTCGTCCCAACGCACCCGCGCGCGGCGCGTGGTGTAGTTGATGTCGATGGCAGTCACGCCGGGCTGGCGGCGCACATGGGATTCATTGAGCCAGACGCAGGCGGCGCAAGTGATGCCTTCGAGAATCAGCGCGGCTTCCTGCTCGTGTTCGCCCGCCGCGCCCTCGGCGCGACGCACGAAGTTTTTCTGCACATCGGGATGATCGAACAGGCCGAAGTCGGCCAGTATCTGCGGCAGCGCCTCGCGCGGGCTTTCCGGCATCGCGTCGCGATGCCGGTAGTAGTCGGCCAGGCCGTTGCCGACGATGGCCTGCGCCACCGCCTGGCAGCCGGCGCAGCACATCTCGCGCCGCTGGCCGCCGATCTCGACCGTGAAATCGACACCTGACGGAATTGGCAGGCCGCAGTGGTAACAGGATTGGTCGGCCATGGTCATGAAGTTGTCATTCCAGCGAAAGCGGGAATCCAGTCGTACCTGATCTCTGGATCCCCGCCTACGCGGGGATGACGGAGCCGAACGGCTCCGTCACTTCGGCGCCATGCGGATGGCGCCATCGAGACGGATCACCTCGCCATTCAGCATCTCGTTCTCGACGATATGCCGCACCAGCGCCGCATACTCGGCCGGCTTGCCGAGGCGCGGGGGAAAGGGAACCATCTTGCCCAGGGCATCCTGCACGTCCTGCGGCAAGCCGAGCAGCATCGGTGTCTCGAAGATTCCCGGCGCAATGGTCATGACGCGGATGCCGAAGCGCGCCAGTTCGCGCGCGATGGGCAGCGTCATGCCGACGACGCCGCCCTTCGACGCCGCGTAAGCAGCCTGCCCGATCTGGCCATCGTAGGCGGCAACGGAAGCCGTGCTGACAATCACGCCGCGTTCGCCGGCCGCATTCGGCTCGCCCTTGCTCATCGCCTCGGAAGCCAAACGGATCATGTTGAAGCTGCCGACCAGATTGACCGTGACGACTTTGGCGAAGACATCCAGCGAATGCGGGCCATTCCGACCCAGTACCTTCTCGGCCGGCGCGATGCCTGCGCAATTGACCAGGCCATGCAGGCCGCCGAAGGCTGCCAGCGCCGCTGCCACGCAGGCCTTCGCGCTCGTCTCGTCGGCCACATTGGTGGCGACAAAGCGCGCGTTGCCGCCGAGTTCCGCAGCCAGCGCATTGCCGGCCGCCTCGTTCAGATCGGCCAGAACCACCCTGGCACCCTGTTCCACCAACATCCGCCCGGTACCGGCGCCGAGACCCGAAGCCCCACCGGTGATGATGAATACGCTGTCCTTGATCTGCATGAGCGCCCCCTGAAATGAAAAAGGGCTGCATCTCTGCAACCCTTTGTATTACTGGTGCTGTTGGCCGGAATCGAACTGGCGACCTACTGATTACGAATCAGTTGCTCTACCAACTGAGCTACAACAGCGTCCTGAAAGGCGGCAAATTATACCTGCTGGCCCCCTTTCGTGGCAACGCAGCTTCGCCGTCGCCGTGCGCTTTCCCTTGCCCCACACATGCGCGCCCTTGATAGACTGCCCCAATGATGACGCAGACACCTCTCCGTCAGCGCTGCCAGCCGGGCTTCACCCTGATCGAACTGGTCACGGTGATGCTGCTCGTCGGCATCCTGGCGTTCGTCGTGCTGCCGCGCCTTGAGCTGCTGCGGGGCTTCGACGAGATCGGCTACCGCGACAAGGTGAAGGCGACGCTCGAATACGCCAGAAAGTCGGCGGTGGCGCAACGGCGAAATGTTCGCGTGGCTCTTGCCGGCAACAATCTGACGCTGACCATCGACAACGACGTGCCCGACGGCGGCGCTGCCGGCACCTACCCGCGCTCGCTCTCGTTGCCGGCCAAGGACAACGCCTGCGGCGGCCCGACCAACCAGATCTGCGCGCCGGCCAACGTCACGCTGACGGGACCTGCAACGCTGACCTTCACCCCGCTGGGACGGCCGGACGCCGCCAAGTCCTTCACGGTCTCGGGCGGGGCCGGAACCATCACCGTAGAAGCGGAAACCGGCTATGTGCATTAGCGAGACCCAACGCGGCCTGACGCTGATCGAGCTGATCGTCTTCATCGTCATCGTCAGCGTGGCACTGGTTGGGGTGCTGACTGTGCTCAACGTCACCACCCAATCCAGCGCCGACCCAATGATCAGGAAGCAGGTGCTGGCGGTGGCCGAAGCGATACTCGAAGAAGTCCAGTCGCAGCCCTACACCCTGTGCTCGCCGGATGACGCCAATGCGGCCATCGCGACCAATGCCACGACTGGTGCCGGCGGCTGCGCGACGACCGTCCAGGGACTCGGTGCCGGCGGCAGTGCGCGGATCGCGAACTCCGACAACGTCGGCGACTACGCCGGCGTGACGCTCAATCCGGTAACCGCGGTGGATGGCACCCACACCCTGGCCGGATATTCGGCCGCCATTACGGTCACGCCCGAAAACCTGGGGCCCGCAGGCACGGAAATCACCTCGACGGCATGCGCCTCGGCGACCGACTGCGACGCCCTGAAGGTTCTGCGCGTTTCGGTCACCGTCAGCCGCAACGGCGCCGACAGCATCACGCTGGAAGGCTACCGCGCCCGCCACTCGCCGAACATGCTGCCATGAGCCGCCGATTCCGCCGCCACAGCACCGGATTCACCCTGATCGAAGCGATCATGGTCATGGTCATCACCGGAATCCTGGTCGGTGCCATCGCCGTGTTCATTTCCAAGCCGGTCGAGAGCTATGTCGATTCGGCACGCCGCGCCGAACTCACCGACCAGGCGGACGTCGCGCTGCGCAGGATGACGCGCGACATACGCCTGGCGCTGCCCAACAGTCTGCGCCTCAAGGACAGCAGCAACGCCACGGTAACTTCCTGCAGCGCAGGCACCGAATGCTATGTCGAGTTCATTCTGACCAAATTCGGCGCGCGCTATCGCGATCCAGGCGATGGCTCCACCGGGGGCAACTTTCTCGACTTCACCGGCACCCTGTCCAATCCCTCGTGCCCCGGCACGCCCAGCCTGTGCTTCGACATCCTCGGCAGCAGCCCGACCAATCCGCCGAACATCGCGAATGGCGATTCCATCGTCGTATACAACCTCGGCGCCGGCTATGCGCCGGCCGATGCCTATATCGCCGCTGGCAATCGTACGACGGTGACGCTGACCAGCGGCACACCCTATTACGCGACCATGGCATCCAATGTTTTTGCCGCGCAGTCGCCGCCGCTGCCCTCGCCGGATTCCCGCTTTCAGGTTATCGGCCAGAACGACAAGGTGGTGCGCTATGGCTGCGTCGGCGGCGCCCTGACGCGCCAATCCAACTGCAGCTTCACGGCCACCGACACATGTGCCGCGACGGCCGTGCTTGCAGGTTCCGCCAGCGCAGAGCCGAAAGCCACCTGCGAGCTCGACTACCAGGCCACCGCCACGGGCCGCAACGGCCTGCTCTACGTCAGACTGATCCTCACCGACACGCCCAGCGGCGAAAGCGTGAGCCTGTTCCAGCAGATCCACGTGGATAACGCGCCATGAGGTCGACCATGACCAGAATTCGCGGCTTCGCCATCGTTTCCGCGATATTCATCCTCGTCGTGCTGGCGGCGCTGGGAGCCTTCATCGTCAACATCTCCAGCAGCCAGCAGATCGGCTCGGCGCTGGACGTGCAGGGCGTGCGGGTCTATCAGGCGGCGCGGGCGGGTATCGAATGGGGCGTCTATCAGGTGCAGGCAACGCCGGCCTACAACTTCAGCTACGGCGCCATACCGCCGCTGGCCGTGGGAAACGCCAGTCCCGACCTGCGCGCCTGCCCGGCGTCTCCGGCCTCATTCTCGCCTGCGGCGCCGACGCTCTCGAATTTCACGGTCACGGTGACGTGCACAGAAACTGCGGGCACCAGCGGCAGCCCGAAGATCTACACCCTCCAATCGACCGCCTGCAGCCAGCCCAATGTCGCCGAACCGAAATGCCCCAATATCACCGACCCCGGCCCGCTCTACATCGAACGCCGGATTGAGGTGGCGTTCTGACCAGGCAGCCGTATCACCTTGCCTGCGGTCGCCGTGCTGCCAGCGCCGACTCTTGCCCTGAACACAAGGTAACATCCGGCCATGGGAATGTTCGACCTGATCAAGGGACTGACCGATGCCGAAGTTGATTTTGTCCTGGTCGATGGGCTTGCCGTGGCCCTGCATGGTTACCAGCGGGTGACGATGGACGTGGATGTGGTATTGGCCATGGAGCCGGATAATCTGCGACGATTTATCGACAACGCCAAGGCGGCCGGATTGCAACCGGTCATTCCGGTCCCCATCGATTCGCAGGCGAACCCCGATCTGATCGAACTGTGGTATCGCGAAAAAGGCATGCTTGCCTTTGCCCTTGGCGGCCCCGACATGATGGCCACCATCGTCGACGTGCTGGTCAGGCCGGTGGTATCGTTCGCGGATCTCACGCGCGATGCCGTCCTGGTACCCGTGGGAACGCTCACCGTGCCCGTGGCTTCGATCGAGCCCCTGATCCTCATGAAGACGGGAATTGGGTGCGGCAAGGACGCCATCGACATCGAGGAACTGCGGAAACTACAGGCGCAAAAAACATGATGACCGCGGAACAGAACTATCGGCTGCTGCAGGAAATCGACGCCAACCGCCGCTTCCTGCTGCTGGTCTATAGGAGCAACCCCACGCTGCAAGCGCTTGCCGAAGAAAGCGCAGGCTTGAAATGGGATGACTGGCGCGAAAGCTCGGCACTCCCTTGTGCGGAGAAAGGTGAGCGCATCGGGCGGCTTGGTCGCCGTCCCGCCGGCACCGACTTTTGACTTACTTCTTAGACTCATTAGCCATATGAAATTCGAGTTTGGCCCTTTTCCCTGCTCCAGAGCGGTCGTTCTGCTCCTGACGCTGACTGGCCTGTGCGCCTGGAGCGGGGAAGCTCTAGCCATTGCAAAATATGGCCGAGTCAACGGCAATTGGGGGACTGCCGGCACGTGGAGCAACGTCAGCTGCGCGACTGCCGGCGCAACGACGGTACCGACCGCGGCTGACGCCGTCACGATCTGTCCCGGCGTTACCGTCACGGTCGCCGCCGCTGCCGTCGCCCTGTCCGTGGATGTGCAGAACACCGGCACACTGACGCAAACCGCAAGCACACTGACCATTTCGGGCCCACTTAACGTCGCAGGCACCCACACCTGCGGCAACACGCTCTCCGTGGCTGGCGCGACCACCGTAGCGGGACTATTGACCATCTCCGCGACGACCGGCACCAAGACCTTTACCGGTGATGTCACCATCACTGGAACGTGGAACGAAACTGCTGCCGAGGCCATTACCTTTGGCGGAAATTTGCAGAACAACGGGACGCTGACCACCAGCACCGGGCTGCACACCTTTTCCAATGCAGCGCCGCAGATCCTAGGGACGGCGGCGATTTCGTTTGGCGGTGCCGTCACCGGCACCACGGCGCTGACCATCAACAAGACCGCCGGGGCAGTGACGGTGACCGGCGCGCTCAACGTTGGCGCAGGCGGTCTCACGGTGACGGCGGGCACGCTCAATCTGAGGAACACGACCACAGTCACTGGCCCCACCAGTGTGACCGGTACGCTGGCCCACACCACCGCGACGGGCACACGCACCTTCACCGGCGCGGTGACCATCAACGCCGGCGGTCAGCGAGACCGCGGCGGCGGTCGTGACCTTCGGCAACAACCTGACCAACAACGGCAACGTCTACACCACCAGCACCGGGCTGCACACCTTTTCCAATGCCGCGCCACAGATCCTAGGGACGGCGGCGATTTCGTTTGGCGGTGCGGTCACCGGCACCACGGCGCTCACGATCAACAAGACCGCCGGGGCAGTGACAGTGACCGGCGCGCTTACGGTAGGCGCGACGGGGCTTACGCTGACGGCGGGCACGCTGAATCTGGCCAATACCGTGGCCATCACCGGACCGAGCAGCGTCACAGGCACACTGAACCTCACCACGACCGCTGCCGCGACGCGCACCTTCACCGGAGCCGTGACGATCAACAACGGTGGCTCGATCGTCGAAGCGGTGGCCTCACCGCTGGTCTTCGGCAACAACCTCACCATCAATACCGGTGGCACGCTGACCGAGTTCGGCGCCGCGACCATGTCGCTGGCCGGCGCCAATCTCACCAACAACGGCACTTACACCACCAGTACCGGCCTGCACACGTTCACGGCGGCAGCGGCGCATCAACTGCTGGGGAGCTCGGCGATCAGTTTTGGCGGTGCAGTGACCTCAAGCAACAGTCTTACGGTGAACAAGGCAACTGGCGCGGTAACTGTCGCTGGAGCACTCAACGTCACCGGAAATCTGACCGTCACGGCCGGTACGCTTAATCTGGCGAACGCCGGTGCAACCGCTGGAACTGTGACGGGCACCACATCTATCACCGGCACCTTGGCCCACATCACCGCGACGGGCACACGCACCTTCACCGGCGCGGTGACCATCAACGCACCGTGACGGCGGGCACGCTCAATCTGGCGAACACGACCACAGTCACTGGCCCCACCAATGTGACTGGCACCCTGGCGCACACGACGGCAACCGGCACCCGGACTTTCACCGGCGCGGTGACGATCAACGCGGGAGGTACCTGGAATGAAGCAGCGGCAGCGGCCATCTCCTTCGGCAACAACCTCAGCAACTCCGGTACCTTTACCTCGAGCACGGGCACCCATACCTTCACCGCAGCGACTGCCAGCTTGCTGGGCAGCCAGCCGATCGCTTTTGGCACTGGCACCGTCACCGCCAACAACCTCACGGTGAACAAGACGGCGGGAGTGCTGACGACGACCAACGGAATACTCAACGTCAACGGCAATCTCATCGTCACTCTGGGCACGCTCAATCTCGCCAACGCTGCCACCGTCACCGGCACCACCAGCATTACCGGCTCCTCGGTCACACGACGGTGACCGGACTCCGAACTTTCACGGGGGCGGTCACGATCAACAGCGGCGGCACGATGAGCGAGACCGCCGCCGCCGCATTGGTCTTCGACAACAACCTCACCATCAGCAACGGCGGCACGCTGACGGAGAATGGCGCGGCAACCATGTCGCTGGCGGGCAATCTGCAGAATGACGGCAGCTATACCGCCAGTACTGGAACGCATACCTTTTCTGGCGCTGCGAGGACGATCAGCGGTACCAGCGCGATCACGATCCCCAACCTGGCGGTGACGGGCACATACACCAACAGCGGCACGCTGACGGCAGGCACCACGCTATCAGGTGCAGGTACGCTTGCGAATGGCAACGGAACCAGCGGCACACTCAACATTGGCGGTACTTCAACAATTGCGGTGCTGACCGCCTCAGCCTCCAACAATACCGTGAGCTATACCGGTGTAGCGCAAACGGTCAAGCAGCCGTCCGGTGCGCCCCCGACCTACTACAACCTCACACTTGCGGGAAGCGGTGCGAAAACCATGCCGGCGGTGGCGATGACCATCAGCAACAACTTCACGACATCCGGCACGGCATCGGCCACGGCGGCGGGGGCATTGACGATAGGCGGTAGCGTTACCCTGGGCAGCGGCACCACCTTCAACGCGGGCGCCCTGAGCCATACGGTGGGCGGTAACTTCACCAACAACGGCGCGACTTTCACCGCCTCGACCAGCACCATCACGCTCAACGGGACGGCGGCCCAGGCAATCGGAGGTACCGCTGCTTCCAGCTTCACCAATCTGACGATTTCGAACACGGCAGCGCCTGTGTCCGCCACTTTCAATTTCAACGTGAGCGGCACTTTGACCGTCAATGCCAGCGCCATACTGGTACCGGCTGCCGCAGTGGTAGTCAACAACGCCGCGGCGGCGGGAACGATTACGGGCAGCGGCACGGTGCAGGTCACCCGCACGGCAGCGACGGCAGGCTATTCGAACCAGTACAGGTTCACCACGAATACCCTGACCAACCTGACCGTCGAGTACATCGGCGCGGCCGCCCAGACCGTGAGCGCCCTGACTTACGGCAAGCTCAAGATCAACAATGTCAGCGGCGTCACCCTGGCCGGCGCGACCACGATCAGCACGACGCTGACGTTGACCAGCGGCGGGGTCACGACTGGAGGCAATACCTTCACCGTTACCGGCGCCTGTCCGGCCAGCGTGGTCGTCAGCAGCGGCTATGTCGTCGGCACAATCCAGCTCACCTATCCGGCCAGCGCCACGACGACCTGTACCTACCCGGTCGGCAGCAGCGCCACTGCCTATACGCCGATCGACCTGACCGCCGTCACCGGCGCCGGCGGCGGCACGCTGACCGGCAGCACCACCGGCAGCGAGCACGCCCAGATCGCCACGTCGGACATCGACCCGACGCGCAGCGCCAACCGCTACTGGTCGCTCTGGTCGGCCGGCGATACCATCAGCCTCACCAGCTACAGCGCCACATTCACCTTTGTCGCCGCCGATGTCGACGGCGGGGCGACCCCCACCAGTTTCGATATAGGCAAGTATGCAAGCACCACGTGGACACTGCCGACGCCGGTCACCGCGACCGCGACGACGACCGGCGTGACGGGTATTGTTGGACCGCTGTCGACCGCCACTGACTTCGTCGTCGGCGAAGCCTACGCCGCGTTTGTCATGTCGGCCCCCGATGGCGTCGCTGTGGTAGCCGGGCGGCCGCATCGGCTGCGCCTGACGCGCACCAAACTGGACCTTGTCACCACCCTCACCGGCTACAGCGGCGCCAAAAACCTCGACGGATGGTATACAGCCAGCGGCAACCATCCCGCCGGCGCCACCGCGCCGCAGATCTGCGTCGTCAATGTCGGCGGCACCTGCCTGCCCGCGACCGGCGGTTCCTGCGTGACCCTGCCGGCAAGCGCCCCTGCCCTGAATGCGGCGATCAACAACCTGTCGATCACTTTTGCCAGCGGGGTGGCGGATTATTGTCTGAGCACCTCCGACGTCGGCCAATACACCACCAGTCTGCGCGACGACTCGAACGTCGCCCACCCGGTCACGGGAACCAGCACGACGCTGACCGCGCGGCCGTTTGCCGTGGTGGTATCCAATATCGTACAAGGCGCAATCAGCAATCCCGCCAGCAGCTCCGACAGCAGCGCCAGTCCCTTTGTCGCCGGCAACAATTTCAGCGCGAGCGTCGGCGGCTACCGGTGGCTGAGCACCGGCACCTTGACAGCCGGCATGGGCGATGCGGACGGCGACGGCGTGCCGGACTCCGCCGCGACCTACGCCGACGTGGTGACCAATGGCGGCGGCATCGCCCCGCGTTACGCCGATACGGTGACGCTGGCGACGGATACGACATTGCCGGCAAATTTTGCGCCAACCGCGCCGCCAGCCGCCGCAGGCAGCCTGACCGGGGGCACTGCCGTCACTGTAGCGGCGGGTACCGGAAGTACCACCACGCTGAGCTACAGCGAAGTCGGCAGCTTCACGCTGAAGGCGACCCCCGCCACCGATTATCTGGGCGGCGGTGTCGACCTGAGCAGCCGCGTGCTCATCTATGCCGACTCCGCAACCGCGACGCCCACATTCTGGGTCGGCCGTTTCCGGCCTGATCACTTCGCCATCGCGTTGGGCAGTTCCACGCCCGGATGCGGCACCTTCACCTACTTCGCGCAGGATGGATTCACCACGGACTTCACGCTGACCGCGCAGAACGGCAGCAACGCGACAACGACCAACTATGCAGGAGTGTGGGCGAAGCTGGGGCTGACCACCTGGTCCAATTTCGTTTTCACAGCTGCGACGCTGCCTGCAGGTTCGACTTTCGCCGCCAGTGCTACCGCGCCCACCGGGACGTGGGCCAGCGGCAGCGCAACGGTGAGCGCGAAACACCAGTTGAGCCGGCCGACGGCGCTTACCGGACCGACCAGCATTACCGTCAGCGCACAGCCGGTGGACGGCGATGGCATCACGCTGCCTGCTGCGGCCGCGGTTGGCTCGGCGCCGTTGCGCTACGGCCGCCTGCGCCTGCTCAACGCCTATGGCTCCGACCTGTTGCCAGTGCGGGTTCCGCTGCGGGCCGAGTACTACGATAGCGGCAGCTGGAAAGCCAACACCGCCGATTCCTGCACCACGATCCCCGCGGGAACTGTCGCCATAGGCAATGTCAAACCGCCTGCCAGCCTCCTCAACCCGTCGGCGACGCTGCCGGTGACCTTGAGCGGCGGCCAAGCCAGCATTATCCTGACCCAAGGGGCGACGAAGTACGTCGGCAGTGTCGATCTCGCGGTCAATTTGGCCGGTTCCGGCACCGGTGGCAAGGATGCGAGCTGCATCCCCTGGGTCACGCAACCTGCATCCTCCAGCGCCACCATGCCCTGGCTGCAACACGCATGGTGTTCCGGCAAGCTCGATCCCTCGGCCCGCGCCAGTTTCGGCTCTCGCAAAGCGCCCTACATCTACCTGCGCGAGCGCTACTGAACGTTCGGCGGGGCAAAAGTTCCCGAAGGGACGCACCGCGCTGGCGCTACGGCGATCGCGCCGTCCCGCGGATGCGCCTTACTCCCTGGCCGGCTGAAGGTCTGATGCGGGGCTTTCTTCCGCCCGCGGCTGAGGCAGCTTGAGCATGCCCCGCACATCCACGATTTCATTCAGCGTCTGCCCCGCGGCGTAGGTCTTTTCCCGCATTGCCGCCTCGACGCGGCGAAACTGCTCATCGGTCAAGGCCGGCAGTTTGTCCCAGAACATCTGCCGTATCCGGCCGTCGGCGCCAATGACCAGCGTCACCGTGGCACCGCCCACCGACGGGCTTCGATTCAAGGGCATGCCCTGGGTCGCCTGCGTCGACAGGCGGGCCTGGCTAAGCGCCGGCGAGGACTGCGGGCGTGCCGCGGGCCGCACGGCTGGAGCCTGTGCAGCAGGCTT
Organism: Rhodocyclaceae bacterium; assembly: GCA_006218025.1. GTDB lineage: Bacteria > Pseudomonadota > Gammaproteobacteria > Burkholderiales > Rhodocyclaceae > Sulfuritalea. The sequence continues at coordinate 39,484 of VBWA01000042.1, read as the reverse complement.
GGGCGGCGCCGAGAAAGCGGCCGGTGCGGGATGCTTCTGCACCAGCACGGCGACCTCATGTCGTTGCTCGACGACGGGCGGACTGCTCGGCGCCATGGGCGCCGCCCCGCGCAGAACCACCGTCAGGACAGCGTGATCCGCCGCTTTCCAGACCTGCGGCGGCAGCTTCCAGGCCAGCAGCAGGACGGCATGCAGCAGGACAGAGAGGCCCAGCGCGAAATGGAGCCGTCTTTCGTCGTCATGCTTCCACTCGGCGTGGCTCCAGTGGCTCTGCGCCGGCACTATTGATAGGCCTCATACTCCCGCCACAGACCACGCTTGCCGCCGAAAATGCTGCTGGTGCCGCTGCCCGGTGGCGAAGGTGCCACCGGCACCGAGAGCGTTTCCTGCTGGTAGTTGGATTTCGTGGCGATGGCTTTGTAATCGCCCGATGCCAACTTAACCACCGTGATGCCGACCACCAGCGAATCCGTGATCTTGATCGACACCGTGGTTGCGCCGGCAACGGAGAGCCCCGTCGAATAATCGAGGAAGTTGGCCCAGGACCGACCGCCGACGGTGCAACTGTCGGCCGCCGGGACGTTGGTCGCGAATACCAGCGTGCCGCGCACCAGCTTCGGATCGACGTTCATCCGCTCGCCGGTATCCGGGAAGCTGGTGTACCAGCCGCCATAGATGGTCCAGTCCATCGGGGTGGCATCGACATTGTTGCAGGCCCCAGCCGCGGTAACCGTGGAAGACGCGCCCGCACAGATCATGCGCACGTTGCGCGTGACACCGTTCGCCGTGGCCGTGATCTCCGTACTATCTTCCTTGACCGAAATCAGCTTGCGCGCGAGGAACATCGGCACCGTGGTGGCAACCCCGGAAACGTCAATCGTGGTGGTGTCCGTTATCGGATTCCAGGTGACCTGAGAAACCCCCCCGACGAAATTGGGAGCGCCCATGGTGTCCTTGATGGCATAGAAGCCCTGGGCACTGGTATTCGTCAAGTCGGTGGTCTCAAGATATTTCCCGGTGCCGACGAAGATCAAGCGGGTGCCACTCTCCAGTTGCGTCAGTTCCGGCTTGGTGGTGATCGGCTGAACCACGCCACCACTTTCCAGATGCGCCAGCTTGAACACCTGAACACCCGTATGGCCGCTGCTCGTGTGATCGAGATCGAAGCGCCACAGATCCCCATTCAGATCTCCGGCATATGCGAACTGGGCCGTGTTGTCGGTCGCAGGGTTGTCGGCCCATACCGCCAGCTTGCCCAGGTTGCTGGGGAGCGTCGTGGCGCCCGTGGCAATCGGATAACCGGTCTCGATCGCACCTGTTTCCGGATTCAGGGCAAACAGATAGCCGTCGCCATTGCCGCCGGAAAGATGGTTGTTGTAGCCTGAAGCAAACATCACCGCCCATTGACCGTTGTGCAGCTTGGTCACCGTCGCATTGGAGAAGGTGTAGCCGAGGTTGGTATTGGTGAATTCCCAGAGGTACTTCGGGTTCAGCGGATCCGTCACGTCCAGCGCGTAGTAGGACGTGCCGCCCGCGCCCTGGCCGCCGACCAGGATGGTGCGCCAGTTGCCGCCGCCGAAATCGACGTCGGCAACCGTAATCTGGCCGTCGACGAAGTAACGGTGGGCGTAGTTCACGTCGGCGAGCACCTTCATGCTCGGCAACACCTGGCTCGGAATGAAGGCCCACATTTCCTCGCCCGGTTGTACCGTCGCCGCACTCACCGTGACTGCTGCCGTATCGGCGTTGATCGCATGCAGCATGCCGTCCTGGGCCGAAACAAACACCACCGGCCGGCGCGAGGCGGCTGTTCCGCCGGCCTTGAAGTCCGCATAGCCGGCATCGGTGTAGATGCCGCTCGGCGCCTTCATGTATACCGGCTGGGTATTGACGATGTCGCCGAACACATGGGCGCGGTAGCGCCAGATCTGGGCATGGCTGATGTCGCCATCCTGCTCCAGACCCCGATTGCCGCGCAGGAAGTCCACCAGATTGCTCGCCGTTATGTCCGCCGGATTGCTGACCGACAAGGCGGCATACTGGCTCAAGGTGCTCGGACTGAAGTAGGCCTGTTCCGCCCCCGAAAGATTGCCGAAGGCAAATGAACGCAGCGGATCGCCGGTCGCCGCCGAAGTCGGCGCGACAAAGATCCGCCGTGCGGACCAGGTCAATTGATCGAGCTTGCCCTGCGCCGACCACTGGCAGCCGGAGCCAACTTCGGTACAGGCGGTGGAAGCCGACACATCGCCGGTCGCCACGTCGATCGAGCGCGACTGCAGGTCGCCGGTCCAGTCGATCGTTGCGTAGCTCGCTACGTAGGCATAGTTGTCGCCGGCGACCGGTTCCAGATTCGAGGTGGCGGCCGCCGCCGCGGAACCCACCCGGGCACCGATCTTGTTCAGCGCTTCGCGCAGGCCCGCCACCACATTCGGCACATTTCGTGCGCTGAAATACTTGCCGTGGCCATTGACCGTGGCGTGCCACAGGTCATCGACTCCGGTCGGATCGAGATTGGCCACCGCAGGCCAGTTCCTGGTTCCGGCGATGATCTCGGCATAGCTGCCGGTGGACGCCGTCTGGTAGTCGGAGCGATAGCCGAGGGTTCCGTCGATGCCGAGACCCATGGCAAAGAAGTTCATGTGCTGCACCTGGTTCTTGTCGTCGGCGGTGGTCAGGACATTGTTGGTCGCAACGTCCCGTGTGCCGTTCGAGTTGTTGCCGAACGCGACGGTGCGCAGATCGGTACTGTAGTAATACCAGGCGATGTCCGCGAGAGTGCGGCAGGAACTGGCTGTGCTCCCGCGGCCGCTGCCCATGGCAGGACAGGTGGTCGAGGCCTCGGCGCCGTCATAGAAGGGTCGCGGCGCCGTGGCGACGGCGTTGTCCCGGTTGCCGATGTCGACGACGGCTGTATCGGCGGTTCTCATGCTGGTGCTCTCGAGCTCGTTCCAGTAGCCGTCAGTCACCAGAATCATGTAGTTCTGCTGGCAGGAATACTCCATCGGGTCCGGGTGCGTGGTCAGCCGGCCGGAATAGTAGCGGCCGATCTTGGCGGTCTCGGCACGCAGGGGCGTGGCGCAGTTCGGGCTGGCGCTGGTCAGGCTGGTCCACCAGGTGGTTCGTTGCGCCCCGGTAAATTCGCCGACCGGATTGTCCACCGTGGTCCCGGTGGCCTGGCAGATGTTGTCATAACCAACGCGGTAGTTGCCGTCGAGCTGGCTGAAGGCCAGGGTGGTGGCGGACTTCATCATCAGCATGCGGGTACGGTAATAGCTGTACCAGTTGGCGAAGTTCTGCATTTCCTCCGTGTAATTGCAGGTCGATGCCGTGCAGTCGGTGCGGCCCGAGGCGCGGTTGAAAGTTCGACCGTCGTTCACGATATCGACACGCTTGAAGATGCCGACCCCGTTCCATTGATTGGCCGCAGTATCGGCCGCGGAACCCCCTGCCATGGTCAACACATTGGGCGCTGTGCCGGTGGCATTGGTCGGTATGGTCAGGATCGACGGCGCGGAGCCGTTGCTCATGGTCGAACCTGCCGCGTCGGTACCGATGGTGCCAACCGCGGTGACCGCTATCGGGGTAACCGTAGTGCCCTGGCTCGGCGAACCACCGGCGAACGCGGACACGGAAAACAGGTAGGGCGCGAAATCGTCGACCGCCGTTGCACCCGAACTGCCGTTCGAACTGGCAGGCACGCAGGAGCGCCAGGTGCCGCTGGTATCAGGGCTGGTCATGCCGGTTGCGGCGAGGGCGATGCCGCTGCCGTCCTCGTTGCCATCATACTTGAAGCTCAGGGCGCCGATGCCGCAGTTGAAACTGTCGCCGGTATCCGTCCCCTGGCAGGCATTGGTGCCAACCGGGCCGGTGATGGTGCAGTCGGACTGGATGGTGCTGGCGGTGGCGTCAGTACAGGAAATCGTGTAGCCGTTCTGGGCATTGCCTTCGAGGGCGGTAGCCAGATTGTTGATGCGGGTCGTCGCCGCAGGGTTGGTAGGTGCCGGGCCGGTACTCACCAGCCCGGTTGTAATGGTGTTGACGCCGCCCGCACCGCACTTGATCGAGTTGATCAGCTTGTTGGCCGCGGTCGCCGTATTGATGGTGAATCTCCATGTTGCGGAGTTCAACGTGGTGCAGGTCTGCGACACCGAACCGTTGGACGCAAGGGTGATGCCCGCCGACCTGCTGCTGAGGTCGAGCTGGGTACAGGCCGCGGGTGTCGTCGGGCCGGTAACGTTACAGGTCAGCGTGTTGGCGGAATGGTCGCTGTTGCAGCTGTAGCTGTAGCCATTGATGTCGTTGTTTTGCATGTCGTCCCGGAGTTGGTCCCGCTTGCTGTCCGAGTTCGAGTCGTTGACCTGGATAGTGTTGGAAGAGACCGTCTTGGTGGCGCCGCAATAGATATTGGGGATGCTGTTCCAGTCGCCGACGCTGGTAATCTGGAATTGCCAGGTTGCCGCGTTGCAGCTCGTGCCGCCGGCACTGGTCTTGCTGTAGGTATCCAGCGTGATCGTTGCGTCCCTGTCGGTCAGAACCAGATCCGAGGTACACGCACTCACCCCGGTCGGGCCGGTGATGTCGCAAATGTAGTTGTCGATCGTGCCGCCCTGGCGAACGCAGCTGTAGTTGTAGCCATTGATGTCATTAGCATTGAGCGCAGTCGCCAGTGCCGTGGTGTAGGTCAGCGACGTGACGGGGACCGTTCCGGTGCTGGCATCCGCACTCAGGGGATAGATCTCGTCACCGCTGGCGCTGTCGGAAGCATCGCAGCGGATGTAGTCGATGATGGCGTTGTCGGCGGTGGCATTGGTGATGCTGAAGTTCCAGGTCGGGCTGGTGGCCGAACCGGCAGCGACGGCGGTACCGTTCTGGAAGGAAAACGACTGGCCATTGTAGGCCGTGCCTGCTGGCGCGGTAATGGTGATGTTGTAGTCGCTGCCGCTCAGGACCGGTACAGCGGCGGTGAAGCCATGCGTGCCGGTGCCGGCATTGATCGCATTGCGAATTGTCGTGGCGTTGGCCGAGACCAAGGTGCCGTTGGTGATCGACGTCGAGGCGATATGACCGGCCAGACTGGTCGCGCCCACCTGAATGCCGCCGAGGTCGGCGCCATAGGTATGTGTCGTGCTGGTGACCTTCATCACTCCGGTGGACACTGCGCCGGGCGATGTCACGACGATGGGGCAGGAGACATCCGTACAGGTGCACCCGGTGATGGTGACCGTATTGCCCGAGGCGGTTGCGCTGCAGCCGCTGCCGCTGATCTTGGGCGCCAGCGCGGCGGCAATCGCCGTGGTGGCCGTGCCGTCGGCGATGTTCAGCGTGCCGCCAATGAAGATGCTGACCGGCAAGCCGGCTCCGGCGCCATCTGTATCCAGCGTGACATCGGTGATGCTGGTGGCGCCGCCAGTGGAGTTGATCTGGATGGCGCCAGAACTGGCAGCCACGCCCGGCGGGCCGAGCGTGGTGCTCGATCCTCCGGGCCCGGTGACGCTGACCGGGAAGCCGTTGTCGGTGGTATCCGCCGGAATCCGCTTGATCTGGACATAGGCATCGACCTGTGACTGACAGGTGCCGTAGGCCAGCGTGTCGGCGGCCGCCGCCGCCGCTTCACCGGAACGGGCGATATAGGTGAGCTGGTTCGGTCCAGAGTTGATCGCCTCGCAGATCATTCGCGCCGTGTTGCCGCAACCCGTGGGGCCACTGCAATCGCCAGCAGCCGTGACTGTGGCGCTGATGAGTTCCTTCAATGGGTCATTGTTGATCCTGATCGAGGATATCTGGTAACCCGAAAGGGTGGTTGTGACGCGGAAGTCGGCAGTGGAATTCGCCGCGGCCGCGGCCGGCGGGCCGAAAGCCAGCACCTGCAGGCCGTTGGCCGCGGTGCCGACAATCGCCGCCTGCAGGTTGACCACGTTGTTGGTCACCGAGCAACTGTAGCCGGTGCCGCCCGTATTGGCCTGCACCGCCGCACAGACGGCGGCCGCCACCGTATTCTGGTCGCCATTGAGGGCCGAGGTAAAAGTAGCGCCGCCGACAACGTCGACACCGCCGATGCTGAGGCCCATGCTCTGCCCCGCCGTCGTGGCATTGATGGTCAGGCCGGCGGTGGCCTGCACCCCGGTGGCGCCGGTGCTGACCCAGCCGCCGAGATAGTTGGGGATGTAATGGCCCAGATCGCGTCGTCCCTGGCAGCCGCCGAAGGTGTGCGATATCGGGTTGTAATAGGAACACCAGCGGTAGTTCGAGGGTACGTTGAAGGTCGTGCCCGAGACCACGGTGGGAACCGTGGAACGCACGCAGTTGGTGTAGGTGTCGCTGGTGCAGAATTCAGACGGGCTCATGGTGTAGTAGGAGGCCGGGCCGGTATAGGTCTTGCGAAAGGTGTAGGTGACGTTGGGATAGAGATTGTCGGCGGTGGTGTCCAGATTTTCCTTGCACTGGGTATGCGTCGCGATGTTCGCCGCCGTCGGTGTCGGGCTCGGCGTGGCGGTACTGCACCAGACTTCATGGGTCCAGGCGGTAGTCAGATTGGTCGAGCCGGTTCCGGCGAAGCCGTCCGTCTTCGCAGCAGTGGACGTCGAAGCCGCGTAGGACGTGCCGTCGGCCCTGAGCGGCGGCAGGTAGCGCACCGCTTGGTCATAGAACTGATAGTTCACGGCCGCAGCGGCATAGGGCGGCTGGGTCGTAGTGGTGCAGGTCGGCGAGACAGAGGTGTCCTTCGGGATGCCGCCCTGGTTGCTGGTCCCGGTGGTGCCCCAGCACATGCCCCAGGCGGAACTGTTCAGTCCGCCGAGAAAAGTGATGTAGGTCGTCGCCGCGACATAGCCGGTACCGCCGGAGGTCACGTTGACCGACGCGATGGTCTTGTTCGCCGCCAGCGTAACCGTCGCCGCGGCGCCGGTGCCTGTCGGGCTTTCGATCAGAACAGTTGGCGTGCCATGGCCATAGACATTGCCGCCGGTCGCCGCAATCGCCGTGATCACGCCACCCGCGACGGTAGCCGTGCCGCGGTCTCCCGACGAGCCGGGCGGCGTGATGCCGGGGTTGGTGGGATCGGTTATCGTGGCGTCATTGATGTAGTCCGGCGTGTAATCCCATCCCATGGAACCGGAGTCGTCGAGCACGTACATCAGGTTGGGGCGCACCACCGAGGTCGTGGTCGCGGCCAACGGGGTCGTTGCCAGGGTCAGGGCCACGGCCTGAGTGATATTGCCGACGCTCAGCGCCAGCATCAGGAGCCAGGCGACGGCTCTGCGGAACTGAAGGGTTTTCATGATCTCACCTCTGCATGTACGAGCCTGCGCCATCAATAGACGAAGGCCTGGATGTAACGGTTGTTCTGCCGGGGGCCGACCACCTTGATGGTGATGCGGTAGTAAACAAGGGTGTTCGTGGCGGTGGTGGCACCGCAGAAGCTGGCGCTGGTCGGATCCATCGAGCACCCGGCAGCGCTGCCGGATGCCACGGTAATGGACGGCGCCAGGCAGCCGGCAGCCGGGCAGGCCGATCCCGCGGTATTGGCCATGCGATGCACTACGTAGTACAGGTCGTAGCCCGCCGGCTTGCCGGCCGCTTTGGCGGCGCAGGGAAAACCGTCGGAACCGGTCACGGTGTCGCTGAAGCGGTATTGCTGCGGGGTGAAGCTGCCCCCCGCGCCGTCCTTCTTGCAGCCGGAATCGGCGCCCGCAATGGTGGCGTAATAGCGCGGCGTCGCGGCGGCCGCGATGTCACTGTTGAGGCCCGAAGCCACCGCCATCTGCGTCTGCACCCACTGGAAGGCGCTATCCACCGCCACGTCGGCCGCGCGCGTCGCCGCCTGACGAAAGGCGATGTTGCCGGAGGCCGATATGCCGCCGCGCAGGCTGGCGATCATGGCCACGGCCGACAGGGTGATGATGACCATGATCACAAGCGCCAGAATCAGCACAAAGCCCTGCTGGCGCGCCGGACGGCGAGAGGCGTTCAGCGTGTCCATATGACGTTCTTCAGCGGAATGATCGTGGAATAGGCCCGATAGCGCGAACGGGTATCGGGAATCGGGAAGGTGACTACGTCGGTCCCGCCCGAGCTGTCGGCCATTTCGGGGAAGACGGGGAGCGGATTGGGTTGATCGATGACTTCGTTCTCACGCGCCGAACTGCGCGCCACGACGCCGACCCGGATGGCAATGACGCGACCGACATTCGCGCTGGTCAGCGCCGTCGATCCGCTGACCCAGCTGGTCACCACGTTTGTGGCGACGGTGTCCGACAGGCCGTACTGAGCCTTGAGAAAGACGATGTCGTCGACCAGATTGTTGGTGACGTAGGCCGGGTAGTCCGCCACCGTCATCGCCGTCGTGCCGACGGCATAGCTGCGACTGAAGAACTCGCCCGCTGCGCCGAAATAGACCAGGTACCCGGGCAGGCTCGAAGCTGTCAGGGCGGGGGTGTAGCCAATCGCCGTGGCGCTGACGCTGGTTACCGTGGTGAGGGTGCAGGCGGGTATCAGGGTGGTGGCCACCACCTTGTCGCCAACGCTGAAACCGACGGACGAGCGCACGTTGTACTGGCCGGTGGTCATGGTGTTGCCGCCGCTGACGCTCAGCTCGGTCCCCGGAATGCCGGAGGCCGGGTTGGTACCCTTGACCGTGATGGTGTCGGACACCCCGGTGCCGCCATCACCGATGATCACCGGGTAGGGCACGAAGGAAGTTGCGCCGTCGGTGACGGTGGCGCAGCCCTGCAGCGGAGCGAGGCCGTAGCCGGCCTGACTGATGTCGCGTTCCAGCCGGTAGAGCGCCATAACGCCATTGTCCTGGGTCGCCATGGTCTGGGTGATGGCGGCGCGCTTCTTGGAGAAGGTCATCATCATCGAGGACACGGCCGCCAGACCCATCAGGCTGATGGTCAGGCCGATAAGCATTTCAATCAGGCTGAAGCCTCGTTGGCGGCGCATGGCGGTTTGGATACTTGGCATGATCGGTCGCGCGATCAGTTGCGTGTAATCATGCTGCTGGCCTGATAACGGCGCGGATTGGACGGATCCTTCCGGTCTGTCCAGGTCACGCAGACCGTGACCGGCTGTGGATTGGCGACTGTGACGGTGCCGCTGGCCGCGGTCGCGCAGACATTGGCCCCGGTATCCGCACAGTCGCAGGTCGAAAGATAGACGGTACCGGTGGCCCCGGGAACCGCCGTTTGCAGCCGCGAGACCCAGGCGGTGAGATTGACGCTCGAACTGACCCACATCTCCGCGAGCAATTCGCCGACGATATAGCTGGCATCATTGCGCGCTTTCGATTGTCCGACCTGACTGAGGCCCTGGGCCGATAGCGCCATGAGCCCCATCAGCGCGACGGCAAACAAAAGCAGGCTGATCAGCGCTTCGAGAATGAAAGAGCCTGATTGGAGGCGAGCTGAGGTGAAGGGCGTCATCGCAAAAGTTCCCTGTCCGTTAGCAGCTCATGGCGTCGGTGCCCGGCGCATCGGGATTGCACAAGCGCACGGTGCCGTTGGCGTTGACCCGAACCTGGTAGCGGCGACCGGTAGCGCCGGCGCTGGGGCTGACGGAGATGGTGGCCGTTGTCGCCACCTGGGTCGTGGTCCCGTCAAAACTGGCCACTAGCTGCCCCAAAGGTCCAAAAGTGATCAGAAAGCCGGAAAGGCTTCCGACCGAGGACGGACTGGCGGAAACATCGACGTTGGCGGCGGTCTCGGTTCCGCTCTTGTAGGCAATGAAGGGATCGAGGGCGCAACTCGGCGCGTTTCCCGAATAGGCAGGCGTGGTGGGACAAGGCTCTTCCTGATCGGGCGGCGAATACGCATTCACATCGCAGCGCGACCATGGCACGCCACGGGTATTCGTCGTCGGCGTCGTCGTCGCCCCGGTGAATTGGGTGACCACCCACAGCCGCGAGGTCGCGCTCGTCGCACAGGTCCCGTCCATGGTGGAGACCAATTGGAATCGCATCAAGGCGTTGCGCTTGATGGCTTCCGAACGGGCCAGCATCAAGCCGGACTGAATCGACTCGGCCACCGCGCGCGTGCGACTGCTGACAATCTGGCTTTGCAGGTTCGGTAGGGCAATGGCCATGGCAATGCCGGCGATCGCGATGACCACCATGATTTCAATCAAATTAAAGCCACGCTGGCGCATCAGCACACCCCGCTACTACCCCTGAGCCAGCAGGTGACCGTGGTGCCGGACGGCTGCGTCGTCGCCTTGGTACCGGCTTCCGTGACTGTGTAGACGTAACCGAGCGTTGCCGAGGTGGCGGTGCAGGTGTAGGTCTGGCCACTGTTGGCCGTTGCGCAAATGGTGGTGCAAATAAAGTTCTGGCTCGGATTGGCGGTCGTGCAGTCGGCGAGAACGAATGGGCTTGCAACCCCGCGCGGCCTCATGCCATCAGCGTAGGTGCGATTGTCCTGATAGTACTGCTCCTGACGAATCTGCAGATCGGACAGCAGCGACATCGCTTCGGTCAATTTCCCCTTCAACACATATTCCCCGTACTGGGGAAGCGCAATGGCCATCAAAATACCGATGATCGTCATCGTGATCATCACTTCGATAAGGGTAAAGCCGCGCGTACGAATTTTCATGGAAAGCTCCTCACTATCATCATTAGCGCCTTCGCCATGCCAGGCAAGCACACGGCGACCACTGGTCGGGTTTGGGTGACAAACGGCAGGCCATGCAGGGATTACTCGCCAAGCAGCTCCTTGGGAAGGGGAAAATTGACGTTCTCCGCCACGCCGTCCAGGGTTTCGATGTTGTCGGCGCCAAGCGTCTTCAGGCGTTCGACGACGCCGCTCACCAGGACTTCGGGTGCCGACGCGCCGGCCGTGACGCCGACCCGCGCATTTCCGCCGAGCCATTTCGCATCGATCTGCTCCGCGCCATCCACCAGATAGGCCGGGATGCCTCCGATCGCCGCGACTTCGCGCAGACGGTTGGAATTCGAGCTGTTCTTCGAGCCGACCACGATCACCACATCGACCTTGCCGGCCATCGCCTTGACGGCGTCCTGGCGGTTTTGCGTGGCATAGCAGATATCGTCCTTGCGCGGTCCGACGATGTTCGGGAAGCGCGCCGTCAGGGCATGCACGATCACGCGGGCGTCGTCCACCGACAGCGTGGTCTGCGTTACATAGGCCAGTGGCACAGGCTTCGCCGTTACCTGCCCGCGAAGCGGAATCCCAGGTACGCAGAGCGCGCCAGCGCCGACCTTCAGCTGCGCGACATCCTCCACATTTTCCACAAGGTACATGCGGCCCGTCGCCTGGCCCATGGTGCCTTCGACTTCGGGGTGGCCCTTGTGGCCGATCATCACGATCTCGTAACCCTGCTTGTGCAAGCGCGACACCTCGAGATGCACCTTCGTCACCAGCGGGCAGGTGGCATCGAATACCTTCAGTCCGCGCTCTGCCGCCTCCTTGCGTACCGCCTGCGGGACGCCATGCGCGCTGAAAACCACCGTGGCGCCATCCGGCACCTCGGATAGCTCTTCGACGAAGACAGCGCCCTTGGCCTTGAGGCCATCGACGACGTAGCGGTTGTGCACCACCTCGTGCCGCACATAGATCGGCGCGCCGAATTTCTCCAGCGCACGTTCGACGATGGCGATCGCGCGTTCGACGCCGGCGCAGAAACCTCTTGGATTGGCGAGCAGGATGTTCATCACAGTATTCCGATGATTTCGACTTCGAAGCGCACCGGCTTGCCGGCCAGCGGGTGGTTGAAATCGACCAGCACCCCTTCGGCGTCGAGCTCGCGCACGATGCCGGTGAATTTTTCGCCGCCGGGCGCGGCGAACTCGATCAGGCCGTGCAATTCCGGGCTGGCATTGGGCGGCAAGTCGCTGCGCGGCATGCGCTGCACCAGCTGCGGATTGTGGCTGCCGAAGGCCTGGTCGGCCTCGAGCAGAAACACGTGGCGCTCGCCGACGGCAACACCGATCAGGCAGTGCTCGAGGGGCGGCGCCAGTTCGCCGCTGCCGAGTTGCAGGGTCGCCGGGGTCGAGTCGAAGGTGCTCACCAGTTCGGTATCGTCGCCGGTGGCGACGCGGTAGTGCAGCGTGATGAGATTGCCGGCGCGTACGGTTTCAGCGGTTTGAGTCATGAGCTTTCCTTGCCGTAGCGGAACTGATGCAGGAGCATCAGCACCACACCGACGGTGATGGCCGAGTCGGCCACGTTGAAGGCCGGCCAATGATAGCCTGCTAGATGAAAATCGAGAAAATCGACCACGGCATCAAAGCGCAGGCGGTCGATCACATTCCCGAGCGCGCCGCCGAGGATCAGCGACAGTGCCGCCGGCAGCAGGCGCTCCTGAGCATGCTTGCGCAGCATGCTCAGCAGCCAGAGCGAGATGGCCAGCGCGAGGCCGACGAAGAACCACTTCTGCCAGCCGCCGGCATCGGCCAGGAAGCTGAACGATGCGCCGGGATTGAAGACCAGGACGATATTGAAAAACGAGGTCACGCTCAACCTCTCCATGTGACGGAAGCTATCCAGGATCCAGACCTTGCTGATCTGGTCGAGGATCAGCACCAGCGCTGCCAGTACCAGCCAGCGGCCCAGCGTCGGCACGAACTTAGGCAAACTCGCGCGCCTCGCCGGAACCGAACAGAGTGGAACTGCATCGTCCGCAGAGTTCGGGATGTTCGGCGTCGTGGCCGACATCCTCGCGCCAGTGCCAGCAACGGCCGCACTTGGCGTGGGCGCTGGGAACGGCCTCGATCACCGCGCCGGTCACCGTATCACCAGCGCCGACTTTCTCAAGGCTCACCTTCGAGCAGATCAAGACGAACTTGAGATCCTCGCCCAGCGACGCCAGCAGCTCGTAGGTATCCGGCGCGGCGCGCAGGCTCACCTCGGCCTGCAGCGAGGAGCCGATGCCGCCGGCACTGCGCACGTCTTCCAGCACGCGAGAGACCTCGGCGCGTACGGCACGCAGCGCTTGCCACCGTGTCACCAGCGCCGACTCTTCGGCCTGTTCCGGCAGCACATGCCAAGTGTCGAGCATGACGCTGTCGCCCTGCTTCAGCGTTGTCCAGATTTCTTCGGCGGTGAAGGACAGGATCGGCGCCATCAGCCGCGTCACGGTTTGCAGGATGTGCCACAGCGCGCTTTGCGCCGAACGGCGCGCGCGGGAATTTTCCGCGGCGGTGTAGAGGCGGTCCTTGAGAATGTCGAGGTAGAAGGCGCCGAGGTCCTCGGAACAGAAATTCATCAGCGCCTGCACCACCTTGTGGAACTCGAAGCGCTCGTAGTCGGCGGTGCATTGCGCCTGCAGGCGGCGGGTCAGCGCGAGCGCGTAGCGATCCACTTCCAGCCATTCGGCGGGCGGCAGCATTTGTGCGCCTTTACCACCCTGCGCGTCGAAATCCGCCGTGTTGGCCAGCAGGAAGCGCAAGGTATTGCGCAGGCGGCGATAGACCTCGACCACGCGCGGCAGGATGGTCTTCTCGTCGATCGACAGTTCGCCCGAGTAGTCGGTGCTCGCGACCCAGAGACGGAGGATTTCGGCGCCGAGCGTGTCGGAAATCTTCTGCGGTGCGACGACGTTGCCCTTCGACTTGGACATCTTCATACCCTTGCCGTCGACCACGAAGCCGTGGGTCAGCAAGGCCTTGTAGGGCGCGCGGCCGTCGATCGCAGCACCGGTGAGCAATGACGAATGAAACCAGCCGCGATGCTGGTCCGAGCCTTCGAGGTAGAGGTCGGCCGGGTAGCTCAGATCTGCAGCGTGAGAACCGCGCAGCACCGTGCGATGCGTGGTGCCGGAATCGAACCAGACGTCGAGCGTATCGCGCATCTTGTCGTAGTTCGCGGCGTCGGCGCCGAGCAGTTCGGCGGCATCGAGCTTGAACCAGGCGTCGATGCCTTCTTTCTCGATGCGCTTCGCCACGGCTTCGAGCAGTTCCAGTGTGCGCGGATGCGGCTCGCCGGTTTCCTTGTGCAGGAAGAAAGGAATCGGCACGCCCCAGTTGCGCTGGCGCGAAACGCACCAGTCGGGCCGATTGGCGATCATCGCGTGCAGACGCGCCTTGCCCCAGTCGGGATAGAACTTGGTCGCTTCTACGGCCGCCAGCGCCTTGTCGCGCAAGGTCGCCTGATTTTTCTGTGTCGCCACCGGCGACCCGACTTCATCGCCCCCTTTCCCGGAAAGGGGGTCGGGGGGATTGCCGACATTTTGTCCAGAATGGACAGGGTGGCTCACCACCCTGTCCATGCCGACAAACCACTGCGTCGTGGCGCGATAGATGATCGGCGTCTTGTGCCGCCAGCAGTGCATGTAGCTGTGCACGATCTCGCTGCTGGCGAAGAGGCTGCCGACCTCGGCCAGCTTCTCGATGATGACCGCATTGGCCTTCCAGACGAACATGCCGCCGAAGAAGGGCAGGCTCGCCGCGAATACGCCGTCGCCCTGCACCGGAGTGAGAATTTCGTCGTTGTGCATGCCGTGCTTGCGGCAGGATTCGAAGTCCTCGAGGCCGTAGGCTGGCGCGCTGTGCACGATGCCGGTGCCGGTGTCGAGCGTGACGTAATCGCCCAGATACACCGGGGACTTGCGTTCGTAGAACGGGTGCAGGAAGTTCACCAGCGCCAGCGCCGTGCCCTGGCAGGCACCGAGCACCTCGCCTTGCAACTGGTAGCGTTCCAGCGCCGCGGCGCGCAACTCGGCCGCGAGGATCAGGCAGCCGCGTTCCGTCTTCACCAGCTCGTAGGTGAAGTCCGGATGCATGTTGAGCGCCTGGTTCGACGGAATGGTCCATGGCGTCGTGGTCCAGATCACCGTCCAGCAGTCGCCGGCCGGCAGTTCGGCAAGGCCGAAGGCATGGGCGACGCGGCCGCGCTCGGCAGCATCGAGGCGGAAGGCGACGTCGATCGCCGGCGACTTCTTGTCCTGATACTCGACCTCGGCCTCGGCCAGCGCCGAGCCGCAATCGAAGCACCAGTTCACCGGCTTGAGACCCTTGAACAGGTAGCCGGTCTTGTACAGATCGCCGACCGAGCGGATTTCGTCGGCCTCGTTGCGAAAAGCCATGGTGAGATAGGGATTGTCCCAGTCGCCCAGCACGCCGAGGCGGATTGCTTGCCGTGGGTCTTCTCGATCTGGTGCTCGATCGGCAGGCCATGGCAGTCCCAGCCCGGCACATAGGGCGCGTCGAAGCCGGCCAGCGTCTTCGAGCGAACGATGATGTCCTTGAGTATCTTGTTCACCGCATGGCCGATATGGATGTCGCCATTGGCATAGGGCGGGCCGTCGTGCAGCACGAAGCGCGGACGCCCCTTGGCCGCATCGCGGATCTTCCAGTAGAGCCGCTGCTGCTGCCACGCGGCGATCCAGCCCGGCTCGCGGCGGGCCAAGTCGCCGCGCATCGGGAATGGCGTGTCGGGCATGTTAAGGGTCTTGCGGTAATCAGCCATGAGTCGTGCCGTTAGAGTGAAACAACTCGTTCGGAGCGACTGGTGATAGTCGAGCGAAGCGAGTTGACTAGAAGCCTCCCCGCGAGGGGAGGATGGGAGGGGCGGGCCTTCAATTCGCTTTTCGCGTGTTTCATCATCAGCGGGTGATCTTCAGCGATCATGAGCGTTTGCTGAATGGGTCTTGAAATAGGTGCGCACATCCGCGACGTCGCGGGCGATCTGCGCCTTGAGCGCATCGAGCGAATCGAACTTCGCCTCGTCGCGCAGCTTGTGCAGGAAATTCACGTCGACGTGAGTGCCGTAGATGTCGCGGTCGAAATCCAGCAGGTGGACTTCCAGCACCGGCTTGAGGCCTTCCTCGACCGTGGGGCGCACGCCGATGTTGGCCGCGCCGGGAATCGGCTGCTCGGCGACGCCCGAGACCGTGACGGCAAAAACGCCGGACAAGGGCAGACGCTTGCGCCTGACCTGGATATTGGCAGTCGGAAACCCGATCGTTCGGCCGAGCTTCTTGCCATCCATGACGCGTCCGGCAATGACGAAGGCACGCCCGAGCAATCCCTCGGCGCGTTCGATGTCGCCGCTCGCCAGCGCATCGCGTACCGCGGAGCTGGAAACCCGGAGCCCGCCGAAATCGACCGTGTGCATAGCCTCGACCACGAAACGATGCTCGCGGCCGGCCTGCTGCAGCAGCGCGAAGTCACCGCTGCGCCCCTTGCCGAAGCGGAAATCGTCGCCGATGATCAGATGCCGCACCGACAGCCCGCGCACCAGAATGTTGTCGATAAACTCGCCGGCGGTATGCGCCGCGAACTTGCGGTTGAAACGGCAGACATGCACGCGGTCGACGCCGCATTCGGCGAGCAGTTCGAACTTGTCGCGCAGGCTGGCCAGGCGTGCCGGCGCCTGATCCGGCGCGAACAGTTCGCGCGGATGCGGCTCGAAGGTGAGCACGGTCGCCGGCAAGGCCAGCTCGCGCGCCTTGGTCGTCAATTCGCCAAGCAGCGCGCGATGGCCGAGATGCACGCCATCGAAATTGCCGATGGTCAGCACCGTAGACGTCGTCGCCCGCTCGGGAACACCGCGAAAAACCAGCATGGGGTCAAGGCTGCAGGGAAAGCGGGCGATTATATCAAGCCGGGCCGGGCCGACCTGAACCGGCAAGGGTTTGCGCGGGACGCGCGGGCTCGGATCAATCCAGCCGCGCCAGCTTCGACTTGGCCAGCGGCGGATTCCGCGCGAAGTAGCCGCGGATGCCCCTGAGGATGGCTTCGGCCATGCGGTCCTGATAGGCCTCGTCATTGAGGCGCGCCTCTTCCTCGGGATTGGAGATGAAGGCGGTCTCGATCAGGATCGAGGGAATGTCCGGCGCCTTCAGCACGGCGAAACCGGCCTGCTCCACCTGACCCTTGTGCAGGGTGTTGATGCGGCCCAGCTCGCCCAGCACGTGCTTGCCCAGCTTGAGGCTGTCGTTGATGGTCGCGGTCTGCGACAGGTCGAGCAGGGTGCGCGCCAGGTAGGGATCCTTGGCACCGAGGTTCACGCCGCCCACCAGGTCGGCCGAATTTTCCTTGTTGGCCAGCCAGCGCGCGGCCGAACTCGAAGCGCCGTTTTCGGACAACACAAAAACGCTGGAACCGCGCGCCGTGGACTTGATGAAGGCATCGGCATGCACCGAAACGAAAAGGTCCGCCTGCACCCGGCGCGCCTTCTGCACGCGCTGGTTCAGGGGAATGAAGTAGTCGCCGTCGCGCGTCAGCACCGAGCGCATGTTGGGCGTGGCATCGATCTTTGCCTTCAGCCGGCGCGCGACGGACAGCGTGACGTTCTTCTCATGGCTGCCGCCGCGGCCGATCGCGCCGGGGTCTTCGCCGCCATGCCCGGGATCGAGGACGATGGTGACGAGGCGCGCAATCTCGGGCTTGTCCGCGGGCCGCTCGGCAGGCTGTTCCGTCGGTCTGGTGCGGCTGTCGAGCGAGGACTCCGCCTTCAGCGACGGCTCGCCGGATTTTTCGAGCAGGGCCATCAGCGGATCGATCGGCTCGGCCGGATAGAGGTCGAGCACCAGTCGATGCCCGTATTCGCCTACCGGCATAAGCGAAAACACCTGCGGCTTGACCTCGCCCTTGAGTTCGATCACCAGGCGCACCACACCCGGCTTGTTGCGTCCGGCGCGGATCAGCTTGATGTAGGGATCCGAATCCAGAATCTTCGAGGGCAGCATCTGCAGCACCGAATTGAATTCGACGCCTTCCAGATCGACCACCAGCCGCTCCGGGTCCTTCACCAGCAAATGGGAATACTTGATCGCCTGATCGTGCTCCAGCGTTACCCGCGTGTAGTCGCGGGCAGGCCAGACGCGTACGGCAAGAATGCTGCTGCCCGCCGTGGCGCCAGCGCCGACTCTTGAAACCAGCAGCGTCAGACTGGCCGCAGCGAACTTGAGGACGTCACGCCGGCGAGGCATGTCCGTCCCCTCGCACTGGCGGCTTCAATGCGGGCGATGCGGCCCTCGCCCTGCGCATTCGGCCCAGCGCGCAACTCGATTCGCATATCGGCGGCAGGCAGATATGGCGCGGCCTTGTCGGGCCATTCGACCAGACAAATTCCGCTTCCTGAAAAATATTCGTCGAGTCCGGCATCGAGATATTCTTCCGCCTGATTGAATCTATAAAAATCAAAGTGATAGAAGTGTAATCCAGAAACCACGTGAACTTCAAGTAGTGTGTAAGTCGGGCTTTTTACGGGGCCGCTGTCGCCGGCGGCGCGCAACAGTCCGCGCACCAACGTGGTCTTGCCGGCACCGAGGTCGCCTTCGAGCCAGATCACCATGCCCGGCGCCTGATTTTGGGTGATCGATGCGGCCAGCGCGGCACCCAGCGCGAGGGTCGCGGCCTCGTCGGGCAGGGCTAAAGTAAGATGTTCTGCATGCATGGCGATCGGGACGATTCGGCGACTCTGAAGGAAAACATACGGCGCTGGGGCACGGACCTCGGCTTCGATGCCATCGGCTTTTCCGGCAGCCGGGTGAGCGACGCCGAAGAGAATCTGAGCGTCTGGCTGGCGGCCGGCTGCCATGGCGAAATGGATTATATGGCTGCCTACACCACCGCAGATGGAAACAAACGCGCCCAACCTGAGCTACTGCTGCCCGGCACCCGCAGCGTCATCACCGCGCGCATGAATTACCGTAGCGCCAGCGCCGACTCTTTCAAGACGCTCGCCGATGGCGAACGCGCCTTCGTTTCGCGCTACGCGCTGGGCCGCGACTACCACAAGCTGTTGCGCACCCGTCTGCAGAAGCTTGCCGATCGAATCACCGAAGAGATCGGCGTGTTTGCCTATCGGGTGTTCACCGATTCCGCACCCGTGATGGAAGTCGGCCTGGCGCGGAACAGCGGGCTCGGCTGGCGCGGCAAGCACACGCTGCTGCTCGACCGCGAGGCCGGGTCGTATTTCTTCCTCGGCGAAATATTCACCGACCTGGCGCTGTCGCCCGATGCACCGGTGACCGATCACTGCGGCAGCTGCACCGCCTGCATCGGCGCCTGCCCGACCCAGGCCATCGTCGCACCCTGGCGCCTCGATGCGCGGCTGTGCATTTCCTACCTCAGCATCGAACTCAAGGGCGGCATCCCCGAGGCGCTACGGCCCCTGCTGGGCAACCGCATTTACGGCTGCGACGACTGTCAACTGGCCTGCCCCTGGAATCGCTTCGCCCCCCTGACCCGCGAGAACGATTTTGCGCCGCGCCACGGCCTCGACCAGGCAACGCTGGTGGAACTCTTTGCCTGGGAAGAAAGCGATTTCAACGAGAAGCTGGCTGGTTCCCCGATCCGCCGCATCGGCTTCGAGCGCTGGCTGCGCAACATCGCCGTGGCGCTGGGCAATGCGCCCTCCAGCGATGAAGTGATCGGTGCACTGCGCTCACGCGCCGATCATGCTTCGGCGCTGGTGCGGGAACATGTGGCATGGGCGCTGCGCCGGCATGGCGCCGCGACCCACGACGCCGCTATCTAGCCGCGCGCCACCGGACGCGAGGGGTCGGCGCACCACTCGCTCCACGAGCCTGGATAGAGCTTCGAGCCGGAGAGGCCGGCCAGTTCCATCGCCAGCAGATTATGACAAGCGGTCACGCCTGAGCCGCACTGCTGCACCACTTGTTGCGGAGACCGTCCGGCGAGCAACCCAGAGAATTCTGCGCGCAGTTCCGCCACCGGTTTGAAGAAGCACCCGTCGTCATCGAGGTTGTCGAAGTAGAAACGATTCACCGCGCCGGGGATGTGGCCGCCCACCGGGTCGAGCGTCTCGTTCTCGCCGCGAAACCGCTCCGGGCTGCGCGCGTCGAGGATCAGCATGCGATCCGAGTGCAGATTGGCCAAGACCTGTCCGACATCGACCGCCATGTCCTGCGGGCGGGCCGTGAAGTCACGCGGCTGCACCGCGGGCACAGACTCTTCCAGAGTCCGTTTGCTGCGCTTCCAGCCGGCCAGGCCGCCATCGAGCACCGCCACCTTCTCGTGACCCAGCCAGCGCAACATCCACCACAGGCGCGACGCGAAAATGCCGCCTTCATTGTCGTAGGCCACCACCTGCGTAGACGCGTCGACACCGCAAGCCGCTATGCGTCGCGCAAAGCTGTCGGCCTCGGGCAGCGGATGACGGCCGTTGCGCCCGTCCTTGACCCCCGAGAGATCGTCGTCGAGATGCAGGAACAGCGCGCCGGGAATGTGGCCGCGGGCATAAGCCTGCCGCCCGTATTCCGTATTCTTCAGGTCGTGCCTGCAGTCGAAGACCCGCCATTCCGGATGCGCAGCGAGATCTTCGACACTGACGAGCCCAGCAGCCAAGGCCACTCTCATTCGGCGAGCCAGCTGCGGGCGTCGGCCTCGTCGGCAAACACCGTGACGTCGGCGTTGACGAACAACTGCTCCAACCACGCGCTCCAAGCCACCCACTGGCTGTCGGTGATCACCGCGATGCGCTTGAAGTCACCCGCGTGCTGCCGCGAAAAGCGAATCTCTTCCCATGCCACATCGACAGTGAAGGCCGCCATGTCGCGCAGGTCGACCAGCAAATTGACCGGGCCGGAAAACTTGATCTCGTGAAGGACCAGCTCCTCGAATTCCTTGAAGTCGGCCAGAGTAAATTCGCCAAAAACGGCGAACTCGACCAGATGGTCCTGATTTTGTGTCGTGATCATTTTGAATCTCCTTGGCAGAGAGAATAATCAGCGGCGGCTGAAAAGACAATCAAAACCCTGCCGGTATTTCCTGCGGGCAACGAGCGACGGAGTCCGGAGCGCAAAAGAGAAGGGCCCGCAAGCGGGCCCCTTCAGGCGGAACGCTGGCTTGCTTACTTCTTGGCCTTCTTGCCGCTGACCGCCAGCTTGAAGCCCGCGCCTGCGCTGAATTTCGGCACGGTCGTCGCCGGGATCTTGATCGTCGCGCCGGTCTTGGGATTCTTGCCGGTGCGAGCCGCACGCTTCGCCGACTTGAAGGTGCCAAAACCCACCAAAGTAACGTTATCCCCTTTGGATACCGCTTTTACAACCGCAGCCATGATGCCATCGAGGGCCTTGCCGGCGGCAGCCTTGCTTATGTCGGCTTCCTTGGCGGCGATTTCAATCAGTTCAGCTTTATTCATAACTTAAAATTCCTCCGGTAATTTTGAGGGCATCCCGCCCAAAAAAGATTCTAAACCCGTTCCCCGTTGCTTGTGCAAGGACTTTATGCACGGTTTCATTCGCCTGGCGCCTGATGTGTTGCAATGATGCCGCCGCCGAGACACACCCGCGATTCGTAGAGCACCAGCGATTGTCCGGGCGTCACCGCCCATTGCGGCGCAGCAAAGACAACTTCGCATTCGTCTGCTGAAACGCGCTCGACCTCGCACGCGGCATCCGGCTGACGATAGCGCGTCTTCGCCGCGTACACCCAGTGCGTATGCGGCGCACGTCCGGAAACCCAGGAAAGATCCTTCGCCACGAGGCTGCCCGAGAGCAGGGCGGGATGCTCGTGGCCCTGCACAACCCAAAGGATGTTCTGTTCCATGTCCTTGCCGGCGACGAACCACGGTTCCTCCGGCGCGCCCTTGACGCCGCCGATGCCCAGCCCCTCGCGCTGTCCGAGCGTGTAGTACATCAGGCCTTCGTGACGACCGACCGTGCGATCGGTGCCGAGCACGCGAATTTCGCCGGGCTGTTTCGGCAGGTAGCGCGCCAGGAATTCGCGGAAGGGCCGTTCGCCGATGAAGCAGATGCCGGTCGAATCCTTGCGCGCATGGTTCGGCAAACCCGCCTCCGCGGCGATGCGCCGCACATCGCGCTTGTACAGCTGACCGACCGGAAACAGCGTCTTCGCCAGCTGCGCCTGATTCAGCCGGTGCAGGAAATAACTCTGATCCTTGGTGCCGTCTTCGGCCTTGAGCAACTGCCATTCGCCGAGAAATTCGCGAACCTGCGCATAATGCCCGGTGGCGATCTTCTCGGCTCCGAGCGCCAGCGCGTGATCGAGAAAGGCCTTGAACTTGATTTCCGAATTGCACAACACATCGGGATTCGGCGTGCGGCCGGCCTGATATTCGCGCAGGAAATCGGCGAACACGCGTTCCCGGTATTCAGCGGAGAAATTGACGGCCTCGAACTCGATGCCGATCACATCGGCCGCGGCGGCGGCGTCCACCAGATCCTGGCGCGAGGAGCAGTATTCGTCGTTATCGTCGCCCTCCCAGTTCTTCATGAACAGGCCGACCACCTCGTAGCCCTCGCGCTTGAGCAGCAGCGCCGCTACCGACGAATCAACGCCGCCCGACAGCCCAACAATGATTTTTCCCTTGGACATAGCGGTCACTCGTAATACCGGACAAGCTCGAGGGGATAACGCCGGCCGGCCAGGCAATCGCTCACGCATTGCCAGACCAGCGGGCTGCGATGACGATCCGCGGTGGCGCGGATCTCGTCGGGCGTCATCCACACCGCGCGCAGGATGCCGTCATCGAGCACGCGGCCCTCCTCGTGCGCGCCCAGTTCGCCCGAAAAGGCAAAGCGCAGATAGGTGATGTCGCGCTGCGGCCGCGGCCATTGATAAACGCCGACCAGGGCCGTCGGCGTAAAACTCCAGGCGGTCTCTTCCAGGGCTTCGCGCGCACAGGCGGCGACCAGGGACTCGCCTTCGTCGAGGTGGCCGGCGGGCTGGTTGAAGCGCAGGCCGTCGTCGGTTTCTTCCTCGACCAGCAGGAAGCGGCCCTCGCGTTCGATCAGCGCGGCGACAGTGACATTGGGCTTCCAGATACGATTCATCCGCGCATTTTAGCGCCCCTGCTAAAATCACGGCTTCAACTAACGCAATGCTGGAGACCCACCATGTCCATGGCCGACCGTGACGGCTTCATCTGGTACGACGGCAAGCTCGTGCCCTGGCGCGATGCCACCACCCATGTGCTGACCCACTCGCTGCACTACGGCCTCGCCGTGTTCGAGGGCCTGCGCGCCTACAAGACCGTCTCCGGCACGGCAATCTTCCGCCTCAAGGAACACACCGACCGGCTCTTCGCCTCGGCGCATATCTACCGCATGCCGATGCCCTACGACAAGGCAACCGTGATGGAGGCGCACAAGGAAACGGTGCGCGCCAACAAGCTCGAATCCTGCTACCTGCGGCCGATTGCCTTCTACGGTTCGGAAAAGATGGGCGTCAGCCCGCGCGGTGCGGCGACGCATGTCTCGGTTGCCGCGTGGCCGTGGGGCGCCTACCTCGGCGAGGAAGGCATGGAAAAGGGCATCCGCGTCAAGACATCGAGCTATTCGCGGCACCATGTCAACGTGAACATGGCGCGCGCCAAATTCTCCGGCACCTATGCCAACTCGATCCTGGCCAACATGGAAGCCACCGAAGACGGCTACGACGAGGCCCTGTTGCTCGACGTGGACGGCTTCGTCGCCGAAGGCGCGGGCGAGAACCTGTTCGTGGTCAAGGATGGCGTGATCTACGAACCCGAAATCGCCTCGGCGCTGATGGGCATCACCCGCAACACGGTCATCACCCTGGCCGCGGAACTCGGCTACAAAGTCATTGCCAAGCGCCTCACGCGCGACGACATCTACATCGCCGACGAAGCCTTCTTCACCGGCACCGCAGCGGAAGTGACGCCGATCCGCGAACTCGACAACCGCACCATCGGCGCCGGCAGCCGCGGCCCGATCACGGCCAAGATCCAGAGCCTGTTCTTCGACGTGGTCAATGGCAAAGTGCCCGCCCACGCCGACTGGCTCAGTCCCGTCTAACCACGTTTGAGGAACGCCATGACAACTCTCGACGAAACCCAGCGCCAGGTTGCCGTCACGGCCCACGACCTGCCGCTGGCCTGCCCGCGTCCCGATGCCCCGTTGTGGGCCCGCCATCCGCGCGTCTTCATCGACGTATTGAAGAGCCCCACGGGCGAGGCCGCCTGCCCCTACTGCGGCACGGTGTATCGCTTCGAAGGCGAGCGCCCCAAGGGTCATCATTGAGTTTCGCCGCAAGTTCTGAGTTCCACTTCTGACGTGAATATCCTCGTCGTCGCTCCGTCCTGGATCGGCGACACGATCCTCGCCCAGCCGCTGCTCGCGCTGCTCAAGCGCAATACTCCGGACGCCCGCATCGAGGTGCTGGCGCCGGACTGGTCGGCGCCGCTCCTGGCGCGCATGGCCGAGGTCGATGCGGTCATCGCCAATCCCTTCCGTCACGGCGAATTCGGTTTTGCCGCGCGCCGCGCCCTCGGTCGCCGTCTCGCCGGCGCCGACTTTCAGCAGGCCTATGTCCTGCCCAACTCATGGAAGTCGGCACTGATTCCCTTCTTCGCCCGCATTCCGCGGCGCATCGGCTACCAGGGCGAGAGCCGCTACCTCTTGTTGAACGAGCGCCACCGGCTCGACGTCGCCGCGCATCCGCAACTGGTGCAGCGCTATGCCGCGCTGGCCGGTCCGCTGCCCGCAAGCTTGCCGCTGCCGCACCTGACCTCCACCGGCGAACAGCAGTGGGCCGTGCGTTCGGCCTTGGATCTTCCGCTCGATGCCGCGCCGGTGATCTTCTGCCCCGGCGCCGAATACGGCCCGGCCAAGCGCTGGCCGGCGCAGCATTTCGCGGCGCTGGCGCGACTCGTCGCGACGCCGCAGAACCCGGTCTGGCTGATCGGCTCGGCCAAGGATGCCGCCGTGGGCGATGAAATTGCCGCAGCGGCGCAAGGAGCGGCGCTCAATCTGTGCGGCCGCAGCACACTGGAGCAGGCCATCGACCTGATCGCTTCCGCGCGGTGTGTAGTCAGCAACGACTCCGGCCTGATGCACGTCGCCGCCGCGCTCGAGCGGCCGCTGGTGGCGCTCTACGGTTCGTCCTCCCCGGCCTACACGCCGCCGCTGTCGCCGGCTGCGAAAATCGTTTCGAGAAACCTGCCCTGCAGCCCATGCTTCAAGCGCGAATGTCCGCTGGGACATTTCGACTGCATGAGTGGAATCACGCCGCCGCAGGTGGCGACGACCATCGCCGCGCAGTTCCAGGCCTGACCATGCCCAGCCAGAAGATCTTCGCCAGCCCGCAGGACGTCGAGGCCGCCTTTTACGAGGCGCTCGAACAATGCGACCTCGACGCCATGATGACTGTCTGGGCCGAGGACGAAGAAGTGGTCTGCGTCCAGCCCGGCGGCGGGCGCCTGGTCGGCTACACGATGATTCGTGAAGCCTGGCAGCGTATCTTTGCCAACGGCCGGAGGCTCAAGATACGCGTGTCGCAGCAGACCGCGGTGACGACGCCCTTCGCCATGGTCAGCACCGTTCTGGAACACTTCGCCACCCTCGACGACGAGAAATTGAGCGCGCCGGTGGCCGCCACCAACGTCTATGTGCGCGGTGCCCTCGGCTGGCGCATGGTCGCCCACCACGCCTCGCCGGTACCGCCCAACAGCATCGGCGAGGCGCCGCGAACCCTGCACTGAGGCGACCGGTGACCGCGCAGCACTACCTTGCGCCGCGCTGGCTGCCCGGCGCCCATGCGCAGACCATCTGGCCGCTGCTGATCAAGGGGCCGCTGCCCCGCTACCGGCGAGAGCGCTGGGACACTCCCGACGGCGACTTCATCGATCTCGACTGGATCGACGGCAAGCCCGGCGCGCCTTGCGTGGTGCTGTTCCATGGCCTCGAAGGCAGTTCGCGCAGCCACTACGCACGGCGCCTGATGCATGCGGTCGAACGCCGCGGCTGGCATGGCGTGGTGATGAATTTTCGCGGCTGCTCGGGCGAGCCGAACCGCCTGCCGCGCGCCTATCATTCGGGCGACTCGCAAGAGATCGACTGGGTGCTGCGCCGCCTGCAGGCGCGCGGCCATCCGGTGCTGTTCGCGGCCGGCGTTTCGCTCGGCGGCAATGCCCTGCTGAAGTGGCTGGCGGAACAAGGCGATCTCGCGTGCGGCGTGATCGACGCGGCAGCGGCCGTAAGTGCGCCGCTGGATCTGGCCGCCGCCAACATGGCGCTCTCCTCCGGCTTCAATCTCGTCTATGCGCGCCATTTTCTGCGCACGCTGATTCCGGCGGCATTGACCAAGGACCGCCGCTTCCCCGGCCACATCGACGTCCGGCGCGCACGGGCCGCACGCACCCTGCGCGATTTCGACGATGCCGTCACCGCGCCGCTGCACGGCTTTCTTGGCGCGGACGACTATTACGCGAGAAGCAGCGCCGGCCCGCTGCTGGGCGCGGTGCGAACCCCGACGCTGCTGCTGCACGCGGCGAACGACCCGTTCCTCCCGCAACAGGCGTTGCCGCGACCTGACCGATTGCCGGATGCGGTGAGGCTCGAAGTGCTTCATCACGGCGGCCATGTCGGTTTCGTGCACGGCACCCTGCCCGGCCGCATCGACTGGCTGCCGCAGCGCCTGCTCGCCCACTTCGGCGCGCATCTGCCGGCCTCTTGCAGCGTGCGATAATCGCCGCAAGAAAAACTTCTCCTACTCACGCCATGCAGACTCCCGCACCCGAGATTTTCAAGGCCTACGACATTCGCGGCATCGTGAGCACCACGCTGACGGCGGAGACGGTGGGTCAGATCGGACTCGCGCTCGGCACTGAAGCCGTGGCCCGCGGCGTCAAGTCGATCGTCATCGGCCGCGACGGCCGCCTCTCCGGCCCCGAGCTCGCCAGCGCATTGGCCCACGGCATAACGCAGACAGGAGTCGACGTCATCGACATCGGCCGGGTGCCGACCCCGATGACCTACTTCGCTGCGCATGAACTGGGCGCCGACAGTTGCGTCTCGGTCACCGGCAGCCACAATCCGCCCGAGTACAACGGGCTGAAGATGGTGCTGGGCGGTCAGACGCTTTACGGCGAAATGATCCAGGACCTGCGGCGCCGAATTGAGAAAAATGCGGTCAGCGCCGTCCCACCAGGGGATACCGCTTCGCATAACTTTTGCGAAGGCCGCGGCTTCGTGCGCTTCGCCACGGTGCGCCAGGCCTATATCGATCGCATCGTCGGCGACGTCAAGCTGTCGCGGCCGATGAAAATCGTCATCGACTGCGGCAACGGCGTGGCCGGCAGCGTCGCGCCGGACCTCTTCCGCCGCATGGGCTGCACGGTGATCGAACTGTTTTGCGAAGTCGACGGCAATTTCCCCAATCACCATCCCGATCCTTCCAAGCCGGAAAACCTGGTCGATCTGCAGCGCGCCGTGCGCGAGACGGGCGCCGAACTGGGGCTGGCCTTCGATGGCGACGGCGACCGGCTCGGCGTCGTCACCCGGGATGGCGAGATCATTTTCCCCGACCGCCAACTGATGCTCTTCGCCGCCGACGTGCTGACCCGCAACCCCGGCGCCCAGATCATCTATGACGTGAAATGCTCGCGCTGGGTGGCCGAATCGATTCGCCATCAGGGCGGCCGGCCGCTGATGTGGAATACCGGCCACGCCCTGATCAAGACCAAGCTGAAGGAGACCGGGGCGCCCCTGGCCGGCGAAATGAGCGGCCACATGTTCTTCAAGGAACGCTGGTTCGGCTTCGACGATGCGCTCTATACCGGCGCCCGCCTGCTCGAAATCGTCTCGCGCTGGAAAGATTCCAACTGGCCGCTGAAGCATCTGCCCAACGCCATCTCGACGCCGGAACTCAACATCAAGATGAATGAAGGCGAGCCCCATGCGCTGGTGGCGAAACTGCAGCAGGGTGGCCGCAAGATGTTGCCCGGTGCGCGCGAACTGATCACGATAGACGGCGTGCGCGCCGAGTATGCCGACGGCTTCGGCCTGGCGCGCGCCTCGAATACCACGCCAGTCGTGGTGCTGCGCTTCGAAGGCGACAGCACGGAGGCCCTTGAACGCATCAAGAACGAATTCAAGGCAGCGCTGACCGCTGTCTGGCCGGGCATAGATACCGGCTTCTGAAACGGCGCCGTTCCGCCGGCGCCGACTCTTCTAAAGCTTGGCTTCGACCCAGCCCTTGACCGAGGCCAACGCAGCCGGCAGCGCCGCCGGTTCCGTGCCGCCGGCCTGCGCCATGTCGGGCCGGCCGCCACCCTTGCCGCCGACCTGCTGCGCGACGAAGTTGACCAGTTCGCCGGCCTTGAGCTTGCCCGTCATATCGGCCGTGACGCCGGCAATCAGACTGACCTTGCCCTCGCCGGTACTGCCCAGCACGATGGCGGCGCTCTTCAGCTTGTCCTTGAGCTTGTCCAGCGTCTCGCGCAGAGCCGTGGCATCGGCGCCTTCGAGGATCGCGGCAAGCACCTTGATTCCCTGGACGTCGACCGCCTGACTCAGCAAGTCGTCGCCCTGGGAAGCCGCGAGCTTGGACTTGAGGCGTGCGAGTTCCTTTTCCAGCGCCTTTACGTTGTCCTGAATCTGCGCCACGCGCGCCGCGGCTTCCGCCGGCTGCGCCTTGAGTTCGGCGGCGACGGCATCGAGCAGGACCTGCTGCTGCTGCATGCGAGCCACGGCCACGTCGCCGCAGACCGCCTCGATGCGCCTCACGCCGGCCGCGACGCCGGCCTCCATGACGATCTTGAACAGGCCGATGTCTCCCGTGCGAGCGACGTGCGTGCCGCCGCAGAGTTCGCAGGAGGAACCGATGTCGAGCACGCGCACTTCGTCGCCGTACTTCTCGCCGAACAGCATCATGGCGCCGGTCTTCTGCGCCTCGTCGATCGGCATCACGCGCGAACGCGTCGCCGCATTGGCGATGATTTCGTCATTGACGATGCGCTCGATGCGCGCAATCTCGTCAGCCGTCACCGGCTGGGTGTGGGCGAAGTCGAAGCGCGTCTTGTCGGGATCGACTTGCGAGCCCTTCTGCTGCACGTGGGCGCCGAGCACCTCGCGCAGCGCCTTGTGCATCAGGTGTGTCGCTGAGTGGTGACGGATGGTGCGCGCGCGCGCCAAGGTGTCCACTTTCGCCGTGACGCCACCGCCGACTTTCAGGGTGCCGGTGCGCACCACGCCATGATGGCCGAAGACGCTGGCCTGAATCTTCTGCGTGTCTTCCACGGCGAAGATGCCGTGCGTCGAGCGCAGCTCGCCGATGTCGCCGACCTGGCCGCCGGATTCGGCGTAGAAAGGCGTGTCGTCGAGCACCACCACGCCGAGCTCGCCTTCGATCAGTTCATTGACCGCGGTGCCGTCCTTGTACAGGGCAAGGATGTTGCCTTTGGCTTCCAGCGTCTCGTAGCCGTGGAAAGTCGTGGCCGGCCCTGCATAGTCGAGATTGGCTGCCATCTTGAACTTGCCGGCGGCGCGCGCCTGGTCTTTCTGCCAAGCCATAGCAAAGTCGAAAGCAGCCGTGTCGACTATAAAGCCGCGCTCGCGACAGATATCGGCCGTCAGATCGAGCGGAAAGCCGTAGGTGTCGTGCAACTTGAACGCCGTTCCGCCGTTGAAGACGCTGACGCCGGTCTTCTCCATCAGCTCCAGCTCGGCTTCGAGGATCGCCATGCCATGCTCGATGGTGGCGAAGAAGCGGTCCTCCTCCTGCTTGAGCACTTCCATGACGCGCGTCTTGCTGCTGACGAGTTCGGGAAAGGCGACGCCCATCTCGGCCACCAGGTCGGGCACCATGCGGTGGAAGAAGGCGCTGCGCGCGCCGAGCTTCCATCCGTGGCGGATGGCACGGCGGATGATGCGGCGCAGGACGTAGCCGCGCCCCTCGTTGCCGGGGATCACGCCGTCGGCGATGAGGAAGGAACAGGCGCGGATGTGGTCGGCCAGCACTTTCAGGCTTGGGCTGTCCATGTCGGCGTCGGAGGTTTCTCTTGCCGCCGCTGCAATCAGTGCCTGGAACAAGTCGATTTCGTAATTCGCATGGACACCTTGCAGCACAGCCGAGATGCGCTCCAGGCCCATGCCGGTATCCACCGAGGGCTTCGGCAGCGGATGCATGACGCCGGCTTCGTCGCGGTTGAACTGCATGAAGACGTTGTTCCAGATCTCGATGTAGCGGTCTCCGTCCTCGTCCTCGCTGCCGGGCGGACCGCCCCAGATATGTTCGCCGTGGTCGTAGAAGATTTCGGTGCAGGGACCGCAGGGGCCGGTGTCGCCCATCATCCAGAAATTGTCCGAGGCGTAGCGCGCGCCCGGCCCGGCAGTGCCGGGCCTGTCGCCTATGCGGATCACGCGCTCGGGCG
Organism: Rhodocyclaceae bacterium; assembly: GCA_006218025.1. Taxonomy (GTDB): domain Bacteria; phylum Pseudomonadota; class Gammaproteobacteria; order Burkholderiales; family Rhodocyclaceae; genus Sulfuritalea. The sequence goes on along the minus strand of VBWA01000042.1, from coordinate 9,425 downwards.
GCACGCCGATCTCTTTGGTCCAGATGTCGTAGGCCTCGTCGTCCTCGGCATACACCGTGACCCAGAGCTTGTCGGCCGGCAGCTTGAAGACCTCGGTCAGCAGTTCCCATGCGTACTTGATCGCATCGCGCTTGAAGTAGTCGCCGAAGCTGAAATTGCCCAGCATCTCGAAAAAGGTGTGATGCCGCGCCGTGTAGCCGACGTTCTCGAGGTCGTTGTGCTTGCCGCCGGCGCGTACGCATTTCTGCGAGCTCGCGGCACGCGTGTAGCTGCGCTTGTCGAAGCCGAGAAAGACATCCTTGAACTGGTTCATCCCGGCATTGGTGAACAGCAAGGTCGGATCCTCGTGCGGCACCAGCGAACTGGAAGCCACCACGTGGTGGCCTTTCGATGCGAAAAAATCGAGGAACTTCTGGCGGATTTCGGAGCTTTTCATGGCAGGGAACGCAGGCCGGTACGCGAAAGGCCTGATTTTACGCGAACGGGACGCAATCCCGCCAGAGGATAGCGTCCGCGGCCGGACGCTGCGGACACGGAAAAGCCCGCGCGCAGGCGGGCCCGGATGGTGCTCGGCAGGCTTACTTGTTCCTGGCCGGACGATCCTTCTTGCCGTCGTGATTGCGATCTTGCTGACGGTCATGCTTTTGAGCAGCTATATGCCGACTTTGCACGTTTTCGGCTTGCTGCAGGCGGGTGCGTTCCTTTTTCGTCACGACCCCGTCGGCCTTCGCCTTGTCTTCCATCTTCTGGACGCGCTCCTGGCCTTTTTCCAGACGGGCTGCTTCCCTCGCGGTCAGCTCACCCGACTTGACGCCCTGATCGATGCGTTGTTGCTGGTTGGCCTGGCGCTGATCGACATTGGGTGTATTGGTTTGCGCCAGGGCCGGCAGAGCGAAGGCGGCAAGAACAGCGACCAGCAGACTGGATGTGCGTTTCATGTAGTGCTCCTCGTGTTTGGAATGGGACAGCCCCATGCGCAGAATAACGCCAGCGGCTCACTGGCGCTGACAATCGAAATGTAAGCAGCTGTTAGCCACATTTACATTTCGGACGCGGCCCAAAGGTCCGGCCGGTCGGTGAACACGGCGCTGACACCCATGGCGAACAGACGTTCGGCATCGTCGCGGCGATTGACCGTGTAACAGGCCAGCGGAAAGCCGGCCGCAAGCACTTCGGCCAGGGTCTCGGCGGTCAGCGCCCGCGCCGAAGAATGCAGGGCCATCGCGCCCGTTTCCGCCATGCGCTCGCGCCAATCGGGCGCAATCGCCCCGACCAGCAAGGCGCGCGGCAGTTGCTCCGCTTCCTCGGCGGCGCTGCGCAGGGCCGCCGAGGAAAACGAGGACAGCAGCAGCTTGCCGTTCGCTGCGGCCGCGAGACGGGCCACCACGCGCCCCGTGTCCACATCCTGTCCGGCAGACGGCTTGATTTCGACATTGGCCCACAAGCCAAGCGCAGCGCAGCGGTGCAAGGCATCGGCAAGAGTCGGCACCGGCTCCATGGCGAAGGCCGCATGATGCCGGCTGCCGGCATCGAGCCGGGCGAGCTGGACGGAGCCCATGTCAGCCACCCGGCCCCGTCCCGAAGTAGTGCGTTCCAGCGTCTCGTCGTGGATCAGGACCGGCACGCCGTCGGCGGCCAGCATCACGTCGAACTCGACTCCGCGACAACCGAGGCGCGCCGCGAGGTGCAGGCCGGCCAAAGTGTTTTCCGGGGCCAAAGCGCCGCCGCAGCGATGCGCGATGATGGGCGGGTAGATCATTGCCTGCTGGAAACGCCCGCTGCCTTCGCCGGAGCCTTGGCGGGCAGCGCCACCGGAGCGATGGCCTCATTGACCCGGCGCACGGTATTGTCGAGCGCCTCTTTTGCCGCCCGGCCGGCCGACCAGACAAAGGCCACTTCCTCGCCGAGGAATTCATGCAGGCGATCGCGAATCGGCCCATGCTTCGCCCGCGTACTGCCCTTGCGTGAAACCGACAGGCGCTTTTGCGTCGCGTCCAGCAGATTCTGGGGAATGTCCGAGCCGCGCAGCGCCGCCAGCGCCGCCGGCGTCATCGGCAGGTAGCTCGTCGCCTGCACCCACTCCTTCTGCACCTCGGGACGCAGCAAGAACGTCATGAAGCGCGCGGCCAGTTTGTACTCGTCCTTCTTGTGCCCCGCCAACACCCACAAGCCGCCGCCATCGGGCAGGACATCGGCCGGTTTGGGGCTATACACATCGTCGTAGTACGGCAGGGCGCTGATGCCGACATCGATTCCAGAGCGCCTGGCTTCGGCATACAGCGACGATTCGCCGGTGAGCATGGCGCATTCGCCGCTCAGGAAGCGCCGGTTGCCTTCGCGGCCCGGCCCCGAGTAATGGAAGTAGAGGCTCTTTTGCCAACTGGCGAGCAGCGCCAGGTGCTTGACGTTGACCATCGAGTTGGCCAGCACCTTGTCCGCGCTCCCGACCCGGGCCACCATGGCCTCACCGGCCTGGGTCGATACATTCTCGGAGTGAATCCACGCGAACCGCGTGGTGGTCAGAGGGCACTTGCCGCCATGGTCGTAAATCTCGCCCGCTGTTTTCTGCAGTTCCCACCAGGTCTTTCCCGGCTGGTCGGGATCGACCCCGGCCTTGCTCAGGGCAGCGCGGTTGACGAACAGCACCGGCAGGGCAAGTCCCATCGGCAGCGCCTGGATGCGTCCGCTCGCGTCATCGACCGCATCGGCAACCTGGGGGTAGAACTGCGCGGCGTCGAACTTCTGCCCGGCTTCGCGCATGACTTCGTGCAGCGGGCGAAAACGCGGCCGGGTGCCGAAGAACTCCATGCTGTCGTCGGGATCGAGCAGGGCCAGGTGCGGCGGCAGGTGCTTGTTTTCCAGTCCGCGGGAATCCTGCAGCAGCACCCTGCCCTTGCCCTTCAGTTCGTCGTTGAAGCGCAGCACCAGAGTCGCCAGGGTATCCAGCGCCTTGCCATCGAGATCATGGCGCAGGCTGATGTCCTGGGCGAAGACTGAAAATGCCGCGCCGCAGCCGAGCAAAGTCCAGAGAATCCTCCTCACGCTGCTACCTCTCGTCCAATGGGAGGCTGAAGTTTATACGCGATCGCCCTGGCGCCAGAAACATTGCGCCGACATCTGTTCTCGACTAACCTATATCACGTCGTCACGCATGGAGGAGAGGGCCGTTCGAGCCCGCAGGGAAAGCGCCATGAACAATGCACAACGAATCGCACTGATCGTTGCAGTCGCCAACCTGGTACTGCTTTCAACATTCCCGCCCTACAACTACGTTTCGCTGCAGCACGGCAACATACCCACCTTCGACGGCTTCTACTTCGCAGTCGGCGTCCATCAGAATCGCATCCTGAACGCGGATTTTCTCGCGCTCGAGATCATCGTGGTGCTGATCAATGCCTGTATCGCCCTGCTCCTGCTGCGCACTCCGCCCCTGCGCGAACCGCCGAAACAACCGGGAGGCAATCGCCGGCAACGAACCGTGCTGGCGCTGGTGGCGATAAACCTGGTGCTGGTCCTGCTGTTTCCGCCATTCGAGTTTTTCTCGGCGATCACCAAAGCGGCGCTGCCCACCTTCGAAGGCTTCTATTTCGTGTTCGGCGACAATTCCCAGCGACAAATGGTGACCCCGATCCTCTACATCGAAGTCGCCCTGATCATCATCAACGGCGCCCTGCTCTGGCTCCTGTTCAGGGACAAGCCGGCAGGGGAAGCGTCGGCCGAGGAGCTAAGGGATCTGGCGCAACGAATCCGTGCCGCGCAGAAGAAATAAACCGCGGTAAGGGCTGTCCTTCCGCCGTAAGGAGAATGCGAGCTTGTCTTCGCCCGGCGCCCGTAGCTCATCTGGATAGAGTACTTGGCTACGAACCAAGGGGTAGGGAGTTCGAATCTCTCCGGGCGCACCAGTACCAAAAAAGGGTCTGCAGAAATGCAGGCCCTTTTGACTTGCGAAAGGGTCTGCATTTCTGCAGGCCCTTTTCATTTGCGCCCTTGCTACCATGCGTGACCGCGGGCGACCTCTGCCCGGACTGCTTCGAGGGTGAGCCATGAATACAACCGATTTCCTCGTCCGCAAGGATAGTCTCGCCGACACGGAACTGCGCGAGACACCCGCGCTTCCCCTCGCCGCGGGCCAGGTTCGGCTCGCCGTTGAAAAATTTGCGCTGACGGCCAACAACATCACCTATGCGGCGTTTGGCGAGGCCATGAACTACTGGGGTTTCTATCCGGCGGAGTCGGGCTGGGGACGCATACCGGTCTGGGGCTTTGGCAGCGTGGTGGAATCGCAGCACCCCGACGTGTCGGTGGGCGAGAAATTCTATGGCTACTACCCGATGTCATCGAGCGTCGTCCTGCAGCCCGTGCGCCCGTCACCGGCGGGATTCTTCGACGGCGCCGAACATCGTGCCGCGCTGCATCCGGTCTACAACAACTACGCGCGCTGCAGCACGGACCCCTTCTACACACCGCAAACCGAAGACGTCCAGGCGCTGCTGCGCCCGCTGTTCATGACCTCGTGGCTGATCGACGACTTCCTCGCCGACAATTATTTTTTCGGCGCCGGCGACAAGGGCAAAGGCCTCATGCTGCTGTCCAGCGCATCGAGCAAGACCGCCTATGGCACGGCATTCCAGCTCGCGCAACGACAAGGGATCGAGGTGGTCGGCCTGACCTCTGCCGCCAACCTGGAGTTCTGCCGCAGCCTCGGCTGTTATCACCGGGTCGTGGCCTACGATGAGCTTGACCGGATCGCGGCCGACGCGGCTTGTGTGTACGTCGACTTTGCCGGCAACGCAGGCCTGCGCAGAGCCATTCATTCCCGGTTCGCGAATCTGAAATACAGTAGTTCGATCGGCGGCACCCATGTCGAGCAACTGGGCGGCGCGAGGGATCTGCCCGGCCCGCGCGCCACACTGTTTTTCGCGCCGGCGCAAATCAAGAAGCGCAACGCGGAATGGGGCGCCGGCGCCCTGGGGCGGCGCCTGCTCCATGCATGGCAAGGCTTCGTCGGCAAGGTGTGCGATCCGGCGGCGCCCTGGCTGACAGTCGAACACCACGTCGGGCCGGATGCGGTCAAAGCCGCCTATGCGGCGGTGCTCGGCGGACGTGGCGACCCGCGTGTCGGCCACATGCTCTCGCTCGCGCCGGAATCTGCCGTTTAGCAGCGTTTCCGGCAGACATGAAAAAGGCCGGAACGAAGTCCGGCCTTTTGAAAATGGTGGAGGTGAGCGGGATCGAACCGCTGGCCTCGACGTTGCGAACGTCGCGCTCTCCCAACTGAGCTACACCCCCATCGAGGGGGCGAATTATAGCAAAGGGGTGGAGCCAGGGAAGCCGGCTCGCCTTGCGCGCCGGGAATTCCGCTTTGCCGGCGCGCGAAGCGCTTTCTCCGGCATGCAGAGCACTGCGGGCTGGCGTCAGGCCAGACTCACCTCGTCCATGCCGCACTTGGTCACGCCGAGGGCGGTGCGCACCACCAGCGGATAGGCGCTGCCGACGAACAGGCCGAAACTGGCGATGTTGTAGCCGACCACGATGCCGGGGATGCTGCCGACGAGAACTTCGCGCCCGACCACGAAACCCCGGTTGATGGCGACATTCACGGCGGACCCGATGACGCGGCCGGACCGGTCCGAATCTTGCGGAAGCTTCCCCGGGCGTCGTCCGTTGCGCTCCTTGGCAGCCATAGTTCCCTCCTTCTCGCGGAAAACCCGCTTACGGGAAAATTATCGGCCGCTGCCGGAATGCTTCAGACCTTGATGACAATAATGTTTCACCCCTATTTCGATCCCGCTGCGGCGCGACGCAGGCGATCGGCCACGGCACGCCAGGCTTCGGCGGCGGGCGGAGCGGCAACGAGGATCAGATCGCAGCCCAGCGCGTCGAGTTCGCGCAGCCGGGCATACAGTTCATGGGCGAACTGTGCGGCGTCGGCGCTGGCCGCCGACCAGACCATTTTCTGATGAATGTGGACGGGCGCTTCAGGGGCCAGTACGGCGACGCGCCGGCCGTCTGCCAGCGCTTGCGCTGCGGTTGCCGCGAGGTCGGCCGCGGCGACCAGTTGCAGCGGGGTGCTTGGCGCGTAGTGGGCGTCGAGGCTGCCCGAAACCCGCGGCGCGTTCTGCTCGCCGCCGAATGCCGGGAGGCAACCCAGCACCGCGCCGATGGCTTCTGCATCGAGCATGCCGGGACGCAGGATGCGCGGCTCGCCGCCGGAGAGATCGAGGATGGTGGATTCGATGCCGACCGCGCAGGGACCGCCGTCGAGAATCATCGCGACGGTGCCGCCGAGTTCCTCGCGCACATGCGCGGCGGTGGTCGGGCTGACGTGGCCGAAACGATTGGCCGAAGGCGCCGCGAGTCCACCACCATTCGCACCACTATTCGCACCACCGAATTCGCGGAGCAATTGCAGGGCCAGCGGGTGGTTCGGCACGCGCAGGCCGACCGTATCCTGGCCGCCGGTGACGGCATCGAGTACCGAAGGATGGCGCTTGAGGATCAGCGTCAGGGGTCCCGGCCAGAATGCCGCGGCGAGTTTGCGAGCCGCTTCGGGAATGTCGACGGCCCAGCGCTCGAGGTGCGAGGCGTCCGGCAGGTGCACGATCAGCGGATGGTCTGCGGGCCGACCCTTGGCGGCGAAGATCTTCGCAATGGCCTGCGGATTGCTCGCATCGGCGCCGAGTCCATAGACGGTCTCGGTGGGAAAGGCGACCAGTTCGCCGGCGCGCAGCAATGCCGCCGCGCGCGACACTTCATTCATCACGGCCTCTCCGCCGGGCCGCCCCAAGGAGGGGCCAGCCATAGGCTTGGAGCGAAGCGAACCAAAGTCACCCCCTTCCCTGTGAAGGGGGCTGGGGGGATGGCTCGTCCTGAATCCCGATCAATCGCCGTGCCGCCAGCGCCGACTTTTGCACTTCCTGCGCGTCGCTGCCGATCACGGTGAAATGGCCCATTTTGCGCCCCGGCCTGGCGTGGTGCTTGCCGTAGAGATGCAGCTTCAGATTCGGCACCGCGAGCAGCTTCGCCCAGTCGGGCTCGTGGCTGTGATGCGGGTCCTGCAGGTACCACAGGTCGCCCAGCAGGTTCACCATGACGGCGGCCGAATGCGCGCGCGCCTCGCCCAGCGGCAGGCCGGTCAGCGTCCGCACCTGCTGTTCGAACTGGTTGGTGATGCAGGCATCGATGGTGTAGTGCCCGGAATTGTGCGGCCGCGGCGCCATTTCATTGACGTAGAGCTGGCCGCGCACGATGAAGAACTCCACCGCCAGCGTGCCGACATAGCCCATTTTCTGCGCAATGCCCTCGGCGATCTCTTCCGCATTGCCGGCAAGACAGCCCGAGGTGCGCGCCGGTACGATCGAGACATCGAGGATGCCGTGGCGGTGGCTGTTCTCGGCGGTGGGAAAACACTTCACCACGCCGGCCTCGTCGCGCGACAGCACCACCGAGACCTCGTAATCCAGCGCCAGCATCTGCTCGAGCACGCAGGGTTCGTTCTTCAACTGGCGAAACGCCAGCAGCGCCTCTTCGCGACTGTGGACCCTGACCTGTCCCTTGCCGTCGTAGCCGAAGCGGGCCACCTTGAGGATGCCGGGGAACAAGCCCGCGTTGGCCTGCGCGATATCGGCCTCGCTGCGCACGTCGGCGTAGGGTGCGTGAGGAAAGCCGTGCTGCTTGAGAAAGCCCTTCTCCGCGCTGCGATTCTGGCTGATGCCGACGGCCTCGGCACTCGGGCGCACCGGAAGGAACTTCGACAGATAAGCCAGGCTGCCCGCCGGCACATTCTCGAATTCAGTGGTCACCGCGGCACAGGACTCAGCCATCCGGTTCAGCGCATCGGGATCGTCGTAGGCGGCCACCAGATGCTGGTCGGCGATGCGCCCGGCGGGACTCTGCGGATCGGGATCGAGCACCACCACGCGATAGCCGAGTTCATGGGCGGCAATAACGAAGAAGCGGCCCAACTGGCCGCCACCGAGCATGCCCAGCGTGGCGGGCGGCAGAATCATCTTTTTATGGCGCGAAAACCTATGTCCCGCCGGCACTGCATGCCGTCGAAACTGATCGGGTCGAGCACTTCGTAGGCACGCCGCTGCGCGGCCTTGACGTTGTCGCCCAGCGCCGTGACGCAGAGCACGCGCCCGCCCGCCGTTACCACCTCGCCGTCATGCTGCGCCGTCCCGGCATGGAACACGTGGCTGTCCTCGGTCGGCGCCGGCAGGCCGTGAATCACGTCGCCCTTGCGCGGGGCTTCGGGATAGTTCGCGGCGGCCATGACCACACCGAGCGCGACGCGGCGATCCCACTCCGCTTCGACTTGATCGAGCCGGCCGTCGATCGCCGCATCCACCAGTTCGACCAGATTGCTCTTCAGCCGCATCATGATCGGCTGGGTTTCCGGGTCGCCCATGCGGCAGTTGAATTCGAGCACGCGCAGGCCGCCGTCGGGCTTGATCATCAGGCCGGCATAGAGGAAACCGGTGTAGACGATGCCGTCCGCCGCCATGCCGTTGATGGTGGGCATGATCACTTCGCGCATGACGCGCGCGTGAATCTCGGGCGTCACCACCGGCGCCGGCGAATAGGCACCCATGCCGCCGGTGTTCGGGCCCTGGTCGCCGTCCTTGAGCCGCTTGTGATCCTGGCTGGTCGCCAGCGCCAGTGCATGGCGGCCGTCGGCCATGACGATGAAACTGGCTTCCTCGCCGTCGAGGAATTCTTCGATGACGACTCGGGCGCCGGCGTCAGTGTGGTGAACTGCGAGCTTGTTGTCGGCCAGCATCATGTCCACGGCGGCGTGGGCTTCGGCGACATCCATCGCCACCACGACGCCCTTGCCGGCCGCCAGCCCATCGGCCTTGATCACGATGGGGGCGCCCTCGGCATCGATGTAGGCATGAGCCGCCTTGCTGTCGGCGAAGGTCTGGAACTTCGCCGTCGGAATGTTGTGCCGGGTCATGAAGCGCTTGGCAAAGTCCTTCGAGCTTTCAAGTTGCGCAGCCGCCTTGGTCGGGCCGAAGATGCGCAGATTGCGGGCGCGGAACACATCGACGATGCCGGCCGCGAGCGGTGCTTCGGGGCCGACCACGGTGGCGTGCACCTTCTCGCGTTCGGCGTAATCGGCCAAGGCGTGGATGTCGGTGAGCGGCAGGTTCTCCAGCTCGTGCTCGAGCGCGGTGCCGGCATTGCCCGGCGCGACGTAGACCTTCTGCAGGCCGGGGGCCTTGGCCAGACGCCAGGCCAACGCATGCTCGCGCCCGCCGGAACCGACTACGAGGATTCTCATCGCGCTTAACGTGAAAAAGCTCGTTCGGAGCGACTGATGATAGTCGAGCGAAGCGAGCAAATCAATAGCCTCCCCGTGAGGGGGCGAGGCGGGGTTTCGCACCGCACGCGGTGCGCCGCCGCAGCCGGCTGGCTGTGCA